>JARLJR010000014.1 GCA_031291095.1 Legionella sp. | reverse complement strand
TTTTCTTTGTATGGCGGTTCTTCGCAAAACAATCATACATAAAAAAGGAAACTGATTTCATTTAAATTCATGTTATTAAACAAGTTATTTCTGCGGGTACTCGCTTAGGGTAGTGCCATTGGGCCATGGGCCCAACCTACAATTTATAAATATAATCCTTAACTTCCCATAGGCCAAAGATATCGCTTCAAATCCACACGACCACCAAGCATCACAATACCCTCCATCTCCAGCAGGCCTTTCTGATATTCATAGGCTTCGCTATGTTGCGGAAACGCGAGTTGCCCGCTTGATTTGATGACGCGATGCCAGGGGAGTTGGTGTTTTTGCGTACTTGAATGCAAAAGCCAGCCCACCTGACGTGCCGCACGAGGGCTTCCAGCAAGGTCTGCAATTAACCCATAAGTGGCAACTTTTCCCTCGGGAATCGCTTTGATGAGCCGAATCACTTCTTTAGAAAACGCAGTTCCTACTTCCTGGTCTACAGTCACTAAGACTCCCTGCTAATTAAGGTTGCTAACTCGCGTAAGGCAATAAAAAATTGAGTATAGTCAGCTTCTTGACTGCTGAATAGCATTTCTAATAACTGTTCCCAGCGATTTTGTATAAAGGTATGGTTAGACAACCAGAAATCAATTAACTCATCCGCTTTAAGTTTCGTTTGATCTTCTTTTAAAATGGCGATGGTGATACGACGCTGCAAGTTATCCAAATCTTCGCGTAAGGAAACACGCGCCAGACTATTCCAATGCCCCTCACGAGAATCTGTTGCAATTTGATCGCGAAACCAAACTAAATTAAATTTACTGCCTACGGTAAAATACACCTCAGCAGTTCGTTCTAAATCAAATTTATTTTGGGTGGCTACCTCGACTACGTTTAATGCGGTATACATTGCCCGCGTAGCAGCAATTTTCTTCGCGGTCTCTTCAGCGATACCAATACCTACAAATTGGGCAACCAGTTTATCCAAATAATCTTTAGTAATTCCCGCCATTAAATAGGGAATCATGGTTCCAAGTTTATTAATCGATTGTTTATAGTGCTCAATATTGCTAGCCAGATCACCATGTAGTCGTCCATGATGCAAGAACCAACGAGATGATAAATTCATAAGTTGGCGCACATGATGCAGCAATTCATACTGAGTTTGTACGGATACTTTATAGTTCAGCGAATCAATTAGCTCATGTAATTCCTCCAGACCATAAGCTTTAGCTGCTAAGGTGTAGGCACGAGCAATGTCAGCGATTGACAAGCCTGTTTCTCTTTGCAAGCGATACATAAACGTAATTCCAACGGTGTTTACGATCTGATTGCTTAATTGGGTAGCAATAATTTCACGTCGTAGGCGGTGTTTTTCCATCTGTTTCGCATAAAGCTTAGTTAGCAGTGATGGAAAGCCCGTTTCCATGGTGGCGAGAAAATAGGGATCCTCGGGTAAATCTGATTTTAATAACTCACCGGTGATGTAAATTTTGGTATAAGCCATAAGAATTGACAGCTCTGGGCGAGTTAACCCTTGGCCGGATGCTTTGCGTTCCAAGAGTTTCTTATCATCGGGGAGAAACTCAACTGTTCTATCCAGATTTACTAATTTTTCCAGCTCTTTGATATAGGATTGATACAAGCCGCTATACAATACGGTATTTGCGGCAGAAAAACCGAGAACCAGTGCTTGATTATAGTTATCTTCCAGTACCAGTTGGGCAACTTCATCCGTCATTTGAAAGAGTTCTTGATTACGCTTTTCTTCAGTGAGATGCCCTTGATTTATTTCCTTATTCAGCAAGATTTTTATATTCACTTCATGGTCGGAACAATTTACTCCCGCTGAATTATCAATCGAATCCGTATTAATATGGCCGTCATTTAGCGCATACTCCACACGGCCAAGTTGCGTAAATCCAAGGTTACCTCCTTCACCTACTACTTTACAACGCAGTTCACTGCCATTAATGCGACAAAATTCATTGGTCTTGTCACCAACATCTATGTTCGATTCAGTAGATGCCTTAACATAAGTACCAATACCACCATTGAATAATAAATCAACGGGAGCTCTTAAGATGGCCTTAATCAGTTCATTCGGTGGCAATGAGTTTTGGCTGATGTCTAGCGCCTGTTTTATTTCAGGAGAAAGCGGAATTGATTTGAGGGTACGTGGGTACACGCCGCCGCCCGTGGAAATGAGCTCTGGATTATAATCCTCCCAGGAGGAGGTTGGTAGATTAAAGAGACGTACTCGTTCATCAAATGATTTACGTGCATCGGGATTAGGATCAAGGAATATATGGCGATGATCAAATGCCGCAAGGAGGCGAGAGTTTCTGGAATAAGTAAGCCCATTACCAAATACGTCACCACTCATATCCCCAACACCAACCACTGTGAATTCTTGTTCTGCGAAGTTAATATCCAATTCACGAAAATGCCGTTTAATGGATTCCCAAGTCCCACGGGCGGTAATTCCCATTTTCTTATGGTCATAACCTGCAGAACCGCCTGAGGCAAAGGCATCGCCCAGCCAGAAGTTAAACTCTTTAGAAATACCATTGGCGATATCGGAAAAGGTCGCTGTTCCCTTATCAGCGGCTACTACCAAATAAGGATCTGCTTCATCATAGCAAACGGTATTCGCGGGTGGAACGACTTTATCTTCAATAAGATTATCGGTGAGATCAAGGAGGCCGTGGATAAATAATTTATAACAATTAACTACCTCCTGCCTGATTTGTTCGCGGTCAGAAATGCTGTCTAATCGTTTTAAAATGAACCCTCCCTTGGCCCCAGAAGGTACAATTACTGAGTTTTTAACTTTTTGAGCTTTCATAAGACCAAGAATTTCTGTGCGAAAATCTTCGGGGCGTTCAGACCAGCGGATCCCTCCACGCGATACTTTGGCGCTACGTAAATGGATGCCTTCAAAACGGGGGGAGTACACATAAATTTCATACATGGGCTGACCAGGTGGCAAGTCAGGAATTTTTGCTGAATCCAATTTAAATGATAAATATTCTTTTAAATACCCATTGCTGTTTTGGAAATAATTGGTGCGTAGAGTGGCTTTAATTAAAGACCAGAAATAACGAATAATATAATCTTCATCCAAGCTACTAATTTCATCGATGCGGGTTTGAATTTCATGTTCTAACTGCTCCATGGATTTTTTAGTCGCAGCATTTTGTTCCGGACTAAATTTGAAGGAAAACAGTTGAATGAGCATTTTGGCAATCGGTGCATGCGTATCAATAATTTTTTCGAGGTATTGCTGACTGAAGCGAAATCCTAATTGATGCATGTATTTTGCGTAAGCACGAATGATATTCAGCTCACGCCAGGATAATCCCGCGCCCAGGACTAATTTATTAAACCCATCATCTTCACATGCGCCACTCGTAATTTGCAGTAAGGCATCACTAAAAATGTTTTGAAGTTGTTCAATAGCCAGGGCACTACTATGGGTTGAGGTAACATTAAAGTCACTAATCCAATATTGTTGTTCATTAAGAACAATCTTATAAGGGCGTTCAGTATAGGTACGTAAGCCCATATTTTCTAGCATAGGCAGGATATCTGATAAAGGAATAGGGGTCCCAAAGCGATAAATTTTCACATGCAAGAGATACTCAGAAAGGGTTGACTCATAGAAATTGATAATTGTTGAACGTTGAACAGATAACTGATCAAGCAGTAACAGGTCGCTTGCTGCCTCTTCAACCGTGTGTTGCTCACAATAACTCATTGAGAGGGCATTAACGAATTTTTGGGAGCTAATATGTTTTTCTAGTTGCTGATTTAACTGTTCTTTCCATGAATGGTCCATTTTAGATCCTAAGATGAAAAACGTTATTATTTAACTACAGTATAGGTGATGAAAAATTTCCGTCCATTTTTAATGCATAGCCCGTATTCGAGCGAGTCCTTATATGGCGGCGCAAGAAAGCCCTAGACACTCCATATAACTAAACTTACAATGATGAATGTGCCGTTATTTTAATAAACATCAACAACTTAATTAATGATAAAAAAAACACTATTCTTAATCTTCATACTAATAGGATTATGGGGCTGTGGTAAGGGAGTAAAGCAATCGGTCATTGCGCCAAAGCAATTTCCCTCCAGTACAAAAGCTTATAAACCCCTTGATAATTTACCTTGCCTGGCATGGTGGCAACAATTTCATGATGAGGAATTGAATCATTTGATTGAGGCTGGTTTGCGTTACAACATGGACATCCATATTGCTTTAGGAAATTTGCAGCAAGCGCGTGGAGAATTACTGCAAGTCAAACTGAGTTGGATTCCCACTATTCAATTATTAGCGGGATATTCAACAAACCCTGCGCTGGGTGTTCCAGGGGGCTTTTATGGCATTTGGCCATACTATGTTTTAAACATGATGAAGCTGTATACGCAAGGAAAAGAGGCTAGCTATAACGTACAATTTCATCGTGCGGCAGTTGAAGGAGCGCGCTTGGCTGTTATTGGACAAATAGCATCCGCTTATTTTACCCTCATGTCCCAACAAGAACAAATCAGGCTTTTACAGCAGCTAAATAAAGATCTTAAAACGCTAATCACCTTAAGCGAACACAACATTAAAATTGGTTTAGACAATGATATAGCATTAGCACAATTGCAATCTGATGAACGTTTGATTGCGGCTCAAATTGAGCCTGCCTTACATAACATGGTGTATAGTGAAAATGCATTACGTTTTTTAATTAATGAAAACCCAGGGCGAATAAGAAATAAAAACAATTTCGCTCAATTGGATTTCTCCCGCTTTAAACCAGGTAGTCTTCCAGCCACAGTGCTTAATAATCGCCCGGATATGCACATGGCCATCTACGCATTAAAGGGAGCACGTGCCAGTGAATGGGTCGCATGGAGTGATTTCTTTCCGACATTACAACTGGATGAATTGGTGGGAAGGGCGCGTTTGCCAGGTGGCGTATCGATCAATGTAACTGATACCTATGCGGATTGGGACTTAGTTCCCAGTTCTTTCGGAAAAGTGGCCAGCACTAAGGGTGCACAGCAAGCCAAATTAGCTGAGCTTTATAAAACAGCCAAACGAATTTTGCGTGAGGTAGATACCGATTACTCAGCAAATAAACGCATGAATGAGCAATTTAATGCTTACATGCTCGCTGAAAAGGATTACCGTCGTAAATATAAATTACAACAGGGCTTGTTAAGAACGGGGTTAATTTCGTATAAAGACTTATTACAAAGCAAAATTTATTTAGATAACTTGGCACTTGGAACAAATCAGGCTAAGTTAGAGCTAGCCATGTCCTTGGTCGTTTTATACCAAGATTTAGCCGGAGGCTATGCGGTAAAGCCTGGCGAAGAAAAAGAAAAGTAGTGTAGCTTGGTTGCTTGCAACCAGACAATGCCAAGAAAAAGTAAATTATTTGAGAGGGATATGATTAACTTTACCACACTTCGTAGCCACTTTAAAAAACGTTTTGCACGGGCGAAGCGCTGGTTTACTTTGCCAAATACTATTATTTTCATTGGTATTTTCACTACATTTATTTACCTGTTTTCGTTTTTGTTTCCCTTTACCGATAATGCCTTTGTGATGAATAACGTTCGCCCAGTAGCGGCTCTCACCAGTGGATATATCACTGGGCTTTATGTGCAAAATGGTGATGTAGTTCAAAAAGGACAAAAGCTCTTCACCGTATTTAAAAGACCATATGCTTATGCTCATGACCAATTTATTGCGGACTTAGCAAGTGGCGAAGCAAAATTGGCGGCTTTCAAAGCCACCTATGAGCGCGATCTAAGACTTAGTCGCAATGAAGAGCGAAATTACATTAAATTAAAACAAGATGATGAAAAATATCGAAAAGGATATCGCTTACGCTCGGTCTCTTTAATCACGCTACAAAATTCCGAGCAAGAAACCATGGCAGCTAAAAATCGCTGGGAAGCGTCTTTAAAACAGTTAGATATTGATAAGTATCAAATTCAAGGTCAAGAAAGTGAGATTCAATCAATTAGCGCACGCTTGCGAAATGCAAAAGTAAATCTAAACCTAACGGATGTATATGCTCAAGGCAATGGGGTGGTGCAAAATTTATTTTTTTCAGTAGGCACACCAGTAAACATCAATCAACCCTTATTTTCTTTAGTTGATACCGAGAATATTTATATTCAAGCAAACTTTAATGAAACGGATTTAAGTGCAGTACGTAAAGGTTCTAAGGTGGTGGTGTTTCCCAGAATGTATTTAGGACGAAAAGTGTTTCATGGGATCATTGAATCAGACTATTGGTCTGCTAACCGTCAGTTAGTTGATGTACGTACCCAATTGCAAAATGTTACTAATGAAAACCAATGGATTTTATTGCCTCAGCGTTTGCCCGTGATTATTCGCATCACCGATCCTGATCCTAAATACCCACTTCGTCTTGGCAGCAGCGCTTATGTTTACATCAGGGTTTAAACAGTGGCTTGAGGAATATGATCCTTATGGGACACAAAGGGTCGTTCTACCTAAGGCACTTTTTCTTGCTACTGTGGCGACCTACGTCTATTGGTTATTTCAGCCATCTAATTTTCAAAGTTACATCATTCCTTTTTTGGTGGTTGCTTTTTATGAAGCACCGGCCTTAGATTCTTATCCAGAAAAAGAGCGTTTATTAGTTTTTATAACCATCGCACTCATATTAATTAGTGTTTCCTTTTATCTAGTCTATCCCTTTAAAGGGACTTTTTTCTTTTTTTCCTTATTGGTCTTGGCACTTACTTACTTTTCAATACTCAAGTATTTTTATGCACTAAAGAACTTAACCATGCTGCTATTGGTTAATGGGACGGTGGTTTTAAGCACCGTGCCTTTAGGAAGTATTCAAGTCGCCTATACGTTTGTTTCCTCAACCTTATTGGCCATGCTAACCGCATTTATTTGCCTTAAAATTTATCCAACTAACTATTTGTGGATCTGGAATAAGGCGGTGCAAAAGTTTATTCATTGCCTGCAAGAGGGGATTGATTATGCGATCAGAAAGGAAAAGAAAAGTTCGGCACAAGAGATACAACACTTAGGTATGGCACGTAATTACCGTAAGTTAATTCCTACGAAATACCGAAGACAAGCTTATCGTATTGCGGTTAATTTGCGTAATATTCAGCACTGTTTGGATAGCCTTTATTATGAGGACAAGAATGTGGCATTTTGGCATGATATACAGGCAAATTTTGAACTACTGCGACTTAATATGAATACCTATGCTCCCTGTGGTTTGCCACGAATGACTATCGTAGCAGAAACGCAGTTACAACATTATATTTGTCGTTGTTTAAAGCAAGTTTTTATTCACTGGGATAAATTATGTTATCTACAGCACAAATGAGAAAAAGACTTGATTATGCCCGTTTTACTCATTTAGCGGGCATGTTCATGATCGCCATGTTCATTTATTTATTTTCAACTATTCCACATAAGTTTTGGGTTTTACTTACAGTGTTAGTGGTGAGTGCTGGGATTGAACCTGGGCTAATTACCAGACGCGCCATACATCGTATTGGTGGGACCTTTATTGCGCTCGCGATTTTACTGCCTTTAATTTATTTAATGCAGTTGAATTACCGGTTTGTTTCGGTTGTGTTTGTTCTGGCCCTTATTGGTTTATCGGTTTCCACCTTAAACCCGCGTCGTTATGATATTAGTGTGTTGTTTACGACAATTATGATTTTTTTATTATTAGCACAAACATCGGAGAGCAATTCACCTGAAGGCCCCTTTGATATGGTAGTTAACCGCGCGATTTGTACTTTAATCGGCATCGCGATTATCTTGGTAGGCGATTATTTTTTATTTCAGGGCTACCATTATTCGCAAAAACTTTATTTCTTTCATCAGCGACTGGTTTTTAATTTTTTTAGAGATTGCGTACAAGAGGTTATTAATACCAAACCAGAAGACATAAATACCTTTATTTTTGTTGAAAAACTACGGGCTGATGTAATTAAAAACTGTGCCCCAATCGCGGTAAGCTCTGAAAATTTATTGCTAGAAAAAAAACTTAACCCAAACACCAAAAAGAAAATAGATGAATTTCAAGACGCGCTTTGGGACATGCGTCGATTAATTTTTGCCTTAACTATTTCTAAGTTTGTTTTACACACTGAGGCTACAACGGAGAAGCATTTGCTCCGGTTTCAGGAGTTGCTGCAGAACGCTCGGGAAAATTTCCTATAAAAATTCGCCGGCATTGCGAGCTAAGTGCTGGAATCCAGGACCAATCTCTAACGAAGTATGGTTCTGGATTGGTTCACTATAAGTCATAATGGCGACAAGTCAGATATCCTGCACGGGCTATTAAACACGTTACCACGCCCTTGGTGTGGAAAAAATGAAACCAATATGATCTATAATGATTCTTATAAGGTAATATATTCCAATCCTTAATGGGATATCAGTTATTAGAGGTTCATTATGCCTAAGCCAATAAAAGTCCCTGAATTATTAAGACAAGGCGATATGCAAGCTTTAACTACGCTGTCGGATTCAATTGGAGCTGTCTTTGAAATTGGTCGTAAAAAGCAGCTTGGGATAGCGCACACGAAAAATATAGCTATCTATAATGAGCAGGTATTGAACATTAAAACAAGTGTTGAGGATTTAATACGATTACATAATGCGCTTAAAACTACGGGAGTCGAAAATCCACAAGAGATTCTTGCGCAAAAGGTTAATGCAATAAAAGAATCGATGCAAATTCTAGAAAAGACCACCAAAGACCCTGCCAAAAAGCAATTTTTGATGGGGCAGATGAATAACGTATTGAATGCGCTTAGCTATGCACAAAGTGAAATGGTGAGAGCACCATTAAGAGAAAAGTTTACCGAAGTGCGGCAGCAAACAGAGACTGATTATAAACAAGGAAAAAATGGTTATTATGATGCCTATGTGAAAGAAAAGTGGGGGAGTTATAGTGCAAATTATGGAAAGCAACTGCAAGAACATGTTGCAAAAGTACATAATAAAGAGTTTGAGGTTGCGCTTGAGGAAAAGGTTCAGGAGACTATAACTGCGGGTGGTTTGGGATTAGAGAGGGAGTTTGAGGAGAATCATTTAGAGAGTTTCACCCGCCTCAAAGAATACGAACTTAAAGCACAGGGAAAAACATTTAAAACGTTAACCGCGGAAGAAGGAAAGGCAATCCAGGCAGAGTTCAATGCTAAGTTTAAAGATTGGGTGAAAGATCGAGTTTTAGCTCAAGGATTTAAGGAAAGTTTTCAAGGAACTCCGCCAAAAGTGTTAGAAAAGGAGTTTAAAGCAGATTTCGATAAAGGCTTTCACAAAGCCTATATAGAGCACTGCAAATCTCGGATTAAACATTATGAAGATGAAGTTAAAGTCAAACTTGATAACCCCAATGATCCTAAGTTACAACTAGGGCATATGAAAGATGTGCTAAAAGAGATACAAAAAACAAACACAGGAAAAAGTAAACAAGACGTAGTAGCCGCGGAAACCTGTGAGCTCCTTGTGGGCTTTCTTGAGAAACTCGAAAGTCAAATAAGCATGTTAACTAAAGGAGGCATAACCACTGCAGAGGCTGGGGCAGCAGCACTAGCTAACAATCAGATACCTCAAGGTTTTGCTACACTCTTGAATAACTGCAAGAGCCCGAAAGCTAAAGAATTAATGGCACGCGAATTTCCTGAGTTTTATCAGCAAATACAAGGGATTAATCGGGACATACAAGCAGCTCAAATGAAATGTGAAATGAGCGCCTTACAGCGAATGCAAGGTGAAATGTCAGGTAAAAAACATCTGGAAGAAGATGTCATGTTAAGTGATGAGTTGGCTGGTGGGCCTCTAGTTGTTGATCCTGTCGCAGTATCGAGTGCGAAAACGGAAAGTTTTTCTAAAATGAAAACTCAACTGCATGCTCAAAAGAAAGATTCCGACCTGGATGATAGTGAGGAAGATACTATTAGAGCTCATTTATAATTCTATTTTACCAGTTTAAGGATCAATATGTTTACTGATACCCAGTTAGGTATATATGAAACCTCCAAAGATTATATTTTTACTCGATTAACCAATCTAGTTAATCGTTCTCAAGAGGCAGGTGTTGCTTCAGTTAAAGCTTTTTTTTTCCAATTGAAGGTAGCCCTGGAATACAACAAAACTTATACGGATTATGTAGGACAAAAATTTTATCCATCTCATGAAAAAGTAAAACTCTTTTTTTCTGGACTTAATGATTTATTACATGGCAATGCTCCTGAACATATATTTGTAACATCAATTAGTGATCCTCGTTTTTTTTCGGCAGAAAATAACAATAAAGAATACAAAAAAGCCCTATTAACGGAATTTAGCAAAAAACTGAAAGAAGATGTCAAAGAATGGTATGCAGAAGAGTTTAAAAAAACAGAATTAAACGATGCGGACATGGCTGATTTGCATTCAAAATATCATCATGAGTTCATCAACACGCCAGCAAGCACAAGTAGCAATCCGACACAGTGACTGGTTAGGCTCCCGTCTAACCAGTGTTTTAACTATTTTCTTTTCTTAATTGGGGGAAAAACGTCGTACATCATAAGTGAGTAATTTAAAATAATCGTAGGACATATAAAACTCACCACCATCCCCATAATCACTTCCCCAAGAGTTACGTAATGTTAGTAATCCAGTGTGTTTTGCACCGTAATTATCAATTGCAATTGCATTATCATCATAACCGGTAATGATCAGACCATGCGAGGCTTGTATATTTGCCAAGCCAAGTAAGATATCTGATGTGACTAACCAAGTATCGTTCTTCGTTTTATAATTTCCTACAGCACCCACAGTACCAAGGTCAAGGCGTGGTAGCATGACCGAAAAAACTGATCTGTCGCCTGCGCGAAGCGCTTCTTTCACTTCATTTAAGGTCCAGGTCGAGCTGAGTCTCCAATAGATATTGGACCAATTCACTATTTTACCGAAGATTAACTCATTCATGGTGCTGTATTGTTGGGGCTCTATAAAAGATTCCGGTCTTTCATCCGAATAAGTGGGGTATTCAGTCAAGCCACCACAGCCGTTTTTTCTTTGGTTCTCTTTATTAATAATTCCATACTGTTCCATTTGATTTATTACTGAAATAGGAAAATTACCATCCCAACCACTCAGTACAAACCATCCATGTTGTTCTAGGTAATTGCCCAGTTGTAAAAGACACAGTTGACTAATGTAATCTCCGTGGCCGATCACGGCGTCAAGCGCACCAGTCATGGCAAAGGTGATGCATGTTCCATGTCGACCTTGGTCCAGTACAGGAACATGATTCATGGCCAATTGAACCCTTACAGGAGTTTTCGTATCGAGTAATGAATGCGGAGCCTGAGGATGCTCTGTGGCACGCTCTTTAACGCGTTTCTCTAGTAGTTTTTTAGCTTCATCGGATAGCTCAATTTTAAGTAATTGAATGACCTTTGGGTTATTAGGTTTGCTGTAGTTGAACGATGAATTGGTAGTTGGTTGCATTGAATGCTTCATTGAACCAACCACATGAACATCTCCAGAAATGGCCGCCTTAATTATCAATAAAGTTAAAATAGCCACTTGCACTAAGGATGTTATAATTTTCGCTGATTTCATAATAATCGACATTTTGAAACATTATTGGACGCATATTATTTTCTTTTATCAATTAATTTGCAAGAGATAGTGGTTTACTGTTCGTCTCCACGTCATGGCAAAAGTAAGTCGTAGCAACTGTAATCTTAAATGTTCTTTTTTTGGTTCAGGCTGGACGAGCAACAAGGTAGCTATATATCCCCTCACCATTCAATAGCACAAGCCTCCGAAACAGGGGAAGAACCAACTTTAAATGCTACTATTCATTCGATTAACCGATAGTTCAATACAGCAGGGGAGGGCTGGCTCTGCTTTTCGAACATCGTATCAGAATAAGCATTCAACCTATTTGGCTCATGCCTACCCGATTTGTCGGCTGGCTCAGATTCGCGCGCGATTGTGCAAGCTCGGCTGTTCTCACATCATCAAGCTCGTACATCGCTAATCGGTCAAGTATACACAGGGGCATGCCTGCCCATACCGACCGCACCCCAGGTAGCCCCCCACGTGCAAACGCAAAATCAAAACCGAGCCCAGTAGATGGTGACTTTAAGGGGAACCAACTGGGTTCAAAATTATCATAATTGAGTACCCGTGGCAGGGTTTTTTCATGAAACTCAGGTATTATTCCAAAGGACCTGTCACGCCTGCAATATTCTTGTGCAATGTGTGCGGGAACATCTCGCTGTGCTTTACCAATCTTCATTTGTGCCGCGCGCAGGGTATGAGTATCACTTTCTCTTATCCACCAGTTCCATCCACGAATATATTCTTCAATCGTTTTAATGAGGGGCGTCATGTCAAAATGTTTGGTTTGAAAATTTTGTCCCTCTTGTTGATAAGCTAAACCATGCTGCTCCATGGTTTCAACACGCGCTAACAGTAGTGTTTTTGTATCGTCCTCCATATGAGCTTCTAACATGCGGCACATATGGGTGTCTTTAGCCCAATAAGCATATTCATACGCAGTGCAATGGAATGTTCTGCCTGAATAATCGGTGAATATACCGGGGGTCTGTAGAAGTATTTGGGTATTGTGCTGTGTTGTAGTTAATAATGTTTCTGCCTCTATTTGCTTCCCTTTCGCTACATTGAATAAGAATTGACGCATTTGAAAACCAGGGAGGGCGTGATATGCCTCTTTTACCTCCTCAGGCAAAAGTTGAAATTGGTCATCATTGATCCGCGTGAGTAGTGTTTCAAGCTCGATATCCACAATTGCGAAAATTCCTTCGTTTTTATTGGGTATCTCTGCAGGATGTTCTGAAAAATCAGCGCGAATTCGGGCAAAGTAGTCTTGATTTGCTACATCAAGTGTTACTATTTCCGCAAAATTCACACAAATCGCCCCTTGATGCGTAACGAAATAAGCTGTTTCTCCTGTGGCTTCTTTATTTAAAATCATAAAATCATCCATGTGAGGATTTTCTTTAGTCGCGGTGATGGTACGATAAGTCCGTTCAAATTGTTGTTGAACGGCTGTAATATCCTCTGGAGTTAACGGATGCGATAGTCCAAACTCATGAGTGTGGTTCGCGTAAAAAGCACAAATTGCTTGCTCTGTTTGATTGCCAGCACTTAATGCAGTAGAAACCGCTTGGGTTAAATCATGACTTAAAGCAGGAGATCCATCTAAAATAACGCCAAAATTTTGGATACTTATCCCTTTCGCTTTGCAATAAACATTAAGGTTTGCCAGATAAAATTGAGTGATAATTGATAGTTGTTCTGTTTTTTCATCAACAGATGCTGTTGTTGGAATACTGTAAAAAGGAGACGTAGGTGTTGGAATGGTTCCCCAAAGATTAGGAGCGCACGTTCCTAAAAGAGCATCAATATACTCTTCTGGAGTTGCAGGATCTTCGTCAAATCCCATTAATACATCGATAGAGGCTTGGTTTAGTGTTTGTTTGATTACTTTATTATTGAGCCGGTTAAAATAGCTGGTAAAATCTATCTCTATGCCAAAGCATTGTTTGCATTGTGCTGTTAGCACAGAGACTATCTCTGCAAATGTAGGTGACGGCGATAAGTCACCCAATACTGCCGTCGTAAGCATTGCCTGTGGGTGGCGTGGGGCAATCGTGGTGGAAGGAAAAATGTGATGCATGGCATGATACAAAACCGATAAAGGCTCACCTGAACTATTATTTTTACGTGCAAGATTAAAGGCAGGGTTGATCACTCGAGATTCACTGTCTTGTTCACGAGGACGTAATTGGATGCTGTATAAATTAGAAGGTTTGGCCAAGAATGCATTCAGAGTATGACCATAACTGTAGCGCATGGCCTTAACCGCCTCAATATAGGTATTTATTTGTGTAAGTCGTTCTTCTTTAACAACTCGTAGAGGATTATCTTGAGTTAATAATCCAATATCAAATATTAAAGCACTCTGATACGTGTTAAGTTCACTCAATGCACCGCCATCAAAAAATTTCTTCAATGCGGCAGTTGCTTGACAGGTATTGTCGGTACTAATTTCTTGTCCGCCAACAATAGGGACCATGAGATGAATTTGATTGGTGGTTGGGTTGACATGGATGTATCGAGGAGTTAATGGTTCTTTCAGAGGGAGATGCATTATGTATTTATTTTAATCTTTAATAGCGTAATTAAAGGTGATTATAATCCATTCTGTATTTAATATAAACTTTTTAGGTGGATCTTTTCTTGATGGCATTTCGTCATTGTTTAAGCATGGTCACAATGACGAAATGGGCATGGCTTTATGAGGCAACTGCTATCCAGGTATAAATAATAATGTACAGCACATAAATTATTAAGCTAATGGCACCGATTGTTAAAGAAACCGCAGCCCGTTTTTTTTCATCCTGATATTTAAGTTCGAGGCCAATAGAAGCTAAAATAGAAATGATAATTACCAAAAAAGTTATCATTTGGATGGCATCTGCAAGACCGTAACTGGGACTTGGCGGCAATCTTGGGTCAATGATGTATTTATTCCCGATAAACGCAACAACTGAGCCTATAAATACGGTTGCCCGGGCGGCAAATGGTAATGAGCTCATCATATATACCAAATGCGCTAAAATGCCAGCCATGAAGAAACCAATAAAATAACTTATATACAGTTTCCATCCGTTACGTTTTACTTCAATAATAAAACTAAGGCGGGCATATGGGCTGCTATCAATAGAGGCATTACCGAAATTAGTTGCATAGTGCGTAACGGATTTCATTAGGCTTAAGCCAATAATGTTCCAACCTGGCATGGTAAATTCAGAATGGAGTTTGGATTCTTTGTAATCAGGTTCAAAAACCACCTTATTATCATCTGCAAAATCCTCCATTTTGATGGTTAAAAATTGTCGTCCAAATGGAAAATATTTACTATACCAAGGCTGATGTATTTTGGCGTAATAATGGGCATATGTAAAATACTCATTACCCACTTTGCCCTTACCTCCAAATTTATATGAATAGTCACGAGCATTTACAACTTCAATACTTTTGGTCGGATTATAGTTTTTATCGGCAGTCCGCCACCAGGCATAATAACTAATGCTGAAAGTGCCATTTGCAGGGTCAACATCATAAATGCTAATTGGGTAAACTCCAAAGGTAACAACATCTGGGCTTGCGGCCCAAGCAGGAAAAATAAACCATGAAATTATTGCGATAAGAAATGCTTTTTTCATCTCTGAAATCCTTTTGAGACTAACTCCATTTATTGTGAGCGGCCTGGTTATAAAGCCCATAAATTAAATATTATCACAGAACCGTGGTATGTCTAATTTAAGTACTAGTTCGTGATAAGTCTGCTGACCTAAACCTGTGAAGGCGTATTTCTATCCTTGAGTTCTTGAGTTTTTATATTAGACTTTGCTTATGAGTGTCTTTATTTTGAGCACATTGTATTTTGTTGGAATTTGCTTAGCCCTTAATGGTATTTGTAGCATTTGCATTGGACATTGAGGAAATTAATAACGAACATGGAGTGTTTTTATGAAAACAATTAGCAAAGAAGATCTGAGTAAAATAACTCCAGACCAAGCTATTGATTTACTTAAAAAGGGAAATGAGCGGTTCATAAATAATTTGCGATATAACCGTAACCTTCTACAGCAAGTAAATGAAACCGCTGAAGAGCAATTTCCTTTCGCCTCAATTTTAAGTTGTATTGATTCTCGAACACCCGCCGAATTCATATTTGACCAAGGTCTTGGTGATATTTTTAGTATTCGGATTGCAGGCAATATTGTGAATGACGATATTATTGGAAGTTTGGAGTTTGCATGCAAAATCGCAAGATCTAAATTAATTGTTGTACTTGGCCATACCAATTGTGGCGCAATAAAAGGGGCTTGTGATGAAGCCCAATTAGGTTATTTAACCCAGCTTTTAGATAAAATCACCCCTGCAATCGAGCAAGAATCCTCTTTTAAAGAAAATCGAAATGGAGGTAATCCTGCATACGTCACTGAAGTGACCAAAATTAATGTGGATAACAGCATAAAAATGATCTTGGAGAAAAGCAGTATCCTAAGAGAGTTAATCAGCAAAAAAAACATCAAAATTATCGGAGGCTTATATGATATTGCCTCAGGTGAAGTTACGTTTTTTGATGAAAAAGTCTAAGGAGCACAATTAAAAGAAAATCGTAGCCTTGATGTAGCGCAGCGTAATCAAGGTTTTCATTTTGCCCGCAAGCAAGCATAAGTTTAATAAGATTTTTTAGCGGGTGGGGTGGGCTCACTGTCAGGCTCTGGTGGTTTTTGAGATTGTTCTTTAAATTCAATTAGTTCAGCCCTAATTTGTCGTTGCGCCTCGATATGAGATGATGAAGAGCTACTTGATGAACTGCTCGAAGAGCTGCTTATCGTGGGAGTACTGGCCGTAGAAAGCGGATGGCGAACAGAGGCCAGTTGAAAACGGCATGGGGTAGTGAGGTCATCTTGATTGGCGCAACCCTCTCTATTTACTGCCATCTCATTACCTACGCCACTTTCGCCGACTAAGATAATAGGTTGTCTATCCGCCGTCTTATAACAGGCAGCGACACCATAATTAAAATCATCTGCAACATTTATTATGGGGGCGTCTTCTTTACCCAGAAAGTGTTTGCTTAGGTTTTTGGAAAGCATTCCGACCTTATTTTGGCTATCCGTGCGTGGTTTCCCAAAGAGCTGAATTTCTTGAATTCCTGGTTTATTGAGTAAGTCGAGTAAAGGCGTCACATTCTCTATTGCCCCATGATTTGCATGATACAATCCAATATCCCCATTAGTGTATTTAAATATGACGGGAAAGCATGACTGAAAGGAGTTGCTCCAAAGACATCCTCCATCCGTTGCTGATAAAACCCGAGAACCTTGAACCGGCACCTCGATTGAAGTTCCTCCACGACCGCCCTCTGTCAGTGCAATAGTCGTTGAACGATAGGTTCCTGTAGCGAAATTTTCAGGGGATACGGCACGTCCTTCAGTGTTTAATGTAATTGTTGGCATGATTCTCGCCTCAAAATGATCTTCCTTGTATTAATCTTAGTAAAAAATAGTATAGGTATTGGTTGCGGAGTAAGGTATTTTTACGGGACTTTAAAAATACCATTTTGATCTATAAGCAAACCAATCGGACTCATTTACTCCTTGAAGCAGACATTTTAAATACCGTATTTTCTACGGTATTTAAAACCATTTATTTGTTTTAAAATAAGTTAAATCGAGCCTTTTGTTGGTATTTTAGAAACAAAGGCATTATTTAAATATACTTTCAGAGAAACCTCATTTCAGTCCTTATTCGTAACAATAGAGTATAAAGATATTAATGATGAGTTACGTATTCGCCTCACCCAAACTTGCTTAAATAAGGATGATGCGGAGGGGAGGCAGGATTTATTTTTCGGTCGCGAAATTGATGAGTTAAAACCGTCATGCAAGACTTTTTCTTAGAGACAAACAAACCACTCTGGATCTCATTCGAAAATATACTAAAGGCTCATCAAGAGAAACTGTACCAAGTTATACCTCTTTAAGGGCAACAGAATATATTTTACCGATATTAGCCCTGAAGAATATTTAACTGAAAACCAATGGATTAATAATTCTTTATCATCACTTGGCATAGAAGTACCTGAAGACTATAAAGCATTTCGCAAATTAGAAGGGATAACTAATCATATAGGCCCTGTTGCGGCAATGTCCGGGTCATGTTGTTCAATATTATAGTAGTAGGCTGTAAACTGGAAGCAAGCTCGGAGGGGTATTTTCTTGCCAAATAACCCGCACAAATTACCGCGCTTTATGCCCGAGGGGGAGCCCTCAGGCATAAAGCGGAGCGTATTTAGCTAACGATCAAGATTTCGGAACAGAACGACCTTCCTCAAAGAAGGTTACTTGTCCTGTTTTAATATCATGCATCCCAGCAACAATACCTACTTTGTTATTTTCTAACAAAGCTTTGAGGAGCGGGCTTCTTTCTTGGATTTGTTTTACCATATTTAATGCATTAGCTTTCGCAATCGCATCAACTAATTTTGGATCCGAACAATTCTTGGTTCCCTCATCTTTCATGCTCATTTCAACTGCAGGATGAATTTTATCCAGAACATCAGTTAAATGTCCTAATTTTACGCCATTGCATGCACCAGCAACCGCACCGCAAGAAGTATGAGCCAACACGACAATTAAACGTGCTCCTGCAGCTTTTGTTGCAAACTCCATACTTCCTAAAATATCATCGTTGACTACATTTCCTGCCACACGTAACGTGAATAAATCAGCCAGCCCTTGATCAAAAAGAAATTCAGGGACACTACGTGAGTCCATGCAATTCAACACGACAGCAAAGGGATATTGACCATAAGAAGATTGATATGCTTGTTTTAAATAGTCTCTGGCGATGAGTTTATTATTTAAAAAACGTTGATTACCTTCTTTTAAACGGAGTAATGCTTGTTTAGGAGACATTTCTTGCTGCTTCGCCTGGGTCATAGTCTTCCCAAGCAGCGGTAGGCCTGCATCAGTATTTGCAAAGCTATTAATAGAATAGATAAAACCACAAGCTAAAAAAATTCCTTTTAATAAATGACTCACTGGAAACTCCTTCTTTCTTTGTTATTAATAGTCTTACCCATGATAGCCGTATTTATATTCTTTACAACAAAATTATTGTCCACGGAAAAACTGCGGTTTATTGGGGAATGTCGAGGGCTAAGAAAATTTATTCAGAAAGCTAGGATCTGGCTCTGGTTTTATAGGGCATCTACAAGGTTGTGCTAAATGCTAATTATCTCTATGATATTTAAGTGAAAATTGTATTGCATCATGATGAATTCATGAGGAAAAGGAGGATTTAGTGCATTATCAGAGACAACATAAAACATTTGGAGCGAAATTTAGTTTAGGTCGTTATCAACGGATTAATTTATGTGTTCAACCTCACTCTGTTTTACGCAAGCACATAAACATATTGAAAAGAAAAATGACAGTGCATTATTTATTTTTTTTTATTTTTCTAGGTTTTTCTGGAGTAGCGCTGGCTCATGCTTCACTGCTTCCTGAATTGATGATTCAACTAGACCAGCCTGGTGCTAAGACTATGATTCCTTGTAATAAGAGATTGGGATCCTGCTCTGTGACCGTTGCACAAAAGCTCTCTTGTTTGGCGCAACCTGGTTCCATAACGATTACTAACACCTCAAAAATTGCGGCACAAAATATTAGAGCATTTTCTGCTGACAGTAATTTCTTGGCTTATGTAGTACAAAATAATAAATGTCCCGCACGATTACTTCCTGGGGCAAGTTGTAGCATTTCTTTTTACACCAATATGGGACTAATGTTTTTAGTAGCAAACGTTGCTGTCAAAGGAAGTAATACTGCTGCCGTTTTTTTTGATATGCAAGCAATTAATTGCAATCCATCGGTCGCACTCATTAGTGCTTCGCCATTATCATTAAATATGACTACAACTTCCCCTGGAAATGTGCAGACTATTTCTGTCGTAAACAGTGCTTCATCATCCATTGATGCCGAGGCGATAACTGTTGATCTAAGTGGTACCGGGGGAGCAATTAGTGCGAATTATACTAATTGCAATTCAGTTGCTCCTGGTGGGACCTGTACGATCACACTTACCGCAAATAGTGTATTTCCAGCAACTACTATTTCAATAAAAGGACAAAATACTAATTTAGTGTCCGTAGGTGTTTCTGTTGTTTCGCAATCGCTATCTGTACCGTCTACTGCAATAGTTCCTGTTAATGACTCTGTAGGCGTTGACATTCCAGTCACTAATTTGACAGCAAATACCCTAACTAATGTGGGTATTGACTTATCATCTACCGGCTGGACTGGTGTGACAAGCACTACTTGCCCTGTTCTTAGCGGATTTGGGACGTGTACTGTGACCATTACGTCAAATACAGCGACTCCTTATTTAGCTCAAGGTGGGATAATTTTTACCGCGGATAATCTTAATGTATCGACACCTATTGCCTTAGCCTTTTCCATGTATGGTTATTTAGTATTTTCTATTCCAGATAGTTCCACAGCTTATGTGGTGGATACTAATGACGCTGCTGGCTCACCAGTAATTTGGAGCTCGACGGGGATTAGTGGGGATACGGATTATACTAGTCTTTGGGGAATTGGTGAAACGTCAACAAGCTCAATACCTATTCCTAATGCAACAGAACCTTCCGGCCAAACTGCTACTCAATACAGTGGGCAGCAAAATTGTAATGGGGGCAGTGACGGGGCTTGTAATTCAGAAAATATTTTTATTTATTACAACTCTATAATTAGTGGTGCTCCGGTTTCAACTGATTATTATGCCGAAGGTTTATGTTACCGAATCACCACGGATAATAGCGGGGGTGTGTCCGCTGGAACTTGGTTTTTGCCAGCCATTTGCCAGTTAGGTGTTTATGGCGGGGGAGTTGATGCAGGTTGTGGCTCTAGTACAGAAAATATAACTACCAATTTATTTTTACTTGGCTTTGTTGGTGATTTACAAACTAATCAATTTTACTGGAGTTCAACAGAATCATCGTCCACACCATTGGGGAGTGCTTGGTATCAGGAATTTCGTCCAGGCCCCGTTTATGAACAATTTCCTAATGTTAAATTTGGCCAATTCAGCGTGCGTTGTATACGTGCTGTGAGTTATTAGGGCTCTGTCCCAAATAAGAAGGCACTTTAATTTGAAACGAAGTGAGATGAGCATAGTCGGGCCATGGGCTCGACCTATTCCTGCTTGGCAATTCAAGTCTGTTGATGATTAACTAGGTGCGAACTAAGTCAATCAAGAAGTCATATTCAATCGAGGAAATAGCAGCGTTGAATTAAATTTAAAAAAGAGAAGTAAGAAAAAACAAGATAATGGTACCTAGGGTGGGACTCGAACCCACACGGTGTCACCACCACCGGATTTTGAATCCGGCGCGTCTACCAATTCCGCCACCCAGGCACTCTGGCGGCCATTATAACAAAGAAATAGATTCTCACAATGGGTTTTGGTATATAATTCTAAAAAATATCAGATAAATTAAGGCATAGGATGAAAAGCAATTATTTATTTGCAGGACTGGCACTTATCATGTGGAACTCGATTGGTTGTGCGATGACCTGTCCTGATCCGCAAACAAGTTCATTGCAGTGGGGGGAGCCGCCTGCTCCTTGGGTTGTTAATCCTTATTCACCGCATCCACCCCAAGGAGAAGAGGGGACTCGCTTTGTGCGGGCGAATATTTTAGTGGCTCAGTATGGACAGGGTGTTGTTTGCACCTATAGAAACGCTCTTGGCGATTATTCAATTTGGTTGCAGGCACTTACCAAGATTCCCGCACCTGTGGATTATAGTTGGATTAGAACTTTGGGGGGATATGTTTGCACGCAAGGCGTTGATGAATGTCAGTTTTTTGTCGCAGAGTTTTAAATGGCATACATTAAAACAAACAAATAGATTTATTTTTAATCAAATTTACCATATAATGGTCCCAACTAAAATTTTTTTAGAGCACGCATAAACTGTTCTGAAAGGTTCTTTGGGAGTTTCGTTTATGCCGTCTACCCTTGATGAAGAGCGCTTGTTGATTCAACAGATTAATCAGTTAGCCGCAGGTAAGGATGAGCAACTTGCCAATTCAGGGATGGAGCAATTCTTAACTGCAGCAGCGAGTGAAGCACAGGGACCACTTTTATACCCGTGTTCCGGTTCGGACATAGTACACCCCATATTGCTTTTCCCCAACGTAAATGAATTTGTTTTAATCGATGAACACCCCTTATTTTCTGCAAACCCAGAATTAAATTTTGCCGACTTATCACAGTTAGAAAAAATCCCCAATTTGTCTCAGGGAATGGGCTTTTGGGGATATGGATATGATTATACCAATATATTACAAACCTTTAATCGATTGGATGTATCCTTTAATTCCGATCGTTTTCAAAACAGAGTAGGTGCCTTATTATTAGTTCGCCTACGAACTTTGTGTGGTATGGAGCTCCTGCAAGTATCCAAATTGAAGGATGGCGTCTATAAAATTGCGGGACTTTGTAATGGAGAGCTCAAAACAATCTATTATGTACAGCACCATCTTGGCCTTGAATCAAATGCCTATGAATGGTTGCTGGCGCAAAACATTCAATTTCAAACGTTGTTCATTAAAGCTTTTTCGGTTTCTATTAATGATCAGGTGATTCAGCGCCGTATCTTTCAACAAATTAAAGCACTTTATCCAGATAACTTAGAGCAATTAACGGTTGTGGCTGAGGCTGATGGTGTTTATGGATTTAATCGCACGTTACCTCATTTACTTAATCCAGAATGTTCTTATTTTAGTGCGGAAACTAATTTTGCTTACGGTTATTCAAACAAATTGGTGATTACTAATGGCTTGGGGCTTTATTTGGAATATCCTGAGCATTTACTTACCTTACAACAACTTCAAAATGAATATATTGCTGAACAGTGTAACGAGCAACTTCTTGAGAAGCAGCGGATTGAAGAGGAGTTACAGTATTTTTTACAGTTGGATAAGTATAAGAAGTTTGATTGCCTACATCAGGAAGATTTGCTTGGTGTACTTGATAATACATTGATAATCAAGCTATTTGATAGTAAAAACCTTAATTCCAAATTGACAGATAAAGCGATTATAGAGCTCTTAGAGGTTGCCCAAGAAAGGCATTTGCACGCATTGCAATTGACTTTAGGTCCCGCGTATACAAATTTAAAACACCAAGAGTTAATCACCGCTTTCATTAAACGACTCGATGCTTCGGAAGGGAAGGGCATTTGCTCTTTATCTATTAATGCATCAATTGATGAGGTTAATTTTAAAAGCTCCTTTGCGATTACCGCTGCAGAAGCATTAAAAGTACATGGCAAAAATTTAGTAGAAATTAATGTGCAGGTAAACGATCAAGCCGCTCTAGCTTTTATTGATACCTTTCAATTTTTGCAGCGAGAAGGAAAGCTTGTGAAAAGAATCATTGAACCAATTGTTAGTTGGCGAGAGGAGACACATCAAGCAGTTGTTGCTTTTTTTCTGCAAAATATCCATCAAGATTTGCTGTGGTCTGCTTAATTTAGCGTAATGAAAAGGCCCCATTCTCTTAAAAGGTTTAATGAGATGGAGCCTGGATTAATTCAGTTTTACACCATTAAACTTAAGTCCTCTGGCTGTCCATGGAGTTCTACGTTCTTTTGATGCTGGCGTACTTCCTCGATACAATTATTAAGGCAGAACTTATTGGATTTTAGCTCTCCAGCGGTTTTATTTTGTTTATTGCGAATCGTACTATCCAGACGCTCATCTTTTAATAAACGGCGTACACATTGCCAATGACCACGCTCTACTGCATCATGTAACGCCGTGTAGCCAACATTATCTTGTTGATTAAGATTTAAGTTAGGATCAGCAAGAAATAGCTCTAAAACATTAACATTATTAATTGATGTAGCCATAAAGATCAGCGGTTCCGTTGATGCCATACAGGCATTAATATTAATCCCCGGTGTTTTTAGGAGCAATTCTACAATCTTTAAGGCATTGTTATAATCACTTCCTTTCTTCCCAGCTAAATTTTGAATTGCTTTGGTAAGAGGCGTATTGCAATAAAGTCCACTATTGGCCACTACACTAATGTTCGGATAACTGATTAAACAACCGCGAATTATCGATAGATTATTTGTAGGTAGTGCTAACATAAGGTAATCAATATCTTCTAACACTAAGCCAGGATCTTCCTCTTTAAATTGTGCAAAGGCGGCTACATCTTCAATTCGCTCCTGTTCGGTTCTTTCTATGGTTTTTTGCAACGCACTATTTTTTGTCATGCTGGAAAACGAGTCTCCTCGATAGGGGCGCTTAAATAGTGTTCCTGGATATTGCAACAAGGCGGATGCTGTTTCATCATGCCCCTCTTTTAAAGCGAGATGTAATGGCATCAGCCCATTCACATCACTGACAGCCGTACTTAGTCCAGCTTCGTACACAAGAGTACGAATATTTTCAGTCTTCCCACTTGAGGCTGCCGCATGCATGCTAATACTGTAATCATGGGTACTGTGGGCAATGGTTTGTGGGTGATATTTCATAAAGAGTTTTAAAATTTGGGGGTCTCTGGATGCCGCAAAATAAGCACTGTATTCGCTTGTTTTTGCTCCATGTTGTAGTAACGCACTTACTAAAGCTAAATCATCAGCTAATATTGCGCAATCAAGAGGATTATTAAGTGTTTCTCTGGTTAAAGTAGCGCCATTGGCGATTAATAATTCAATCATGTCAACAGATTTAACGAAACATAAAGCTTCGTTATCGCGCCAATTTTTTTGATTAACCGAGTCTGGAAATTCTTCTATTAAAAAAGTCGCAAGTGGCAAATTATTATAGGTTACTGCAAAATGTAATAAAGGGCAGCCTTGGATATATTGTTCGTCAGCTGACCAAGTGCTTATTACGGAGAGATCCTCTGCAGTAAGTTGATTGGCAAGCAGACGAGTTAATATCTGTTCACGCAGCGTTATTGGCGTTAGATCAATACCTAAAGTTTGTAATTGTTGAGTAAATTCATCGATGGATTTGTCCGTTAAACCCCGTCGAAAACGTTCAAGCATCAATTCCTCACGTAAAATCTTTTGTGTCCATTCTGAATTAAAATATTGCGTTAATAAGGTTTTTGATAATCCAAGTTCATTTTCTGGAATTAATTTTTGAATCAATAACTGGAGTAATAAGTGGGGAAGAACAGGATTATGCGCATACAAGGCAATATACTCGTTCAAATAAAGCCTTTCAAAAAACTTCACTGTATCTGCGAACAAGGCATCGGCAATTTCCTCTTCAGCGATAAATAATCGATATTTAACTTTTAGGGCTAACAGTAAACTGTAAAAACTACAGTTTCCAGTGCTTTGAAATGCGCCCGGAACCGAACCTATATAATTTAACCCTAACAAGTCATGAATCTCTTGTTGAATATATTTTTTATTTGATTCTTTATCCGCATTTTGCAAAATAGGTGCAATGAACCCTGTTGTAATCGCTTCTCGTTTAGTGATTTTATAATGTTCAATTGCTTGATCTGTACTGCAGCCCCCGCCATTATTACGATAAAAATTATCTTGCTTGATAATCATGCTTATTGCGTGGTTTTGCCAACCGCTAATAAGTTCAACTCCTACTCCTTGGCTTTCCTCTAGTGCGGTAATTAAAACGTCCTGAGGCATGCTAGTATTTTCCGGATAATAATTGATGAATGATGATTTCAGAAACAGGATACGCATAGCCATTACCGTCATATTTCTTACTTGACGAATTGCTTCCAGGTGTTCGACATGGATCTTATTTTTTTCACAATCAGAAAAATAAGCATTCATTAAATGCACCATAAATGGAACTGTAACATGAGCATGGTTACTTGAAAGATCTTTGAGTTCCCCATTAAGTGGGACCGAGCCTTTTAAAGAGAATAAATGACCAAATAGCGAGGTATGCGTTTTGATATCTGGCTTGGATTGAGAAGAAAGATGCTGTTCTTCCCAGGTGAGCATAGCCTCATCAAAAGCATGCATATGCCAGGTTATTGCCTGAATAGCATTCAAAGCACTAGTACGCTCATCACTATTTTCTGGAAAGAGTTCTTGCGCATACCCCGTTAGCTTTTCCACATTAAGCGGGGATTTCATTTCCCTAAGTTTCAAAATAATTTGTTTTGAGTTGCTCGACAGCAGCACCCGTGCCAGACAATATTCGACATCAATCGCATCTACGTCTTTCGGGAGTTCATTTAAAAAAGAAAGGACTTGTGTCTCTGGTACAATGCCCTGCTGATATGCATACAGGTATTCGGAAATTGCTTGAGTTAATGCTTTATGATGCCCAAGCTCAATGCATAATCTACACAGCTCGCCAATCTTTGTATAATTAAAGTAATTAGCCTTATCAAGTAGCAGTTCATTGAGTACGGTCTGCCCATTAATATATTTTTCAAATAGTGCTTCGGGATGCGCTGCAACTATTGCTAAGACTAATTGTGTATTCGAGTAGGGTGATCTTTGCGCCCTATTTATTTTAATTAAATCAAAAATGCATTGATCGTTATTATTTCTCTGGCGCCAATTAATTTGCTGTTGCAATAACAAGCTTGTAATCTCTTCACATTGAAAGTTGCTGGATAAAATAGTTAGGTGCAAATAATTATTCCCCTCACTATCCACGGTATTAATTTCACTTCGCGCAGCATTGATCAATGCACGTATAACAGAGAGATCTTTATATCCACTTTTTGATAATACCAACCCCAATGCTGTTTTCCCTTCCTTATTTTTAATTTTTGTATTGAACTGATTGTTTGCAAGTGCTGCCAAAATATAATCGTCACTTGCTTGCTCTGCGATCAGATGCAAGAGTATGGAAGGGTGCTTACTGGTTTTTTGATTAGGATTAAAATCAGGCCGAGCAAATAAAGCTCTTAAAAAGAACAGCTTATCAAAACCTTTAGTATTATAGATAAACTCAAAAAATGTATACCCATTTTCCGTCGCATAATTAACATCAAAACTCGATTGTTCGAGTAATAAAGTAAGCGTTTTACTAGCAAAGTGACCCACGTGCTCCATAAAATAAACAATGAAATGCTTATTTTGCTTATCAATAACGTTGAGCATAGCCCCTGCTGCGATTAATTGCTCCAGATACGTTGCAAAATCATATTCTCTTACATGACTCGATTGGGCTAAAGCATGTAAGACTGAAGAGCCTTCAATAGTAGTATCCGTGATTGCGAATTGTGCTGCAGAGAGTCCCGCTAAAATTTGCTTTGGGTTGGTTGCCTGGTTAATTATGGTAAGAAGTTGGGTAAAATTCATAATCATATTCCATTTTGAGGTGACCAATATTAACAATCATTTGTTAAGGTAACCTTAAGTAGGAAATGAGGCTGCAGAGTCAACCTTTTGGTTCTACCTAATTGCAGGAGCTTAACGTATCCTGGTTTCAGGATACGTTAATTTAATTAGAGAGGATTAAATTCTGTCTTCTGTAATATCGATCATCATTTGTAATGATTTTTTCGCATTTTCAATAACCCATTGTTGATCATTTACTGGCAAGCGGTTGCGGGTTCCGGTAAATTCATTTACTACATCTCCTGCGTTTACTTCGTTGTAAGACATGGTTTTTCCTTGTCTTAGTAAATCGACTAAGGCGACTAAATGTGGTGGGTCATTGCGTGACATAGTGGCGCAGCCACAGCCAATTCCTTTTTCATCATCGGCTTTTGGTGCTTCGGCTAAATTGACTACTTCAATTCCTAAACCTTTACAATGCTGTTTTAGATTTTCCACCATGTGGTTTTCAGTGCCAATGGCATAGCGTTTGGTATTGGCGCGATCATTGACTACATAATCCCAAATAAATGCAGTGGAACCTGAGTGTTGGGCTATGCGAATTACCGAGTTGCGGCACTCAGGATGCACAATAGTGGTGTAGGATTTACTATGCCAATAGTCACACATTTCAGGTTGGTAGTGGGTGTGTACAGCGCATTGGCTGGCAAACAGAATCAATTCTGAATCATCAAATTGTTTTAGAGTTTTGCTGTCTTGTGCGGCCAATGAATACTGGGCACCGGCAGTTCCACCTGGCCAGTAGGCGAGGTTTTTGATACCAAGCCAATAGGCAACGTTTTCACCCATGTGCTGATCGGGAATAAAGAGTATTTTCTTATTTTGCTTTTGCGCCCATTGGAATATTTTTTTCACATTGGAGCTAGTGCATACCGCCCCACCTTGAGCACCAGTCATTGCCTTAACACGTCCAGACGTATTCATGTAGCAAACGGGCAAAATATTTTCTGCGCCATAGCGTTCATTTAAATCAAGAAAGGCCGGTTCAACCATAAAATCTTTAGCAAGCATTTCCATGGTGCAGCCTGATTTTGGATTGGTAATATAAACCTGTTGGTGGCTGTTGGCGAGAATACTGATTGATTCCGCCATGAAGTGTACAGCTGACTCAATAATCACGGATTTTTCTGGGCGCTCAGCAGCCATTAATGCGAGCTGATATGAATCGCCGATAACGCCGCCAAATTGTTCTACTAGGCGGACAATATCACCACCCATGTAATAGTGCGCGAGTAATAATAATTTATCACCAAAATGATCTTGGGCTTTCTTCATGTAAGGAGTCATCCACTCCAGTACCGTGGTTAGTTTACGGTCGGGTAGTGCCTGATATTCTTGAGCATAGGGAATAAATTCTTCCTGGTACCAATCTATAGGGTAATCACTTTGGCAAATACTCATGTCATTGCTGATACGCATTAAGGTTGTTTCAGGAGTATAAATAGTTGAATTCTTAAACATCTTTATTTTGCCTCTAATCGACACATTCTATTATTCTGCAATATCCATTAATCCCATTTTAGCAATGCTTTCTTGTGCCTGAGTTTTTTTATCCGGATAATCTTCTCGGTAGTGTCCACCACGTGACTCTCGGCGTGATAAGGCTGCGCGGACAATTAATTCAGCATTGAGAATAATGTTTCTTAATTCAATAAAATCTCGGGTAATGCAATGCTTCCAGTAATATTCTTCAATTACTTTCTTACGGTTCATTATTAATTGTAGTAGATCTTGCAGGCCAGCTTCAGTACGTACTATGCCCGCATAGGAAGTCATTTCACCGCGTAAACCACGCCATTGGGCGTTGATTTGACTTGCACGTCGGGTATTAACCTCACCAGGTGCACTCCAATTAGGGATGTGGGCGGTATATTTCCAATGAGATGAAATATCCTTTAGCGTGCAACGTGCGGCATTAGACCCCATAACCAAGGCTTCTAATAAGGAATTGCTTGCCAAGCGATTGGCTCCATGCAAACCTGTGAAGGCTACTTCACCAATAGCATATAATCGTTTTAAATCTGTCCGTCCATCAATGTCAGTAAGTACACCACCACATTGATAATGGGCTGCAGGAACCACAGGGATCATGTCCTGACTCATGTCAATGCCAATAGACATGAGTGTGGTATAAATCTGGGGAAACCGTTTTTCCAGGAAACTTTTAGATTGGTGAGTAATATCTAGATAGACAAAACCGCTTTGGCTGCGTTCAATTTCGCTAAAAATAGCACGAGCGACTACATCGCGGGTTGCCAGTTCCATTTGCTGTGGTGCATAGTCTTGCATAAAGCGCGCGCCGGTTTCAGCATTTTTAAGAATGGCTCCTTCACCGCGCACGGCTTCAGAAATCAAAAAATTATTCAGCGAATGATGGTGTAAAAGGGTAGGATGGAATTGATAAAACTCCATATTACCAACCCGAGCTCCGGCTCGGTATGCCATGGCAACGCCATCACCTGTTGCTACCATGGGATTCGTTGTATATCGATACGTCTTACCCGCGCCACCAGTAGCTAATATAACGCTATTGGCTAAAAAGGTATGAATGAGGTTATTGTTACAATCTAAAATGTACGCGCCAAGCACCTCACCCTGGATATCCGTGCGATGCGGATGGTACTGGGTAATTAAATTTACTGCGACATGATGCTCAAAAAAGTGAATTTGCTCATGCTGGCGGGCTAATTGATTCATCGTTTGTGTAATTGATAAACCCGTTTGATCGCCGCAATTGAAAATACGCCGATGGGAATGTCCGCCTTCTTGGGCAAGGTTAAATTCACCATTAGCATCTTTTTTAAAATGCACTGAATACTGATTCAGTTGGTTAATTGTTTCAGGGCCCTGGCGAATAATAAATTCTACTGCTGGAGGGTAGCACAAACCATCGCCAGCAATTAATGTATCTGAAATATGAGATTCCAAAGAGTCTTCGGCTGAAAAAGCAGCTGCAATTCCTCCTTGAGCATAGCGGCTGTTACATTCAATTGCTTCTGCTTTACTAATTAGGGCAATTTTTACACGTGGTTGCATGCTTAGTAATTGCAGGCAGTATTGTAACCCCGCTAATCCTGTACCGATAACAAGAACATCGAATTCAAATGTTTGCCCTTGTTGCGATAAAGTTCCTGTCATGAAAATGCCTTAACAAGTTGTGCTGCCAAACCAGTATAGTTTTCAGGGGTTAGCTTCGCCAGTTGTTCTTTAGCTGCTTCGGGTATTGATAAGGTTTGGATAAATTGTTGCAAACTGACTCCATCAATTCCTTGACCGCGAGTTAATGCTTTGAGTTGCTCATAGGCGTCTGGAACATTATAACGACGCATCATGGTCTGTATGGCTTCTGCCAAGACTTCCCAATTTGTTTTTAAATCATCTTGCAGTGCGCGTTTATTAATTTGCAGCTTATCGTTACCTTTAGCGACAGAAAGATAAGCAATTAAAGTGTAAGAAAATGCCATACCAATATTACGTAATACGGTAGAATCTGACAAATCACGCTGTAATCGCGATTGGGTTAGCTTGTTCGCAAAATGTATGAATAGAGCATTCGCCAAACCTAAATTACCTTCAGCATTTTCAAAATCAATTGGATTCACTTTATGGGGCATAGTTGATGAACCAACTTCTTCAGCCACGGTTTTTTGTTTAAAGTAGCCCAGAGAAATATAACTCCATACGTCTTGGGTGTAATCCAAGAGGATGTTATTAATGCGCATCATAATTTGCGATACCTCAGCTAAACCATCATGAGGTTCAATCTGGGTGGTATAAGCATTGAAAGACAGGCCTAATGAGGTCACAAAATTAGAGCAGTGCTTGCGCCAATCTACTTCTGGATAGGCAACGACATGGGCATTATAGTTACCCACTGCACCATTGAATTTACCAGGGATTAATACTTCAGCTAATTGTTGTTGTGGTCTTTTCAGACGAGCTACAAAATTCACTAACTCTTTACCCATCGTTGTTGGAGTAGCAGGTTGACCATGTGTTCTTGCCAACATGGGAATGTCACCATGTTGTTTGCCCAGCAGCGTAATACCCCCCATGATTTCTGCCAGAGTAGGTTGAATCACTTGAGCGATCGCCTGTTTTACCATTAAGGCATAAGCCAGGTTATTGATGTCTTCTGAGGTGCTGGCAAAATGAATAAACGCTGTTACGTTTTTCAAATGCTCGTTACTCAGGAATTTCTCTTTGAGATAATATTCAACAGCCTTCACGTCATGGTTTGTCTGACGTTCAAAGTCTTTGACTTTTTGGGCTTCGGCTTCATCAAAATTAGCAATGATTTGATTGAGGTAATCTTTAGTTTCTGGATTCAACTTGGGTACTTCAGGAATCGAGTCATTGGCTGCTAAAGATTCAAACCAGCGAATTTCAACCATTAATCGGTAATAGATTAAGGCAAACTCGCTAAAATAGGGACTCAAAGCCCGGGTTTTGTTGAGGTAGCGGCCGTCTATAGGGGAGATGGCGTTTAAAGGAGTTAGAGTCATAAGTAGCTTGCCCCTGATAAGAAAGCACATATGATATTAGATGCGAGGCAAGATGTGAATTCTAGATGCTCAAATTATCTGTAGAAAATGTTTTTTTGTTTAAAAATTGCCCATAAAGATTATTTATATATACTTAGATCATATTTTCTTTTTCCGTGGCTATCAAAATGGTCTTTTTTAGACGGAAATCTTGGGAAGCATATGCCATTTTTCTTACTTGTATGATTATAATGTCGGCAATTTAAACTTAGATTTATCACATTATGAAAACTATTATTGAATCTTATCAGGAAGGCCTATTTCATCGGAAGTATTGGCTGCAAAATATAATTTCAGGCTTGATTGTTGGGGTTGTTGCCTTACCTTTGGCTATGGCCTTTGCAATTGCATCTGGCGCGAAACCAGAACAAGGTTTGTATACCGCAATTGTTGCTGGATTGATTGTTTCAATCATGGGCGGCAGTCGTTTACAGATTGCCGGACCGACAGGTGCCTTTATCGTTGTTCTCTCAGGAATCACCGCAAAATATGGGATTTCTGGTTTACAAATTGCAACGTTGATGGCTGGCTTTATCTTGCTATTTTTAGGCTTGGTACGTTTAGGGCGAGTTATTAAGTTCATCCCTAATCCGGTAATCGTTGGTTTTACAGCAGGTATTGCCGTGGTGATCTGGGTAGGGCAGTGGCATTATTTTTTTGGTTTTTCCTCCGGTGGAAGCGGGCATTTTCATGAAAAATTATGGCACTTACTGAGTTCATTTCCTCACCTGGATTTCATTACCACCGCTTTAGGATTGCTTGCCTTAGCTCTAGTTATTTTTTCTAATAAAATCCCAGGCTTAAAGCGTGTTCCCGGGCCCTTAATTGCTCTCTTGGTAGTTACGACCTTGCAGTCTCTATTTCATTTTGAGGGAGTAGCAACCATTGGTTCAATGTTTGGAGGAATTCCTCAGGGCTTACCAAGCTTTGAAGTTCCAGAGATTACCACCGATCGCATTATTGAACTGATTGGCCCCGCCCTTACTATTGCGATGTTAGGTGCTATTGAATCCTTATTGTCTGCTGTGGTTGCTGATGGTATGGCTGGAACCAAACATAATTCAAACCGTGAGTTAATTGGACAAGGTATTGCCAATATTTTTGCACCATTATTTGGTGGTTTTGCTGCAACAGGAGCAATTGCGCGTACGGCAACGAATATTCGTAATGGCGCAAATAGCCCTTTAGCCGGAATTATCCATGCCTTAACTTTAGTGCTAATTATTCTCTTTTTAGCGCCTTTAGCGGTGAATATTCCCCTCACAGCCCTTGCTGCAGTCTTATTCGTAGTGGCTTGGAATATGAGTGAGGTGAAGCATTTTGTTAAGATAATTCAGCGTTCCCCACGTGCAGAGATTGTTATTTTATTGGTGACGTTTTTCCTTACTATATTTGTGGATTTAGTCGTCGCTGTAGGTGCTGGGGTTCTTATTGCCATAATATACGAGAATTTGTTGAAGCTAATGTGTGGCAATCAGGCTGCTTAAAGTAGCACATTCCAATAGCATCATAATTTCAGTAGAATGGTGTTCACTTTATGGATATGAGGTAGGGGGTAATTATGGCGGTCAAAACACATATTATTGATTTAGCGCAGCTTGGCATGCGCGACCTGGAGCAGGTTGGCGGTAAAAATGCGTCACTTGGTGAGATGATCAGTCATTTGTCCTCGGTGGGAGTTGCTGTTCCGGGCGGTTTTGCAACCACAGCGGATTCATTTAAAGAGTTTTTATCCCAAAATGGCCTTGATAAGAAAATTTATGGCAAATTATCCACACTGAATACCGATGATGTGCATCAATTAGCCACTGTTGGTAAAGAAATTAGACAAATGGTGATTAACACGCCATTTACCCCTGAGTTTGAACAGGAAGTGCATACTGCTTATCAAAAGATGTCTCAAGCGATTGGCCATGATGATTTTAGTGTCGCCGTTCGCTCTTCAGCTACAGCAGAAGATTTGCCTGATGCCTCATTTGCCGGCCAGCAAGAAACCTTTTTAAACGTTAAAGGCATCGATGCTATTTTAGAATCCATCAAGCTTGTTTTTGCTTCTCTATTTAATGATAGAGCCATAGCTTATCGCACCCACCACGAATTTGAACACCATGATGTTGCTTTATCCGCAGGTATTCAGCAAATGGTGCGCAGTGATTTAGCTGTGAGTGGCGTGATGTTTACCATGGATACCGAATCAGGTTTTGATCAAGTCGTATTCATTACTTCATCTTATGGCTTAGGTGAAATGGTAGTGCAAGGTGCAGTAAACCCAGATGAGTTTTATGTGCATAAACCTGGTTTACAAGCAGGCAAACCCGCAATTATTCGTAGAAATCTCGGCAGTAAGGCATTGAAAATGGTTTACTGTGATGATCCAAGCCAAAATCGCCGCGTTAAAACAGTTGATGTTGATGCTGCAGAGCGCCTGCTATTTTCTTTGACGTCTACTGAAATAGAAGGTTTGGCGCGTCAGGCCCTGATTATTGAGAAACATTATGGTCGTCCCATGGATATTGAATGGGCAAAAGATGGAACCAATGGCAAGCTATATATTTTACAAGCACGCCCAGAAACGGTTAAAAGCCGTGACAATAAGCAAATACTTGAGCGTTATACACTGCAAAAGCAGGGCGAGGTATTAGCGGAAGGACGCAGTATTGGACAACGTATTGGTCAAGGTAAGGCACGTATTATTCGTGATGTCAGCGAAATGGATCGAGTCAAACCAGGAGATGTACTTGTTTCTGATATGACTGATCCTGATTGGGAACCCGTGATGAAACGTGCTTCAGCGATTGTTACCAATCGTGGAGGCAGGACCTGCCATGCCGCAATTATTGCTCGCGAATTAGGTATTCCTGCGGTTGTAGGTTGTGGTGATGCAACCAAAACGATTCGCGATGGTGATGAAGTAACTGTAAGTTGTGCTGAAGGCGATACCGGTTTTGTTTATGAGGGCTTGTTACCGTTTGAGCAAATACAGCTTGATGTAGAAACTATGCCTGAATTACCCATGAAGGTTATGCTAAACGTGGGTAATCCTGAGCGTGCCTTTACCTTCCAATCGATTCCTAATTCAGGAGTTGGTTTGGCGCGTTTAGAGTTCTTGATTTCCAATACCATCGGAATTCACCCACGCGCTTTGCTGGACTTTGACAATTTGCAAGATAAAGAGTTGAAGCAATTTATTAGCGAAAAAACAGCCGCTTATGACTCTCCAGTTGAGTATTATATTGAGCGTTTAAAAGAGGGTATTGCAACAATTGCCGCTGCTTTTTATCCCAAGCCCGTAATTGTTCGTTTGTCTGACTTTAAATCCAATGAATATGCGAACCTTACCGGTGGCTCATTGTACGAACCTCATGAAGAAAATCCAATGCTGGGCTTTAGAGGCGCGTCACGTTATGTTTCTCCAGAGTTTGCGGATTGTTTTGCTTTAGAATGTAAAGCCGTGCGTCGAGTACGTGAGGAAATGGGCTTAACCAACGTTGAAGTGATGATTCCATTTGTACGTACTGTGTCTGAAGCTGCTAATGTTATTGAGGTATTAAAACAAAACGGCCTTGAGCGTGGAAAGCATGGATTAAGAGTAATTATGATGTGTGAGCTTCCTTCCAATGCCTTGTTAGCTAAAGAGTTTTTAGAGCATTTTGATGGTTTTTCAATAGGCTCTAATGATTTGACGCAGTTAACTTTGGGCTTAGATAGAGATTCTGGATTGATCGCTGCTCAATTTGATGAGCGCAATGATGCGGTTAAAGCTTTATTGCATATGGCGATTTCAACCTGTAAAGCAGCAGGTAAGTATATTGGAATCTGTGGTCAGGGCCCTTCAGATCATCAGGATTTTGCTCTATGGCTGATGAATGAAGGGATTGAAAGTGTTTCATTAAATCCTGATTCTGTATTGGAAACGTGCTTGTTTTTGGCGAAGCAGAAATAGATAAAGGCTAATGGGGTGGACTCCCCACTGGAAAAACGTCACCCCGAACGTAGTGAGGAATCTCCAGAATCTGGTTCTGTGCCGGCATCGGAGATCCCTCACTACGTTCGGGATGACGTCTTCACGCTTGACGAACACCACTCCAAGCCCCAACATAGACAACATCAATTCGCACCATGCCTAATTTATCTGAGAGGTTTAGTTTATGCAGCATCGTAAATGGTGGCTACTCTTAGCCGGATTAAGTCCCATTGTGGCATTTGCATCTCCAGCAGGAGAAGAAGCTGATCCCATAACTTTTGTATTACTTGGCGTCACTACTATATTTTTCTTTGCCATTCTTGGACGATATATCGCCAGACGTTTAAATCAGCCAAGCGTGCTTGGTGAGTTGCTCATGGGGGTGTTGATTGGCAATCTGTTTTACTTTTATGGTTTTCAATTAATTATTTTATTACGCGAAGGGGCGGCCACTTTTGATATTGTCCGCGAACTTTTAAAGGGTGTTCCCTTAAATACCGCGGTTACCCAAATCATTTCTAATCCAGAGCATGCCCAACAAGTCATTACTGCTTTGGGTAGTCCCCGAGGCGCTGATTATCTTAAAATTGCCTATGTCGTGGATATTTTTTCACGCTATGGCGTTATTTTCCTCTTATTTATGGTGGGCTTAGAAAGTTCCATTGAAGAATTAAAGCATACGGGGCGTGATTCATTACTTGTGGCACTGATTGGTGTGGTTGTGCCGATGATTCTTGGATTTGGAGTAGCTTTTTTATTAATGCCCGAAGCTTCTTTCCAAGCTGATTTATTTATTGCGGCCACCTTAAGCGCCACGAGCATTGGGATTACCGCTCGTGTTCTGGCAGAAATGAAAAAATTACGTACGCGAGAGGCACGCACCATTCTTGGTGCAGCGATGTTGGATGACGTCTTGGGCTTAATCATTTTAGCCGTGGTCAGCTCGGTAGTAATTAATGGAGCTGTCGATTTTATGGTGGTGCTACGTATTGTTATGGCCTCCATACTCTTTTTTATCAGCGCCATACTTTTAGGGCCTTTCATTCTACGCCGATCCATTCATTTTTTCCGTTTTCTTGAACCTTGGGAAGCTAAGTTATTTATCTCATTTTTATTTATCATGCTGCTTTCTTGGTTTGCTTCGTTTATTCAGCTGGCAACGATTATTGGGGCTTTTACAGCGGGTGTTATTCTGCATGACGATTATTTTAAATCGCTGGAAGTGAATTCGAAGGAGAAGGTTCATCGTACTATTTATCATTTATTATCCCCTTTAGAAACTATATTGGCTCCTATGTTTTTCATCTTGATTGGCATTCAAGTCAAATTGGAAAGCTTTTTCCATTGGAATGTAATTATTTTAGCTGTGGGCTTAATTATTGCCGCAGTTATTGGAAAACTGGTGAGTGGTTTTGGGGCTAGTGCTAAAGACGATCGGGTGCTTATTGGCATTGGGATGCTGCCACGAGGTGAGGTAGGATTGGTTTTTGCTTCTATTGGACGAACTTTAGGGGTAATTTCAGATGACTTGTTTTCAGCGATTGTTTTAATGGTTATGATTACTACTTTTATTGCACCTCCATTATTAAAAGCGCGTTTTGTAATGCAGGAAAAAAAGGCACTGTAAATGAATAAACACTTATCACAAGTACCGATGGATGTAACTCATGCATTACAAGAAGATGTAGGCACTGGGGATGTCACAGCGGCCTTATTACCAGAGCACTTAATGGCCGAAGCCGAAATTATTTCGCGAGAGCCGATGTTAATTTGCGGTCAACCTTGGGTTAATGAAGTATTTAATCAGATTGATAAGCGCATTAAGCTTAATTGGCAGGTAACTGAAGGAGGCTGGTTAGCTGAGCCGACTACCTTATGCCGTATTTCTGGACCGGCACGCAGCATGTTAACGGCAGAGCGCACGGCGCTAAATTTCTTACAAACGCTGTCCGCAACTGCTACGCAGACATACCTCTATGTGGAACAACTAAAAGGTACGAAGACGCGTTTATTGGATACGCGCAAGACCTTACCTGGATTACGTGTGGCACAAAAATATGCGGTGACTTGTGGTGGTGGGGTAAATCATCGTATGGGACTTTATGATGCCTTTTTGATTAAGGAGAATCATATCAAGGCATGTGGCTCAGTAGCTAAAGCAATTGCCTTGGCAAGACAGACTCAAAATAATATCCTAGTCGAGACCGAGGTTGAAACTTTAGATGAATTACGAGAGGCACTGGCTGCAAAACCTGACCGAATATTGCTCGATAATTTCAGTTTGGAAATGCTTAAAGAGGCAGTATGTATTAATCAATCTAACCAATGTACATTAGAAGCCTCTGGAGGAATTACTCTTGAAAATATTGCCAAAATAGCAGCATCAGGGGTCGATTTCATTTCTGTTGGAGCAATTACTAAATCCATCCAAGCGATTGATTTAAGCTTATTGATTAGGGAAATATTATGATGCCAAGTATCGTTTTTACCGGGGGCGGAACTGCAGGCCATGTAGCGCCTAATATGGCGTTGATTCAAGAGTTTCGTCATAAGGGATGGGATATCGCTTATGTTGGTTCTGCCGAGGGAATTGAGAATGAAATGATCAAGCCGCTTGGTATTCCATTTTATTCAGTGAAAAGTGGTAAATTACGACGCTATTTAAGCGTTAAGAACTTATTGGATCCATTTAAAATCATTTTAGGTATTTTCCAAGCTTTTTTGTTACTCGCTAAGTTAAAGCCCGACGTGGTGTTTTCAAAAGGCGGTTTTGTTGCTTTTCCTGTGGTAGTAGGGGCTTGGTTAAACCGCATTCCAGTAGTTGCTCATGAATCGGATATGAGCCCAGGGCTTGCGAATCGCTTATGTTTCCCTTTTGTGAATAAAATCTGTCTTACCTTTGATGCCGGTAAAAAGCATTTTAAAAACCAGGAAAAAATAGAAGTAACGGGAACACCAATTCGTGAGCAATTATTTTCCGGAAATGGTGCTGCAGGACTGGCATTATGTGGGTTTAATACGGAAAAGCCTTGTCTTTTAGCTCTTGGCGGGAGTTTAGGCGCAGGCTCAATCAATCGCAGTATTCGAGAGGCTTTGCCACAGTTAACCCAGAACTATCAAGTAATTCATCTTTGCGGTAAAGGAAAAATGGATGCTGCTTTGATGGATGTTGTCGGCTATAAACAATTTGAATATGCAAATGAGGAATTAGCCGATTTATTTACTGCTGCATCCGTGGTTGTTTCCCGAGCAGGCGCAAACTCACTGTATGAATTATTAGCCTTAGGTAAACCTCACATTTTAATCCCCTTATCGGCGCAAGTTAGTCGTGGGGACCAAATTCAAAATGCCAAATATTTTCAAGGATTGGGTATTAGTTGTGTCATTGATGACAGCTCCTTGAATGCAGAGATTTTAGTACAAGCTCTGTGTGATCTCGAAAAAAATAAAGATGAGATTTTTAATAAAATTAAGGCATTAAAAATCAAATCAGCTACGGAACAGATTGTGGTTATTATTGAGGAGCAAATACATGTTCAATCCCCAAGCGCTGTATGACTTTATTCGTCAGCAATGGCAGGAAGAGATTATTCCTAGTTTATGTGATTACATAAAAATTCCAAACAAGTCTCCCCATTTTGATGCAAAATGGAAAGAACATGGATTGATGGATCAGGCAGTAGATCATATTGCTGATTGGTGTAAGGCACATGCTCCCCACGGTATGCAATTAGAAGTTATGCGCTTAGAAGGGCGTACCCCTCTGCTTTTTATGGAAATTCCAGGGGAAATCGATGAAACCGTATTAATGTATGGTCATTTAGATAAACAACCCGAAATGTCGGGATGGAATGAGGATTTACATCCTTGGAAGCCGGTGCTTAAAGATGGGCGTCTGTATGGCCGTGGTGCAGCAGATGATGGTTATTCGGCTTATGCGTCCTTAACGGCAATTCGTGCTTTGGAAGAGCAAGGCCTTCCTTTCCCTCGCTGCGTATTGATTATTGAGGCATGTGAGGAAAGTGGCAGTTATGATTTACCTTATTACATCGAATTATTACAGGAGCGCATTGGTAAACCCAAATTAGTGATTTGTCTTGATTCTGGGGCAGGCAACTACGAGCAATTATGGATGACTACGTCTTTACGTGGAAATGTCGTAGGTGAATTGTCTGTTGAGCTAATCAGTGAAGGGGTTCACTCAGGGAGTGCCAGTGGCATTGTGGCAGATAGTTTTAGAGTTGCTCGCCAATTAATTAATCGTCTGGAAGATGAAACAACAGGTTCGATTAAGTTGCCGCAGTTGCATTGCGATATTCCTGATGAGCGCGTAAAACAAGCACATCATTGTGCAGAGGCTTTAGGTAATCATATTTATGATGAGTTTCCCTGGCATGATGGGGTAGAGCCTGTAATTCATGATAGACAGGAACTGATTTTAAATCGTACCTGGCGCCCAGCATTAACGGTAACTGGGGCGGATGGTTTTCCTGCCATAGCTAATGCAGGTAATGTGATGCGTCCATTGACCGCATTAAAATTATCGATGCGTCTACCTCCTCTAGTAAATCCCAAAATTGCTGCCGCAGCAATTCAAGAAACATTAACGCAAGATCTTCCGTATAATGCTAAGGTTCATTTTTCAATAGATGATGGTTCGAAAGGTTGGAATGCGCCTAAGCTTTCTTCCTGGTTGGAAGCTGCCGCAGATGATGCCTCTCAAACTTACTACGGCAAGCCTGCTGCTTATATGGGGGAGGGCGGAACTATTCCTTTCATGGGTATGTTGGGCGAGAAGTTTCCTGACGCTCAGTTTATGATTACCGGAGTATTAGGCCCGCATTCTAATGCTCATGGCCCCAATGAGTTTTTACATTTAGATATGGTGGAAAAGCTAACCGCTTGCGTGGCTTATGTTTTGTATAAGTCGATTGCATGAAAAAGGCTGGTGGCGTGCAAGCCCTCTTTCTCGTTCATCGGTATGAAAAAACAATCGTCATTGCGAACGAAGTGAAGCAACCCAGGATTCCGTGCCGCGAACTCTGGGTTACTTCGTCACTACGCTCCTGGCGCTGACAGCTTTTTTGTTTTAAATTTAAAAAACTATATTCTCTCATTAACGCTTGCTTGAACAATTCCCTCTAAATATCATCCAAAAATCCTAGACAGCCCACTCAATTATTGGGATACTGCTGCCGACCCTGGAACGGGTCTTTTTAGTCCAACAATTAGGAGAAATTTATGAAAGCACAAATACTTGCTGCTGCATTATCATTATTGGCAGTAAACCTATCTGCCCATGCAGGCGCAACGCAAAGCGTTAATCCCGAAAAACAAGCTTCTCTGGCATCTAAAAAAATTGATCTCAATAAAGCGGATGTATCTTCTTTAATTGGTTCCTTTAAAGGTATAGGCAAGAAACGGGCTGAGGCAATTATTGCTTATCGCACTAGCCATCAAGGTTTTAAATCAATTGAAGAACTTGCGGAAGTCAAAGGCATAGGACAGCGTTTTGTAACCGCAAATAAAGAAAAATTAAACGAAGTATTTGTTATTAATTAATTTTAACTCTGTTTCTGTACCCATCTCGTAGCAACTGTCTGGAATTTTATTTCAAGACAGTTGCTACGAGTTACTTGTACCCCAGTGCAAGCAAACGGGCACACATATTCGATATTATTTTATGATTAAAATTTAAACAGCAATCCATTTAAGTGATTGATGCGGCAGCAAAAGCCAAAGATGAAAATTTGGTTGAACAAAAAATTCACTTTTTTATTTGCAATTGTTGCTCCAGAACAGTCGATCTTTACGCAAAATTAGGATAAAGTAACGCACAAAAAAAGAATGGGATAGTGCTGCTTATGTTCAGGAAATTAAGGGGCGTGTTCTCCAATGATTTATCGATTGACTTGGGAACCGCTAACACATTGATTTATGTAAGGGATAAGGGAATTGTCCTTAACGAACCCTCCGTTGTTGCATTGCGAAATGAGTCAGGTCAAAAGCGCGTTGCAGCGGTAGGTCTAGAAGCAAAACGTATGCTTGGAAGAACTCCAGGTAATATTAATGCGATTAGACCAATGAAGGACGGGGTAATTGCTGACTTTTTCGTTACTGAAAAAATGCTGCAGCATTTCATTCATAAAGTTCACGAAAATAAATTTTTGCGTCCTAGCCCACGTGTGCTGGTTTGTGTTCCTTGTGGTTCTACCCAAGTTGAGCGTCGCGCAATTCGTGAATCAGCTATGGGTGCTGGTGCTCGTGAAGTATTTTTGATTGAAGAACCAATGGCTGCGGCCTTAGGTTCAGGAATGCCAGTAGAAGATGCTAGTGGTTCGATGGTTGTCGATATCGGTGGTGGTACTACTGAAGTCGCGATTATTTCTTTAAGTGGTATCGTTTACCACCAGTCAGTACGTATTGGCGGGGATAAATTTGACGATGCAATCGTATCTTACGTGCGTCGTAATTACGGTACACTTATTGGTGAAACAACTGCTGAGCGCATTAAGCATGAAATTGGCTCTGCATTCCCAAGTCGTGATTTGTTTGAAATCGAAGTACGTGGAAGAAATCTTGCAGAAGGCGTGCCTCGTAGTTTTGTTTTAACCAGTGCAGAAATCTTAGAAGCGCTACAAGAGCCCTTGTCAGGGATCGTAGGTGCTGTAAGAGCTGCTTTAGAATTGGCTCCACCTGAATTAGCTGCTGATATTGCGGAGCGTGGTATGATATTAACCGGAGGCGGAGCGTTATTGAAAAATATTGATCTCTTGCTGATGGAAGAAACTGGTCTACCCGTATTAATCGCTGAAGATCCGCTAACTTGCGTTGCACGTGGTGGTGGTAAAGCTTTAGAAACCATGGACTTACGTGGCGGTGATTTCCTCTCAACAGAATAATAATCGAAACAGATTATTTAGCCGAGGCGGGCACAATCCAATAGGATTCGTGCTTGCTTTGCTTATTTCTGTTTTCTTAATGTTTTCAGACTACCACTATCGTTATTTAAATAGTGTTCGTAGCGGTTTTTCTTTAATTGTAGCTCCATTGCAATATGCCGTTGATTACCCTGTGCGTGTATTTGGCTGGATTCAGTCACTAGTTAGCGCGAAAAAGGCGTTAATTGATGAAAACATGCGATTACGTTATCAACAAGCAATGTTAGAAGCTGAGTTACAAAAATTATTAGTTACGCAAAAAGAAAATTTTCAGCTTAAAGAATTATTGCTTACTTCCTCACAAGCCGACATGCGAGCAATGGCTGCGCAAATTTTGGCTGTAGATACCAGCAATTCACGACAAATTGTCGTATTAAACAAAGGCGAACGTGATGGTGTTTATGTTGGGCAGCCGATATTAGATGCTAAAGGGGTGATGGGGCAGATCATTGATGTGGGTCCTTTAACTAGTACCGTATTATTGATTTCAGACTCTAAAAGTGCCGTTCCTGTAAGAAATAATCGAACAGGGGAGCGGGCCATTCTGGTTGGTACTAATGATATTGAAACCCTCTTTTTAATTAACTTGCCTAAAACTTCATCCATTCATCCTGGTGATGTATTAGTTACTTCAGGCTTAGATAGACGATATCCTGAAGGCTATCCTGTTGGACGAGTAGACGAAGTTAATAGTCTTCCTGGTGAAGATTTCGTGAAAGTCAAAGTAAGACCAGTAGCCCTTCTTAACCGCAACCGTCTGGTTTTATTAATCTGGCCAGATAAAGAGCAGGAGCAGTTAACCGCACAAATTAATGAGCGTTTAAATGCCAAGGAGACCATGTAATGAAAAATCTTCGTTTACGCCTAACCGTAGGATTTATGATTACATTGATTTTATCAATATTGCCTATGCCGGAATTAGTTACTGATTTTAGACCCCCTTGGGTTTTATTGCTGGTGCTGTATATTGAATATTTTCTCCCGGGAAATTTTAATCAGGCCACTCTATTGTTTGTAGGTTTGATGCTCGATGTGTTATTGGCGACCGTGATCGGCGAACATTCCTTTGCCTTATTGTTAGTGACTTGGATTGCTTCAAGTAAATCCAGACGTTTTCAATTTTTCTCAATGATGCAGCAAATCTTTTTAATTGGTTTTTTCTGCCTGTTATATCAAGCAATTATCGCGCTAATTACCGCGCTGCTTGGTTTTAAATACAGCTTATTCATGCCAGTAGCCAGCGCCTTTGTGGGGATGTTCTTATGGCCGTGGATTCGTTTACTAGGTGAAGATACACTCTTACCGCGTTTTGCCTATCGTTAAAAGGTAGCCTGATTGTTAATGGTCCGCTTAATGTAGGCTGGGCTTTACAGCCAAGCCTACGCCTTAATAATTTTGTATTCGCCTGGATTTAGCCCTTCAAGCTGCCAATCCCAAATTCGATGGCGGACCAACCTTAATGTAGGAAATCCAATGGCCGCAGTCATTCGCCGCACCTGATGATTTTTTCCCTCACATAAAACAATTTCCAGCCAACAAGTAGGAATGTTTTTTCTAAACCGAATAGGGGGATTCCGAGGCCAAAGTAAGGGCTCTTCAATCACGCTTACTTCCGCAGGTAAAAAGCGAACATCTTTAAGTGCCAAGCCTTTCCTTAATGGCTGCAATTGTGCTTCAGTAGGTATCCCTTCCACCTGTACCCAATAATATTTCTTCTTATTAAACTTAGGGTGTGTTAATCGATGTTGTAAGGTGCCATCATTAGTTAATAACAATAATCCCTCACTGTTTTTATCCAATCGTCCTGCCGCATAAACATCAGGAATATCAATGAACTCCGCCAAGGTATGATCGTGTTCCTCACCTGTAAATTGGCAGACAACCCCATAAGGTTTGTTGAATAAAATAAGTTCTGGCATAAAATCGGCTGACCTAAATTCACAAGTCTTAATGGTAGAGGGATTGCTCAACTTTGGGAAGCTAATCTCTGCATGATTTGTGTTTTCAGGGCAATTATTATACAATGGCGTCCAGTTTTTATATTAACGTGACTGAATCTATGCGATATTTTTTACTCGTTTCATTATTTTTCTCTCAATTTACCTATGCGATGAATCATATTGTGATGGTTGGTGATGAAAAGGTTGAAATTAAGCATACTGTTGGTAGAGGTAAAACATTCATTCATGTACACCACAATGAACAGACGGCGCTAAAGGCTGCTCAAGCGGTGGTTAAGAAAGAAGGTGGAAGTCTTATTACGTTAGTGCATTCTGGTGGACGCAACATTGTATTTAATCTGCGCAATAAGCGCTATGAATTTGATCCTAATCGAATTTATACTGATAATGGCATTAAAAAAACCTTAACGGGTCTTAGTCAATACAGCCCAGAAGCACATCGAGAAGTTAAAAAACTAGCAGATAAAATAAAGCAGATATTACCTAAAGGTAAGGTTGTTGCGGTACATAATAATGCATCGTACTCACTTAAAGATTATCTACCTGGAAATTCACTACAACATGATGCGCAAGCAATTCATATGTTGCCACGAAATTATTACCGAAATTTTTACCTGGTAACTAAAATTAGTGACTTTTTACGTTTAAAAAGCAAAGGTTATAATGGAATATTACAAAAATCTACGGCAACCGATGATGGTTCATTGTCTATTTATTTAGCCAAAAATGACTACATAAATGTAGAAGCAGGTTATGATCAATTAATAGAACAGATTAAAATGTTGCAGCACGCATAAACTTCAAACAGCAATACCCGCCTTTAAGAAAACCGATCGCAGTTTTTCGTATTATCCTGGCTAATTTCACGCAAATGGACTTGGGATTCCAAGTTCTAGCGTGCTATCATTGTTACCTCTAAAAATTTGCGGAGTTGTCAATGACGTATGATAAAATCAAAGTGCCTGCACAAGGTGAAGTGATTACCGTTAACGCGGATTATTCTCTTAATGTGCCGAATAATCCAATTATTCCTTTTATTGAAGGTGATGGTATTGGCGTAGACGTAACACCTCCTATGATCAAAGTTGTTGACGCTGCGGTTGAAAAAGCTTATGGCTCTCAAAGGAAAATTTCCTGGATGGAAGTTTATGCCGGTGAAAAAGCAACTAAAGTTTATGGTGCAGATGAATGGTTACCCGAAGAAACTTTAAATGCATTAAGAAAATATGTGGTTTCTATTAAAGGTCCTTTAACTACTCCAGTCGGTGGTGGAATTCGTTCATTAAACGTAGCCATTCGCCAACAGTTGGATCTGTTTACTTGCTTGCGTCCTATTCGCTATTTTTCTGGGGTCCCAAGTCCTGTAAAAGAGCCTTGGAAAACCAACATGGTTATTTTTCGCGAAAACTCAGAAGATATTTATGCGGGTATTGAGTGGCAAGCCGATTCTCCAGAAGCTAAAAAGGTAATTGAATTTTTAAGAAAAGAGATGGATGTTAAAAAAATCCGTTTCCCAGAACATTGCGGTATCGGTATTAAGCCAGTTTCTAAAGAAGGAACAACGCGCTTAATTAAAGCAGCAATCCAATATGCTATTGATAATGATCGTAAAGTAGTAACTTTTGTTCATAAAGGTAACATTATGAAGTTTACTGAAGGAGCCTTTAAAGATTGGGCTTACCAAGTTGCTCGTGATGTTTTTGGCGCTAAAGAATATCAAGGCGGCCCGTGGATGGAGTTCACAAATCCTAAGACTGGAAATCAAATTATTATCAATGATGTGATCGCTGATGCATTCTTACAACAAATTCTGTTAAGACCTGAAGAGTACAGCGTTATTGCTACTTTGAATTTGAATGGTGATTATATTTCAGATGCGTTAGCTGCTCAGGTTGGTGGTATTGGTATTGCTCCAGGCGCTAACTTAAGTGATCAAATCGCGGTATTTGAAGCAACCCATGGAACTGCACCAAAGTATGCAGGTCAGGATAAAGTGAACCCCGGTTCAATCATTCTTTCTGCTGAAATGATGTTACGTCATATGGGATGGAATGAAGCCGCTGATTTAATTATCAAGGGCACTGAGGGTGCAATTGAAGCAAAAACTGTGACTTACGATTTCCAACGCACTATGGAAGGGGCTACTTTAGTAAGTAGTTCTGGATTTGCGGATGCAATCATCCAACACATGTGATTGCATTATTGAGTAATGTAGCCCGCATTAGTATCGCTTAAATGCGGGATTAACTCACAGTGAGAGATCTCCTGAATGAGGCATAAGTGCTCCAAATGAATGTAATGCACATTCAGGAGATCTTTCGTTGTAAGTGCGGGATGCTATTCCGCCGAACACTCCTCAGGATAATGTATACTCCTTAAGTTAACACTATTAACTGATAGTTACTGCAATACAAAATAAGGGCCTGAGCCGTACAGGCGAATAGGACAAAGGTTGTCCATTTTCATGGAAGCTATCTAACCAATATGTTTTTGATTACCCCAAAGGCCAATTTTTTCATTAAAATTAGCTGTTTTTACTGGCCAAATGCCTGTGGGGAGTCTATAAAAATAGTAAGAGGTTGTATGTTATGAGCGGGCAAAATATCGAGGAAATTGTAAGGCAAGAGGTTGCTGAGCCAGAGTTACGCACAGAAAATAAATTGCCAAGAAAGTACAAAGTAGTGTTGCTCAACGATGATTATACGCCGATGGATTTTGTTGTTGATGTACTGAAACATTTTTTTCATCTAAACGAGGAAACAGCAGTTCAGGTGATGTTACAGGTTCACATCCAAGGAAAGGGCGTGTGTGGTGTATTCACACGAGACATCGCAGAAACTAAAGTCGCTCTGGTAAATGAATATGCCAGAATGAATCAGCACCCATTGCTATCTAGCATGGAACCGGAATAATTTGTTGTGGGCTGAAGAGGAGCAACGACAATGTTAAATAAAGAACTTGAATTCACCTTGAATCTTGCCTTCAAGGAAGCAAAAGAAAAACGTCATGAATTTATGACCGTTGAGCACTTATTGCTGTCATTGCTTGATAATCCTGCTGCTGGAAATGTGTTACAGGCTTGTGATGCCAATATAGAAGCGTTACGACGTGACTTAATTGAATTTATTGATGAAACCACTCCCAGAATTCCCGACGATGAACTAGATCGAGAAACACAGCCAACATTAGGGTTCCAGCGCGTATTGCAACGTGCAGTATTCCATGTACAGTCAGCAGGTAAAACCGAGGTAACTGGCGCAAACGTCCTCGCTGCTATTTTTAGTGAACAAGAAAGTCAAGCGGTATATTTCTTGCGCCGTGAAAATATTACACGTCTTGATGTGATTAACTACATTTCTCATGGTGTATCTAAGTACCAAAATAATGATATGCACGAGAATATGAATTCATCAATGGATGAAGATATGGGCGCTGCAGAAGGTAATGAGTCTCCTCTAGAGAGCTATTGCACGAACCTTAACAAACGTGCAAAACAAGGTAAGATTGACCCCCTCATTGGGCGTCATGAAGAAGTTCAACGTACAATTCAAGTACTTTGCCGCCGTAGGAAAAACAATCCCTTATTGGTTGGTGAGGCCGGTGTCGGTAAAACGGCTATTGCTGAAGGTCTGGCTCGTCGTATTGTTGATGGCGAAATACCTGATGCCATCCGTGATTGCATCGTGTATTCCCTTGATTTAGGGGCTTTGCTCGCAGGTACCAAGTACCGTGGGGACTTTGAGAAACGTTTGAAAGCGGTACTCAAACAATTAGGCCAACAAGAAGGTGCAGTTTTATTTATCGATGAAATTCACACGATTATTGGAGCAGGAGCTGCTTCAGGTGGCGTGATGGATGCGTCTAACCTTATCAAGCCTTTATTGGCAAATGGCGAATTAAAATGCATTGGGTCAACAACTTATCAAGAATATCGTGGTATTTTTGAAAAAGACCGTGCTTTAGCTCGACGCTTCCAAAAAATCGATATTCCTGAGCCTTCAATTGATGAAACTTTTGAAATTTTAAAAGGCTTAAAAGGCCGCTTAGAAGAGCATCATGGCGTAAAATTCACAATTCCTGCGCTTAAAGCAGCAGCTGAATTATCTGCTAAATACATTAACGACCGTTTCTTGCCTGATAAAGCGATTGACGTAGTTGATGAAGCAGGTGCTTATCAAAACTTACTCACAGCGAGTAAACGTAAAAAAATTATTAGCGTCACTGAAATTGAGAGTGTGGTTGCGAAAATTGCACGTATCCCGATTAAGAAAGTATCTGCACGTGATAAAGATACTTTGCGTAATTTAGAGCGTGATTTAAAACTCTTGGTTTACGGACAAGATCAAGCAATTACTGCCTTGGCTTCTGCAATTAAACTGGGTCGTTCAGGCCTTAGAGAGCCTCAAAAACCAGTAGGATGCTTCTTATTTGCTGGCCCAACCGGGGTGGGTAAAACCGAGGTTACACGCCAATTGGCTAATGTCTTAGGCATCGAATTGCTACGCTTCGATATGTCTGAATACATGGAGAAACACACCGTTTCACGTTTAATCGGGGCTCCTCCAGGATATGTTGGTTATGATCAAGGTGGCTTGCTAACTGAAGCAGTAACTAAGAATCCTCATGCAGTCTTACTGCTTGATGAAATAGAGAAAGCGCATCCTGATGTCTTTAATTTGTTGCTGCAAATCATGGATCATGGAACCTTAACTGATACCAATGGACGTCAAGCCGATTTTAGACATGTTATTCTAGTAATGACGTCTAATGCGGGTGCTAGTGAGCTGGTTCGTAATTCAATAGGGTTTTCAGCTCAGGATAATAGCAATGATGGGTTGGAAGTAATCAAGAAACAATTTAGCCCTGAGTTTAGAAACAGACTGGATGCCATTATTAATTTTGCTCCATTAGATGCAGTCACTATAGGTCTGGTTGTTGATAAGTTTATTATGGAACTAGATGAGCAGTTAAGCCATAAAGGCGTCACCTTTGATGTAGACAAAGCGGCACGCGAATGGCTAATTGAGCATGGTTATGACAAGGTAATGGGGGCAAGACCTATGGCTCGGTTGATTCAGGAGAATGTGAAGAAACCACTCGCCGATGAGCTTTTGTTTGGTAAATTAATACATGGTGGTCATGTGGCATTAAAAGTTAAAGATGGTAAGTTACACTTCGATAGCCATGATCATAGAGAGGGCGTTGTTTAAATGGCGTTGACTGTAACCGTAATTGCTAAAAATGAAGAGCGAAATATTAGGAGATGCCTGGAATCAGTACAGTTTGCTGATGAAATAATAGTTCTGGACTCGGGCAGCACGGATAATACCGTTGCAATCGCGAAAGAATATACAGAACATGTTTACTCAACAGACTGGCCTGGTTACGGGGCCCAAAAACAGAGGGCTTTAGCAAAAGCCACCGGTGATTGGGTTTTAAACCTTGATGCCGATGAGGCAGTAAGTGAGAAACTGAAGCAGGAAATAATGCAGGCAATGGTATTGGATGAAGCTGATGCATACCGTGTCGCAATTCAAATGTACTTCTATGATCAACCTTTAAAATACTCTTCCAGTCCCAAACGCCATGCACGTTTATATAAGCGTCAAGGAGCTCATTTTAGTACGGACATCGTGCACGAAAAAATTGTCCTTCCTGAAGGGGCGCGGATTGGAAAACTTAAAAATTGCATTATGCATCATTCATTTAAAGATGTGAGTCACGTGCTTTACAAGATGAATAAATATTCTTCTTATAGTGCAAAAACTTATATAGTAAAACAAAGAAAGGCAAGTTTCTCTAAAACCCTGGCAAGCACTTCATGGATGTTTTTTAGGTGCTATGTATTACAACGGGGTTTTTTGGATGGTAGAATTGGTTTTTTGTTTGCGGTGTTCAATGCTCAAGGTACCTTTTACCGAGGTATCAAGCAACTATACCAGGATAGTAACATCGAGCAATTACCTAACCTGACTACTGCTAATGAGGACTTAGTGTGAAACAATTCTTTTCGGAAGAAAAAAGCATTTTAATAGCACCTATTTTTATTGTTTTATTTGTCTTTTTTGTACCTATTAGTTCCAGTTTAAAATCAATTATGGCAGGCTTAGGGCTAGCAGCGTTGCTCTTGACGCCATACTATAGAAATCAATTACTGGGTGCTTATAATAGTTTATGGGGCTGGGCGGGTATTGCCTTGTTTGCTTACGTGCTTATTGGCTGTTTATGGTCTGAAGCACCATATCACTTACGCTATACTGTGGTTGATAAGTATTCCAAAGCGCTTTATTTACCGATATTGGCAGTAGGGTTTATTAATCCTAAAACCAGGCGTTGGGCTTTTAATGCTTATTTTGCCACGATGTTGATAACCTGCGTCATTTCATATTTAAAACATAAAGGTATATTTGTCCTTAATAATCCAGAAGATACTGGTGAAGTATTCCATAACCATATCGCTACAGGGTTTATGGTTGCTTTAGCGGTTTATTTTGCGGCGATTGTCTCTTTAGAGCCTCAAGTCAATAAGTGGCAGCGTATGTATTGTTGGTTGATGATAGCTGCTGGAAGTTACCAAATATTTTTCCTAAATACGGGAAGAACAGGTTATTTCATTTATTCTTTTTTGATGCTTTTCTTAATTGTACAAAAGTTCTCTTTAAAGAAAGCGGCTCTAGGGGTAATCTTACTTATTTCATCTATTGGATTGGTCTATTTGGCAAGCCCTTTAATGCAGTTACGTACGGGAATACTTATTAGTGATATTAAGTTTTTGAAAAAGCATGAAGAAAATACCTCTTTAGGTTTTAGAATGCAATTTCATAAATATGCCCGTTCTTTGTTTGAAGAACACCCTGTTTTTGGCATTGGTACTGGATATTTTAAATATAGTTTCCACCGCGACAAGCCAGTTTCAGGTTGGGAAGAAAAGCTTAATGAGCCACACAGTCAGTATTGGCTTGTCTTAGTTGAAGGGGGCGTTGTTGGATTAATGTTCTACCTGACGTTTATAGGCTCTTTAGTTATTTTGGCATTTAAATTAAGTAAAACAGCGCGGCTCATAATGCTTGGCCCACTGATTGCTGTATGCTTTGGCTCCTTTTCGGATAGCATCTTCTGCTATTCACCGGTAGGAAGTATCTTGGTTGTGGTTTGTGCCATGGGATTTGCTGAGCTATTAGAGAAGAAAGCCGCTGCTATAGCTTATGTAAAAGAAAAAGCATATCAAGCTCATACTGCCGAACTTGTGGTTTAGGAGTCTGGTTGCTTGCAACGTGTAGGTTGGGCCCATGGCCCATCAAGGCATTGTATCACATCAGAACTCAATGTTGGGCCATGGGCCCAACCTACACGTTGTAAATACAATCCTTAAGTTAATGGAAGCTTCAATAGCTCTTCGTCTAAGCTAGCGAGTACTATCGAGAAATTAAAGCCTTAAAACTCAGAAAATGAAATTGGCCACAGATGATGGAAATGATGGACCGGCCCATGCCCTTGGCCAACACTATTATCTTTAGCTGCTTTAATTGCCTCAAACAAATAGTTTTTCGCGATTTCACATGCCTTTTTCATCGGAATATTTTGTGCCAGGCAAGAAGTAATGGCGGCTGAAAGGGTACACCCCGTGCCATGAGTATTTTTAGAATTAATTCGTGAACTTTCAAACCAATGATACTCACCATCGCTGCTCATCAATAGATCATTCGACGTTGAGGAGGTTAAATGACCACCTTTAAGTAAAACATGTTGAGGTCCCAATGCTAATAGCTTTTGTCCTACAATAAGCATTTCTTCTTCAGATTGCGCATTTAAATCTGTAAACGTATGTGCTTCAGGAAGATTTGGCGTAATCAAAGTAGCCAAGGGCATGAGCTCAGAAATTAGTGTATCAACTGCTTCAGGCAATAAAAGGGGATCGCCGCTTTTAGCAATAGTAACTGGATCGACGACTATAGGGATGCCCTGAGCATGCTGCTTAAGAAATGCAGCAACTAGCTTGATAATGTTACTATTAAACAACATGCCAATTTTAATGGCATCGGGCTTAATGTCATCAAAAATAGCATGAAGCTGTTCTTCAATAGCTTGTAAGGGGATTTCATAGCAATTTCTCACGCCACAGGTATTTTGCACTGGCAATGCCGTGAGCACGGTCATTCCATAGCAGCCAAAGGCTGAGAAGGTTTTTAGATCCGCTTGAATGCCAGCTCCACCGGAACCATCAAATCCAGCTATAGATAAAGCTTTGTATTGCATGCTAGCATCCTTTAATCGCTTGATTAAAAAAATCCCAGTTGGGCTGATATAAATTATCAATAAATAATTGCCTAAATGAGCCTGGAACATTGGTTTGCTGATGTGTTAGCTGACCACATAAGCTAAAGTATGCAGTAGCGTGGGTTAATGCCTGAAACGTATTGGGATTAGAGGCAACAAAAGCACTAAGAACAGCGGTCATGGTACATCCCATGCCGGTTATTCGGGGCATCAACTCAGAGCCAAAGGTGAGCATTTGTTCTTGTTTTCCATCGGTAATGAAATCTTCAGGGCCACTAACAATGACTATTTTATGATGCGTTTGGGCGAGAGTGCGTGCACTGTTCATGGCTTTAAACACCGGATCAGAAGATTCAACCCCTTTTGTTGCACTATTTTCTCCTGCTAATGAAATGATTTCACTAGCATTTCCTCTAATCACTTGGGCTAAGGGAAGTAGTTCTAATGCTGCGGCGGTTCTAAGCTTGCTAGCTCCTGCTCCTACTGGATCGAGAACTATGGGTTTATTTAAATAGCTGGCAATCCTGGCTGCGAAAAGGGCGCGTGCCACGAAGGCATCATTAAGCGTACCAATGTTGATGTAAAGTGCATGGCTTATGCTAACGAGTTCCTCAATTTCTTCACGTGATTCAGACATTAACGGTGCCGCACCTAAGGCTAAAAGCGCATTGGCCATAAAGTCCATAGTGACGTAATTCGTCAAACACAGGACTAATGGCTGTAACTGTCTTAACTGGCTAAGGGTTGATTGGATTTCATTGATCATGGGTATACATCTCTCGGGTATTACCTAAGCTACCAGGCCGAAATTTTATCTGTAGGATTTTGTAGTGAACATTCCTCAGAAACAGAACCGTCATTACAAACAACCAGACCATTAGGGGCTGTGAGCGACCTTACAACACCACCTTTCCATAAGCAACAACCAGCTATCAATTGTAAGTCCATTACCGCATGCGGGGTACAAAAGCAGGTAGAGTAAAAGCCATTATTACACACCATACGCCCGGCGGATGAGTCACAGTAGCTTATGCCGCCCATCCCACCACAACAGGCACTTGGATTTTGTTTAGCAAATACAGGGGTAACTAGTAGACTTAATGCGCCTACGAGAAATAGTTTTTTAAATGATAGCATCTTGATTTCTCTGATGATTTATTAGTCCTAGAATAGCATAGACTTTAGAGCAAGTGTAGCCTGGATTAGCAAGGAAAATCGTCCCTTTAAATGAGCAAATTTAGTGTGTTTTGAGCACTGGTTGCATTTTTTTAAAATGAACTTAACATGGAAGTATCTTAAAAAACTCCCGAACGTAATTATGTCCAATAAATTGCCTAATTCTATGGGGTCCCAATATTTATGGAACACTACTTGGGGGTTAATTAAAGACTATTTTATTAATTCTGATGAAAAGCTGCGTGCCTGGCTCTATTTATTAGGCATTGGCTTGTGCACCATTTCACTTGTTGGGCTGACGGCTGCCTTGGCTTGGTTGTCTGCGACATTTTGGCAGGCATTAACCGCAAAGGAGCTTATTACTTTTCTTTTTGCTATAGGGCAATTTGCATTCATTGTGAGCACTTATGTAGGTGTTCATGTTTTAAAAGATTATTTTATGGGTAAGCTGTCTATTTTTTGGCGAGCCTGGCTAACAGAAAAAATAATTAATAAGCTTTTTACTAGTGAAAATAATTACCTGGATTTAAAACGATTTTCCTCCCAAGTCGATAATATTGCTCAACGCATTCAAGAAGATGTAAAAATTTTCGTGAAGTTAACCATTGAATTGGTTGGTGATTTTTTAAAATCAGTGCTTAGCTTGGGAATGTTTGCGGGTACTTTATGGGTAGTTGGTGGTTCTTTATCCGTTGCTGTTTTCGGCGTAACTATTGTGATCCCGGGTTATTTATTTTGGACGGCTTTAGTCGCTGCAATGGCGGCTACGCTGATTGCTAATTCGATTGCAAAATCAATGGCTGAAACGAATCATAACGCTGAAAAAGCGGAGGCAGATTTACGCCAAAATATAGCTGAGGTTCAGAAGGAGGCTGAAAATGTTGCAGAAGAACACGCTGAGCAGTATTACAAAGCATCAATAAAAAATAAAATTAATGAAATTAATCTGCGTGCCAACCAAAAACTGGGTATTGGTTTAAAGTTGGATGCATTTCAACATTTCTATTCACAATTAGCTGAGCTTTTACCCACGTTAATCGCAGCGCCCTTGTATTTTGCGGGACTTATCGAAATCGGGCAATTGATACAGGTTGGTATGGCCTTTACGCAAGTAAACTCATCGCTTAGCTGGTTTGTATGGGCTTACGATGAGCTGGCCAAATATAAAACGAGTATTAAACGAATTACTGAATTACAAATCGCTTTAGAGAAAGATGGATTAAACGCTCATCCTAAATTAATTATTAGAAATGAACGTGATAAAGACACAATTAAAGTTAAGCACTTAAATATTCTGCATCCCCAGGCTACAAGTACGGCACATATCATGCGCAATCTTAATTTAAAGCTAAAACCTGAGGAGGATGTGTTAATTAAAGGAGACTCTGGCCTAGGTAAGAGCACTTTTTTTAAAGCGATTTTTGGTACCTGGGGTTATGGTGATGGGGTAATTTTACTGCCTTCTGGAAAACGATTGTATTGTTTACCGCAAACACCAACTTTAACTCATGATACCTTAAAAGCAGTTTTAGCTTATCCTGACCCAGTAGAGACTTATACAGCGGAACAATATGCCATGGTTTTGAATAAAGTGGGTGGCATGCAGGATTATATTTCTAGATTAGATGAGAAGTGTATTTGGGATGGTGAATTATCAGGAGGGCAGAAACAACGAATTGCTTTTGCACGCGCCTTACTTAAAAAACCGGATTGGGTCTTTTTAGATGAAGCGACTTCTGCTCTTGATGAAAAGAGTGAAGAGCATGTTTATCGTACGTTAAAGGAGTCAACGGGCGCGACTTTGGTGAGTATCGCACATCGGCGCACGGTAGAGAAATATCATTCGCGAATTGTTTTGTTTCGCGCGAAAGACAATAGGGAAATTGAGGTGAGTGAAGAGGGGCCGAGGGGGGCTTATCTGGGTAGGTCATCCTGAACGCAGTATCGATATTTTGAATTAGCGTGGCGCCACCTTCACGAGGTCCTTCGTCGTAAACTCCTCAGGATGACGGATGGGGTATGGTGTTTTATTGAGGCAACATTTGTACATAACTCGGATAATAGGTAAACAAATAACTCGTAGCCAGTCCCGCCAGTAAACCAAAAAAGTGAGACTCCCAAGATACGCCTTTTCTTCCTGGAAAAATACCAAAGAAAATACCGGCAAAGTAATAGACACTGAGCAGGCCTAAAATAATCGTGGTCACGGTACCGGTCTGATATAGGTTAAGAACCAAAAAACCCCAGTAGCCCGTTATAACGCCACTTGCCCCAACATGCACACCAGGTTTAGCAAAACACCATACACAGATCCCAGTAATTAGGGTAATGAGCAGTGTTACGGCAATATAATATGACAGACCATTAATTAAAATAAAATTACTCAATACAACTAATGGGATGCAGTTAAAAAATAAATGATTGAAATTCAAATGTAATAAGGGTGAAAAAAGTATTCCCGGTACGCCTTTGAGACGCCTTGGTATAATTCCCAGTAATAACAGGCGGCGATCCAGTCGTGTTAGAAAAAAGATGATCCATAGAGTAATTACAATAGTAGCCAATATGGAGCTATTCATTATCGTTTGGTTAATAATTAAATTAAGGCTGTCAATTAATTCATCAAGCATGGTCTTGCTCTCACCCTTTAATATTTTTTATTTCACATGAAAGCTTGCCCTGGGCTAAGCGCACCTCAATAGTATCGCCAATCTGGGTTTGCTCAGCTGAAAAAAGTACCTTATCTTTTAGTGTAGCAATCGCATAGCCTCTATCCAGTGTAGCTAAGGGACTCACTGCATGCAAGGTGGACATTAGTGTCCTCATTTGAAACTTGAGCTGACTTAGTTTGTTTTGCATTTGTTGTGTTAGTTGCTGTGTTTTTTGTTGCAATTGATTTTGTGCGTGATGAATTTGCGTTTTGGGATTGTGCGTATTTAATCGATGAGTACACAAATTTAATTGATGGGTGTTCTGTTTGATGATTTGGTTCATGCTTGAAATTAATTGTCGCTCCAAATAATCGGTGGTTTGCCAATAGCTTGAAATTGCTTTTTGCGGTGAAGAAATTTTATCCATCAAATGGCGCAGTTTAATTTGGTTTTTATGTAGATGCCTATGCATGGCTTCTTGCAAACGTAGCATCGAGTGATTTAATGATTTTAATAGCTCAGGAGAGTCTGGAGTTACTGCGGTTGCTGCCGCAGTTGGGGTTTCAGCACGGTAATCGGCAACGAAATCAGCAATGGTGAAATCAGTTTCGTGTCCTACACCGGATACTAGTGGAATGCTGCTTTGGGCGATTTGTCGGGCTAATTGCTCATCATTAAAGGCCCATAAATCTTCAATGCTTCCACCGCCGCGTGCAAGGATGAGTACATCACAGCGTTTTTCTGTATTGGCGCGTTGGACCGCTTTAATCAGTTGCTGTGCTGCTCCAGCTCCTTGTACTTCACTTGGATAAATAAATACCTTAGCTAAGGGATAGCGTCGTGCTAAAGTCGATAAAATATCCCGAATCGCAGCCCCTGTTGTTGAGGTAATCACTCCGATGGTTTGTGGCATGCTGGGAAGTACTTTTTTCTTATCTGGATGAAAAAGCCCTTCGCTCGCGAGTTTGTTTTTTAACTCTTCAAAACGTTGATACAACGCACCAAGGCCGGCTTCAGTGATTTGGTCAACGATTAATTGATAATCTCCGCGTGCCTCATAAAGACTTAGGCGGCCACTGGCAACCAGATGTTGGCCATCGCACAGTTTCGCGGCGGAAGAGCCAAAGTGACGATTTTTAAAAAACACACAACGGATTTGGGCACCGCTGTCTTTTAAGGTAAAGTAAAAATGGCCTGATGCAGGTTTACTTAAATTAGAAATTTCTCCTTCTACATGAACAATCCCCAGCTCGTTTTCAAGGTAACTTTTCACCTGCCTGTTGAGCTGGCTGACAGTAAGTACCGAAACCTGTGTTTCCATAAAAGTTGTTCACAATCTAAAGAAGGAACGCATATCTTAGCAAACTATTATTTGCTTCCCAAACAGAATTACTGGTTAGCACAGGAAAATGGTGGCATGGGTGGAGTGCATCGTTGTTAACGCCCTGCAGATAAAAAAGTCCCTACGGATCCCCTGTAGATGCGGGTTAATACCGTACAAATATTGGCAATCGTCACCATATACGTTATTATCAAAGGATTCGATAAAACCTGAATAAAAATAAAAATGAACAGTAGCAAAACTAATTTCTTCAAAGCATCTTTTTGCCTGTTTGCCGCATTTTCTGTGGCAAGCTGTGTTGATTTGTCGGGAGCCAGGTATCATTCGGTTAAGAAAAAGCATCCAGTGCAAACTAATACTCCGGGAAAAAAAGTAGCGCAGACTAAAAACGCTAAACTTTACCGTGGTGAAGTTCATACCATGCTTGGAGGATTAGGGGTTTTCAGTACCGGTATGCAAGAGCTAAGCGACTCTGTTGAGGCGACTTACCACATTCCTGCTCCGAGCGGCATGTGGTATAATGCAGGTGCTGTATCTCGTACTCTTATCAGTAATTATTACAAACATAAAAATCCTAAACCCATTGTTCTTGTTGGACATTCTTTAGGGGCTAATGAACAAATCAAGGTAGCACGTAATTTAAATAAAGCAGGTGTTCCTGTTGATTTGCTTGTTACAATTGATGCGGTGTCTCAAACCGTTGTGCCGGCTAATGTGAAGCATGCAATGAACTTTTACAAAACAGGTTATGTACCCATGTTTAGTGGTTTAAAACTTCGAGCTGTTGATCCTGCTAAAACTCAAATTGACAATATTGATGTTACAAAAATCAAAGGGGTAACTGTTAATCATTTCACAATTGATAAACATCCCTTGGTACAAGCAATGATAATGGAAGAAGTTAAAAAGGTAACAAGTAATGCAAATAGAGCAAAAGCCTAAGGGTATTTGTCAGCCACGAGTCTGTGTAATTGGTGCAGGCCCTAGTGGTCTTGCCGCAATTAAAAACTTGCAAGAGCAAGGGGTTTCTCAGATCACTGTATTTGAAAAAAACAGTCAAATAGGTGGTAACTGGGTCTATGATGAAGACAACGATCATTCCAGTGTGTATGAAACCACGCACATTATTAGTTCAAAGCGTTGGTCTCAATTCGAAGATTTCCCAATGCCTGAATCCTATCCTGACTATCCTTCGCATAGGCAGGTTTTGGCTTATTTTCAGAATTATGTACGTCATTTTGATTTAGAAAAATACATTCGCTTTAATACCTCTGTGTTAAAAGTCGAGCAAAACAGCCAAAAACAATGGCAGGTAACCTATCAAGATGAGCAGGGAGTTCATGAGGCTACTTTCGATTACCTATTGGTCGCTAATGGACATCATTGGGATCCGTTTATGCCAGAATATCCTGGCCATTTCGATGGTGAGCTAATTCATTCACATCAATATAAGAAAGCCTCTGTTTTTTCCGGCAAGCGTGTTTTGGTTATTGGAGGGGGAAATTCTGCTTGTGATGTTGCTGTAGAAATATCGCGTGTATCTCCTGAAACTTATATTAGCATGCGTCGTGGTTATAATATTTTTCCAAAATTTGTGTTTGGTAAACCAACGGATGACGCCGTTGCGAAAACTCGGTGGATGCCTGCGGGGATGCGCCAAAAGCTTTTTAAGCTGGTCATTCGAGTATTACAGGGGCGATATGCTAAGTATAAGCTGCTGAATCCTGATTGCGGACCTTTGGAAATTCATCCCACGATTAATTCTGAATTATTGTATTTTATTCGTCATGGAAAAGTACGCCCGCAACCTGGGATTACTCATTTTGAAGACAAAAAGGTACATTTTACTAATGGTGAGCAGCTTGAGTTTGATACGGTAATTTTTGCTACCGGCTATAAAATTAGCTTTCCCTTTTTTGATAAGGAATTGATTGATTTTAGTGGTTCAACGAAGGTGCCTTTATATCGTAAAATGATGCATGCTGATTTGGATAACCTTTATTTTATTGGTTTATGTCAGCCACAAGGCTGTATCTGGCCATTAGCAGATCATCAATCAAAGATTGTTGCACGTATCATTATGGGTACGTTGAAACGACCAGAACAATTGCATCAGAAAATTGATCAGGAAATGAGTAAGCCCCATTACCGATTTAAGTCACATATGCGTCATGCCCTAGAGGTGGATTATCATATGTTTCGCCAGGAATTGTTGGAAATGTTAGGTTAATAAATTGGTTGCTTGCAATGAATAATCCTCACGAATTACCGCGGCTTGACCGCAGTAATTCGGTCTTCTATACACCACACCAAATGTGGCATTAATCTTCACTTAAGTATTTTATTGTACAATACCCGCATCTATTTTTATTCATTGCAAGTAAGGAATAATAGGGTGTCTGTAAATAGGGAACTTATTTTAGGAATGCTTCGAGACAATAATAAAAGAATGTATCTTGGGGTTTCTATTCATCAGTTTGGTCCTACTTTGCTACATGCTGTTGCAGATTATCCTGAAGTCTTAGCTCAAAATCTAGAGTCATTAGCTGATAAAGGCCTGATATCAGTAAAAACCAAAGATCAATCGGGCAATAGCGTATTACACAAAGCAGCTGAAAATCCGCAGTCATTAAAAATGATTCTGGAGCTTTATCCTAAGGACGAATTACTAGCTGCTTTGCGAGAAACTAACCATCAAGGTGAAACGGTTTTGCATTTAGCTGCAAGAAATGAGCACTCATTGCAACTTCTTTCTTCTTATTTTTCTGCAAATGAGTTGATTACTACGGCAAGAGAAAAGGATAAGTCGGGTAACACAGCCTTACACCGTGCAACAGCTAACGCGCCTGCTTTAAGTCAGTTATTATCTTTTTACCCTAACGTAGAACAACAACGAAAAGCACTGCAAGAAAAAAACCATGCCGGCGATACCGTGTTCCATAAAGCGGTTCCTTATGCTGATTCTTTAGTTATTCTTTTGACGTTAATCCATGAGAACGAGCAAAGAGCGGTTCTTAACATAAAAAACAATAGTGGAACCACGATCTTATTACTTGCCTTAAATTACTCTGCAGCATTAAACGCTATTTTTAAATGGTTGTTGCCTGAAAATCAGACTTATGCGGTAACTGAAGGGGGAAAATACAGGTATGATCTATTGCATTGGGCAACGAGTCCACAAGCCATACAAGCCATATTATCGTTTTTTACCGAAGAACAATGTTTGAACTTTATTACAAAAACAGATGTACAGGGTGAGACCCTTTTGGGGAAGACGATGCAAAATACGCCAAGATTATTAGCGATATTACAACGTTTCCCAGAGACGATAAATTGGCAATTATGTACCCATCAGAACCACTTGGTGCCCTATTTAAATAATGCGCAAACCCTGCAACAGCTGTTGACGTTGCATGTGCGAATTAAGCAACTAAAAGATTTTGGCATGCAAGTTGCTGGCAGTACGGCTCTAGAGCATAATACTGTTGATTTAGTGAATAGTTTAAGCGATTTAGTTGAAAAGTTTGTCGCTGCCAAAATCAATTCAAAACCTGAAGAAATAGGGCTCATACAAGCTCAATTTAAAGAGAAAATCGAGAAGGTCTATAAGGAGTTGCAAAGCCATAACGAGTTTCTCATCGCTATTTTTGCCAACCTGGCAATCGCAGCTACAGGTATCGGTATCCTGGTAATCGCGGCAAAACTCGTTCTCACTGGAAGTACCTTTTTTATGGAAACTAAGCGCCAACAACAGGCTGGCCTTATTAATGCGTCATTTCAAGAGTTAACCACGATGCCCCCGTTTCAAGCCTGACGAGAGGGCACTTAGGGGCTCACCTGTTTCCTTGGCTTATTCTATTTTATCTAATGATTTTTATTTGATTTCAATTCAAATTGGACATTATTATAAATATATGTATAATAATCGCTCATCAATTGATCCCAAATGCGAGGTATTATGACAGTAACTGTAAAGCTTGATACTCAAAAAATTAGAGTTTTCATACATGATAAATCAGAAGTGCTTAATAAAATTGTGCTTGATTTGCAAAAGAATGGTTATAATGACATTCGTGAGAGCAAACGCTGTGCATCAGAGCTTAATGGTCTGAGCGCATCGGGTTATTCTCTATCATCATATTCTATGGCTTATCGATTACCTCGATCTCAAAATACGAAGCCCCTTGTAATAGAAGCATGGCTCCCATTAATGGATCACTATAAGCAGGATAAGCCTTTTTCTGAAATGCTGAACAGTTTATATGCTCATTTAATACCTACTATGGATGTTAACATTGAAGCTACGCAGTCAACTATGTTGATAGCAGAGCTAAGCCCACGTAATTATGTTACTGTATTTGAACAAAATGATGTATCTTTAGATGGTGTTATGACCTTGATCCGTAACTTGGAATCAGTTGTTTCCCAGGCGAGAGACGAAGCCGATATGACCGATGGTCCTCGTATTTTGAGTGAAGTGAAAATTGCATTTGACCCAATAAAAGTTTATGCGGCTAAGCAGGTAGCAGGATTAATTATATTTGGGAATAATAGACAGAACCCAGCTGAACCTTCCGATACAAATTCATCTCACCCAATGTTATCTGTATAGTAGCAATTACGTAACGGCCACATAGAACATACGAACGAAACCTAATGGATTTCGTTCGTATGTTCTTATTTGTACTAAGATGCTCTACGCGATTCCTGGCGCTTGATTAAAGCCGTCATTAACTTTTCCACATTGGTCGCATGAGGATTTTCTTGACCTAGAATAGCTTGTGTACGCTCTTCACAATATCCTTTTACTTCTTTATCCGGAAAGATATAAAATTTCTTTTGAGCTACTTCACGCACAATATGCTGCGCTATATCCATTGCGGGCCGTGAATGAGCTAATAATGATTGTAATGCGCCATGCAAGCCAGATTGACCCTCTGCAGGATTTGAGAGTAACCCAGTATCAGTGAACGATGGAAAAATTACAGAAACATCGACCGGTTTATCTAAACGATTCAAATCAAAATATAAAGACTCTGATAAAGCTAAAACCGCATGTTTGGACATGGAGTAGGGGGCTGTTTGTGAGCCTGCGCATAATGCGTATAAGCTTGCCATATTAATAATGTGTGACCGAAAATTTTGTTGAAATAAAAAGGGCGTAAAGGCTTGAATTACATGCATCATTCCGTGCAGGTTAACATTCATGACCTGTTTGACCTGTTCGGCATTTAAATCCCAAACAGGAGCTAGTTGGCCAATAATGCCTGCATTATTATAGAGCCAATCGATACGGCCTAATTCACGCTCTGTTTGTTGAGCGAGACGGCTTACCTCATCTGCCTGAGTCACATCGCAAGCAATGGCAAGAATTTTTCCTGGGAATTTAGTTTGGAGAAGTTCTGCTTCATGATTGAGCTTAGAGCTGTCTTTATCAACCATAACCACACTATTGTCTTGTTCTAAGTGAACTTGGGTTAATGCTAAGCCTATACCATTGGCAGCGCCGGTAATTACAGCTACGTTCATGTATAAAACACCTTTTTTAGGTAAAACCCGATTTTGCTATACTTTAGCTATGGAGTGCAAATAATAAGGAGCTATTTTGAAAAACAGCGGCGAAATACCAGAGCCTCATGAGATTCCTGACTCTCCTGATGAATATCCATCAAATCCAGAACCTATTGAGCCTGGGGATCCTAATCTTCCTGAGCCGGAACCAGTAAAAACGCCGGAGCCGTCTGGAGATTAAAGAGGGTAATGATATGTAGATTGGGCTTTTAGATGTAGGCTGGGCTTTATTACAGCCTAGCCTACGTTTAGGCCCCGGCAATCAAATGCGTTAAAGCGGAACCAATATCCGGTGCTCGCATTAAACTTTCCCCAATTAAGAAGGTATTAATCCCATTAGCTTGCATTAAGGCCACATCCGCGTGGGTATTAATACCACTTTCAGTAATAACTATTCTATCTTGAGGAACTACGTCTTTTAAATTAATACTTAATTGAATGTCGGTTTTAAAGGTATGCAGACTACGGTTATTTATTCCCATAAGTGGTGTAGGTAAATGTATTGCACGGTCTAGCTCTTCTCGAGTATGGCTTTCCACCAGTACTGCCATATTTAATTCCTGCGCTAACTGACAATAATCAGCAAGCTGTGTGTCGTCGAGTAAGGCAACAATTAATAAAATACAATCTGCACCTAGAGATTGGCTTTCATAAATTTGGTATTCATCAAGGATAAAATCTTTCCGCAATACGGGTAAGTCGCAATGTGATTTCGCAAGGACTAAATAATCTGGATGGCCTTGGAAGAATTCAATATCCGTAAGTACCGACAAACAACGAGCGCCATGTTGTGCGTAGATTTCAGCGATTTGCGCTACATCAAAGTCTTCTCTGATCAAACCTTTACTCGGTGAGGCGCGTTTAATTTCGGCAATAATAGCCGGCGTTGTATTGGTTTTTAAGGCAGCAACAAAATCACGGCGCTCCCATTGGGATTGTTCTAGTGAGCTTAGTGGATGTACTTTTTTAGCTTGGGCAACTTCATTTAATTTATGCTGGGCAATGCGTTCTAAAACACTATTCATGATGCGATTCTTTATTTAAAGTTTGAGTTAATTGGCAAAGTTGCTGAAAACATTGTGCGGCTCTGCCACTATCTAAAGCTTCCTGGGCTTGTTCAAGGGCTTGGGCAAATGAAAGCCCTTCTTTGGCGCAGTAAATTGCTGCTGCAGAGTTTAGCAATACCATATCACGGGCAGCACCGCTCACGCCTGAGAAAATAGATTGGATAATTGTTAAACTTTGACTTGGCGAATCAACAATAATTTCATCAAGAGAGCTATGGTGGATACCATAATCAGCAGGGTTAATGGACCATTCCTGAAATGAGCCTTGTTTGTATTCAACCACTTGGGTAGGAGCGGCAATACTAATTTCATCCAAACCATCTTGAGAGCTAATCACTAAAGCACGTTCGCTTCCTAAGTTCGCCAGAACGGTAGCTAAAGGTTTCTGCCAGCTTGTAGAAAAAACCCCAACCACTTGTCTTTTTACGCGAGCGGGATTGATTAATGGTCCTAATAGATTGAACAAGGTACGAATACCTAATTGCTGGCGTGCTGTACGGGCATGTTGCATAGCAGGGTGGTAACTGGGAGCAAATAAAAACGCAAGATTGCATTCATGCATGCACGTTTTCATATGTTGGTCAGAAAGGTTGAGTACAAAACCCGCCTGCTCGAGCAAATCAGCACTACCACTGCGACTGGAAACAGAGCGATTGCCATGTTTGGCTACGGAAATGCCTGCGGCAGCAACCACAAAACTACAGGCTGTGGATACGTTAAAGGTATTTTTACCATCGCCTCCAGTACCCACTATATCAATTAAATTAGTTCCTAATTCAATCGTATGAGCTAATTCCTGCATCACCTTTGCTGCAGCAGTTAACTCGCTCGCAGTTTCGCCTTTAGTGCGCATTAATGCTAAAAAGGTAGCGATTTGCAGGTCATTATATTGGCCAGACATGCAGGCATGGATTACATCATGCATTTGTTCTGCATTTAATTCCTGTTTTGCGATTAACTGTTCAAATAGAAGATTGGGTTTCATAGGTTAAGAAATTCTCTAATAATTGCTGACCATAATGACTTAAAATTGCTTCAGGGTGAAATTGTAGCCCAAAAACAGGATATTGACGATGTGAAATTGCCATAATTGTGTTATCCACCCAGGCATCTATAGAAAAACAATCTGGCAAGCTGGATGCTTCGACGGCAAGTGAGTGGTAACGCGTTGCTTGAAACCCTACCGGGATATTATGAAACAGGCCTTGTTGATGATGCTGAATTAGCGATGTTTTTCCATGCATTATTTCAGGAGCTGAGATAATTTGGCCACCAAATGCTTGCGCAATACATTGATGTCCTAGGCAAACACCTAGAATCGGAATTTCTTGATGGAACTCATGAATGGCGTCCAGAGAAATACCTGCATCATTAGGACCTTTAGGGCCAGGAGAAATAACCAGGTACTCAGGGTTTAATTGACGTATTTGTTGGATGCTTATTTGATCATGCGTCGAAACATGTACTTCCTGATTTAAGCATTGAAAATATTGCACCAGGTTATAAGTAAATGAATCATAATTATCGATAATAAGTAGCATGATGATGTTCTACAAAGTAAAGTCTTCACCCAGGTAAACTGCTCTAACTTGTTGATTTGCAAGAATGGTTTCCGGAGTTCCTTCACATAATATTTTCCCCTGGCTTACAATATAAGCTCGCTCACAAATATCTAGCGTTTCTCGGACATTGTGATCGGTGATTAAAACGCCAATGCCTTTATTACATAAATGTTGAATAATTTTTTTAATATCAATTACGGAAATCGGATCGACTCCGGCAAAGGGCTCATCAAGAAGGATGAATGAGGGTTCAATTGCTAAGGCACGGGCAATTTCTACACGTCTGCGCTCTCCTCCAGATAAAGCCATGCCCATGCTATTACTAATATGAGTAATATGAAATTCTTGCAGTAACAAATCCAGCTTTTCTTCTCGAGCTTGCTCATTTAAATCAGGTCTAAGCTCTAAAATAGCCATAATATTTTCAGCGACCGTAAGCTTACGAAACACGGAAGCCTCTTGAGGTAAGTAGCTAATTCCCAAACGGGCACGTTGGTGCATGGCATACGAAGTAATGTCTTGATTGTCGATGATAATTTGTCCCTCATCACAAGACTGTAAACCCACGATCATATAAAAGCAGGTGGTTTTACCCGCACCATTTGGGCCTAATAAGCCTACACACTCACCTTTTTTGATGTGAATGCTTACCCCATTAACCACTGTTCGCGATTTAAAAGATTTTTTTAGGTTTCGCGCTTCTAATAAATTCATAGAGATTTCTTTTCAGGATGGTAAATTATAGTTATTCTTTGTTTTTTATCACCATTAGACAGAACATGCTGTTTGATGGTGTCATAGCGTATTTTAGCTGCTGAAAATGAATCCTTTCCTTGTTCTACGCGGGCATTTCCAATGAGCTCAATAATGTGAGTTAATGGGTAATAGCGTATGGTATCGGCATAGGCATGCATTGGGGGCTTCTTAGGATCGGTTGTTGTCCAATAATGTGCTTGTTTGCCATCACTACCTTTGGCGATTGCTAAAACCAGCTGGTTTTTCTCGTTGCCCTTAGTAATAGCCTTCGCTGCCTGTAAATTGGTTGTGCCTTGTATTAACTCCACATTACCAATATAAACGCCTTTATGATTTTGTTGATTTAAATCCGCTGAATTCGCCTGCACGTGCATTACCTGGTCTTTATCGGTAGGCAGGGCATAGCATGGATATGCCAAAATGCATACAGCACTGTACAGAATACCTTTAACCATTTGCTGGAGCATAGCTTCCTCGTGCTTGATGAAGTAATTCTACTCGTTTTTCGTCCAGATAGGCATTCATTCCTTTGGACTGAATAATATTACCTGGTTGTTCATAGGTTACAAGCAGATCAGTAGATGCTTTCTTCTCATTAGGATAATAAGTAACCTCTTCAGTTTTTAAGGTACTTCCTTGAACATTATCCCCTTGAGTTTGATGGACAACCACATCACCGATAAAAACGATTCGCTGACCACCTTCAAAAGATTTAGCGTGATTAGAGCGGATATCCCACGGCGGCTGCTGTTCTTGGCTTACTAAAATGTGCGGTTTTTGAAAAAAATACACATCACCTTTTTGAATGTGTCGCATCTTTGGCGTTGCTAAAAGAGTTGTTAGTGAGCCTTTTTCATCAAATTGGCGCACTTTCACACGAGAAATAGTCGTGTCAACGGAATTGGCTAAAGTTTCACTGTCCAAGCGCATGATGCTTGAAGAATGACTGTAATACCAGCCTGAACCTGCTAGGGCAATGAGTATGAGAAAAAGCCAAATACCTTGTTTTGCTGCATTCATTATTTTAGATAACCTTCTTTCGCCAAGTCCATTTTGTTTTGTGCGTTGAGAATAAGGTCGCATAATTCACGGACAGCCCCACGACCTCCAGGATGTTCAGTTTGCCAAACGGCTATTTCTTTGACTGCAGGCACGGCATTCGCTACAGCGACACCTAAACCTACTTTTTGTATCAGCGGCATGTCGGGAAGATCATCGCCAATATAAGCGAATTGTTCGTCTTCAAGATTTAATGCTTTTTTCAATTGTTCATAAGTGTCTTGCTTATTTAATTGATCTTTATAGTAATGCTTGATGCCTAATTGTTGCATGCGGTGATCCACGACCGCATTGCGGGAACCAGTAATCACCGCAACTTCAATTCCTACAGCCATCAGTAATTTTAAACCTACGCCATCATGGATGTGGAAGGTCTTAAGCTCATTAAAATGATTATCAATATACAAGAGGCCGTCAGTGAGTACACCATCCATATCGCAAATAAGGCATTTAATTTTTTGTGCTTTTTCGAGTAATTTATTCATTTAAAAAACACCTGCTTTTAACAAATCATGAAGGTGAACTACGGCAATCGGGCGGTTATGCTCATCCGCTATAACTAATGACGTAATACTATGCTTTTGCATTACGGCTAGTGCTTCTGCTGCAAGAACTCCCGGACGAATAGTACGTGCGTTTGGGGTCATTACGTCTTTAAGTGGAGTAGTATTTATATCACATTGTCGGGTTAAGGTGCGGCGAATGTCACCATCGGTATAGACACCAACTAGATAACCTTTAGAATCTGTAACACAAGTCATCCCGAGTTTTTTATTCGTGACTTCAATGAGTGCTTCGCTGACCGTCGCATGTTCGCTAATTAATGGCAATTCATTACCTTGATGAGCAATATCATCAATGCGTAGTAACAGACGTTTGCCTAAAGAGCCTCCTGGATGTGATAAAGCAAAATCTTCTTCACTAAATCCACGGGCTTGTAATAGAGAAATAGCTAAGGCATCTCCCATAACTAAAGCAACCGTGGTGCTTGTGGTTGGTGCAAGACCTAAAGGGCAGGCTTCTTGTTTAATGCTCACATCCAAATTTACATCTGCAGTACGGGCTAGAATCGATTCGTTATTACCCGTTAGAGTAATTAAGGGTATTTCCATACGTTTTAATAAGGGAAGCAGGGTTACTAGCTCGGCAGTATTACCTGAGTTCGAAATAGCAATCACCGCATCTTGGCGGGTGATCATTCCTAAGTCTCCGTGACTTGCTTCACCGGGGTGCATAAAAAACGAAGGGCTGCCTGTACTTGCCAATGTTGCAGCAATTTTATTGGCAATATGTCCCGACTTACCCATTCCTGTAACAACAATTCGCCCTTTGCAAGCAAGCAGTAATTCACAGGCTTTGGCAAAGCGCTCATCAATACGTTGGGTTAGTTCAAAGACAGCTTGTGCTTCAGTTTCGATGACAGCAAGTCCAAGTGTGCAAAAATTCATAGGCTACTATTTGTTTCCTTTTTGTTTAGTTTTCATTCTAACATAATGACTCGTCGTTGCAAAACCGTGGTAGTTTTTACTACATCATAGAAGTGATAGAATTTCTTGCATGTCTTAAGTCTGAGGCATACACCCAAAATGTATTTAATTTAGTCATTGTGGCTTTATTTGGGTAAGTTCTTAATTTTTTTTAAATTTAAGCGGCTCATTTTTCCAGGAACCAGTATATACTTGTATTTTTGGCCAGAACTGGAACTTGAAAGCATGCCTGAAAATTGGGTTGAAATTAATGATCTGATCTTTACTCGAGAGAGTCGTCGCATCTTCAATGGCATTAATATGACTGTGCAACGAGGTAAAATCACGGCGATTATGGGACCGAGTGGTTCTGGGAAAACAACCTTATTGCAATTAATCGGCGCGCAATTAACGCCTCATGGCGGCACCATTCAGGTTAATGGCCAAGATATCCATCAATTACCACGCAAAGCATTATATGATGCTCGTCGTGATATGGGTTTACTTTTTCAAAGCTCTGCTTTATTTACCCATCTTAATGTATTTGAAAACGTCGCATTCCCATTAAGAGAACATACACAACTTAATGAATCCATGCTACGTGACATTGTCTTGATGAAACTGCAAGCTGTAGGCTTACGCGGTGCAGCAAACTTAATGCCGGCACAATTATCAGGGGGAATGGCTCGTCGGGTTGCTTTAGCACGTACCATCGCTCTGGATCCTGAGCTTATGATGTACGATGAGCCATTTACCGGCCAAGATCCAATTTCATTAGGTGTTCTAGTACGTTTAATTAAGCGTTTAAACCAACTATTAAATACGACAACCATCATCGTCTCTCATGATGTTGAGGAGACCTGCTCTATCGCAGATTATATTTATCTGATTGCAGGGGGAAAAATAATAGGGGAGGGCACTCCTGAAGAATTAGTGCGATCACCAGAGCCTCAGGTCAAGCAGTTTATGCATGGAGAGGCCGATGGTGTGGTGCCATTCCATTATCCAGCCCGTCCTTATACAGAGGAGCTATTAGATGCTTGATTTGATTATGCGCTTGGGAAATCGTGGCACTCGCGTTTTACAAAATCTGGGTAACTCTGGTTTGTTTTTGTTTTTGATGCTATTTCGCAAGCCCAATATCAGTAAATTATGGCCTTTACTGCGTTATCAAATTCATTTCGTTGGTGTCTTATCGTGCTTAATTATTGTTGTTTCCGCTTTATTTATTGGTATGGTTGTGGGATTACAAGGTTATAATACACTGCAAAAATTTGGTGCGGCAACCCAATTAGGCCAACTGTTGGCCTTAAGCATTGCCAGAGAACTGGGGCCAGTAATTAGCGCATTATTATTTGCTGGTCGTGCGGGTTCTGCATTAACTGCGGAAATTGGATTGATGAAGGCTACAGAGCAATTATCCAGTATGGATATGATGGGGGTCGACCCCTTAGGACGAGTTATTTATCCTCGCTTTATGGCAGGCTTTATTACGCTACCTGTTTTGGCATTAATTTTTTCAGCGGTAGCGATTTTTGGTGGCTACTTTATTGGGGTGCATTGGTTAGGTGTAGATTCTGGAAGCTTTTGGTCCAATATGCAGGCGGCAGTAAATTTTCGTATTGATGTGCTCAGTGGTATCATTAAGAGTTTGGTGTTTGCTTTTGTTGTAACTTGGATTGCGGTATTTCAGGGGTTTGAGTGCGTGCCTACAGCAGAAGGTATTAGCCAGGCGACGACCAAAACGGTTGTTTATTCGTCGCTTGCTGTATTAGGCCTGGATTTTTTGTTGACTGCGATGATGATTGGAGATTGGTAAATGAGTAAGCAACGTTATGTAGATGTGAGTGTTGGCCTATTTATGTTGCTTGGTTTGTTGGCCCTGCTGGTCATGGCAATGAAGGTCAGTAATATTTCTGATTTTATGTCTCATAAGAGTTACAATGTTACTGCGGATTTTACTGATATTGGTGGATTAAAAGTGCGTGCACCGGTTACGGTTGCTGGGGTTAAAATTGGTGAAGTAACTCATATTGAATTACAACCAGGTGAACTAAATGCCAAGGTTACTATGCGTTTACAGAGTGATAAAAATATACCTTATGAAGATTCTTCAGCACGAATTTTAACGCAAGGCTTGCTTGGTTCCAATTATATTAGTATTGTTCCCGGTTTTGACGATGATGCAAATCGTGATCATCCTTATTTGCGTAATGGGGATGTAATTGCTAAGACTCAAGAAGCGGTGATTCTTGAAAATCTAATAGGCCAGCTGTTGTTTAATATTAATAAAAAGTAATTACAATAAAATTAAGGTACGGACATGAGAATATTAAAAAATATTTTATTTGTTGTTGGTGTGATTTTATCCCCAGTAATCATGGCTCAAAATTCACCTGTGCCCATGTTGGAACAAACTGCAAATGAAATTATTGCGACCTTAAAAGAAAATAAAGCAAATTTAAAAAGTAATCCCGGCATTATTTATGCTGCGGTTGAGAAGCATTTATTACCTATTGTTGATGTTGCGGGTATGTCTCGTTCCGTTTTAGGAAGACAGGCTTGGATGAAAGCTTCTGCAGCACAAAGAGCTCAATTCTCTAAAGAGTTTACACGTTTGGTCATTCGTACTTATTCCAGTCCTTTGACTCAATACTCGGATGAATCGGTACAGTTTTTACCGCTTAGAGCTTCAGCGAATACCCGTTTTCTTCGCGTTAATAGTGTAATTGTGCGAAATGAGGGCCAAAATATTCCTTTAACCTATAGCCTGGTAGATAAAAACGGCCAATGGAAAATTTATGACATTAGTGTTGAAGGTGTTAGTTTATTACAAAGCTTTAGATCGCAATTTGCCCAAGTACTGCAAAACTCCAGTATGGACGAAGTGATCAAGCAAATGCAGCAAAAACAATTAAAAAGGGCTTCTTAAGGTGAACACAGCTCATTTTAAGCCTCTTGAGCTTAGCTTCAAATCAGTAGTTGAGGTGCGAGCTCAACTTTATAAGACTTTGATGGATGATACGAGTAACCACTTAGTTCTTGATCTAAGTGAGGTAACTCATTGCGATAGTGCCGGGATGGCGTTGCTTATTGAAGCCAGAAAGTTGTGCAAAAAAAATAATAAGACTTTCGAGATTATCGGTATGTCTGCAGAGACTGAATCTCTAGCGGACTTTTGTGGTGTGAAAGATATTTTGGAAGTCGTTTAGGGTATACATTGCTATTAAGTTAATAATTTGTGTCATTCCTGCGTAGGCGGGAATCTATCTTCCTGGGTGGCGTCAAACCATGCAGAAAAGAGGTAAGTGTTCACGGGATATGTTATTTCTTTAAAATAAATAAAAAATGTCGTCATTGCGAATGAAGTGAAGCAACCCAGAGTTCCGTGCTTTGAACTTCTGGGTTGCTTCGTCACTACGTTTCTCGCAATGAGGAAATTTACATATGGTGAGCGCGTACGAAATGAGTCTCCGTTTACGTGAAGATGACATTGAATGCAATGAGTTATGCTCTAAAATTCTCCATTTTGTTATTTTATCACTTTTACCCTGGATTAAGCTGATCGTATACGCAGATTTAATCGGTAAAAAATTGTATTTATTCTAATTTGTGAGCTAATTTTAATGGTAAGTAATGAAGAAATAGAACAAAAACTTAGATCTACTAACGAGGTATTTTTCGTTAAAGTAGACGGGGACGGTTATCAATATAAGGTAACTGTAGTCAGTGATGTATTTTTAAATAAATCAAAAGTTACCCGGCAGCAATGGGTATACGCGCAGCTAAAAGAATTAATTACCACTGGCAAACTTCATGCGATAAGCATGGAGACGTGGACACAAGAAGAATGGGGGAGACAACATGGATAAATTATTAATTAACGGCGGTAAGGCATTAAATGGTGAAGTGGTTATTTCCGGTGCAAAAAACGCGGCTTTACCGATTATGGCAGCCAGCTTACTTGCCAGTGACCATGTGACGATTTCAAATGTTCCTCATCTTAAAGACATTACTACCATGATGGAATTATTAGGACAATTGGGCGCTCATTTGATTGTTGATGAAAAAATGAATGTTCAGGTTGATTCTGGTCAGGTGAATGAATTTGTCGCACCTTACGATTTAGTTAAAACCATGCGTGCCTCTATTTTAGTATTAGGCCCAATGTTAGCACGTTTCGGTAAAGCAGATGTGTCCTTACCTGGTGGATGTGCGATTGGTACACGTCCCGTTGATCTGCATCTAAAAGCATTAAAATCTATGGGTGCAGACATTACCGTTAAGAATGGCTACATCAACGCTCGTTGCAAGCGTGGTCGTTTACAAGGTAAGCGTATTATGTTTGACACCGTGACGGTAACCGGTACTGAAAACATTCTTATGGCTGCTGCTCTTGCTGAAGGTACTACGGTAATTAAAAATGCTGCTCGTGAGCCAGAAGTAGTGGATTTAGCGAATTTCCTAATTCAAATGGGCGCTAAAATTTCTGGTGCTGGAACTTCAATTATTGAAATTGAAGGGGTTGAGGCACTTTCAGGTGGCACATACTCTGTAATGTCAGACCGAATTGAAGCCGGTACTTATTTAGCTGCCGCTGCTTTGACTAGAGGACATGTGACTGTAAAACGTGTACGTCCTGATACTTTATTATCACAATTATGTAAGTTTGAAGAAGCAGGCGCTGAGTTAACGATTGGCGAAGATTGGGTCAACCTTAATATGAACAATTTGCGCCCTCAAGCTGTGAATATTTCTACAGCACCTTATCCTGCTTTTGCAACAGATATGCAAGCTCAATTTATGGCCATGAACTCTGTAGCTGAAGGCTCATCAACAATTGTGGAAACAATTTTTGAAAACCGCTTTATGCATGTTCAAGAATTACAACGTATGGGCGCTCAAATCCAGTTAAATGGTAATACGGCGATCATTAACGGGGTTGAAAAATTAACTGGCGCGCCAGTAATGGCAACAGATTTACGAGCTTCAGCCAGTTTGATTCTAGCCGGTCTTGTTGCTGAAGGGGAAACCACTGTCGAACGCATTTATCATGTGGATAGAGGATATGAACGTATCGAAGAAAAACTCTCCTTATTAGGTGCGGACATTAAGCGAGTTTCTGATCGGTGATTACCCAAAAGGAATTAACCTCACACCTGCACCAGTTATTAAGCTGTGATCGTTTTAAGGATTATGCGCCTAATGGCATGCAGGTAGAGGGTAAAGAACAGATTAAACGCATCTGCACTGCAGTAACTGCTTCTGATGACGTGATTTCTCAAGCAGTTGATTGGAAGGCAGATGCTTTATTAGTACACCATGGTTATTTTTGGCGCGGCGAGTCACCTGTTATTACGGGTATGAAACGCCAACGGCTGCAAAAATTATTAAGTCATGATATTAATCTCCTGGCTTATCATTTACCGCTTGATTGTCATCTTGAATTGGGTAACAACGCTTGCCTTGCAAAATTATTTGAAGTTAATGCACTACAAATGCATCGCATTGACGGTATTGATAATTTGCTATGGTCCGGTCAATTAGCAAATGCGATGACTAATAATGAGCTTAGCGAATTTTTAGCCGGCAAATTAGGGCGGCAGCCTTTGATGATTGAGGGTAATGACCACAAGATCAACCGTATCGCCTGGTGTAGTGGCGGCGCTCAAGATTATATTGAAGAGGCAAATCGTTTAGGCGTGGGTGCTTATTTAAGTGGGGAAGTATCTGAACGTACCTATTATCAGGCTCAGGAATTAGGAATTAATTACTATGCTTGCGGGCATCATGCTACGGAACGTTATGGTATTCAGGCTTTAGGCGAGCATTTAAGTAGTTGTTTCAATTTGGAGCATGTGTTTTTTGATAGTGCAAATCCGATTTGAACTATATTCTCTTACTCCCACCTCGAACTACGTCATCCTGAGGAGTTTACGACGAAGGATCTCCTGAATGTGGTACGACTAATTTATAATGTCTGCGTCACATTCAGGAGATCCCTCACTCTGTTGGGGATGACGTAGTACGTGGCATTAAGAACCCTATATTTACCCCAACTTTTCTCATTCTACACTTGTACCACTTAGCAGCATAAGCTAACATGTGCCCATAATCGCTAATGGGCTGTTTTAATGAGCAATTTCCGGTACATAATACTTTCTGTTTTTTTATTTTGCTCCTTCCTGTCGCATGCAAGTGCAGAAGCACAAAATAAAGCCTTTCGCAGTTTTTGGCATCCTACATATCAAGGCGAGCGTTTGGATTATTGCACAGCTGATGGGAAAGAGTGCGGTAAAGCAGTGGCTAATCACTATTGCAAAATGATGGGATACGAGTCAGCAAACCAAAGCGTTATTGCACATAATATTGGCTTAACTAATTTTATATCCAGCAATGTACAATGCAAAGGCTGGCGTTGTAATGGTTTTATGACCATTGGCTGTATCACTCATCTGTCACACACACCACCTAAAGCGTACCATTACCGTGAAAAACGTTATGTTGTACCGCGTTTTGATCATCATCGTGTAGATTGGTGCTACGATAAGAAAAAAGGATGTGGTTCACGTGCCGCTAATTCTTTTTGTCGGCGTATGGGGTATATGCAGGCGAAACATTTTGCTAAAGAAACACAAGTCGCTGCGACTAAAACTATAGGTAGCCAAGAACTGTGTTTTGGTAATCAATGTGAGGCGTTTAAGATTATAGTTTGTTATCGCTAGAAGACTACAAGGAAGTTAAATAAGTTCTCCGTAGGCTGGGTTGTAAAGCCCCGCAAACAAAGTTTGTACGAATCCCGATGCTGGGCTTTACAGCCCAGCCTACTCCCCATTCCAAGAGCATGCCTAAGGAACTAGGTTCGGTATTACATTAAGATATAGTTATACAATTATTTTTTTTCTTCTTCAGATTTTGCTTCGTTCGCAGCTTTTGTTTCTGTGGGTTTAATTTCTTCGCTTGCATCAGGTTGTGCACGCTGTTCTTTATAATCGTGGATAATCTGGGTAACACTCGTTTTAATATCCCCGAATAATTTGCTTGTCATTGAAGCCAGCTCTTTGAGATCAGGCATTTTTGATTTTGGCTCGCTCATCGTTTGTCACTCCATTAGGTAACATAGGTTTAGGTAATATTTGCTTTAAGTATATACTACTAAATACAAATTTGCTGATGAGCCAATAATTCCATAAAAAGGTGTGGCCCGTATTAGACGAAGTCGTAATACGGGCTGTGGCAGTATTATTTGCGCATTACGCCCAAGGATGTAGTAATCTCATAGCGGGTTTAAGTAATTTGTTTGCTAAAGAGGTTTTCGGTGGAATGGTTAATTTGAATACTTTATAGCTTGCTAGTTTATCGATAAGGTAATCATCACTAGTAGCCAATTTATCAACAAGCTTTAAGTCTAAAGCATCCGTAGCTAACCAATGTTCTCCCGTAGCAATTTGATCCATATCTAATTGCTCGCGATTACTGGCAACATATTTTCTAAATGCAGCATGTATTTTTTCCAAATCTTCTTGAAATTTCTTGCGGCCTTTTTCGGTATTTTCACCAAATATTGTTAATGTGCGCTTATATTCTCCTGCAGTTAACAGTTCTACATCAACATCATGATTTTTAAGCCAACGATGGAAATTAGGAATCTGTGCCACCACACCAATGGAGCCAATAATTGCAAAAGGAGCGGCAACTATGTGATTAGCAACACAGGCCATTAAGTAACCGCCACTAGCTGCAATTTTATCGATACTCACAGTAAGAGGGATTTTTCTATCGCGAATACGTTGCAATTGAGAAGCTGCTAAACCATAACTATTAACTACTCCCCCAGGACTATCCAATCGGATTAAAACCTCATCTTCCGAGGTAGCAACTGAAAGCACAGCGGTGATTTCATCGCGGAGCTGATCCACTTGTGATGCTTTTATATCCCCTTGAAAGTCAATTACATAAAGTGAGGGACGTTTGGGGTCCTTTTTCTTATTTTTTTTCTTAGGTATTTTTTTTCCAAGAATTTCCTTGCTCATCAGCGAATGCAAATGCTCATAATGCTCATTTAAAGAAGTGATTTCTAATTTACCCTTGGGTTTTCTGCTCATTGAAAAAAAGCCGGCAAAAACCACCAAAAAGGCAACAACTACAGTGATGGATTTTAAAAGGAATAAACCATATTGACTCAAGAATTCCATTACAGTCCTTTCAAATAAATAAAGCCCGATTATGGCGGTCAATGAGGATATGTGCAAGTGCAAACAGCTTGAATCCTAAAAAAACCAGCCGAATCGCTACTGTACTGAAATTTAGGGATTTTTTCTGATTTTCGCACGAGTCATTTTTGCTACATAGCCATTGAGGATTATCGTTGCGAATTGTCAACAGACAATGGTTTTAGTACCATGCATGCTTTCTAATAATGACTGATATGTTCATGCTTGATGTAATTAACCTCAGCTTTGATTATCAAGAGCAACCTTTGCTTAATAATGTTGCTTTTCATTTGTCTCCGGGAGGATTGCTCCATCTTCAGGGGGCAAACGGTGCGGGAAAGACCACCTTACTCAAATTGATCGCTGGTTTATATCGCCCTGCTGAGGGGGAAATACACTTCGCCCAGAAAAATATTCATCTGGATCTGGCAGAATATCAACGCCAAATATGCGTTGTAGGGCATAAAACAGGAATAAATCCTAGCTTATCCTTAAGAGAAAACTGTTTGTTTGACCTGCACTATAAGCGGCAGCCGATTGATGAGTTAGCCGCAATTTTCAAGTTGCAAGCTCATTTAGATTACCCTTGTGCACTATTATCTGCTGGACAGCGTAGACAGGTTGGCTTATTACGCTTGTGGATGACCAATGCTAAATTGTGGCTGTTAGATGAACCATTGGTTGCCTTAGATGATACTGCTTTAGAAATTATTATGGCTAAAGTAGATGAGCACAGAAAACAGGGTGGGGCTATTTTACTTACCTCCCATCAAAAATTACCGCTGGACCCTGCTGATTATCAGGAGCATAGATTATGAGCTCCGCTATTTCATTATTCAAAAAACAGTGCAAACGCGAATTATTAATTCAGGCAAGGCAAATTCGCTTTCTGGTTAATTCCTGTCTTTTTTTACTGATCTTCTTGTTTATGTTTCCTTTAACCCTAAAGCCGGAAGTAGAATTATTAAGAACGATAGCCCCAGGATTAGTCTGGATGGCAATACTCTTATCCATGTTATTGTCCGCAGAACGCTTATTTCAACAAGACTATGAGCAAGGAGTGATTGAACAATGGTTGGTTTCAGGGGAATCATTACCTTTAATGGTTTGCGCTAAGGTGATTGCTCATTGGTTGTTTCTTTTACTGCCTTTATTAATTTTATGTCCATTAGTCGCATTATTATTTTCTCTAACAGCTTGGGAAACCTGGATTTTGGCACTAACCATTCTATGTGGTACGCCAGCTTTATTATTTTTATGTGCTTTGGTCGCAGCTTTTGGCGCTGGGAGTAATCAGCGAGGCGTATTGATGGCATTAATATTATTACCTTTAACTTTGCCCTTGCTTATTTTTGGTAGTGGCACCTTGCATGTCGCCATGCAATCTTTACCGGTAAATGGTTATTTAGCGTTATTGCTGGCTATGTCGGTAATTGCGGTAGGCTTTCTGCCTTATGCCATTACTGGGGTGATTCGAATCAGTCATGCAGAGTAATCACCTAGTGCCTATCATATAATAAGTCAATAAATCACTAAATCAGTTACTCTATTTTGCGAATGCTCAGTTACATGATAAAATCTGTCTTTTTTTGATTCCCTTTATTCCTATGTGGAAAATATTATATCAATTGGCTTCGCCGAAATCATTCTATGAATATACAGGGCGTTTGCTTCCCTGGCTTTCTTTTTGCGCGGTACTTACCTTAATCATAGGAATCGTTTGGGGACTGGCGTTTACTCCCCCTGATTATCAACAGGGCGATGCATTTCGTATTATTTACGTCCATGTGCCCAGCGCTTTTTTATCTATGGCGCTTTACGGATGGATGGGGTTTCTGGCGGTTCTACTCTTAGTTTGGCGGATTAAAATCGCCGGCTTGCTGATTAATCAAGTGGCTCAGTTTGGAGCATGCATGGCTTTTCTTGCCTTGGTGACTGGCAGCATTTGGGGTAAACCCATGTGGGGTGCCTGGTGGGTTTGGGATGCGCGATTAACCTCCGAACTGATCCTTTTATTATTATATGCCGCGATTTTAGCGACTCACCAAGCGGTAAAAAACAAAGAAGATGGCGATCGCATTATTGCTATTTTAACTTTAGTCGGCTTAATTGACTTACCTATAATCCATTACTCAGTGTATTGGTGGAACACATTACATCAAGGTTCTACTTTATCGGTGTTTGCAAAGCCCAAGATTGACGGCAGTATGTTGTATCCACTTTTATTGAGCATTATCGGATTTTTCTTATACGCATTGTGGATTATTTTGGAAAAAGCACGTCAAGAGTTGTTGCTTAGGGAAAAAAGAAAAGCTTGGGTAAAGGTTCAATTTGAAGGGGAAGTTAAGTGAGTCAGTTTTATGAATGGTTAACGATGGGTGGCTACTCCATTTATGTTTGGCCTGCTTATAGTTTAGTTTCTGTTGTCTTAGTGATGAACCTTTTAGGGATGAAATGGAAAAAGAAACAAACACGTCAAAAATTACAACAATGGTTTAAACGCTAATTATGAATCCAGCTCGTAAACGTAAGCTTTTGATTTTATTGTCTGCTTTTATTGTCTTAGCTATAGCTTCAGGTTTGGTTTTATATGCCTTAAGGCAAAATATCAGTTTATTTTATACTCCGACCCAAATTGCAGAGGGCAAAGTGCCATCTAAGCAAGCGATCCGAGTGGGGGGAATGGTTGAAAAAGGCTCTTTAGTGCGAGCCAAAGAAGGCTTAAGGGTTGAATTTAGAGTCACTGATTTGAGGCAAACTGTGACTGTAGTACATAACGGTATTTTGCCTGATTTATTTCGTGAAGGGCAGGGGGTTGTGGTGGAAGGACAATTGATTGATAACCTGCATGTTCAGGCAACTCGCGTACTGGCAAAACATGACGAAAAGTATATGCCTCCTGAAGTAAAAGCGGCATTAGCGCCAAAGGTGAATTCATGATTGCTGAGCTAGGACTTTTTTCTCTTATTCTGGCATTAATGGCCTCCCTGGCTTTAGCCATAATCCCGTTAATCGGTTTGCAATTAAAACGGCCTGAGTGGATGGATGCAGCAAAATCCTATGTTGTTACCCAGTTTTTATTTATTGCATTGACCTACATTCTCCTTACGATTTGTTTTTTAAAAGATGACTTCTCTGTTATTTATGTGATGAGTAATTCCAGTGTTGCTTTACCCTGGTTTTATAAATTGTGTGCGGTTTGGGGTGGGCATGAAGGTTCGATGCTGCTTTGGGTTGCGATTTTGAGTTTTTGGACCTTGATGGTGGCCTGTTTTAGTTCAGGCTTAGATAAAGAAATGCGCACGCGCGTACTCGTTGTTTTAGGCTGGTTAAGCATCGGTTTTATTCTCTTTTTATTAACGACCTCGAATCCTTTTTTACGACAATTCCAAGTATTAAATACCCAAGGCCGTGATTTAAATCCTTTATTACAAGACCCGGGATTTTTATTCCATCCTCCCATGTTGTACATGGGCTATGTGGGCTTTTCAGTGGCTTTTGCTTTTGCTATTGCTGCCTTATGGGCTGGGAAAGTTGAAAGTAGTTGGTCTAAATGGACCAGGCCTTGGACTTTAGCGGCTTGGTGTTGCTTGACGGCTGGAATTACTTTGGGTAGTTGGTGGGCTTACCGCGAGCTGGGGTGGGGCGGCTGGTGGTTTTGGGATCCGGTTGAAAATGCTTCATTTATGCCTTGGCTTGTGGGAACTGCGTTATTGCATTCTTTGGCTGTGACTGAACAGCGCCAGCAATTTAAAGCTTGGACTATGCTTTTAGCAATTGCAGCTTTTTCTTTAAGCCTCATCGGGACGTTTTTGGTGCGTTCAGGCGTGCTCACCTCAGTGCACGCTTTTGCAGTGGATCCACAACGGGGTTTATTCATTTTAGGGTTTTTACTGTTGGTTATTGGTGGTTCCTTGTTACTGTTCCTGTTTCGTGCCCAAACGCTGCATGCAGCAAATAACCCGAGTCCTTTATCACGTGAAAGCGCCTTACTTTTAAATAATGTATTTTTAGTAGTGATTATGCTCACAGTTCTGATGGGGACAGTCTATCCATTATTGGTTGACGGTTTGGGCTTAGGTAAATTATCGGTAGGGGCTCCTTATTTCAATGCTGTGTTTGTTCCCTTAATGATTCCTATGCTGTTGCTGATGGGATTGGGTATTCATTTAAAATGGAACTCAGATAGTTGGATGGGGCTATTCAAAAAATTATGGAGCGTAGCAGTGCTGAGTATTGTGCTACCTTGTGCCTCATTGTTACTGACTCATCATGAGTTTGATGCTTCAGCCTTTTTGGGATTGGTTTTAGCAACTTGGATTGTGTTAAGTACCACCCAGGCAGTAATTAAACGCATTAAAGAACGTGGTGGTTTTACTCGTGTTGGCCAAGCTTATTGGGGCATGGTATTAGCGCATTTCGGCGTTGCTGCTTCTGTGATTGGCATTGCTGTTTCCACTGCTTACGGTGTGCAAGATGATGTACAAATGCAACCAGGGAAAAAAATCGATTTGGTTGGTTATTCTATTGAGTTTGTAAATCAAAAACCTTTAGATGGCCCCAACTATAAAGGAACTCAGGCGCAATTTAGCATCACTCATCAGGACAAAACAAAGCTTATTTACCCGGAAAAAAGACTCTATACCATTGGTCAAATGGCAATGACTGAGTCGGCAATTGATGTAACTCCGTTTCGAGATATTTATGTTGCCTTAGGCGAGCCTTTAAATGGTGATTCCTGGTCGGTTCGTCTTTATTATAAACCGTTTGTGCGCTGGATTTGGGCGGGTGGGTTTATGATTTTAGCCGGTGGTTTTTTTGCTTTGACTGACAGACGTTATTATCAAAAAAGACAAACAGCGGGAGCCTCAGCATGAGAAAAATAGGATGGCGAATAATTCCTATAGTGCTTTTTGTTCTATTGAGTATTTTTCTTTGGCGTGGACTTTCTTTAAATCCACACAATTTGCCTTCAGTGCAAGTAGGCAAATTAGTGCCTGATTTTACACTGCCTGAATTGCATCATCCTGAGTCCTCTTTCAGCTCTCAGAAAATTCGCAATCAAGTCGTTTTATTAAATGTCTGGGCCAGTTGGTGTGCTGCTTGTACCGATGAGCAAGTCTTTATGTTGCAGTTAGCGCGTGAAGGTGTGCCTATTTATGGATTAAATTATAAGGACAAGCCTGAAGATGCATTGCAATGGTTAAGCCAATGGGGGAATCCTTATAAGTTAGTCATGCAAGATCAAGATGGACGTGCTGCAATTGACCTGGGCGTTTATGGGGCACCAGAAACTTTTGTCATTGATAAAAAAGGAGTTATTCGTTACCGCCATGCTGGGGCAATGAATCAAGAGTTGTGGCAAAAGGAAGTATTACCTTTAATTAAACAATTGGAGCAGATGGCATGAAGCGCTTGCAGTGGATGTATGTTTTGCTCTGGATAGTTTTAGCCCCAACCAGTGTTTGGGCCAATGGTATGTACCCTTTAGATTCAGCAAAAAAAGAAGCGCAGTTTAATCATTTGTTAAAAGATTTACGTTGCCTGGTATGTCAAAACCAGGATTTAGCGGATTCAAATGCGGATCTAGCAAAAGATTTAAAAGGGCGGGTCTATCAATTAGTGAAGGAAGGCAAGAGTGACAGTGAAATTACTGATTACCTTAGTGCACGCTATGGAGACTTTATTTTGTTTAAACCTCCAGTTAAAGCAATAACTTATTTATTGTGGTTTGGTCCGGCTTTCTTTTTAATTTTAGGTTTTTTGATTTTTTGGCGAGCTTGCTTTGCTAAGAAAAAAATCTCGGTGAGTCCTTAATATGAATGAATGGTGGTTATTAGCGTTACTCGTTACACTCACTCTGTTAGCAAGTATGGTAATTATTTATCCTTTAAGACGCCATTGGCTTGCTAGCTTACTGTTAGTCCCAATTATTTTTATCCTGGCATTTACCGGGTATTTCAATTGGGGGGGATTTGCGAAGTGGCAGGACTATTTGCAATATCAAGAAAAACAGCAGAAAGCAGATGCCATGCTTAAATCGATTAAAAGCCCCCAGGAATTAATCACCAAGCTACGTGCTAAATTGGATGATACGCCTAAGAGTGCGAAAGGTTGGTATCTTTTAGGGCGTTTGTACACCGGTCAAGAAGAAAAACAAAACGCATTAGATGCTTTTGCGAAGGCTTATCAATTTGACCCTAAGGATGAGCAATATGCTGTTAATTATGCACACAGTTTATGGGTATTAAATAATCGACAGTTTACCGAGCAAGTTACAGAAATTTTTGCTAATTTATTAAAAAATAATCCCAATCAACCTGATGCACTAGCAATGATGGCTATGAATGCTTATGTAAGCCACGCTTATGAAGATGCCATTGCTTATTGGCAGCGTTTACTTAAGTTAGCCCCACAACAATCAGAAGAAGCTCAAGCAATTCGTAAGGCTATTGCCAAGGCGGAAGAGCAAATTAAGCTTAAAGAGAAAAGTTTGGATTGAGTGGGACTAAACTTATCACGTCCATTTATGTGATATTTGTGCTTTTCTTATCAAATAAAACTCACGAATTACCGCGACTTGACCGCGGTAATTCGTGCATATTATTGACCAAAAAAACATAAGACTATTTCATCGGAGTATCATAACAAGAATAAACATACCCCACTTTCTGCATATCCATATCCGGATCAACAAACTCAGGATAAGCCCGCGTCACATGAGCATGAATCCTCCTCATGTGGCTACGCAGTATACAATGACCATCCCGTTCAAAGATTTTTTCTGCAGTAAATGAACGTATTTCATCTTTGTATCTATAGAGTAGCGATGAACTTTTTTTCTGTTCTTGTCTATAAATATCGCTATTAAGGAAATGACACACTTCATGAACCAAGGTGCTGGCTATTTCTTCCACGGTGCGATTTAGGCTTAAATAGATATGTTTATCGTCGTAAATAATTCCTGAATATTTTTCTTCAATAATGTTTACGATTTCTTCTGAAGGTGGATACTCTGATGGAATCGTAATCTTCTCTTCCTTTAACAAGTCTTCTTGTATTTCCTTATAATGGTTTTCTGACATATTAAAAAAAGAATTAACGGTAATTCTATGTGAATCGAGAGCCTCTAAAACTCGTGTTGCAACGATGGATTGATTGGCTCGGATTAACTCGATTGCGTCATTAAGTTTGATATCAAACTCATTTTTTTTCGTAGAGGATTTATCCATAAACACAGCTTTAAAGAACATTCCTTTCTCCCTCTTGGTTTCTTATAGTTATTTTTAGTTCAAGAGCATAAGTTAATGCTAGCTAAGCTTTGCGAGATATTCCAATTTACGATCTTGTTTTGTTAATTCATTGTAACGCTACAATTTCATAAGAAATCTGCTAGTCTTTAAGATAGGCATCAGTATTTTAAGGAGAAAATGATGTATAAGAGGGTATTGTTTGCGACTGACTTTGATGAGGTTGGCGTATTAGCAGCCCATAAGGCAAAAAAAATTGCTGATGAAAATGGGGCTGATTTGATTTTAGTTCATGTTGTTGAACCTATTCCCGCTTATGCTTATCCTGGTTTTGCAGGCTTTGCTGAAGTGGAGTTGTCTATTCGTGAACAAGCAGAAAAAGAGCTCAATGAATTAGGCGATAAATTAGGGGTTGATGACCAACATCGCTTTATCGAATTTGGTTCTACAAAAAATGAAATATTAAGAGTGGCCAAAGAACGTAATATTGATTTAATTGTTACTGGTAGTCATGGAAAGCATGGCCTTTCTTTATTACTGGGTTCTACTGCCAACTCCATTTTGCATAATGCACAATGCGATGTTTTAATTGTGCGTTCTGATATTAATGAAACCGCGGATAAAAAATAGAAGTACTCGCTCCGACTGAAGGTAAAGCCATATTTGAGCCAAATATGGCTTTTCACCAAGATTTTCGCATAGTCCACTATTAAGATTCCCACCCGGATAATGAACATTATTTGTTCATATTGGTTGATATTTGTTGGTCTTGGGGTATAATAAGCTCCTATATAAGGAGTGACTATGATTAAGATTGCTATTGTTGAAGTATTAAAGGCTAAAACCATTAAGGATGCTTCTGTATCGCATGCAATGCTAACACGTATTAATGATACTTATGACAATTTAATGGAGCTGGATGATCATATTATCAAATTAATCATAGAAAATAGTGCTGCGGATGCCTTACTCCATAATTTGAAATTACACATCGAAGATCCTGAGGCTCAAGTTGGATTATATGGTCACTATAGCTATGCAGGCGCGTTTCGTATGCCCTTAAGAACAGTGGTAATTGCCGATATGGGGAGTGATCGTGACTATGGGGCCTTGGTAGCTCATGAACTGACGCATGCCGTTTCTGCTTTGGCTTTTAGATTTGATGTGCCTGCTTTTGAAGCAGGGCTGAAAAATCGATTAATAGATTCAAAAATGCAAGCTTATTTAGCTAAGCCTATTTTGCCTTGCACTTCCGACGATAATCAAATTTTTAACCCGGAGATTTTAAAGTTTAAACAATGCGTTCGTGAGGATTATGCTCGTTTTCTTCAAGAAAAACGTTCATTCAGTGGTGAGCCGAGACTAGATGATTATTTTGAAAATCTCGAGCGTCGTTTTCCTGAGGGAATACTTGAAACGGAATCGCTTTGCGAGGTTTTACCCATCTATATGGAATGTCGCGTTCAATTATTCAAGCGGGTCAAAGAGAATAAAATGACCAAAGAGCAAGCGTTAAGACATTTAGAAGAACAATTACCTCGGATTCATGATTATGTAGAAACTGATTTCAAAAAAGTCTTACAACAACGTCTTGAACATTATTATTTTAAACTTCATTCAGCAGGATATGAAGTTCAATGTGTTCAATTACATATGAAACCAACTACCAATCGGCATGTTGGTACTTTATTCCATCATGGTGTTCTTCGTTTTTCTCATACAGCCCGGCTACAAAAAGATATCTGTAAATTGTTAATTGAATCTGATGAAGTTAAAGGATTGAATAAAAGTATAAGTACCGCGTCTGAGAACATGAACCTCCATGTAAAATTAAGTAACAATCAGCATATCAATATTTTATTTCGTAATTCTATTAACGCTCTGAAACACAAAGAAATCAGTAAGGAGTTAACTGATGATGCGGAAGAGAATACTTCAAGCCTAGAACAGGCAAGCAGCATTAACTAAGATTATATAAATCACGAAGTTAGACACAGGAAATACTAATTGCCTATCTAGTGCTTCTTTTCCTTAGTATTTCTCAATAGGCAAGAAAAGAAGTATACTATGACGTTTTAGTTTACCGATTGAATGATTCAATGAGATTGTTGCGTGGTATTCACCATTTTTCTGTTTTTGATAAGGGCGTGGTTGCAACCATTGGCAATTTTGATGGGGTTCATTTAGGACATCAAAATTTAATTAAAACCTTAAGGGCTAAAGCTGATGCCTTGAATATTCCCTTGGTGCTGATTTTGTTTGAGCCACAACCACGAGAATATTTTCAAAAGGAACACGCTCCAGCACGACTTTCTGGTTTAAGAGAAAAGTTGGACGTATTGCGTCAATGTCGGGTTGACTATGTTTATTGTATTAAATTTGACGAAGTGTTTGCACAAACTACAGCAACTGAATTTGCGCGTAACTATTTATTTTCTACATTAAACATAAAGCATCTTCTTGTAGGCGAAGATTTTCGCTTTGGAAAAAACAGAGAAGGGGATGTGAACCTGCTCAAGCAATTAAGTGCAGAGTATGCCTGTAATGTACATGTTTATTCTGATTTTTGTATTAATGAAGACCGAATTAGTTCTACAAAAATTAGAACGGCATTAGGTGCAGGAGATTTGGAAACAGCAGCTAAATATTTAGGCAGAACCTACAGTATTTGTGGGCGAGTAGTCTATGGAGCACAACGTGGGCGTCAGTGGGGAATCCCTACTGCAAATATCGGTCTTCGACGTTTGGCTGTTCCTTTGCAAGGGGTTTATGCGGTAAAAGCTTGTCTTGCATCCCAGCAAACAGTATATGGGGTTGCTAATATCGGAAGGCGACCTACAGTAGATGGCACCAAGTGTGTTTTGGAGGTCCATTTATTTGATTTTGAACAGTCAATTTATGGAGAATTAGTGCAGGTATTTTTCTTGCACAAGCTACGTGATGAGGTTAAATTCACTTCGGTGGATGCTTTGATCGAGCAAATACGTGATGATATTGAGGTGGCGAAAACATTCGTCAATAACCTAACGATTTCGTAAAGTGGTGGTCCGTTATGGCAGAATATAAAGATACATTAAACCTTCCTAATACTTCATTTCCAATGAAGGCAAGCTTGGCAACTCGGGAGCCAGAAGCTTTGGCTCAATGGAAGGAAAAGAAAATTTATGAACAAATTCGTAAAGCGCGTGCCGGCAGTAAAAAATTTATTCTGCATGACGGGCCTCCTTATGCCAATGGTCATTTACACTGTGGTCATGCCTTAAATAAAATTCTTAAAGACATTATTATCAAGTCTAAATCGTTTAGTGGGTATGATGCGCCTTTTGTTCCTGGTTGGGATTGCCATGGTTTACCAATTGAACTGAACGTTGAGAAAAAAATAGGTCGTGCTGGTGATAAAGTTTCTGCTCGAGAGTTTCGTGCAAAATGCCGTGAATATGCCGGTAGCCAAATTGATATTCAACGTGAAGAATTTGAGCGCTTGGGTGTGTTAGGTGATTGGTATAATCCTTATGTCACTATGGATTTTCGCTATGAAGCCAATATTGTCCGCGCTTTAGGGTTGATGATTAAAAACGGTCACCTGCAACAAGGGTTTAAGCCCGTACATTGGTGTATCGATTGTGGTTCAGCTCTGGCAGAAGCTGAGGTGGATTACGAAGAAAAAACCTCCATATCTATTGATGTGGCCTTCACCGCGGTTAATCCGGAAGAGTTTATCAATCACTTTAATATAAAAGCTGATGTTAAGAAGTTGAGTGTTCCTATTTGGACAACGACTCCCTGGACCTTGCCTGCGAACGAAGCAGTATGCTTGCATCCTGATATTGAGTATTCCCTAGTTGATGCTGGAAGTTTTTACTTAGTATTGGCTACGGATCTTGTTGAATCAGCAATGGAACGTTATGGGATTACTGGATACACCATTAAAAGTTCAGTACAAGGCAAAGCCTTCGAGCATTTAAAATTACAACATCCTTTTTATAGTCGCGTTGTTCCTGTCGTTTTAGGTGAGCATGTAACAACTGATTCCGGTACGGGAGCAGTACATACTGCACCAGCTCATGGTCCTGACGACTACGTAATTGGTAAAGCCTATAATTTACCTTTAATTAATCCAGTCAAGGCTAATGGATGTTTTGCCGAAGATGTAGGTTTATTTTCGGGGCAGCATGTATTAAAGGTCAATGAGCGTGTTGTGGAAGTATTGGCTGAGAATGGGGTTTTATTAGCTAAAGGAACCATTAGACACAGCTACCCACACTGCTGGCGCCATAAATCACCGATGATCTTTTTAGCAACACCGCAATGGTTTATTTCCATGGATAAAAACCAGTTAAGACCGGCGATTATTAAAGAAATCGATACGGTTAACTGGGTTCCAGATTGGGGTAAAGCGCGTATTGGCAATATGGTTGAAAATAGACCTGACTGGTGCATATCAAGACAAAGGGCTTGGGGTACACCAATGCCCTTATTTGTGCACAGTACCACTCGTGAACTGCATCCAAAAACTCTGGAATTCATTGAGCAGGTTGCTGGGCGTATTGAGCAATCAGGAATTGATGCTTGGTTTGAAATGGATAAAGCGGAATTACTCGGTGATGATGCGCCATTTTACGATAAAATTAATGACACCATGGACGTTTGGTTGGACTCAGGCGTAACGCATTATTGTGTGTTACAGCAAAATAAAGAGTTGGCGTTCCCTGCAGATATTTATTTTGAAGGTTCTGATCAGCATCGTGGTTGGTTTAACTCTTCATTGACCACTTCCGTGGCTATGTATGGTGTGGCTCCTTATAAAACGGTATTAACTCATGGTTATACTGTGGATGCTGAAGGTAGAAAACTATCTAAGTCTAAAGGGAATTATGTGGCTTTAGATCAGATGGTTAATCAGCATGGAGCGGATATTTTACGTTTATGGGTAGCTTCTACCGATTACCGTCATGAAGTAAGTATTTCGGATGAAATTATTAAACGCAATGCGGATGCGTATCGTAGAATTCGTAATACAGCCCGCTTTTTATTAGCGAACTTATTTGATTTTGAGCCTCAGGTAGATAGTGTTGATGCTAAGGATCTTTTGGAATTAGATAAGTGGGCGATTAAGCGTTGCCAGCTTTTACAAGAAGAAATTATTGCTGCTTATGAAAGTTATCAATTCCACGTTATTTATCAGAAAATTCATAATTTCTGTGCTGTGGACATGGGTAGTTTTTATTTGGATTTAATTAAAGATCGTCAATATACTTGTGCAAAACAAAGCAAGGCACGACGTTCTTGTCAAACGGCGATGTATCACATCATTAGAGCCTTTACTTTATGGTTAGCTCCCATACTGTCATTTACCGCAGAAGAGATTGCCAAGTTTATTCCTGGCTATACCAATGAGACGATTTTCACCGAGCTTTGGTATGATGCCTGGCCTGCAGTTGAGGGCGTGAACATGGCTGAGTGGGACGAGTTGCATGTGATTCGCGATGAAGTAAATAAAGCCTTAGAAGAAACACGACAAAAAGGAGAGATTGGCTCTGCTTTAGCTGCTGAGGTTTCTTTATACGTTGAGAGCGCTACCTTACCTAAACTAACTCGTTTAGGTGAAGAGTTACGTTTTTTACTTATTACTTCAGGCGCAACAGTACAGCCAATGAGTGCTGCTCCTGCTGGATTGGCGACTACTGAATATGGCGTATCCATTTTAGTAGCCCCGATCGCTCATGAGAAATGCGCACGTTGCTGGCATCGTCGACCTGATGTAGGACAGGATGCAAATCATCCAGAACTGTGTTTACGCTGTGTTGGCAATATTAGTGGCCAAGATGAAATGAGGCAATTTATATGAAAAAATGGCATTGGTTTGCGCTGAGTATTTTAATTATTGTTTGTGACCAGGTAAGTAAATACTGGGCTGGAACTTCGTTAACTGCTTATAAACCAGTGCCCATTTTTCCTATGCTCAATTTTACTCTTGCATACAACACCGGTGCTGCCTTTAGCTTTTTAAATGGGGCTGGGGGCTGGCACCGTTGGTTTTTTGCTGGTTTTAGTTTAATCATGAGTGTGGTTCTTATTGTTTGGCTAATCCGTGCCTCCAGTAAAGATCGCCTTTTATGCGCCGGGATTAGCCTTATTTTAGGTGGTGCCGTCGGTAATTTAATTGACCGCGCTTTTTATGGTTATGTGATCGATTTTATCGATGTGTATTATCAACATCACCATTTTGCAACCTTTAATATTGCTGACAGCGCGATTTGTATTGGCGCTGCATTTTTTGTATTGGATGTACTTATAAATCGAAAATAGTCGAGTTATGTAGGTTCGTGCTGAGCGTAGCCCAACATTCAGAGCTCGTTCAAGATCATTACGTTGTGCTTTATCATGCCCGCACCAACCTACATTTAAGAGAGAGAACTACTGTACTTAGTTGCTTCACAATCCCACGCTAAATCGTCTCTATCATTCGGCTGAAAAAAAGCATATTCATTCTCAGCTTTCGGACTATCCAACTCATTCCATGAAGTAAAACGAGCCGTATTAATAAGCTGAATAAATTCAGAATTCTGTGGCCCATAAATTCCATCGTACTCGGAAAGCATACGTGTACTGACGGTTGCTGAAATTTTATCCCAAAGAAACTCCATATCACTTCCCATCAGTGCCCGCATATCAGGATGTGATCTTAAATAAAGTCTCGCTTCTTCTTTAACAATCAAAATCAATTGTTGAAGAATATCAACTGCCTGATCAGGCTTTTTATATTTTGCTATAGCCTCACGATAAGGAGCTAATGTCCTACTCGTTAACAAGCCTTCCTGTTTTAATGAGATTAAAGCATATGCTATCAAATCAGGATGCTGGTGCTTCATTAGTACATCAAAATTTTCTTGAGCCATTTCAGGGCTGAATAACTGCTCCTGCTGTAACAATGTCAGAGCATCAAGAACTGCTTGAGGATTCTTATGTTTTACTAGAGCATTTCTATTGCTCTGATGAAGCAATCCATTCTGGTTTAGTAAAGTTAGAATGTCTATGATAATGGGGGCAGCAACATGACTTATCACCACGGCAAATAACTCTTGAGTTAATAAACTAGCTTCTTGTAAGCGGATGAGAGCTCTTGCTAGCACACTGAAATCAGAACGTGTACTTAAAATTTCAAAATAGTTCTGAGCAAGGATTTCTGTCAACGTATGATTCCCTTGCAAGGCGCTTAGGGCCTGCATAATGTCATTATCCTTTTGAAAGCGTATTGCTGTTTTAAAGTTATTTTGAGCTAGTTTCCCTTTTAACAAATTCGCTTTTTGTAACAGGCATACGGTGTCATATGTGACTCCAGGAGCACGCATGGTGATTTCAATATCTTCATGGGTCAGTTCTTGATTTAATAGTGCAGCGTCTTGAAGCAATTTCAAAACCTTTAACAATAAATGAAGGTGAGGGTGTTTCATAATCCAATTAAAATGTAATGGAGCTGTTGGGGCATGGAAAAATACGGTACATTCTAAAAGCTTTAATATAGGGGCTATAAGATTCAAATGTTGATGAGTCATTAGCACATCAAAATGAGGTTGTTTTAATATCTTGGTTTTGTGTAAAGCACTCAATGCTTGGGAGACTAAAGGTAATGATTGGTGCTTTATTAAATGCCCCCAGTTGGACAGAGTTAATAATCCCGCTGCATGTAATATAGGAATGACTGTTAATAACTCTGGATGATGAAAAATAAAAGCCAAAAGTTCATTTCCTGATTGTTTCGTTAGAAGCCCATTTTTATTTAATAAAATTAGCACATTATCCAAAGACTCTAATTGAATATAAGCCTTAATTAATTTTTTATTGCTCTCCGTTAATAAGCCTAAGTTCTGCAATAAAACAAAAATGCTTGCCACTGTATCTGGATGTTGTAGCATGATAATTTCTGTAAACGTAGCTTGAGCCTTTTCCGCAGTTAAAAAACTAGTCCCCATCAATATGGCCAAAGCATGAGCTAATAGATCGGCTTTAGGGTGTCTTAATACACGAAGGCTATTTTGATGTGTTAGTAAATTGAGGCTTTTTAAAATATAAAAAATCTGTGCCACAAACATAGGATGACTATGTCTTCTAATTGCCCCCTGATGCATTTGTACTATCCCATCATTTCTAAGTGGTTCTTTATGTAATCGTGCCATAGCCGAGGCAAGTACGTCTGGCTGAGGATGTGAAATAAGCAACTCAAAATCACTTAAAGCCAGAAGTTCTTCTTGATCTACAATAAACAAAGCCGTTTCTATTGCTTTAGTATTTTGATGTCTTATAACAGCGATGAAACGCTCTATTGTTAATAAATCTGCTTTAGCCAATACCTTTAAAGCTAAGAAAATTAGTTCCATACGAGGACAAGCAACAATAAACTTATAATTTTTTTCTGTGAGCCATCCTAATTCTTGTAATGCAATAAATAATTCGACTCGTTTTTCAGGATTCGGGTGAACCATAATATCTTGAACATAGGCATAGGGAGTGGCGCTAGAAAGCAAATGTGCTGTATTGGATGTAGTCAACGCAGCATGCAGACTTTTAAGATTTTTATGACGGGCAATAAGTGTAAAATTGTCTGGATTAAACAAAAACGATTTTTTTAATTCACTGAGGATAGAATGTAAGGTCACTGGATCAGAAACATGAATTAGAGCATCAAAATGAGCTTGAGTTAAACTATTTTCCACATTTAAAAATTCAAAAAGCTCTATCAAGATTGAGAGGTTGGGCTGTTTCATCACCGCATTCAAATTCAGTTGTGCTGTATCAGCACCATTAAGCAATGTAGTCCATTGGAGTATATTAAGGGCTTGTTTCACCCCTTCTTGATCAGGATGAGCCTGTAGCATTCTTTCATTATCTAAGTTTAATAAATCTTTTTTTTCCAATATATCTAGGACATCATCACAAAATAAAGGCATAGTGCATTACTCTATAACATAGCTTAATACAACACGTTACTCTTTAATTGTTTTTTAAACAATCACCTTGTGTTAATTTTTCTTTCGTTGGGTAAAAGTATTTATTATTCAAGGAGTTGAAAAACATGGATGTTATTTAGGGATGTCGTGTCCACCAGACAAGCTCCCTCGGATTGACCGGGGGAATTTGAGGGGCATGGATAATAGTATCAACGCGTTGAGGTATTACACCAAAATACTCGCGGCAAGTGCGGCTAATTGCTTTTTATCGGGGTTATTAATACCAACAGCTGCTACCGCAGGTAAATTCAGAAAATGCTCTGCCTCTTCCCATTCAATTTCGGCTGGGAATAGTTTTAATCCCGGTAAGCATTTATTTAACAGGGTACAGAAAGCTAAATCGGCGGGGAAGGGGCGGACATGCACATAGCCCAAGCTCATCGCGGCCATTGCTTCGGATATAGTTGCAATTCCAGGTAGGTAGTTCATGGAGTAAACTGTCGCTGTTTGTGCGATTGAGGGTAAAAATCCAGGACTCGTGGCAAAATGCGCTCCAGCATGGTAGCAATATTCTAATTGTTGTACCTCTGTAACTCCTGCCGCACCAATCTTAATTGATGGGAATTGGGCTATTGCTTGTTGCAAGAGTTGGGTATCCGTGGAATTAATCTCAACCAGTAAAAAACCTGCATGAGCAATTTGTTCTAAGCGCTCAAATAAAAAATTATCAACATCCAGAGAGATGATTATGGATTGATTGCCCAATAACGTATCTAAAATCATTTTAATTCTACCTGTTGATTATGAGCTAGACTTTAATAATAAACGGAGTAGGTTGGGCTGTAAAGCCTGGGATACGCGGGATTGCTCATAATGAGAAGTACGTCATCCCGAACCGTGAGGGGCTCCTGAATGGGGCTTAAGTGCTAAGAGCGAGCCTCATGCCTCTCATTTAGGAGAGCCTTCGTCGAAAACTCGGCAGTATGCATACACATCTTTGGTGCCATGAGTGTTCAAGGAGATGCAATTTTTATATATAAGATGGAAACCTGGTTGCAAGCAACCAGGTTACGTTGATTAATACCCTGTTTTAAAAGGTGATGGGTTAAATGGTTTCATTTCTGGCTCTTCAGGATTATTTACGGGCTTCGGAGCTGGTGGTTTCGGGCCAACTTTTGCATGTGGACCATCTAAAGGAGGAGACATTTTCACATCTTCTTGCAAATCCAACGGACCTTTTTCTGTACTTACTCCGGGCTTTGACTGAACCACTCCAAATCGAGACATATGTTGTAGCAATGATTGCATGGTTGTCTCGGGTAGTGGTGCAATTGAAGGGATTTTACCCAGGTTTAAGAGCTTTATTAATCGGCTAAAATAATCCTTAGCTTGCCCTTTCTCTTTATTATTAAGGTTTTGACTTTTATCGATTTCTTCCGATATTTCGTTAGGGGAACGGCGTCCCAGACTCAAGAAAGGTATTAATGTATGAGTAATCTTAATTACTGCTTGTGGTGCTGGTGTTGGCATCGATACTGATTGAGCCTTACCAGAAAGTGTGGGTGTAGGCTTAGGCGCAGCCTCTTGTTCTAATCCCGGATTTTGCTGCAAAAATGAAGCTTTTACGGACTGTAATAGTACAATTTTATTCTCAAGATTCATTTTTTCATCACGTTTTTCTTGAGTTTTTGCACTGACATCATCGATGCGTTGATCCAGATTATGGAATGCTTTTTCCATTTTAAGTGTTTTGGTTACTGCTTTACTAACCGTTGATATCTCGTGCTCTGCTTTTTGGAAATCAGAAGAAGCTTGAGCCAGTTGCTCTTTTGTCATTTCATTAATATTATCTTCTTTCTTCACAAGGTAATATTGTCCATCCTTATTAACCACTTTTTTATCGTTGCCTATAATAAAGGCTGCTTCTTTGGCAGATGGAACTTCTACACCGTCTGCATCATAAAAAGTCTTTTGTTTATCGCGTTTAGAGCGTATATCTTTCAGCTGTGCTAAATCAAGGTTTAACGCAACTTGTTGATCCAGGAGTTCACGAGCTTTCTCTTCACTTCCTGGTTCGCCACTGTCTAATGTATCTAAAATAACTTCAGTTTGACGATGAAGTTCCGCTTCGATCTGGCTCATTTGAGTATTGAGATCTTCATCAGATAATTGTTCATAGCTTTCGATCTGCTCATGAAAGGCGGCCATTTGGTTCATGAACAATTCATGTTTGTTATCAAGAATCACTTTTTGTTTATGTAAGTTTTCGAACTCTTCAGTTAACTGAGATTCTTCTGCAGAGACTAATTCATGTTGTTCTTCACATTCTTTAATTGCGGTATTATAGTTATTTAAAGTTTGTCGTAGCATCTCAGTAGCTTTGAGTGATTCGTTTGGCGCTTTAGTTTGCTGTTTCGCGTCAGGCTTACTTTGATTAATAGCTTTCGTATTTTGTTCTTCAATAAGCTCTCTAAGGTGGCTTGCTGCATGCCCTTTTTTTTCAATGATCCAGAGTAGTAGGTGTGCTTTGATACGTTGCGTTAGGTTTTCTTGTTCGCGGAGCTCAAACATTTGTTGTTCTTCAATGGCCTCATCAAGTGCTACGTGAGCCTTGATTTCAGTTTTTACGGTTTCTCCAGCGGATGTTGATAAGAATGCTTTTACCTGGTTTGCATTATGAAGGCCAAAACGACTTAAATTAATTGGGGAATCTGGATCCAGATCTTTATCAGATGGCTCAGCAAAATACAGAGGTTGAGATTTAATTGCCTCGTCTAACCAGTGGTCTGCCTCGGGGTTGCTTGCCAGGGGATAATCGCGATCGGTAGTAGATTGGTATGTACTCATATATGTTCCTAATTGCCCCATTTCTGTTAATTATACACAATACTGATTAATAAAGCACCAGTTTTTTGGCGTCTGCTATGGACATTAAATATTTTTACTATGATTTAACTATTTTTTATAGGATTAATTGTCTTTTCTAAGAAAATAAAATGATCATCCCGTATTAGACGGAGTTTTAATACGGGATGAGCTGGCACTAAATACTCCTATTACGACTTACAAATAACTCATTGATGGACTTGGTTTTTCCTCTACAGGCTGCTCTAGGGGAGGCATTGAAGAAAACAAATCGTAATGAGCGGGTTCGATGTAGGATGGTTGTGGGGTGCTGTCTGGTTGTTCCAGCAGGGCTTTTAACAAACAATGATGACTGTCTTGACGGTGTGGTACAAGCTCATAGCGGCTGGGTTTATCTAAAAAATAGCGCTCATCAGTTAGCATGGTATTTAACGTACTATTGGGCTCAATAAAGGCCCAGTGATGTAACTGCCGACGTTGGATTTCTATATACGAGAGCACGTGTTGTTTTCCTGCACTTATTCCATTGTCCATCCAATTAAATAATACGGTTAACCCATCGGCGCTGCGTGCAAATAATACCCCTACAGAAGGATCCCATACTGCCCCAAAAGTACACAGAATTATTCCCAGAGAATGAGCTACTACACGAGTTACAGGATTAATAAGTGTAATGCCGAGACGTATACTCAATGAGCATATATCGATTAGTGGCAGGATTAACAGATTTTTAAGTAGTTGTAAGATAGGTAAAAATAGACCACGCCCGGCATTAATGCCTATATTAATGAGGAAGTTATCTGAAAAATGTCCGAAGGGGGAACTAAAACCATAAAGTGGTGAAAAACTAAAACGAGCAAGAACATTAGGCTTAGGGGCTCTGCCAGCAAAAACCAGGAGGACCTTACCTACAGGTTCAATGTGTCCCAGGATACCTAAAATTTTGGTAAGTAGATTGGTTATCCCACGAAATGGCACATGGATAAAAAGAGAGCCTATTCCAATTAATACCAGGGTAAATAGTGATAAACTCAGGTCTGAAATGGCCGCAAATAATTGCTTGCCAAGCTTTTGGAACAAGGGAACATTCTTTTTCCATCCGTGAATGAATCCATCATAAAGTCCATAATAAAATCCTTCGATAAACGGAGCAACAAACAGTTTGCCAAGCGTGAGGAAGCTTTTGCAAATCCACTTACACGTGCCTAAAAACCAATCATCACCAGGATGCATGATGGTATCATACATTGCCGCACCACCTTTACCTCCTAAGGCAGCATAGTTTGTATAGGGAAAATCCCCCATTTCTTTTCCTAAAGCAGGGATGGCTTTAGTTAAGCCGTAGCCTAAACTCAGCGCCAATGCGGCAATAATAGCAATTTGTGCTGGATCTTCTTTAAGAATTTGGAATGCTTCAATAAAAAACTTATCCAGATTCCCACCTACAATCGTACTTTGCCAATATAAGGCGGATATAGATACTGCCTGTGAGTAAGTACTGTGATTGAGTAGATGTGCTAGTTTTTGGGTTGGTTCTATGGCGCTAATCAAACCGCTTAAGTGTAGCTTTATTAAAATATCTTCTAATTGCTGCGGCGCAAGAATGGCTCCGCCACCGAAAGCATACGCAGCCATTGCTAAGGAGCTAATTAAGGGATTACGCTCGCTGGTGTCGATGACAATATTTCCGATGTGGCGAACAATATTGAGTACGCGATGCAGCGGATTATCATAGGCTGGAATGCTGGGAGGGTGATTGGCTTGGGCAATCACATAGGGATTATTACAGATTTGCTCCTTGATGAACTCTTCCAGTGTTTGGCCATTAGTTAGCAGGCCTTTGTTTTTTAAGACTCGAGCCAATGAGTTTTTTTTGGGGCTTCGTGGTTTGGGTTGAACACTGCGCTCTTGTGAGGGTTTTGGTTGATGTGAGGCATGTACATGATTTACAAACTCTTCTTTTAAATCATGAATAATAAATCGGTGCATGCGTTTATAAAAATTAGAAAAGAAATTTGGAATTCGCGTTACGAAGGTTTTAAATTGCAAACTTGCTCGCTCAGGAAGATAGAGATGGCGTTTGCAAACCTGGGCTAAAGTATAAAGGTCTTGGCCTGTGGGTAAGGGATAGAAATGCTCTCCCTGATGGAAATAGCGTAATTCCGCTATTTTATTTTCTTGTCGTATTAGAATTCGTTGTTCTTTGGCAATAATTACACAGTGAGCATGGCCTTGGTTACCCAGTATTTTTTTTGCTTGTTTCACATTATCAGCAACAATAGGCTCATAAGGACTTTGTATTAAATCGGCAACAAGCTGATTGAGGCTTGGATAAGCTTTTTGATCAAGTCCCTGAAGTTTGTAATAGGGGGTGATTTGTATTAGAGAAATACCTTGTCGCGGTTGTTCCTCTTCAATTTTATGTTCGGGCTTGTTTTCTGCGGCTAGATGTTTGATCCAATCATGACCATCATGCCACATTTTATAAAAAAATGAATGGATTTTTTCAAGCCGATTTGCCGGTACATTATTTAAGCTTGGGGCTGGAGGAATTCCATAATAGTGACAAATAACTCTTAATGCATCATCTAAATCCCGTTTGTTGTGTCCAATGTGTACCTCACTGTCCCAGATGAAACACGGACTTTCAGTATTTGCTTTTTTGATTTTACTAAAATCCATTTGATCTTGGCGCGAAACCGACTGAATACGACTAAACGAGTAATTCTGTGCAATTTTATAGGCATCAAATAGGGAATCCCCTAATGAACCCTCAGAAATTAGGGGATCATTAGCCAGCATGCGGTTTTTATCCCGGTGTTGTTTAATAATGCTAATGGCTTTGCGTCTTAATGTTTCTTGCTGTTCGTACTCATCGCAACTTAAGCGACGCTCCTCTTTTAATAACGGTTTTAGAGCGTCAATGCACTCATTGGCGATTTGTAGTTTTTGCTCTTGTGGTAAGGAAAGAGGGTGGGGGTAGCTTTCTGAACGGATACAATAGCTTCGGACTTGATTAATTAGATCCGCAATTAATGAAGAGTGGCGTTTTCCCGGAAGCAGTTTAATCAGTTCCGCCTGATGCGTAAACAACATGAGTTGCACTGTTTTTTGATCGTGACTTGCGATAAGACGTATTCGATCATTATTGGGAAGGAGGTACTCCATTTTATAATGGCCTATGAGTACAGCTCCCGCCTCATCGCTAAATAAATTTCCGGCGACTGTGGGTAGTGCTTGATGACTAAAGGGGGTTATCATGAGTGGAACGATAACCTGAGTGTGTCCTTCAGTTGTGAGAAAATCGGCCATAGACTTGGTTCATTGTGCAGATATCGTTCAGCATACTTGGTTTTTATCTGAAATAGCAAGTAGGAGGTAATTGATGTCTGGCTATTTGATGGGGGCACTGATAAAATGTCTTAAAAGTATACAGGAATAAATTAATGACTAGTTATTGTGGTTACATCGCCTTAGTTGGCAGACCGAACGTGGGCAAATCCACGTTGCTTAATCGTATTTTAGAGCAAAAATTAAGTATTACTTCCAAAAAACCGCAGACAACGCGACACAGTATTTTAGGTATTCGTACTGAAGGGGATTACCAATTTGTTTATGTTGATACCCCAGGTATTCATCAGCAGGGAAATAAAAAAGCAATGAACCGCCTGATGAATAAAACCGCGATTAGCGTGTTACGTGATGTTGATGTGATTGCATTTCTGGTTGATGGCACGCATTGGCAAGATGAAGATGAGTATGTACTTAAGTTAGTGAAACAAGCCAACATCCCCTGCATTTTAGTCGTTAATAAAGTGGATAAAATTGACGATAAAGCACAATTGTTGCCTTGGATGGAAGAAATGAGTCAACGCCATGAGTTCGCGGCGATCATTCCTGTTTCTGCACGAACCGGAGTGCAGGTCACTGAGTTGCAGGACAAGTTACAAACTTATTTACCGGAAGGTCCTCATTTATTCCCGGATGATCAATTGACTGATCGTTCCACCAAGTTTCTTTGTTCTGAATTATTACGTGAAAAAATCTTCCGTTTTTGCGGGCAGGAATTACCTTATGCGGTTACTGTTGATATAGAATCGTTTAAAGATGAAGGTAATTTAGTGCGTATTCATGCCTTAATTTTGGTTGAGAAAGACAATCATAAACGGATGATTATCGGTGATAAAGGCCAGAAATTAAAAGAAATGGCAACCGATGCACGTATTGATATGGAGCGATTATTAGGTAAGAAAGTGTTCTTACAATGCTGGTGTAAGGTCAAATCTGGCTGGGCTGATGACGAGCGTATGTTAAAACAATTGGGCTATGACTAGAACAATCGAAGCTTGGGTTGTACATAAACAATGGACCGGTGATACCAGCGCCAGAGTAACTTTTTTTACTCGTGATTCAGGGCTGGTTCATTGCCTTTGCAAAGGGGGGCGCACCCCCAAAAAACAGGCTTTGTTACAAGCATTTACTCCTTTATGGTTGACCCTCGATGAGCGTTATGAACGTTTGTACATGAAAACGGTTGAAAGTATTTCTCCGTCTTTAACTCTTGAAGGCCACGCTCTTTTTTCGGCATTGTATGTGAATGAAATCCTTTATTATGTTCTAAGTCCTCAGGTTCCCGATCCCGCATTATTTGATGCCTATTTATTTACTTTGAATGGTTTGACTTTGGCCAAGGAGCGTTTGGTGCTGGAAGTGCTACTCAGGCGTTTTGAATGGGCTTTGTTGATGTCTTGCGGCTATTCTTTTTCGTTAACGTATGAGGCTAGATCAGAAGAGCTGATTCGTGTGGATAGGCATTATCAGTTTATTGCAGGGGAGGGGTTTGTCTTGAGCGATCGGGGCATACCTGGCGCTCATATCTTTGCCTTAGCTCAAGATAACTTGGTGGAGCCAGGGTGTTTGCACTCAGCAAAAGTGATTATGCGTAAGGCGATTGATCATTTGTTAGGGGGAAGGGAGATTAAGGCTCGAGGTTTGTATATGGTGTAGGGTGCATTACTTAAACGCCATCCCGAACGTAGTGAGGGATGACGTTTGTAGTGAGGGCGAGAGAGGGCAGAAACGCCCAAACCCACGTTATTTCACTTCTTCCTCATCATCGTCTTCTTCATCCCCATCATCAGGCTGATCTTCATCATCTTCATCACCAAGGAACTCATCATAAACGATCTGATTTGCTTCAAAGCCCAAGACCTTAAAATAATCATAGGACATATAAAAATCGCCTTTATCCCCAATTTGATCCCCCCAGGAATTACGTAAGGTGAATAAACCAGTATGCACACGACCTAAATCATCAACAGCCGTAGCATTATCATCATAGCCGGTAATGACCATCGAATGGCCTGCCATGAATGGGTATTGGTAGAGTTCACGTTCAATCGTTGTCGATAACACCCAGGTATCATTAGCCTCATGATGTTTACCTACTGCACCAGCAACACCTAAATCAATGGCGGGTAATAAGCTAATCATGGTAACTCGTTGTTCTCTATTAATTGCCTGCTTAATATCACTGATTAACTCTTGGGTATCTACCTCGTTGGTGAGCATAGCTTTATAAGCATCAAGAATTGGTGCTGAATAGATTTTATTATCGATTAAGCCCTCGCTGAGTTTATGGTAGCTATCGAAACTAATCGCTGAGGTTGGCGCCGGTTCATCATTCCCTGGATATTCATTAAGACCACCACAACCTACGGTACGTTGAGTTTCTTTAGAGACAAAACCATGGTCTTCAAGTCTGCTTAAAATGCTGCGATTTAACGAGCCACCCCAACCACTAGGCACATAAGAATACTTATAATTTCCCAACTGGAGTAAACACAGTTGGCTTATGTAATCGCCTTTTCCTAAGATTGCATCAATTGCTGCGGTATTAGCAAAGGTGACACACGTTCCAAAGTAGCCTTGATCGAGAACCGGGACACCATTCATTCCTAATTGGTTTTGTGCTGGCATGATGGAGGGAATAAAGTTTTTTTGATGGGTTTCCTGAACTTTCTGTTGCATTGCTTCTATGGCATTGCTTGATAATTTAAACTGCAACAGCTTGAGCATCTTAGGCATAGCAAACAGAGCTTTTCCGGCAGGTTTTAATGCATAATCTATAGTACCTGCGGGCTCTATTTCAGTAGCAAATGCATTACCAAATAATGCGATACTTAACATAAGAATTTTATTCAACTGCATGGAGTAACTCCTTTATCTACTGAATCTATGAATCAAACTATGCGCGAGCAATTTGTTGCGCTTCGATTACTAGGACACGGAAATAGTCGTAAGACATATAAAAATCGCCTTGATCTCCTGCATCACTACCCCAGGAGCCGCGCACTGTCAGTAGACCCTTATGCTTTTCTCCCGCATCATCTACGGAAATCGCGTCGTTATCATACCCAGTGATTAGTACGCTGCGGAAATACAAGGAAGGAAAGTTATAGAGATCTCGTTTCATTTGGGTATTAAGAATCCAGGTATCATTTTTCTCATGATAAGAGCCAATAGTTCCTAATGGGTTCCCTTCTTTGTAGAATGCTAAAAAGCCCATGGTAACTCGTTGTTCCTGGTTAATAGCCTTTTTGACCTCTATTAGTGTTTTCTCAGTATTGACTCGTTCACTCACTGATTTATGCAAGTCTAAGAGTGGAAACCATATAATCGATTCCCTAATAATATCGCGGCTCAGTCGATTGTAGCTTTCATAGTTTATAAAAGGGGTATTAGGGTCTTCGCAGCCAGCACCTTTCTGATGCACCTTCATGATGTATCCATAATTTTCAAGTCGGCTTAATGAATGATGCAATGTGAAACCAAAGCCTTTATTCGCGGGGTCCATATAATTACCTAATTGGATAAGGCAAAGTTGGCTTATAAAATCACCTCGACCCAATAGGGCATCAATTGCTGCTGTGCTGGCGTATGCTGCGTCAAAGTAGGTATTACCTTGATTCAAAACAGGGACATTATTCATCCCCAACTGTTTTGCGGCAGCTAAGTTGTCGTTAGCACTAAGCATGCTTGAGTGCTGTAGTGATTTCAGACGTGCTTGTACTATCTTATGTGTTTCTTTGGTTGTGGGGTATTTAAGGGATGTCTGCGCAACGGGTGTAGCGGCAAAGGCATTACAGCTGAACACTATGCTCAAGAAAAGAGCTTTATTGAATCTCATAATTATTCCATTCTTAATGAAAAATGAGCAGCATGGTAACAGTTTACTAGGCTAATGCAAAGCTCGGCTTGAGTTTAGGTAGGCAGGAACATTATACTCTTCTTTTTACCTTGTGTGGTGCAAAATGAGTAAGTTGATTTTATTAGGCGTAAATATTGATCACGTAGCTACAGTACGACAAGCACGTGGTACCCGTTATCCGGATCCTGTACAGGCTGCCATGGATGCTGAAGAAGCTGGGGCTGATGGAATTACCTTACACATGCGTGAAGACTTACGCCACATTCAAGCACGCGATGTGCGTTTGATAAAAGAAGTATTACAAACGCGCATGAATCTTGAATTAGCAGTGACTGATGCTATGCTTGAATTTGCAGAAGAAATTTCTCCAGAGCATACCTGTTTAGTACCAGAAAAGCGTGAAGAAATAACAACTGAAGGTGGATTGGATATTTTAACGCACCAAAAGACAGTTGAGCGTGCAGTGCGACGTCTGCAAGCTATGGGCAGTGAAGTTTCTTTGTTTATTGATCCCGATTTGGATCAAATCAAAGCGGCCGCAGATGTGGGAGCTCCTGTTATTGAATTGCATACCGGTTGCTATGCCGATGCAACTCATGTTGAGCAACAACAACACGAGCTAGAACGTATTAAACGAGCAGCTGAATATGCAACCAGCCTAAATTTAATTGTTAATGCTGGTCATGGATTAAATTATCATAATGTACAAGCGATTGCTGCAATCAAAGAGTTACATGAACTTAACATTGGTCATGCCATTATTGCCCGTGCTTTATTCTGTGGGATGAAAGAAGCAGTAAGACACATGCGCCAACTAATGCTAGAAGCGAGACTTTATGTCAATGAGTGACGTGATTGTTATTCGGATTACCGGGGATTCTGGTGATGGGGTGCAGCTGGTAGGTGAGCAATTAACGATTAGTGCAGCACTTACAGGCCGTGACGTTCGTACTTTACCAGACTTCCCCGCAGAAATTAGGGCACCTGCAGGTACTGTAGGGGGCGTTTCAGGCTTTCAGCTGGCTATGGCGGAGCGTGCTATATTTACTGCAGGGGAGTCATTAGACGTTTTGGTAGCCTTAAATCCTGCCGCACTGAAAAACTCCTTGCAGCATTTAAATCAAGGCGGTTTATTGCTGATTAATGAGGACAGTTATCAAGATAGAGATTGGCAGAAAGCTGGTTTGGATAAAAGCTTCCTGGATAATCAGGCCGAACATTATCATATTATTTCGTTTCCCTTAATTACCCAAACCTTACAAGCAGTAGCTTCCCTGGAGCTGACTAAACCGCAAGCGACTAAAACTAAGAATTTTTATGTTTTAGGTCTGGTGTTATGGCTGTTTGATTTGTCGACTAAAGCTTGTGAAGAGTTCATTGCTAAAAAGTTTAAAGCAAACCCCATCATTGCTGAGGCGAATAAATTAGCCTTACTCGCTGGGTATAATTATGCAATGACTTTGGAGTTAGCACGTCGTGATTACATGCTTGGCGAAGCGGACCGTCATGCTGGCGAATATCGGCAAATTACTGGGGTTGAGGCCATTGGCTTAGCACTTGCTACCCTGGCAACGCATACTCGTGTTCCCATGTTAGTTTCTGGTTATCCGATTACTCCTTCCTCAGCTATTTTGCATGAATGTGCTCGTTTAGCTGATTATGGGGTGCAATTATTACAAGCTGAAGATGAAATTGCTGCAATCTGTTCTTGTATTGGCGCGGCTTATGGTGGGCGACTGGCTTTAACCTGTACTTCTGGACCAGGTTTGGATTTAAAAAGCGAAAGTCTGGGATTGGCGGTGGTTGCCGAGTTACCTTTGGTCTTGATTGATGTGCAACGTGCAGGGGCATCGACAGGATTACCAACGAAAACAAGCCAAAGTGATTTAAGGCAAGCCTTATATGGTCGTCATGGTGAAGCACCTTTGGTGGTTATTGCAGCTCAATCTGCTGCGGATTGTTTTAATACCATCTTAGAAGCTTTTTATTTGGCAGTTAAATACATGACTCCAGTCATTGTGCTCCTCGATGCCTATCTGGCTAATGCCGCAGAACCTTGGGAAATACCTGATGTTGATTCCTTAAAATTGCCCGCAATCGAATTTAATCGTTTTCCTAAGCCTTTTACACGCGATGAACTTTTAAGCCGAAGCTGGAATACTCCAGGTACTCCAGGCTTTATTCATCAATTAGGTGGATTGGAGAAACAAGGCGAGGAAGGGCGTGTAAGCTATGATGCTGATAATCATCAGAAAATGGTTCACTTACGTCAGCAAAAAATTGAGGGGGCTTCGCGTGAGTATGCGCCTTTAGTTATTGAAGGAACTGCTTCCGCGTCTATTTTATTAGTAGGTTGGGGTAGCACTTATGGTGCGCTCAAATCGGCGGTTATGGAATGTCATGAACAAGGCTTAGCGATTGCCTATGTGCATCTGCGTCACTTAAATCCCTTGCCTGCTGATTTAGGCTCTGTGCTAAAAGCATACGATAAAGTTTTAGTCGCCGAATTAAATTCTGGGCAATTATGCCAAATCATTCGCGCAACCTACTTGGTGGATGCGCGTGCGATTAGCCAATGTAATGGCCAGCCTTTTAGTGTAAGTAACTTAGTGAACACCATTAAAGCGGAAGCTAATTATGAATAATGTCTATAAGCGCGAAGATTTTACGAATACAAATGAGGTTCGCTGGTGTCCTGGCTGTGGTGATTATGCCATTTTGATGGCCTTGCAAAAGATGCTGCCCGAATTGGGACTAGCCCCTGAGCAACATGTGTTTATTTCTGGAATTGGCTGTGCAGGTCGTTTGCCATATTACATGAATACCTATGGTTTCCATACTATCCATGGCCGTGCTACCGCAGTAGCTACTGGGTTAAAATCCATGCGCGATGATCTTTGTGTGTGGGTAATTACTGGCGATGGTGATGCACTTAGCATTGGTGGAAACCACTTGATTCATACGCTACGCCGTAATGTAAACGTGAATATTTTGCTATTTAATAATCAGGTTTATGGTTTAACCAAAGGTCAGTTTTCACCTACTTCGGTCAAAGGTCAGGTTACCAAAACCTCACCTAAAGGGGTTACTTCCGAACCTATTAATCCATTAACTTTAGCTTTAGCAGCTGGAGCCAGTTTTGTAGCGCGTGCAGTGGATAAAGACCCGAATCATTTAGGTTCTATCCTGAAAAAGGCACAAGAGCATCAAGGGTGTTCTTTTGTCGAAATTTACCAGGATTGTAATATTTTTAATAACGGTGCTTTTGATGAATTTGCGGTAAAAAGTAATCGTGCAGAAAATACGATTCTTTTGGAAGAAGGACAGCCTTTGGTTTATGGGGCGCAAAAAGATAAGGCTTTGCATGTCAAAGCAGACTCTTTTGAGAAGGTTTTAGCAACGGAAGAGGGCTTATACATCCATGATTCCAGCAATTTAACTGCAGCGATGCGCCTTGCTACTTTATCCTTCCCAGAACATCCTGTTCCTTTGGGTGTTTATTATCAAAAATCACGTGAATTGTTTGGCTTTGAGCCAGAGATTAAGAAAACGGTACAGGATTTGCCTGCGTTGTTTAGGGCTAAGGCGAGCTGGGAGCAGCGATAAGTTGCTTTCTCCCACGCAAAGCTATATCTATTCGGTGTAGCCTGGTTGCTTGCAACCAGGCTACACCTTAATAAAATGTTGTCACTACGTTCTTCGTAATGGAGATTTGTATACTTAGAGCCGGCAATGTGTGGTAGAAACTAACATCTCTACTTCAGCACTTAAAATTTCATTTTGCATTTGTGCAAATTTCTCTGTATAAATTTTTCCTCTTTGTTTCTTATTGAGACAATCCTTTTTCTCTTGGTTATTTAATTGCAATAGCATTTGCACGTATTCATCACTCACGGTTTCCGTTTCCTTGTCAAGGCGGTGGGCTATCGAGCCTTGCACAACAAGATCAACTAACTCGGTGAGGAAGAGATTTTTTTCTCTGCTGGCTTTTTGACTTATCGTATCTAAAGATGTTTTGAGCAATTGTAAAAACAAGTTCAGGCCTTCAACTGGATTAATGCTACCTCGCGAGACAGCTTGTAAAATCACCAAGGATTTTTCCCGACATAGTAGCTCGATGACATCATCAAGATCGTTCACAAAGGGGGGGAGCTCGGTGGTTGAATTGAGGCTATTCATAAAATGAGTGCCGCTGAGCAGACAGGCCTTCGGTTTTTGTGGATCCGTGTTTAAAATGGTTTCATCAATCAATGCAGGAAATATACTGTTATGGCAAGCTTCGCTAAGCAATTGCTGAGTTTCCGAGCTGCGGCCGCGACCATGTTGCAGATAAGTATGACCTAATATGGGATGCAGATTTTTTTGGAAATAAGCAATCAGGGTATAAAAAAATAAATCCACACGCATATTTGCATGATCCAGAATATTCTTTTTGGCGAGCAAAATAAGTTGAGCATTAGATTGATCGTGTGGATTTAATAGTTCACTGCTTAACGAAAGGGCCAGTGAGGCAGTATGGTTTTGTTGATAACCAAACTTTTGCCGCGCTCGTTGAGGGAATAATTTTTTGGCGGCTCCTTTTAATTGTTTGGCAGTGCATTCTTGAGGGGAGAAAAACTGTAAACTAGCTGATTTTTTTTGTTTAGAAGGACTTGATTGAACGGATGGAGCTGGCTTGCTTGCCGCTTCCTTGGACGATAATGTAGTTTTCCCTTTAGTGTTAGGCATATGACGTCTCCTAATTATTCAGTCATGGTTAAGTAGTTAATGGTGCATGGCGAGCAAAGCCTCCTGTTGTTGAGAGATAATGAACTTTTAGAGTATCGGATAATTTTAGGAAAAACAATGTGCACTCTTATTAATTTTTAGATTAGATTCGGATTTACTGTGGTTAAATAAAGTTTATTTGCGCATTTATTTTTTAATTTGTTATAATTATGTTCTTTGGGTGAAAAATCCCTAACTTTGAGGAGATAAACAGAATATGTATAGCAAAGGTAATGGTTTTTTCCCCCCGCCACTAACAAATTTTTTTATTGATAATACCGTTGAGAAGCCTGATTTTGAACAAAATCTTCCTTCAACCGTATATCAGCCCTTCTTGGAAGATTTATTTAAACTGTTAGCGGCTGAGTTTCCTCAGCATCAATTTATCTTGACTGGTAGTGCTGCGAAACAATTACAGGATCCTACTAAGCCGAATCCTAACGATCTTGATTTTCTTATGGGTAATGAGGATTTAGTTCAAGGTATATCACAAATAAAAGCCGTATTAAAAAAGATGGCTGTACAATTTACATTTGATGATTTGCGTGGGACTTTAGTAGTGGTTCACGATGGTCATGCGATAAAGATTCAGTTAATTGATGCGCATACCAGTTATCATTGCTATCCACCTAAGGATCAATTAAACGATTTGCGTGCTAATGGTTCGATTCGTATGCTTGCTGCTGGGGTAATTCCCGAGGTAGATCTTTCTGATGACATCATTATCACTGACCTGGATGGAAATGAATTAATGGTGAACGAAATAGAATTCTCTGATTGCTCAATGAAATAGACAATAATTGGTACTCGTTAACGACCTTTGTGAATAAGGATATAAAGAGCAGATCACGGGAAAGTGCCTTGTTTTTTGCCTACCATCTTAAAATAAAATGCCGTCATTGCGAACGAAGTGAAGCAACCCAGGGTTCCGTGCTTCGAACTCCTGGGTTGCTTCGTCACTACGTTCCTCGCAATGACGATATTTACATAGATATAAATGCATGACAGTTTAAAGCAAAAAAAATCCCGGCAGGTGCCGGGACTAAGTAGAGGAGACCGATTTTAGTCGCGGCCTGAGAATGCGCTTAATATGTTGAGCAGGCTCACGAACAAATTGTATATAGATACAAACAGACCTACTGTTGCAGCAATATAATTTGTCTCGCCATTATGAATTATGGCACTGGTTTGGAACAGAATCAGCCCAGAAGAAATCAGGATAAATGCAGCTGAAATAGCCAATTGTAACGCAGGGATATGAATGAATATTCCAGCGATCATTGCTAATAAAGCCACCATCATACCAACAAAAAGGAATCCACCCAGGAAGCTGAAATCTTTTTTCGTAGTTAATGCATAACCTGAAAGTGCAAAGAAAATCATCCCAGTACCACCAAGCGCGGTAGCAATTAGCTGAGGTCCATTACTAAAATTATGCATGTACATGTTCAATATTGGGCCTAAGGTATAACCCATGAAGCCGGTAAAGGCAAAAACACTAACCAGACCCCAAACGCTATTTTGTAAGGCGTGGGTTAAAAACATTAAACCATAAATACCAACAATCATTACCAGAACGTTTACTGGACGCGCACCACTTGCCATAGACATATAGGCCGTAAACGCACTAAATAAGAACGTTAAACTAAGCAAAAGGTAAGTATTGCGTAGTACTTTATTGCTGGACAGTACTGATTCCCTACGTTGGCTAATCAGGGTAACATCATTTCGGTTCATCGTTTAGAACTCCTCTCTCGTTTATATTTATTCTAGCATATCTGGGGATAAGTTTCCTATATTTCAAGTAGTATAGGGTAATTTTGTCAAGAAATATTTGAATTTTATTGAATCCCAAATTCTTTGAGGATCTATACTAGTCTATAGTATGATGAAAAATTCTTAATGCAATAAATGAGGCGTGTAATGGCTCGAGTTGCGGTGGCACAAATGGTTTCTTCAGCCAATGTAATGGAGAATTTGCAGCAAGTTGAAACCTTGATGGTGCAAGCACGTGAACAGGAAGCAGAATTAGTTTTATTACCTGAAAATTTAGCTTTTATGGGACATAAGGATGTAGATAAGTTGCAGATTGGTGAAGCCTATGGTCAAGGGCCGATACAAGAGAAAATAAGCCAGCTGGCAAAACATTTAGGATTGTGGGTTATTGCTGGAACAATCCCCATAAAAGTGAGTAGTTCTAAGGTTCGTGCAAGCAGTTTAGTCTATGATAATCAAGGACTTTGTGTTACACGTTATGATAAAATTCATTTATTTGATGTACACGTCTCCTTGCAGGAGAGTTATCAAGAATCTGCCACTATAGAAAGAGGACATGAGCTTGTCCTTGTGGATACCCCTATAGGCAAAGTTGGATTAACGGTTTGTTACGATTTACGTTTTCCGGAACTGTATCAAGAATTAGCGATCCAAGGTGCGCAGCTGTTCACCGTTCCTTCTGCATTTACAGCAATAACGGGCCAGGCTCATTGGGAGGTGTTATTGCGGGCAAGAGCGATTGAAAACCTGTGCTACGTATTGGCCGCAAATCAAGGAGGGCAACATGAAAATGGGCGCTCTACTTATGGGCACAGTATGATTGTTGATCCTTGGGGAAGGGTATTGGCTGAGCAGGAAGAGGGTGTTGGAATAGTCACCGCAGAGATTGATTTGCATGGTCTGCATCATTTGCGAAAAACCTTTCCAACCGTAGACCATCACGTATTAAATTTAAAGGGTACTTAAATGACAGAAGCATTAACTACAGCAAAACAAATTCTACTGGCTCCAGCCTCTCTGGATGAAACCGGTATTGAAAAACTGTTTAAGTCAATGATGAGTCATCATATTGATGATGCCGATTTATATTTTCAAAGTTGCAGCTACGAATCGTGGTATTTAGAAGATTCAGTAGTAAAAAGCGGCAGTTTTTCTTTGGATAAAGGCGTAGGCATTCGTGCAGTAAGTGGCGATAAAACAGGTTTTGCCTATTGTGATGATATTCTTTTACCTTCAATGTTGCGTGCCGCCGATGCCGCTCGTTCTATTGCTCTAGCTGGGGCGAAGGCTTTACAGCCAGTTCACATCAAGGCGGTTGCTGAATCGCGTTATCATGGCTTAAACCCCATTGAGGGAATGAGTAAGCAAGAAAAAATCGCCTTACTTGAAGCAATTGATAAAGAAGCGCGTAGCATTGATCCACGAGTCGTTCAGGTTAATGCCTCATTAAGTGGTTGTTATGAAGTGGTTATGGTCGCTGACATGCATGGCAAGATGGTTGCTGATGTTCGCCCTTTAGTCAGTGTGAATGTAAGCGTTATTGTTGAGGATAAAAACGGCCGCCGTGAATCAGCGCGTTCTGGTGGGGGCGGGCGTGTTGCCTATTCTTATTTCACTGAAAAAGACAATGCCTTAAGTTATGCGCGTGAAGCAGTGCGTGAAGCATTAGTTAATCTTGATGCTAAGCCTGCGCCAGCAGGGACTATGCCTGTTGTTTTAGGGCCTGGTTGGCCTGGTGTGTTATTGCATGAGGCCGTGGGGCATGGTTTGGAAGGTGATTTCAACCGTAAAGGCTTATCTGCGTTTTCAGGTCGCATCGGACAGCAAGTCGCATCTCCAGGTGTCACTGTGGTTGATGATGGTACCTTAAAAGACCGACGTGGTTCTTTGACTATGGACGATGAAGGAACACCTTCTCAATGCACTACCTTGATTGAGGATGGGGTATTGGTAAATTACATGCAAGATAAACTAAATGCCAAACTAATGGGTATGCAATCTACAGGTAACTGCCGCCGTGAATCCTATGCTCATGTACCTATGCCTAGAATGACCAATACCTATATGCTGGCTGGTCAACATGACCCAGAAGAAATTATTCGTTCAGTCAAGCGAGGCTTATACGCGGTCAACTTTGGGGGCGGGCAAGTAGATATTACTTCGGGACAATTTGTTTTCTCTGCCAGCGAAGCTTATCTTATCGAAGATGGTAAGATCACCGCTCCTGTTAAAGGTGCCACCTTAATTGGTAATGGTCCGGATGTAATGAAAAAAGTCAGCATGATTGGTAATGATTTATCGTTGGATCGCGGGATTGGGGTCTGTGGTAAAGATGGTCAGTCTGTACCTGTTGGGGTAGGGCAACCTACGCTGAAAATTGATGCCTTAACTGTGGGTGGAACCAGTTGATCCTAACGATGCGTTCAGCAGGGATATAAATTTCGCGAGATCGTAGCCGTATTCGATGAACGTCGTACTATAGGCTACAGTCTCGTTTATAGTCTTGATGTGAGCCATTACCTGCAAGAAAATTAAGAAATTTCTTACACCGCAACAAGTATTATTCATCAATATTATTTCAGACTAATTCGTTATAATAATCATGTTTGGCGCAGCTGGAATAGCGACAGGATGTCGCACTTGGTAAGGACAATTAACAGGGATTATTACAGCTGTCGCACAAACACGATGAAGTTTGCGATGAATAAAAAGCCCTGTCACAAACTCCTCAAATGGCGTTCTAAAGCCTCGGACTTGCCATATTACTCATGTTTACAATTGTTTCTAGGGCCTCAAAATTATTGGTCTCGTGCTTTTGCAAAGCACAATCAGTGCGAACGGTATTCTTATATTCAAGGTATTTTTTTGCAAAATCTGATTCTTGCAGACGTTGCCGAAAATATTGAATGGCATCTTCATCACGGTGAGACACTGACAAATCAAGCCAATCAAATCCTGCGCGATAATCAATGCTTAAGGGCGGAAATACCACCTGTAGATCTTCATCCATCTCGTTTTTTAGTGCCTCAAAGTCGCAAAAACAAACAAGAGCTATTTCGAGTTGGGCGCTAGTATAACGTTGTCCCTGCTGACTTTCGTTTTTTCTTTTAGCGATTATCAAAGTCTCTTCAATGTATTCCCTGAAGGTTAATACACGTTTGGGTGTTTTATCTCCTTGAAAGAACGAATTATATTTCTGTCTCATTTTTATGCCTTCGAGTTTTAAAAGTCCTTATTGTATAATTTGTTTACACAAGGATCAATATTTAATTATCTGCTTAAGGCTAGGATAAGCTTTTCATTGTATAATGATTATATTGAAGCAAATAATTGGTGCATAAAATTAGTCTTGGTCAATACGATTATATAAAGAATTACACAAAGCAAATCGAAGATCTGACAATAAAACTCCAGAAGCCTCTCATCCTGTAGCTCGTTATAAGCTAGCCCTGACAGAGCATAGTTCAGATAATGACGATGATGATGAGTTCGTAATCAAGGCATATATGTAATATTATTATGGTTATAGATATTGAAGAAGTATTTGCAGCGCTTCCCAATGAAGCTTATTGGAAGTTATTGATTGACTATGAGTATTGGGTTGACAATGATGCGTCCATTTTTGATAAGCAAGATTCGCCGGGTTACATGAACAGAGCCTCTAAGGCGTTTTTATATTTATTAGAAACCATGGATGAGCGGGTAACATGTGATTTTATCCTTAAGTTACATGATATGGCTTATAATGATCAAAGAAAACATTATTTGGGCTTTAAGCCGCATGTCTTGTCGGGTTTAAGTGACGAATCAGTCACTGTTGATGGATTAAGAGAGTTAATCAATAAAATAAAAAGTGGTATGCCCAATGGGCTAAGGTTAACTTATTCCAAAGAGGCAAATAACTACCACGAACGTTATGCTATTGATCTGCAACACGTGTGTGCACAAGAAATCTTTACTAATCTGAATAGTGATGTTTGGCCCCATTTATTCATAGAGCGTAAATCGTTAGTCACGGAAGTAGAATTGGAAGTTGAGAATTTACTTATTCAATATAATGAATCGATTCGACAGGCTATTGCCCCCAAAGAAAAATTAAAATGTATTGCGACCCTTATTCGTGACCTCCACCAATACCATCCTTTTGGTGATGGCAATGGCCGAACCTTTATTTTTTTATTGCTCAATAAGCTGTTAATCACTAATGGCCTGTCAGCAACGGCGGTAGAAAGTCCGCAGCGATTTTCAGGATACAGTATCTCAGAACTGATTACCGAGATTGAGCTAGGCCAATGTAATTTTAGAGAGCTTTGCACCCAGCAGTATGAAAAACAGATTTCCTTACAAGAGTACATTCGCCAAAAAATTAGTCCGCAAAATTATATGGGTCATTTAAGAATTTTTAAGGAGTCTGTGCTGGAACAAGGAGAAACAGCTCCATTAAAACACAGAGCATTCTCTAGTTAAGAGGGTACGAGGAAGAAAGTGCCACATCCTTGTGGAACAGCCTCGATCCGTGAAGCGATAATACTCCCTGCACGACATCCTTTGTCTTTCCTCGTGTATACAGCATAGGATATGTAGCTTAAAATGTCATGATGACAGAAGCTTAATTTGCTGTAAGATATTTCTCAATTACATCAACTCGCTTTGGTGTTATTCTAAAATATATTGACCGTGCGTATTGTGGGATAGGAGATGTTCATGAACGCTAATGCAAATAAAAGAGAGTTTGTAATTACCATACGAGCTCGCTTATTCATTGGATTTATGGCGCTGGGCTTACCTTTATTGCTATTAATTGTCTTTTTAATCCCTAAAGTGCATACCATTGTTTATCTAAATCAAAAAATTGGCCGTGAAAGTTTACCGCAAATTCTAGACAGTCAGATCCTGCAGACTCAAGATACACTGGAAGAGTGGATAATGACAGGAGACATTAAGGACAGGGAACACTTCCAGCATCTTTGGGAAGAAATTAATAGTGCCAGAATCCAATGGGATACAACCATACATGCCCTTGATAACCAGCTCTTACGCAAAGAATGGGATAGATTACAAGAATTATATGTGGTTCTTTATAATGTCCAATCAACCACAATAAATGCACCTAGAGATGTTGATAATAAAGATAGCTTAGAAAATAGTAAGGCAAATACTCAGGCACTTGTAAAAGAAATGATTTCTATTCTTGATGGGGTTTACTCCAAGGAAAAAGGGAAAAGAATTGGGGGTATATTTAATATATTGGCGAATGGGGTTGAGCATAGTGCTAATTTAATTAGTTCAGATTTAATTGCATTAGAGAAGTTTGCTTATGGGTTATTAATTTTTGCGCTTTTATTAACCGTAATTGTTCCTTATATGACCCAAAAAGCTATATCAGTTCCTGTAGAGAAAGCAATTAATATAGCAGAACAAATTGCTGCCGGAGAACGTAATATTGAAATCAATATTCGCTCTAAAGATCAATTAGGAAAATTGCTTTCATCACTTAAAGTCATGCAAGAATCGATTAGGAACAATGAAAAAAGTCTCCGTATTAAAGAAGAAGAGTCTCGGGAGTTATTTGAAAAGTTAGTTAGTTCTTCGAAAAAATTTAGGCAGCATAGCAGTAAAGTTGCTGCAGGAGATTTAAGGGAGCGTCTGAAAATTGATGAACAAGACGTCTTACAAGATTTAGGGAATGATTTAAATTTAATGACGGATGGCTTGGCCACGATTACTAAGAAAATTACAAATGTCAGTAATGACATTGTGACCATGGTTGAAACGGTCTTTTCTTCAGCAAATGAACAATCAGAAAGCATTATTTCCCAGGCCTCAGCAATTAATGAAATTAGTGCTTCCTTAGAGGAAATTGATAAGAGCTCGAAACAAACAATGGCTAAGGCACAGACTCTAAGAGAGGTTGCTAAAAATACGTATGAGCAAGGGAAATTAGGTACTGAATCAGTAGAGCAAAGCATTGTAGGTATAAAGGCTTCAGAGGAAAAAATGAAGATTATCGCGCAAACTATTCTTGATCTAAGTAATCACACACAACAAATTGGGGACATTACTTCGGTAGTGAATACTTTAGCACAGCAATCAAAAATGCTGGCTTTGAATGCTTCGATTGAAGCATCAAAAGCAGGCGAGGCTGGAAGGGGGTTTGCTGCAGTGGCAACAGAAGTCCGCAATCTTGCCGAACAATCAGAACAATCAACAGTACAAGTACAAAAAATTCTTGAAGATATTCGCCGTACTACTGAAAAAGCGGTCACCGTGACTGTAGAAGGGGAAAAAACGCTAGATTCAGGGTTAAAGCTCATTGAAAAAGCAGGTCAGGTTATTCAAACCCTAAGTAAAATGATTAATGATGCTTCGATTTCAAGCCAACATATTGAGGTATCTATTCGCCAAGAAGCGGTTGGTATTGAACAAATCGTTGAGGGGATGACTGAGATTAATCGTACCACATCAACCTTTTCGAATAGTATTAAAGAGTTGATGGCATTTATTCATAATTTGGATGAGATTGCCAAGCATTTGAAGGAGGATGTGAATTTTTATAAAGTCTAAAAGCTACTTTGTTCGGAATAATGTATTTTTTAGAATATCCTGTCTGCCTGAGCTGAAGGAATGATTTCTCGTACATGACATTTTTTGTTAATATAAGGGTGTTTTTAGGAAATTAACAAAGATCAAAAAGTCCAAGCCCCAAAGGAATTTAAATGCATACGGAATCATACGTTTATCTTATTGCTAATAAATACAATAATGTGCTTTATGTTGGTGTAACCAATAACTTAATCCGTCGTATTTATGAGCATAAAAACAGATTAGTGAAAGGCTTTACTCATAAATATAACGTGAATCGTTTAGTGTATTATGAAGTTTGTCCCGATATTATCTTTGCTATAACGCGCGAAAAGCAGATTAAAGGATGGGCACGCGAAAAGAAAAATAAACTTGTTAATATGATGAATCCAGGTTGGGGCGATCTGTATGAAAGTTTATTTTAAATGAAAGACTATTATCTGATGAAAGCACTGTTGTTTATAGTCCATAAAAAACCATGTCATCCCGAGCGTAGAGAGGGATCTCCTGACTCGAGCACCATGCCACCTGCAGGAGTTTCTTCGTCGCAAGCTCCTCAGGATGACGTGCATGGCAAGGCAAGGCAAGGCAAGGCAACGTAACGCTTCGCCAGCGCCCACGTCATCCCGAACGAAGTGAGGGACCTCCTGACTCGAGCACAAGGCCATGCATCCAGGCACCAAGCCACATGCAGGAGTTCCATCGTCGCAAGCTCCTCAGGATGACGTGCCAGGAAGTGAGGGACCTCCTGACTCGAGCACAAGGCTATGCATCTAGGCACCATGTCACCTGCAGGAGTTCCTTCGTCGCAAGCTCCTCAGGATGACGTGCCTTAACTCAACAAACCAAAAAAATACCAAAAAGGAATAGAGGCAATTACGATTCCCAGTTTTAAGAAAGAAAACCAGGCATTTAATTTAAGCAACGGATTAAGATGAAAATTATTATTAGGTTTTAATAACTCTTCAAAACACAAAAAATAACTGGATTGATAAGGGAAAATCCATGCTTCTGTAGCAACTAAAATAACAAAGGCAACAACCCAGTTACTAATAGAGCTGTGATTGGCAATTGGCATAATTAGAGTAAATAAAATTGCAGGGGCAATCATCGTACCTAAAAGCAAACCCGTTAACCAACTGATGACATAAACAACAATAATGAAATAGAGATAGTTCATAGCTGCCAAGTAGTTTAACCATTGGAAGTGTTCAAGAACCCAGGTTTCTAAACCGGTATTTTGTAGAGCGTGCATAATGCCAATAATGGCGCCAAAATAAAATAAAAAGTTCCAGTTAATTTTGGAAGCCAACTCTTTTATATTTAATGCCCCAGTGCTGAATAATAAGATGAAAATGCTCAAGCAAGTCCACGAAGTAGATGTATTTTTCCAGGTGGCAATAACCGAACCTACAACAAAAAGCCCCAAGCATAATAAGGCAATACATTCCTCAAATGACAACCTCCCCAAGGTTTTAAACTCATTTTTTAATTTAAGATGATCCATTTCTAACGGAGTTGTTGGTTTGAAAACCCGGGATTGTATCAAAAAGAATAAAGCAACCAACAAGATCCCAGGAAAAGAGGCGGCCCATAACCAGCCCAACCAATTTCCTTGCCATTGATTTTGTTCCGACAACAAACCAAAAACAATAAAGTTGCTTGACTTGCCAGTAAGGAAAATAGTAGATAATAAAATACACCCATTGAAGGCTGCATTCGCTAAGGCATTTGCTGTATCACTCCGGGGATTAATCGTGCTGCTTTCTAAAATATCATCTAACAAGGGAGCCATTAGGGCAACTCGTGAACTTTGTACACTCATGATTGGGGTGATAAGGGCACCAAAGAGGAATAAAAATTTTTGCAGGAAAGACTGTCTGGAAGGTAAATGCATTAGTAAAATTAATGACAAACGATAGAACAAACGTGATTTAGTAATAATAGCGCCGACAGCAAATACACTGGTAGCAAGAAAAAAACTGTTGGAACTGTAGCCTGAAAGAGTAATATTTTCTGGGGCTATATGGAGGAAAATGGAAGCTAAAATGAGAATTAATGCGGGGATATATTCAGGAACCAATCTTAAAATCCACATTAGTAATGCAGCAAGTAAGGTAACGGCAAAGCTCGCCTTCGCAAAGTTTAGCGCCATACTTTGATGTAAATACAAAGTCAGTATGACGCCACAGAATGCGAAGATGATTAAAGCCTTCCATGGTATTGTCGTTATTCTTCCAAGTAAAGTCTTCTTTAGCTCAAAAATCATGTAGTATTTTTATGTCATTAATTTATCAAGTAAGCTGTGAATTTCAAAAATACGCTCTTCCGGAGCTGTACTATCTAATGTAAAACGTAAACGCTGCGGACCTTCCATTTGATAGCGTTTGGCATGCACTTGAATCAGGCTGATTAAAACTCCTGGGTCAATCGAGGGGTTTTCATTAAAGTCTATTTTACCCTGTTGTGCGCCGGCGCTGATTTTTAGAATGCCCATTTGCTGTGCTTTTAATTTTAAATCCGTGATTAGCAGTAAATGCTTTACAGGTGGAGGTAATAAACCAAAACGGTCAATTAATTCAATTTGTAGTTCGTGCAATTGCTGTTTGTCTTTGGCATTGGAAATGCGCTTATACATAATAAGTCGATTATGAATGTCGCCAATATAATCCTCAGGGATAATTGCACTAATACGTAAGTCAATTTCAGGACCTTGATACATTGGAGCAGACAGTTCGGGTATTTTTCCTGCTTTCAAGTCGCTGACTGCTTTGTCGAGCATTTCCATGAATAAGCTAAAGCCAATTGCATGCATATTACCGCTTTGTTCTGCACCTAAAAGTTCGCCTGCACCGCGAATCTCCAAATCATGGGTCGCTAAGGTAAAGCCTGCACCTAAGTCTTCTAAGGACACAATAGCCTCTAAGCGTTTCACCGCATCAGAAGTTAATGATTTTTCATTTGGGGTTAATAAATAAGCATAAGCCTGATGGTGTGAACGACCAACACGACCACGTAATTGGTGTAACTGAGCCAGACCAAATTTATCTGCGCGATCAATAATAATGGTATTGGCCGTAGGGATGTCGATTCCCGTTTCGATAATGGTGGTACATACCAACACATTAAAGCGGTGATGATAAAACTCAGACATCGCTCGCTCCAATTCACGCTCTCGCATTTGACCGTGAGCAGTACGAACCTTGGCTTCGGGAACTAATGTTTGTAGATCTTGACTAATACGCTCAATGGTTTCCACATTGTTATGCAAGAAGAAAACTTGGCCACCTCTTAATATTTCACGCAAAATCGCTTCACGGATTGTGGCATCTTTCTTTTCCTGCCAGAACGTTTTAATTGCCAAACGTTTAGCGGGCGGGGTGGTCATGAGTGATATATCGCGGATTCCTGCCATTGCCATATTCAGCGTTCTTGGAATAGGGGTTGCCGTCATCGATAAAATATCAACATGAGTACGTAATGCTTTGATGTGCTCTTTTTGCTTGACGCCAAAACGGTGTTCTTCATCGATAATTAATAGGCCTAGATTTTTAAAGGCAATAGAGCTTTGAAATAGCTTATGCGTACCAATAACAATATCGACCTTTCCTGATTTTAATGAGGCTTGCACAGCCTCTGTTTCTTTGGCCGAGCGAAAACGTGACAATAATTCAATATTCACTGCAAAATCGGCAAAACGATCTCTAAAGGATTCAAAATGTTGTCCCGCAAGCAAGGTAGTTGGTACCAGCACACAAACTTGTTTGTTATTTTGCACGGCAATAAACGCAGCTCGCATGGCTACTTCAGTTTTACCAAAACCTACATCACCGCAAATTAAGCGGTCCATGGGTTTGGTCGAAGACATGTCCTCCATGATCTGGTCTATAGCTCGCTGTTGATCCACAGTTTCTGTAAAGGGAAAGGCACTGGCAAAACGAGTATATTCGTTGTGGCTGACTTCATATTGATGCCCTGGCTGCGCTTCTCGCTTTGCGTAGAGATCAAGAAGTTCGATGGCCACATCATGAATTTTTTCTGCAGCCTTTTTCCTCTCTTTTTGCCATTGGTCCGAACCCAATTTATGCAAGGGAGCATGTTCGCTGTCTACGCCTGTATAACGGCTAATTAAATGCAAAGAGGTAACCGGAACATAAATTTTATCTTCACCGGCATAAGTTAGAACTAAAAATTCGCTGGCAGTACCATTGGTCTCGATATGTTGTAATCCCTGATAACGTCCCACACCAAATTGCAAATGGACGACTGGAGCGCCTAAACGCAACTCAGCCATATCTCGGATAATTAAATCCGGGTCAACCGTTTTTTGCGCACTACGGCGTTGAGGAGTACTTTGCTCACCAAATAGTTGTGATTCTACAATTAAAACCGTATTGCTTTGGGTTAATTCACAACCAGTAACTAAGGCCCCGGTGGTGATATTAATCGGAGCAGTATCCTTGATAAAATCATGCCAATTACTTTGAGTCTTAGGAAGGATGCTGCTGGGTTTAAGCAGATCCAGTAATACTTCGCGACGTCCTGCACTTTCTACCACAATTAGATAACGGCGAGAGGTATCTGCACAGTATTCGCGTAAACGACTTAATGGTTCCTGTGTTTTTCTATCAATAGGTAACTCAGGAGCTGGAGTAATATCAAAATTAGTTACCGCGCCTTTTTTACTACTCGGAGTATGGAATAAACGCAGTTGTTGATAGTCATTTGCTTTAGTTAAAAGCTCAATCGGATTAAGAAAACAGGCTGTTGGCTCAAGAATCGGACGGCTGATGTCATAACGGCGTTGTTCATAACGCCCGCTTAATTCCTGCCAAAACTGCTCCGCATTATCTTGAATGTTTTCAATCAGACAGACTTTGGCGTCTTGAGGCAAATAATCAAAAAAGGTAACCGTTTTTTCAAAAAATAGCGGTAGATAGTATTCGATGCCCGCAGGAAATTGCCCATGACTGATGGCTTCATAGATAGGGCAGTGGCTGGGGTTTCCTGGGAACAACTCACGAAATGCTCGGCGAAATAGCATTTGGCTTTGCTCATTGAGCGGAAATTCACGTGCAGGTAATACGTTAATATAGGGAATTTTTTCTATAGTACGTTGGGTTTCGGTATCAAATTCTCTTAAACTTTCGATTTCATCGTCAAAGAGCTCAATACGGAAGGGGCGGGTAGACCCCATGGGATACACATCAATAATTGAGCCGCGTAAGGCAAACTCACCATGCTCTAATACTTTATTTACGCAATGATAACCTGATTGTTGCAGCTGGTTTCTGAAGGCTTCCAGATCCAGTTTTTGTCCCTTTTTAAGCATGAGTGCGTATTGGTTTAAAAACTCAGGCGGACAGAGTCGATGCATTAAGGTGTTTGCAGAAGTAATAACAATGGCATCGCTGGTTTGCTGAATACGGCTTAAGGTATAGAGTCGCTCGGAAATAATATCTTGATGTGGAGAAAATTGATCGTAGGGCAAGGTTTCCCAGTCGGGGAAAAATAAGAGTTCTTGCTCTGATTGTTTTGGATTTAAAAAGAACTCTAACTCAGACTGCAATTGATTGGCGCTGAGATTATCCTGAGCAATGAGCAATTTAATGCCCGGGGTTTTTTGGCAATATTCGGCTAAAGCAAGAGCTAAGCTGCTGCCATGGAGTTGTCCCCATATTTGTTTGGTCTGTGTACTTTGGTAGAGTAGTGTTTCCATATTCATTACTTGTTTAATCTTCAAAAATTAAAAATTCGTAGCTGTAGCCTGTTGCTTGTAACCAGGGATTCTTTTTACTCTGCCTATACTTTATATACCAGAGTCCTGTCTGGTTGTTGCTTTTAGGAAACCTGGTTGCAAGCAACCAGGTTACGCCTATTATGCTTACAGCTTAGGATATCCTCTATATTCTGCTGGTACCGAATTGCCATGACCCTCAATTTGAGGATAGATAGTCTGATGACCCGACTGATGAGGGGGCTGATAAATAGTATGGGAATTTGGTGGTTGCAGGGTTTGAACAACGTGTTGGTTGTACGAAGGTGGCATTGCCTGGTTACACACTTGATACGATTCTTGATGCTTAACTCGTGGCTCTATTCCATGGTGAGAAACTGGATGAGCATTTTCATGCGCGCTAGAAGAACAGCAACAGGATTTAAGTAAGCTGAAGAATCCACCAACTACATCCATGGTAATGCCTAATGCATGAAGACCAACAAAGGTTAAAGCAGCCACTGCACCTGCTTGATATAGAATATTGGAGCCAACATAAGCCGCAATAGATAACCCAAAAAGAGAAAAATTAGCAACGGTTGCTAAAGCACCAGGCCAGAACAGTAATCCAGCAGCAACTATAAGACCAATGGTCATGGCCGTTTTTGCGAATTGGAAATAGTTATATAGTGTGATCACGATGTTTTACTCCAGTGTTGTAAAATCGAGGTAGATTGTAGCAAATAAATTGGGAAGTTAGAATATAAACTGTTCAATTTGTTGATGAGTTTATTCTAAACTACGCTGTCCCGCTACGTCATTCCGAACGAAGTGAGGGATCTCCCGAATGTGGCACGGATTAAAATTGTGCCTCATTCAGGAGCTCCTTCGTCATAAACTCCTCAGAATGACGAGGAGTTTTTAAGCTTCCTGACTTATTTCATCCGTTTCAATTAATTCTATTTCTTCTAAATCGATATCTACCGATTCAATTTTTTGAAAGCGAGAGCTAATCTTTTTCGCTGAAGTATTCACTTCATTCACATCTTGATGTGCCAGATTAATATGCTTGGATAATTTATCCATTCTCTTTTCAAAACGTTGAAAATCATCTGCTAATGCATGTAAATGCTTTTGAATGATATGAATTTGCTTGCGAGTAGCATCGTCTTTAAGCACTGCCTTCGCGGTGGTTAATACGGCCATTAAGGTACTGGGGGAAACCATCCATACTTTTAAGCGTTGTGATAAGGCAATTAAATCAGGGTAGTTTGCATGGATTTCTGCGAAAATTGATTCGGCAGGAATGAACATCATGGCACCATCACTGGTTTCATTAGGGATGATGTATTTTTCTGCAATGTCTTTAATGTGTTTTTGAATATCTTGGCGAAACTGCTGTTGCAACGACTTGCGCTCAACCGAACTCACTTCGCAATTGATAAGACGTTGATAGTTTTCTAAGGGGAATTTTGCATCAATAACCACATTCCCAGTAGGGTCTGGCAAAAACAAAATACAGTCGGCGCGCTTTTGATTGCTTAGTGTGTACTGCATTTGATAGTGAGTTGCTGGAATCATATTACCAATTAATGCAGAGAGTTGGACTTCACCAAAAGCTCCGCGCGCTCTTTTATCAACTAATACATCTTGCAAACTGACCACATGACTTGAGAGCTCAGTAATTTTCTTTTGTGCCTCATCAATAATGGTTAGTCTTTTTACCACATCAATAAACGTTGATGAAGTTTTTTCAAAACCTTCAGTCAGTTTATGATTAACCTGTTGCGTTAGGCTATGTAAATGGTTGCGAATTTCCTCAGTAAGAATTTGTAGATGAGAGGTGAGGGAACTGGCATGTTGTTTGAAGCTATGGCTCATCTGTTCACGTACATCAGTCATTTGTTTGTGTACGGTGTCATGAATTAGTTGTTGCGTAAGCAATTGCCCCTGGCCGATTTTATCATTAAGATCGAGATGTACTTGATGCAGCTGGTTGGTAAATGTTTCAACTACTTTTTCATTAAGTTGGGCACTTAGTTTTTTGAGTTGGCTTTGCTTGACCAAGAACCAAATAAAGAAGAAAAACTGCAGGGCAATTGCCAATGCAATGCCCTCAAGAAGGGTGAACGACGATAAAAATTGCATGCATTAATCCATGAGTTTGCTAAGTTTTATTGGCTCATCGTATTGATAAACGGTTTTCAACTGACCGTAATCAGTAAGATGCAGATAACCAACGGATAGCGTATCCTCTGTTAAATGCTTGGAATTGTCAAAGCTAAATTTAATTGTTTGTTTTCCTGGCTCTAACCACTGTGCGCTTTGAGCGGTTTCGACTGGCAGAAGTTGCCCTGCACTGTTGCGATTAAAAAGTATTGTTTGCAGCGCATAGCGGCTTGCAGTAGCTACATCCACGGTTGCAGTGAAGGTTAATGGATTCGAGGATACTTTTTTCAGTGCGATTAAGCTTGCTGATGGAATTGAGTAAGAAAATGCGCTTCGTGCTGTACGACGTACATGACCATCTTCCTGTTCACTAAATACTTCTGCTTCCACATACCAATTATCGCCATGGGTATTCAACTCAGACATTAACTTGGTTTTAGCTTTAAATTCATTCCGCTTTACTTTGCTCAGTTTTAATGGAATAAACTCATCATTGGTGCCTACTAAGGACACATAAACATCATCTACAGAATAGTCGGTATCATAATCTTTTAAGGAAATCGTCGCAGAAAACTCATCGCCATATTGATACTGTAAGGAACTTGGCTCAACTTTTAAATAGAGCAATGAAAATTTATCAAACACATTAATCAGATAAGAATTAGCATCATTGGCCGAAGGGGTTTGGCTTTTAAGAATAAAGGTACCAAAGCCCAGTTCAGGTTTAAGCTGGGTCATGGTTTGATGCTCTGCTGCAAGCAATGATTCATCTAAATCTTCATCCTGAGAGTATAGGGCAGAAGCCTCCTTCAGACTTAAATGCTGATTTTGTGGTGTTTGTAGCTCTAGGGTGGGTACGGATTTTTTTTGTAGAGGGGTAATTCGCACTACAGCACCGGGGGCGCGAGTTGATATGGCGACACCCTGGCGTAACTGTTCTAGAGTAATGACTTGATTATAGCTATAACTTTTCTGGTCTTTACTGACCTTATGTGTCATGGGTGTTTGCGCTATTGTCCAGCTAGCCCGTAAGGTTTCATGAGATAACTTAGCACAGTCATTACATTCATAAGCTTTAGTAGGGTGCTGAGGTAATGTATATGCATGGGCTTGGCTCAAGCAAAATGCAGACATTAAAAAAAGATGGGTGGTTTTCATTGTACAGCTCCTTCTGTAGCTAAGGCACTTATAAGAATTTTATCCAGTCCAAAACAGGAATGTCTGCTCTGGTTATGACTTAAAGTCCAATTGTTTTCCAGGCGATCTTTATCGCGAAACCAGATTTCTCCTGCTGCTTCCTGAGAGCTGCAATTTAAAAATCCATCGGAACATTTATCAAGATATAATTTAGTAATTTTTAATCCACTGTTAAGCAAATAGCCGTTGCAATAACTGCCTGAGGATAACGGTGATGCAACCACATCGGTACCAACGATTGGGTTAAACGGTACTGGCAATGAGGGACGACCTTGAGTGCCGAATAATAATTCTTCGTTATATATACGCATATCACCGACGCGTTGCTGTTTGATGGCATCGCCATGGAAGCCTAAAATCCAGGATAAGCTTGAGCTTATAACATGGCCACTTAATACCAAGTCAGCAAGGGGCGTGCCTGTGCTTGATGGGGCTAAAGCAATTACTTTCCCAATGTGTTTTTTTAGCTCCATGTAGCGGCTACTGTATGTGGGGTTTGATAAAATCCAGCGTAATACATTGCCCCCATTGGAATGGGTATAAACCGTGAGGGTGCTAATGTTATTATCGTGTATGAATTTTAATAATTGCTCCACGGTGCATTCGCCAGCTGTTTCATCCCACATGTAATTACTGTAATTACAATGAGTGACTACATAGTTTTCAGGATTTGCTAATCCTTGAATGACGCTGTCGATAAAATCAACTTTCCAATAACCTCCATAAGCATCCTCTCGATGATCCCCTGTACCATGTACAAAGGCAATGCCTGGATTATCATCGGCCTGAATTAATGTTGAAAATACAGCTAATAAAAAAGCGATTAAAACACGTTTAAAGTCCATTTTTATCATGCCTCAATATTCGATTTAACCTGTATCTATAGCATAAAAATTAGTGATAAACTAATGTTTTAAGCCCAGATTTGACCATTTTTATAATGATGTGTAAAACACTTCCATTAAGTTGAGGAATTTGTCATTACCCTGTAGACGGGACAGGGTTATTAACTCAAATGGTAACAATTAAAGAACGGATAGTTTATGAGCATTAATGAAATAGCAGGGCAAATTAACGAACTAAGAGAGAAGATTCGGCAATACGATTATCATTATTATGTGCTCGATGAACCCTTAGTCCCTGATATAGAATATGACCGCTGTTTTCGGGCATTACAGGATTTAGAGACTCAATATCCGCAATTGCTTATTGCAGACTCACCCACACAGCGTGTGAGCGGTGCTCCTGCAGATGCGTTTATGCCGGTGTCTCACCGACAAGCAATGTTGTCTCTTTCTAACGTGTTTACCGATGAGGAATTACATGCTTTTGTAAAACGAGTCACGGATAAACTGGATGAACCCAATCAACAGTTAGTATTTGTTTGTGAACCTAAACTGGATGGTTTGGCAGTTAATCTTACCTATGAAGACGGAATCCTGGTTTCTGCAGCAACCCGTGGAGATGGTGCTACTGGTGAAAATATTACCGCTAATATTAAAACAATCGCTTCTGTGCCTTTAAAACTGCGAACAGCTAATCCTCCTCGTTTTATTGAGATTCGTGGCGAGGTATACATGCCCAAGGAGGGTTTTGCAGAATACAATAAGAAAGCGCAAATGCAGGGAGAAAAGGTTTTTGCCAATCCACGCAATGCCGCAGCTGGGAGTTTACGTCAATTAAATCCAGCAATAACGGCACATCGCCCACTGGCAATTTATTGTTATGGTATTGGTGCTTGTGAGGGGTATAAGCTCCCTGATACTCATTGGCAACAATTAGAGTTATTGAAAGAATTTGGCTTTCGTGTTTCATCTGAAACCAAGCGTGTAAATGGAATGGCTGGTTGTTTGGATTATTACCATAGCATACTGGAAAAACGGGAGCAGTTGCCTTTTGAAATTGATGGGGTTGTCTACAAAATAGACAGCATTCGATTACAACAGCAATTAGGTTTTATTTCACGAGCGCCGCGTTTTGCTTGTGCCCATAAATTCCCTGCTACCGAAGAAATAACCGTATTGCTGGCCGTTGATTTTCAGGTAGGGCGCACTGGGGCATTAACCCCGGTAGCACGTTTAGAGCCGGTGAATGTGGCGGGTGTTAAGGTGAGTAATGCGACCTTACATAATATGGATGAGATTGCCAGAAAGGACATTCGCATTGGTGATACCGTAATCATTCGCCGTGCTGGAGATGTGATTCCTGAGGTTGTTTCGGTGGTTCTGGAACGCCGCCCCGAGCATACGCAAATGATTCATTTACCGGAAAAATGCCCGGTTTGTGGTTCTGATGTGGTACGTGAAGAAGGGGAGGCGGTTGCGCGTTGTGTAGGCGGTTTATTTTGTAAAGCCCAATTAAAACGCATGATGTGGCATTTTGCTTCACGTAAAGCGATGTACATTGAGGGCTTAGGTTCTGTATTAATCGAGCAATTGGTTGATGAAGGTTTTATTCGTCATTTATCAGATCTTTATGAGTTAGATGCGGCCACCTTGGAAAATCTGCCACGTATGGGCGCTAAATCAGCACACAATTTATTACAGGCTTTAGAAGAAAGTAAAAAAACCAGCTTTAATCGCTTTTTATACGCTTTAGGTATTCGCGAGATTGGCGAGGCCAGCGCTCGCGTTTTGGCGGAGCATTTTGGAGACATTCCTTCAATTGCAGCGGCTACTGAAGAAGAATTAATGAGTTTAAATGATATTGGTCCTGTAGGTGCATCCTATGTGGTGCATTTCTTTGCTCAGGAGCATAATTTGCAAATCATTAAGCGTTTATTGGAGCTAGGAGTCCATTGGCCAGCGGTTGAGAAAAAACAAATTAACCAGGAAAATCCATTTTTTGGTAAAACAGTAGTTTTAACTGGAACGTTAAGTGCCATGGGGCGAGAAGAGGCGAAGGCAAAATTATTGGCTTTGGGGGCGAAGGTTAGTGGTAGTGTGTCTGCGAAGACAGATTATGTGATTGCAGGTGTTGAGGCAGGGTCTAAGTTGGATAAGGCAAATAGTTTGGGAGTTGCAGTTTTGGATGAGGAGCAGTTTTTGGGATTGCTTGCCGGATTATAAAGCTTAAGCGGGCTTTACTACTACGTTCGGGATGACGTGGCAGTGATAGGCCAATCAGTTTAAAATAAGGATGTACAATGACACTAAGAACAGGATTGTTCCTAATTTTGATGCTAAACAGCCTCAATCTAACCCAGGCCGCCCGCTCCTGGGTTCTTAACAATCCTTACCCACAAAGCCAAGCAAACGAACTTATTTTTTATGCTTCTTTTGGCGAGCAACCAAAAACTTTAGATCCAGCATTATCCTACTCATTAAACGAATACTTATTCATCTCACAAATTTATGAACCCTTACTCGAATATGATTACCTGCTAAGACCTTATCAGTTAATTCCCTACACTGCAGCCCAGTTTCCACAAACCAGGTATTTGGATGCCCAAGGTAAACTGTTGCCCGAAAATAGCCAAACGGCACCGGCCTATACCGTATATACCCTACATATTAATAAAGGTATTTATTACCAACCTCATCCTGCATTAGCACGAGCCCAAGATGGTCATTACTTATATCATCATTTAGCACCGGATTATTTAGATGAGCATCGCATTAATCAGCTATCCGATTTTAAACATACCGGTACACGCGAGCTCATAGTTGATGATTATATTTATCAAATTAAACGTTTGGCTAATCCTGCGGTAAGTTCTCCCATTTATGGATTAATGAGTGTATACATCGTGGGTTTTAAAGAGTATGGAAAAACACTCCCCGGATTAAATGCTTATACCGATTTACGAAAGTATCCCTTGGCAGGGCTAAAAAAACTGGATGATTATACTTTTGAGATCACTTTGAAAGGCCAATACATGCAGTTTCTATTTTGGTTGGCTATGCCTTTTTTCGCCCCCATTCCTTGGGAGGCTGATGTATTTTACTCCCAACCCGGAATGAGTGATAAAAATATTTCCTTAAGTTGGTATCCTATAGGTACCGGGCCTTTTATGCTGACCACCAATAATCCCAATCGCAGCATGATCTTGGAGCGAAACCCTAATTTTCATCCACAGTTTTTCCCAACAGTAGGTTCAGATGAAGATAAAAAGGCGGGATTTTTGCGTCATGCAGGAGAACGATTGCCCTTAATCGATAAAATTGTATTTACTTTAGAAAAAGAAACGATTCCACGCTGGAATAAGTTTTTACAAGGCTATTATGATGATTCCACCATTAGTTCAGACAGCTTCGATCAGGCCATCCATATTAATAAACACGGAAATGCAATTCTAACTCCAGAAATGCGCCAGAAGCATGTGTACCTAACACAAACCCAAGAACCTAGCGTCTACTACCTGGGATTTAATATGTTAGACAGTGTTGTTGGGGGCTCAAGCGAACGCGCACGTAAATTAAGACAAGCAATTTCTATTGCTGTGAATGACGATGAGCGCATTGCTATTTTTTATAATGGGCGAGGAAATGCTGCTCAAGGTCCTATTCCTCCTGGTATTTTTGGTTATCGAGAGGGGAAGGCAGGTATTAATCCTTATGTTTTTGAGTGGAAAAATAATGAGGCTGTTCGACGTTCAATAAGTGATGCGCAACGATTAATGACTGAGGCAGGCTATCCTGGGGGGATTGATCCGCACACCGGCAAGGCGCTCATTCTTCATTACGATACCATGAGTACCGGAGGGCCAGGAGATAAGGCCATGCTGGATTGGATGCGTAAACAATTTGCCAGTATTGGTATTGATTTGAATGTGCGAGCAACTTTATATAATCGATTCCAAGAAAAAATGCGCGTAGGTGATGCTCAAATATTTAGCTGGGGTTGGGTGGCGGATTATCCCGATCCGGAAAATTTCCTATTCCAGCTCTATGGGGCTAATGGGAAGGTAAAGCATGGCGGTGAAAATGCAGCTAATTACCAAAATCCTGAATTTGATCGCTTATTTGATTTGATGAAAAATCGTAAAAATGATGCAACAAGACAGCAGATTATTGACAGCATGTTGGAAATTGTTCGCCGTGATGCGCCTTGGTCTTGGGGGTACAACACGGAGAATTTTATTCTAGCTCACAATTGGGTTTCTCCAACGAAACATAACACCATTTCTTTAGGTACTTTAAAATACGTAGCGCTTGATGTGCCAGAACGTAATCGATTACGTCTTGAATGGAATCAACCGATTTTTTGGCCTTTAGTTTTATTACTTGTTTTAATTCTTGCTTTGGTTTTACCCTTATTTATTGCCTACGCAAAGAAAGAAAAACAGCCTGCTAAGAGGATTAATCTGCCATGATGAAGTATTTAATACGTCGATTTTTTTATGCAATTCCCATCCTCTTTGGCATTAATGTGCTTACCTTTATTTTGTTTTTTATGGTAAATACGCCGGACGATATTGCCCGTATGCATTTGGGGCAAAAGCATGTGCAACAGCAAGTTATTGATGATTGGAAAGCCGCACATGGCTATGATTTACCCTTGTTTTTTAACGAGCAGAAAACGGGATTGGAGAAGCTCGAAGCGACTTTATTTTTCCAAAAATCGATGCGCTTATTTACCTTCGATTTTGGGATGTCGGATGCTGGACGTGATATCAGCCAAGATATTACCTTCCGGATGTGGCCTAGTTTAGCTATTGCCATACCGGTTTTATTTCTTGGTGTGTTTAGCAATATTGTATTGGCTATGTCTATGGCGTTTTTCCGAGGCACTTATCTGGATTTAACAGGAGTGGTTATTTGCATTATTTTAATGTCCATTTCCAGTTTATTTTACATTATCGGCGGTCAATATCTGTTTGGAAAATTACTGCGTCTGGTGCCTATTTCGGGCTACGATGGGGGCGTGGAAGCATTTAAATTTATTATTCTTCCGGTGGTGGTGGCGGTATTGGGGAGTTTAGGAGCAGGTGGCCGTTGGTATCGGACTTTGTTTTTAGAGGAAATGAATAAGGATTATGTGAAAACGGCGCGAGCCAAAGGCTTAGCTGAGCGCAAAATTATGTTTAAGCACGTGCTAAAAAATGCAATGCTGCCGATCCTAACTGGAGTCGTGGTTATTATTCCTTCGCTTTTCATGGGAAGTTTAATTTTGGAATCCTTTTTTGGTATTCCAGGTTTAGGTAGTTATATTATTGATGCGATTCAACAACAGGATTTTGCCATTGTTCGTGCTATGGTATTTCTGGGGTCGATACTGTACATCGTGGGCTTGGTATTGACTGATTTTTCTTATATGTTGGTTGATCCGCGGGTTAAGCTGTCGTAATCGCTTATAGCAGAGAATAAAAAATGACATTTGACTTTTTATGGACTGATAAATGTTTTCTCATCCTCCTGGTATTGGGAACGCTTACTATTTTATTAAGTCTACGCAAACAACACATTCGCCGTTCTTTTTCGATGATCCTGCATCGCCCCATTGCCGTAAGTGCAGGGATTATTCTTTTAGCATTTATCACCATAGGCGTATTAGATTCAATTCATTTTCAATCTAATAATCAGTCCGAATCCTCCATATCAGTACTGGATAAACTCTTATCGCCAATTGATGAAATTAATGAAAAGACCTATTCAGCCCCATTAGCCTTATACCAATTTGTTACAGATACTATGTTAGTTAATGGCGTTGTCACACAGTTTTTTCCACGTTTAAATTATCCTGCAAAATGGGTAAGCACTGAGGCAGAAAAGGAGCAAGTCCTTAAAAGCAAAGCTTGGTATTCCCTGCAATGGGGGTTGGGAGTTGGTCTAGTATTTGTTGGTATGCTTATCCTTTATCGTTATTTGTGTGGTAGTAAGCCAAACCGGTATTTCACTTCTACAAATCTTACTGTGGTGTTTACGCTCACCTTACTTACTTTTTTTATTGTTTATGGTTACCAACTATCCCGTGTTTTCCATGTTTTAGGAACAGGGCAAATTGGCCAAGATATTTTTTATTTTACGATTAAAAGTATTCGCACCGGTTTAATCATTGGTTTATTGACCACGCTCTTTATGTTGCCTTTAGCTTTATTTTTAGGTGTGGTTGCTGGATATTTTGGTGGTTTGGCAGACGATATTATTCAATATGTCTACACCACCTTAAGCTCTATTCCCGGAGTGTTGCTAATTACCGCATCGATTTTGTCATTACAAACCTACATTGCCAATCATCCCGAACAATTTCCTACTTTGGCACAAAGTGCGGATGCCCGGTTACTCGCCTTATGCTTGATTTTAGGGGTAACCAGTTGGACTAGTTTATGCCGCCTTTTACGAGCCGAAGCCTTAAAATTACGTGAGGTTGATTATGTTTTGGCGGCTCGTGCTTTAGGTTCTAATTGGTTTACCATTTTGCGCAAACATTTATTGCCTAATGTAATGCATATAGTGGTAATTACCCTGGTTCTTGATTTTAGTTTTTTAGTTATGGCAGAAGCGTTGCTATCCTATGTTGGCGTTGGTGTTTCACCCATGACAATTAGCTGGGGGAATATGATCAACAGTGCCCGACTTGAGTTAGCACGGGATCCGGTGGTGTGGTGGCCTATGTTAGCAGCCTTTATCTTTATGTTTTTGTTGGTCCTGGCAATTAACTTATTTGCTGATGCAGTGAGAGACGCTTTTGATCCCCGACAATAATTACGTTAGAATCGACCCAGATTAAAACCGGCGATTGAGTTTATTCTTCTATGCAACAACGTTTTGTTCACCTGCGCGTTCACACGGAATTTTCATTAGTTGATGGCCTTGTGCGAATTAAGCCATTAATGAAGGCATTGCCCTCACGGGGGATGTGCGCCGTTGCGGTTACCGATCATTGCAATTTATTTGCTGCGGTAAAATTATACCAATATGCATTAGATTCAGGAATTAAACCGATTCTCGGTAGCGACCTGCCTTGTCATGATCCCCTGCAACCAGAGCGGATTTCGTCTTTAGTGCTGTTATGCCTTAATGCGGAAGGCTATAAAAATTTGACCTGCCTGGTTTCTAAAGCATACCAAGAGGGGCAGCATCAAGGACAGCCACGCGTTCAAAATCAATGGATTGAAGAGTACTCCGCAGGCTTAATTGCCTTGTCCGGGGGCAAATTTGGCGACATAGGGCAAGCCTTATTGGCTAATGATTTAGAATTGGCAAAAAACCGTGCTCGCCATTGGCAAAATCTTTTTTCCAATCGGTTTTATTTAGAAATCCAACGCACGGGTAGGCCGGATGAGACTCAATACAATGAGCAATTAATCGCTTTAGCAGATGAATTGCAATTGCCGCTGGTAGCAACTAATGATGTACGCTTTATCGATGCCGAAGATTTTGAGGCCCATGAAGCGCGCGTTTGTATTCACGATGGTTATTCCTTAGCGGATCCTCGCCGTAGCAAGCAATATAGCACCCAACAATACTTGCGTTCAGCAGAAGAAATGGAGGCTTTATTTGCCGATTTGCCTTCTGCTATTCAAAATACTGTAGAAATTAGCAAGCGTTGTACGGTAAAACTGGACTTAGGGAACAGCTATCTACCTAATTTCCCTATTCCAGAAGGCTCTACGGTTGAGAATTATTTATCGCATCTATCCCAAGTCGGTTTGGAGGAGCGTTTAACACAAATATTTAAAAACAAATCTGCAGAAGAGTTAGCTGCTAAACGCGGCGAATACGATAAGCGTTTGCAAATTGAGCTTGATGTAATTAACAACATGGGATTTCCTGGCTACTTCCTCATCGTTGCTGATTTTATTCAATGGGCCAAACTTAATGGCGTTCCTGTCGGGCCTGGAAGGGGCTCGGGTGCGGGTTCTTTAGTTGCGTATGCGTTAAAAATTACTGACCTTGATCCTTTAGAATATGAATTGCTCTTTGAGCGTTTTTTGAACCCCGAGCGGGTTTCCATGCCTGACTTTGATATTGACTTCTGCATGGAAGGACGTGATCGGGTTATTGACTACGTGGCGGAAAAATATGGCCGTCAAAGTGTGTCTCAGATTATTACTTTTGGTACCATGGCTGCAAAAGCGGTGGTGCGCGATGTGGGGCGGGTCTTAGGCCATCCCTATGGCTTTGTGGATAAACTAGCCAAACTAATTCCCTTTGAAATAGGAATCACCTTAAGCAAGGCGATGGAGCAGGAGCCAGAGCTAGAGCGTCGTTATCAAGAGGAAGAAGAGGTTAAAGAGCTAATTGATTTAGCGCTTAAACTGGAAGGGATCACCCGTAATGCTGGAAAACATGCTGGAGGGGTGGTTATTGCGCCTTCCTTGCTTACCGATTTTACTGCAATTTATTGTGAAGAAGGCTCCACGCAAATTGTGAGCCAGTTCGATAAGGATGATGTTGAAGCCGCGGGTTTGGTGAAGTTTGACTTTTTGGGTTTAAGAACACTAACCATTATTGATTGGGCTTTAGCTACCATAAATAAGCAAAATCAAAAGAATGGTCTGCCTACAATTGATATCAGCCAAATTCCTACGGATGATGAAGCTACTTTTGATTTACTCAAAGCCTGTAAAACAACCGCCGTATTCCAGCTGGAATCCCGCGGAATGAAGGAATTGATTGGCCGTTTACAACCCGACTGTTTTGAAGACATCATTGCGTTGGTGGCTTTATTCCGACCCGGACCTCTGCAATCGGGAATGGTGGACGACTTTATTGACCGCAAACATGGACGTGCAGCGGTTGATTATCCCCATCCTGATTTAGAACCTATTTTGAAACCAACCTATGGGGTTATTTTATATCAAGAGCAGGTAATGCAGATTGCCCAGGTTCTTGCGAATTACTCCTTAGGTGCTGCGGATTTATTACGTCGCGCGATGGGTAAAAAGAAACCCGAAGAGATGGCTAAGCAGCGGGAAATTTTTACTGAAGGTGCTACCGCACGAGGGGTCGATGAAAAAGTCGCAACCTACATCTTCGACTTGATGGAAAAATTTGCGGGCTATGGTTTTAACAAATCCCACTCTGCTGCCTATGCTTTAGTTGCCTACCAAACGGCTTGGCTTAAAGCCCATTATCCAGCTGCCTTTATGGCCGCAGTAATGTCTTCGGATATGGATAATACGGATAAAGTAGTAACGTTTATCGATGAATGCGCGCATATGAAATTAACCGTGCTACCCCCATTAGTTAATCAATCGATGTATCACTTTACGGTTACTGATGACACCACCATTGTCTATGGTCTTGGCGCAATCAAAGGGGTAGGGGAGAATGCTATTGATTGCATTACCCAAGAGCGCGTAGTTCAAGGGAGCTATACCGATTTATACAGTTTTTGCCAACGGTTGGATTTACGTAAAGTAAATCGTCGGGTGCTTGAAGCCTTGATCAAAAGTGGTGCTTTTGATGTGTGGAAGGTTGAGCGGGCGGTGCTGACTGCGTCATTGGAAAAAGCACTCAAAGTCGCTGAAAAAGAACATCAAAATCAATCCAGTGGCCAGTTCGATTTATTTTCTATATTAGAAGATGATGCCAGCAACCAAGAATATGTAGAATGCAAACCCTGGTCTGAGGCGCAGCGGCTCGATGGTGAGCGAGAGGTTTTAGGTTTTTATTTAACCGGCCATCCTGCTGATCAATATCGTCGCGAGTTTGTGGATTTTATAGTTCCCATAGGCCAATTAAATCCCTCGGTACATAAAAAAGCAGTGATTTGTGCCCAAGTCTCAGGGATTCGTAAGATTATTACTAAACGCGGGAAAAAATTGGTAATAATTGGTATGGATGATTCAACTTCCAGGATGGATGTTGTGGTCTTTGGCGAAGTATTTGAATCATTTACCTCACCCTTGGCAAGCGGGGATATGCTCGTAGTGGAGGGTGAGGTTGCCCACGATGATTTTAGTGGGGGAGTTAAAATGACCGCCAATTGTCTGTATAATGTCTCCTCAGCACGCTCAAGATTTGCCCGTTGTCTGGAATTACGTTTAAAATCAGAGCACCAGAGTATGTTGTCCTCAATTCAAGCTATATTAAAAGGCCATTCAGGTGGTTGTGCCATACAATTTGCTTACACCAATGAGCATGCAAAGGCACAACTTAGCTTAGCAAAGCAGTGGTATGTTGAACCGAGTGATGAATTATTAGGACTTTTAACCAACCTGCTTGGCGAAGAACGTGCGGTAATGAAGTATTAAACGATTTATTTTGGAGTTTAAAATGTCTAAAAATGTAATTCATCCTAGTTTGGTAACTGAATATGGTATGTTTGGCTCTACCAAGATCCGTTTTAACGCGTTATTGAGTCCTATTCAATCACGCTCTTACAAGCATTCAGATTTTTTAATTTATGCAGGTCGTCCGATAATGGATCTGATTGCCGCCCCTTCTTTTTTGCTTGATGCGGTAATTTCTGCATTTAATTGTGTGACTTCATTGATTGCAGTTGGTCAACTTTGGTCTAGTAGTGTTTCTCCAAGAGGGTTTCCGAGCGAGGACCCACTATCAAGAGCTCGAACACGATGGGAGCATACGAAGGAACATTTTTGCAATTGTGTGTCTGCACTCTTTGCCGCGATTATTAATCCTTTATTAAGTATCGGAGGTCTATTTACTCGACCTTTATCCAGCCTGGTTCATGCGGTAGCTGATCTTTGTGCTGATAGCGGAAACTATAGATTTCGTTAACCGGTAATTGTAATCAGTGTAACCTGGTTGCTTGCAACCAGGTTTTCTTTAAACGTCAACTAAAACAGATTGCATCAAAACTACACTATATCTAAACGCCGAGTAATCCGATCATTTTCTAATCCACGTTTAAAATTATCGACGACCTTACTGGCTGCAAAAAAAACTCCAGTACACGCTCCAACCAGAGAGGCATAGGTTGGGATTGCCTCATCAATCGTCGGTGTTTCTTGATTAAATTGTTGGCTGCGTGAAAAATGCAAATATTTTTCATCTGCAGCGGCATAGTCGTTATTAGGATCGATGACTTGATGATTAGCGCGCGCATAATTATTCCATGACTCTTTAAAAACATAACTGGAACTCCAGCCCAAGGCTGCGCCAGCAAGTGAATAGAACGAAATAGTTAACATGGCTTTAGGAACATAACGTGCTGTAAAAAGTAAATCGCCCATTAGATCAGGGGAGCTATGGCGAATAGTATTTTTTGTTTCTGAGGAGATCATATCGAATAAAACACCAATAAATAGTGTTTATATAATGCGCTAGATTTAATTTTTGGTCAATATGCTTTTATTAAGCAATGTTCGATATTTATATTGCCACGGAGCTGGATCTCCGGGGCAATTTGATTCTAGATCAACCTAATAACAACTTATCTAATTTTGCTGCACAAATAAAATCATTATGACTTAAACCATTCAAGGCATGGGTCATAAAACTTACATGGCAATAGTTATAACCAACTTCTAAATCAGGATGATGGTTTTCAATGTTTGCTATCCAGGCAAGCGCATTCACAAACGCCATTGTTTCGTAAAAATCTTTAAAGGATAATTCACGCCGAATAATGCGGTTATCCGCACTAACTTGCCATTGTTTATTTAATTGAGGCAGCAAATTTTTAACTTGCTCTGCAGTCAATGCAGCCCCAATTCCTTCACATGATTCACAATGTTTGCTGCTTAAATCGCTAGTCATTTCGACTCCTTTTTAACGATAGTAACTGTTTAGTGCTTCAAGAAAACGAGCATTTTGTTCTTGAGTACCAATAGTTACTCTGATGTAATTATTCATTTTATAGGGATGAAGCGGTCGAACAATAATACCTTTGTCTAAAAGATAATTATAGAGTGACATCCCATCTTCTTTACAGTTAAAGGTAAGGAAATTGCAGGCAGAGGGTAGGTATTCCAGAGCTAAGTCTTCAAAACCCGCGCGTATTTGTTTCATTCCCTCAGCATTGGTTTTCAAACTTAGTTGGAGGAATTCCTGATCATCCAAAGCTGCATGTGCGGCAGTTAATGCTGCTTGATTGACAGTAAATGGGAGTTGTACTCGTTGCATGATGTCGATAATCGAGGGATGAGCTAGCGCATAACCTAAACGTAATCCGGCTAAGCCATATATTTTAGAAAAAGTGCGCGTAATGATGAGGTTAGGGTGTTTGGCTAACCATTCGATGCTGTTATTATAATGTGATGCTGCAAATTCATAATAGGCTTCGTCAATGACCAATAAAGTGCTTTCAGGAATGCTATTAAGCAGATGCTGTATTTCTTGTTGATTAATGAGCACCCCGGTCGGATTATTGGGATTGGCTAAGAAAATAATGCCTGTTTTTGGGGTGCATGCTTCAATAATTGCAGTGATATTGACGTGCCAATCATTCTGAATAGCAACAGAATGGACGGGGATGTTTAATGTTTGTGCCTGAATAGCATAAGTACTAAACGCATAATCATGAACAAGGATGTGTTTATCATGATGCAATACGAATGAATTTAATAGAATGGTATAGATGTAATCGGAGCCATTACTAACAAAAATTTGATTTATGTTTACTTGATGCTTTTGGGCTAGCTTGGGTATTAATGGATGATTCGCAGGGGAAGGATACATTGCCAATACATGAGGTGACATATCACGTAAGGCTGCTAAAGCCTTAGGGCTACATCCCAAAGGGTTTTCGTTGCTGGCTAATTTAATAATATTACTAATCCCTTTCTCACGGGCTAGCTCTTCAATGGACTTCCCTGGCTTATAAGGCACTAATGAACGTATTCCTGGATGAGGTACTTCTTGATAATTAACTGCCATAAAACATTCCTTGCTAAGTAATTGATTTTATATTACCTAAGGCAATGCGTTCTGTCACGAAGCAAACGGTCATAAAGCATGAGAATATTCAGCATTAACGAGTTATTTTGAATTGAGGCTGGCCTCATTTACATTTGATTGGCGTTTAGAAAAGTGAGTAAGAAAGGCGATATTTTCATCAAATAGTTTACTATTGACATCAAAACAATTCTGTGACCCACATTTCTCGAAAAATCCATGCTATATATAAATATACACTATGTGATAGCTCAATCAGGAGAAAACAATTGGAAGTTGTTGATGCAGGAAGCATAGAAACGATCAATCTAGTTTATCCATCAGGCATGAAATCATTGTTCCTTTTAGTGGTTATTTGCCGAGCTTTGTTCAAAGTAAAACTAAAAGTGGCATCAAGAAAAAAATGGATGAGCTAGGAGGCAATAATGACATCTGATACTTTATTTCTAATATTGTTATTGAATATCGCCATAGTAACTGTTTTATTGTCGGTATTCTTTGTAAAAAAAATTAAATCAAGTCGCGAAAAGATAAAAATTTTGGACGAAGTGAAAAAACAAACCGAAGAGTCTATTGAGAAAAGTGGAGCAGAGCTAACTCCAATATTTGCCAGTTTCTATGGTGACGAAAGTGAGCCTTATTTAAAAACCATAAAAAAGCAAAATTTATTATTTTGCAATCACATCATTGCATTAATGATGGAATACAGTCCTGATATGGCTAAAACATTGCCTAATGTTATGGAACTATTGAGCAACGCTTATATCAATGCTTTCTATGAAGCCTCGCAATCCTATCAAACTTTAACTCACAAGCCTCATGAGAACGGTGCTCATCAGCCCATCCACCCTGAATTCAGGGAATTTATTAACACCATGTCAGGAGTATCTAATCAGCACATTAATGAGGAAATATTCCATGATTCTGCGGCAACCAATAAATACCTTGTGGATTTAAAAGAAAAAATAGAGACCGTTTTTCTAGAAAACCAAGAGAAGACAGAAGAGCTGTCCCAATATATGGATTTAATTGAACAATTGCGTCAAGAGAAAAAAGATTTACGCGACTCCGTAGGTAGAATGCAGACGCTTGTAGAGCAAATTTATGATAAATACCAGCATGAATTAAAGCTTCCTGAAAAAATATCATTTAAAAATATTAAACATGATGTGCTTATTTCAGCTTTTAAATTAGATAAGTTTTCTTCGTTGTAGGTGTATTTAAACCAAACTTCAATACAAGGAAAAAAGATGGACACCAATAAACGGATTTTAATAGTAGATGATTTTGGAACAATGAGAAAGCTTCTTAAAGGAATGCTGGTTAAACTTGGTTTTAACGAAATTACTGAGGCAGAAAATGCGCCTACTGCTTGGGGTATTTTGCAAGAAAGGCCGTGTGACCTTGTGATTAGTGATTACAATATGCCTGATATGACCGGCATGGAGTTACTTGAAAAAGTTCGTCAAGATGGTGCCTTATCCAAGTTACCTTTTATTTTATTGACTGCTGAGGACGATGTAGAGCTAATTATTGAGTCGAAAAAACATCATGTGAGTGCTTATATTCTTAAGCCATTCAAGATTGAGGTCATTGAGTCAAAACTACAAAGCGTATTTGCCGGTTAAACAGAGGTAATAAACCGAACAATACCTCAATAATATGGATAACCAGTGCGAGCTTTATGATGAACAATGACGAAGATAATGAAATTATTAAAGAGTTTTTAACCGAGTGTACGGAACATTTGGATAATCTTGAAAATGATTTTGTCTCCCTGGAGCAAGACCCAACGAATCCTCAGCTGTTATCAGCAATTTTTCGAGCAATGCATACCATTAAAAGTGGTGCAGGAATGTTGGTTTTTCCCAATCTGGAAAAATTGACTCATGCAGCAGAGAACTTATTAGTCTTATTGCGTGATAAAAAAATGGTATTGGATGCTGTCTGTACTACCGCTTTATTACAAGCAGCAGATGTGGTGCGCGGTATGCTAAAACTTATTGAGTCAACGGGTAAAGATGGCAATGACGATCATACAGCATTGATTCAATTATTAAACGAATTACGCTCTGGAAGTGGGGCGTCTGCAAAGCCGGTGAAACATGACGAAGAGCTGGAGTCAACCAAAAAAGCTACGGTAATTAAAGAAAATGAAGATGAGAATCCGGAAGAGCTTTTAGACACTGAAACATTATTCGAACCTGTATTGGAAAATAAAGTGGAACGTTTTGGGTTGTCCCAAAATGAGCAGTCAGAGAGTAAGAATACATCGAACATCGATAATACAATACGCATTAATGTGGACTTACTCGATAAGCTTATGAATCTTGTGGGCGAGTTAGTGCTTTCTCGCAATCAACTATTGCAATTTATTTCCATGCAATCTGATTCTAATTTTATTGCAGTATCTCAACGATTGAACTTAATTACCTCTGAATTGCAAGAAGGGGTAATGAAAACCAGAATGCAGCCCATAGGGAATGTCTGGGGAAAATTCCCACGGGTGATTCGGGTGATAGCCAACACCTGCAAGAAACAAGTTAACCTGGAAATGTTTGGCAAAGAAATTGAACTGGATAAAACGTTAATCGAGGCCATTAAAGATCCATTAACCCATGTAGTACGTAACTCTGTGGATCATGGGATTGAATTGCCTGAGAGACGTAAAGAGCTGGGAAAATCCGAAACAGGAACATTGAAACTTACGGCATACCATGAAGGTGGTTATGTGAACATTGAAATTACAGATGATGGTGCTGGAATTTGCCCAGAAAAACTTAAAACGAAAGCGCTGGCAAAAGGTTTAATCACCACAGACCAAGCAGCTCGTATGAGCGCTCGGGAAGCCTATGCCCTTATTTTCTTGCCTGGGTTTTCTACTGCAGAACAGGTCACTAATGTTTCAGGGCGCGGGGTAGGAATGGATGTGGTTCGCACAAATATTGAACGCATTAATGGGAGCATTGATGTACAAAGCAAGGTTGACTGCTACACCACTATTAAGATAAAAATCCCACTTACTTTAGCGATCATTCCTGCGTTAATTATTACGTGTAAAAATAATCGCTATGCGATTCCACAGGTCAGTTTACTTGAATTAGTTCGTTTGGATAAAGAACAAATTAAAGAAGACATTCACTACATTAAAGATACTCCTGTTTATAAATTAAGAGGTAAATTATTACCTTTAGTTTATTTGGCTAAAGAGTTGGAACTAAGTGATGAACCTCATTTTAATAAAAATGATGAATCCATCTATGTGGTGATCTTACAGGCAGGGGAATCGCAGTTTGGTCTTGTGGTTGATGACATTAACGATACCCAGGAAATTGTGGTTAAACCGCTCAGTAAATTGTTTCGTGATATTTCTGTATTTGCCGGAGCAACCATTATGGGAGATGGCAATGTCTCCTTAATTCTCGATGTAACAGGACTGGCTCACAAAGCAGGCTTACTCTCTGCAAATCTTAAAGCAAGTAAAAGCATACAAGGAAGCCCGGCTAATACCGAAGATGGTGAAAAACAAACCCTGCTTTTACTAGGTTCCAATGATAATAATTTAATTGCAGTTCCATTGAATAAAGTAAATCGTATCGAAGAGTTCTCAACAAAGGTAATTGAAAAAGCAGGAAAACAAGAGGTCGTACAATATAGAAATTCAATTATGCCATTAATACGCCTTGACTCGATGATTAATGATACTCGGTCAATTGAGAATCGCGATAAGATTCAGGTCATTGTGTACTCAAGCGCCCAAAATAATTTTGGTCTTATCGTAGATCATGTTTATGACATTGTGGAAGGTTTTTTTACCCTACACACGCACATGCTGCGAAAAGGGATTATCGGAACAACCATTATTGAGGAGAAAGTAACGGAAGTAATTGATATAGAAAATATTATTTACACCGCTTTGCCCAATTATAACAAGACCCTTGTATAGAGAATAATCATGAATCAACATGAAAGAAAAATATGTACTTTTTACCTGGATAATTATTTTTTTGGTCTTGATGTATCTCAGATTCAGGAAGTGATTCGTTATCATGAAATAACGGCGGTCCCATTGGCTGATGAAACCATCAGTGGCCTGATTAATCTTCGTGGACAAATTGTTACCGCAATAGACATGCGCAAGCGATTGGATTTTCCAATGCTTCAAGAGGAGCAAAAACCAACTAATATTATTGTCCGCACTGATGATGGCGCGGTGAGCCTATGGGTTGATGACATTGGTGATGTCATTGATTTGGCGGGGGATACTTTTGAACCACCTCCCGAAAATTTGGAGGGTGAAATTCGTAATGTACTTAAAGAAGTATGTAAGTATGAGAATAAGCTTTTACTCATTTTAGATATAGGGCAAGTTTTAACGTTAAATTAAAAATAATTAAATGGGATGTATTTTGCAAATTATAAGGAGTGCACATGAACAGCTCAGAAAACTCAATGGCAAGCGAACTACCGAAGTCCCCCAAAGCAAATGGTAAAGTCACTAAAGACAAAGAATACACCGAAGAAGAAATGATTCAACTTGAACGTGAAGCTTTGTTAAAAATCGTCAATACCACAAGCATTGTCTCCACCGCAGACAAACGTGGATATGTGCTTGATGTCAACGATAAATTATGTGAAGTATCTCAATACAGTAAAGAAGAATGTATTGGCAATCCTCATAATATGTTCCGCCACCCTGATATGCCCAAAACAGTATTTAAAGATTTATGGAATACGATTGGTTCTGGGAACGTATTTCGAGGCAGAATTAAAAATCAAAAGAAAGATGGCTCGCCTTACTATGTAGATGCGGTTATTTGCCCTGTTTTAGGTTATGACGGAAAACCAATTAAATACCTGGGCGTTCGATATGAAATCACGAATGAAGAATTAGAACGTCAAAATATGAAAGGTATTTTAGACGCAATAAATCAAGCTTATGCCTATATTGAATTTGATAATAAAGGCACTATTCTCCAGGCAAATGATAATTTGTTGAATACGTTAAAATATCAGTTGCCCGAGATTGCAGGGAAGCATCATCGCATGTTTGTAGAACCTGAATATGCAAAAAGTCAGGAATACATGCAGTTCTGGGAGGATTTAGCACAAGGCAAGCTGTTTAGCGGAGAATTTAAACGTATTGCAAAAGATGGTTCTACTATTTGGTTACAGGCTGTATATGCCCCTGTGCGTGATGAAAATAATCGAGTAGTTAAGGTAGTAAAAATCGCCACAGACATTACTGAAAAGAAATTAGAACTGGTTGATCGTGCTCAAATGATCCTGGCGTTTCTCAAAGAAGCCATAAATGGTAATCTCAAATGTAATTTACAGGTATTAGGCAACAATACACCGATTGATCAAATCAGCGATTTGTTGAATAAGTTTTTTGCTCATTTATGCGATTTAATTCAATCAATAGCTAGTACCTCCTCTATTTTGTCCGAATCTGCTGAGCAATTAACCGATATTGGAGAAAAAATGTCGGGAAATGCGGAAGAAACATCAGCGCAGTCTAATCTTGTGTCCGCAGCTTCCGAGCAAGTCAGTGCGAACGTACAAACTGTTGCAGCAGGAACCGAAGAGTTAAATGCAAGCATTAAAGAAATTGCCAAAAGTGCGGTCGATGCGGCTCGGGTTGCAAATCAGGCCGTAATGGTTACGGAGGAAACCAATAATAGCATTGTGAAATTGGGTGAAAGCAGTACCGAGATTGGTAATGTAGTCAAAGTCATTACTGCCATCGCCCAGCAAACCAAATTGCTGGCACTTAATGCGACGATTGAGGCGGCGCGTGCTGGTGAGGCAGGTAAAGGTTTTGCCGTAGTTGCGAATGAAGTTAAAGAGCTTGCTAAAGAAACTGCTAAAGCAACCGAGGATATTAGCTCCAAGATCGAGGCCATTCAGGGAGACACTCAAAATTCGGTCGAAGCAATTACTAAGATTAACTCTATTATCAAAGAAATTAATGAAGCACAAACTACAATTGCCAGTGCAGTTGAAGAGCAGACTGCAACGACGAGTGAAATTGGACGTAATATTTCTGAGGCGGCAAAAGGTAGCGCAGAAATTTCTGAAAATATTATGAGGGTAGCTCAAACGGCACAAGAAACTGCTAATGGCTCCATGGATACAAAAAGTGCTGCTGAAGAATTATCGCAAATGGTGGAGCAGTTAAAAGAAATTGTCTCACAATTTAATTATGAATAAGGACCACTATTCAGCCTGCCGTCTGTCATTGCGGCAGGCTAAAGCATAGGCTGGTTTTAAAGCAGCATTAGAGGAGAGAAGATGAAAGTTTTATTAGTTGATGATTCAAAAACAGCCCGTATGATGCTGATTCGCATTTTTAAGGAATTGGGAAATTGGGATATTTATGAAGCGGCAAACGGCCAAGAAGCTTTAGAGCAGCTCTCTACAATTAATAATATCAGCTTGGCTTGCATTGATTGGAATATGCCTATAATGAATGGCTTGGATTTTTTGAAAGCAGCAAAGCAGCATCCTAATTTTTCTGACACCTGGATGATGATGGTGACCACCGAAACGGAAATGGATAATGTTAAAAAGGCGATGGTATCAGGCGCTAATGAATACGTAATGAAACCTTTTACGAAAGAGGTCATTAGGGCAAAGCTCGAATTAATGGGCCTGATTTCTTAGATAATTTAATGAAATACATGAGCGCATGTAGGTGGGTATTATCGTGAAAAAAATAAGCCTAATTGTGGTAGATGACTCGGTAGTTATTAGGCATCTAGTTGGTAATTTTTTAGCAAAAGATCCTGAGATTGAGTTGATTGCAACGGCGGTTAATGGACGAATTGGTGTTGAAAAAATTAATCAGATGAATCCTGATATTGTCATTCTTGATATTGAAATGCCGGAAATGAACGGACTAGAGGCGCTGGTAGAAATTAGAAAAACTCGACCTAAACTGCCAGTAATTATGTTCAGTTCATTAACAACAGAAGGAGCCGAAGCGACATTAACCGCATTAAATTATGGCGCTAATGATTACCTGACTAAAGAAGCTAGTGGTTTTTCTATTCAGGAGAACTTGCAACGAGTTGGGCAAGAACTGATTTATAAGATTAAAGAGTTGGTAAAACCAAAGCCAAATTTATCGGATGCACTCTCTAAAAAAATAAATGCTACTTCACGCCAGCCTTCCTCGGTAAAGCAAATTAATGTTGTTGCCATAGGTACTTCCACAGGAGGGCCTAATGCGCTAAAAGAGGTGATACCCCATATCCCAAACGACTTCCCCGTTCCCATTGTTATTGTACAACATATGCCTGCAGTTTTTACTAAAGCGTTGGCCGACAGCTTATCCAAAAACAGCCAGATTCCGGTTGCTGAAGCGCAGGATGGCGATCTCGTTGTGCCAGGAAAGGCTTTAATTGCTCCGGGAGGTTATCATATGACCGTAGCCTTGGAAGGGAAACATTATGTAGCACGCTTAAATCAAGAATCCCCAGAAAATTATTGTCGACCTGCAGTGGATGTCTTATTTCGCTCTGTTGCACAACATTTTGGTGAGCACACACTTGCAGTGGTCATGACGGGAATGGGACAAGATGGAATGAGAGGGTGCAAAGTAATTAAAGAAAATAATGCTCAGGTAATCGTGCAGGATGAAGCAACAAGTGTAGTTTGGGGAATGCCTGGTGCTGTGGCAATTGCTGGTTTAGCAGACGAGATTTTGCCCTTGCAAGATATAGGTCAGGCTATTATTCAACGTGTTAATCGAAGCAGAAAACATCATGGACAATAATAACTTTGAATTTATCAGAGAATTTCTAAAGAATGAAACTGCTATTATTCTTGATTTAACAAAAGAATATTTAGTGGAATCACGCTTAACTCCGCTTTCTAAAGAGTTAGGATATTCTTCGTTGGATGCACTGATTAACTCTTTTAAAAGCAATCCCAGCGAGAATATAAAATTGAAGATGATTGATGCGATGACCATCAATGAAACTTTATTTTTCCGTGATATTCACCCTTTTGAAGTTTTAAAAAATAAGATTTTACCCGAAATAATCGCTAAAAAGGGAGAGAAAAAACTCGAAATTTGGTGCGCCGCAGCCTCAAGCGGTCAAGAACCTTACACCATTGCCATGATTATTAAGGAGCTTGAAACGCACCTCACAGGCTGGGTAATTAATATTATCGGGAGTGATATTTCTGAAAAGATGCTTTCTAAAGCAAAAAATGGCATTTATAACCAGCTTGAAGTGAATCGAGGCCTACCGTTAACCTATTTAGCAAAACATTTCCAAAAAAAGGGTTCTGAGTGGCAAATTAGTCAAGAAATACGGGATATGGTTCAGTTCCAAAAGATTAATTTAATGAAGCCTTGGACAATACCCAAAATGGACCTGATTTTTATGCGTAATGTTTTAATTTATTTTAGTGTGGAAACCAAAAAAGAAATCGTGCAGCGAGTGGAGAACACATTACACCCATCGGGATATTTGTTTTTGGGCGGTGCGGAAACAACCATGGGAATTAATGATCAATTTGAACGTGCAGGTATTGATAAAGTTCCCTGTTATCAATTGAAGATCAAACATTAATTTATCAAAGGATAATGCTATGTCTATCGTAAATACTCCTGAAATCTGGCTCAATGCGGCAACTGATGCGATGAATGATTTTGTAGGCATGGGGTTAGGCGAAGAAAATGCGGCTGTTTCAATTATGGAATATTCTAAAATCGAAGATCCTAAGCAGTTGTTTAGTTCTTATTTAATACTTAGCTGTGAGGATCATCAGGTTGAAATTGGATTACATGCCAATACTGAAAACATGAAACGGATTACGCAAAAAATGCTTGCTTTAACTCCTGAGGAAATGGTTGATAAGGAACAGACGAGTGATGCATTAAATGAAGCCATTAACATTATTTCTGGTGGCATTAAATCAAGGCTCAATGAGCACATTTATGGAGGGATAATGTTGGGACTTCCTCGCTTTTCTCACTCTATTGAGGCAGCCCGTAACCGAGAATTTCTCTTACAATATGTTACGATTGGTGATTTATCAATGGGTATTTCAGTACAAACTCTGGCTTAAATTGCAGCCAGATGTTTTCGTGTAGAAACACTCAGCACTGCCGTATATCGCGTTTTAAATTTAAAAAATATGTTTTACTTAAAGCACAACAAAATTTTGTCAAAATAACGCTTGGCTAAGGGGTTCATTATGAGCAGGTTGATTAATAAAGTAGTGCCCATTGTTTTATTAAATTGCTCTGTGGTCGCAGCGTTTATACCTACAAATGCCGGTGCTCAAAATGCTAATGCTGCTGCACAAAATGCACAAGCAAAAGAGATAAAACACACTGTAGACGTTGCAGAACGATTACAAACTCAAAGCACGGTTCCGCTCAAATATGACCTGGTTGGATATTTAGAATCTTGGGGAACTACGAGTATCGAAGAAGCAATTGCTCATAACTACAATGTCATTGTTATTGCATTTGGTACTATTGATAATGATCAAGTAGGCATGAATCTAAATTGTGGTGCAAACATGCCAGATGGCTGTTTTTTACCTTCCGTACAATGGTGGCCTGAACCACCCGAATGGAAACAAAACTTTAAAAATAGTGTTGAATTTGCTCATAGTAAGGGGGTAAAAGTTTTACTTTCTTTTGGTGGTGCGAATAACACCTTTAAACCTCGAACAACGAATAGCGCTGTACTCGCACAGAGCATAGTAAATTATTTAAAAACGCTTAATCTAGATGGTATAGATTTTGATTTGGAACATATTTCAGCAACAGATTTTCCTGGAAATTCTGCAGACCGCCAACAGTATTTATTTGATTTAATAAAGCACATAAAACTTATTGATCATAAATTAATAGTAACTAGTGCGCCTCAAATAAACCCTGTGCAAGGTGAAATACAATTTGTAAACACTGGGAATGAAACTGTTTATAACAAGGCTATAAGTAATGATCTGTTTGATTACCTATTTGCACAAGCCTATAACACACCAGGATTTACAGTTGACGACAAATGTGTCGTACAAGGGAAAACATCAGAAGATGAAACCTATCCAGTATTTATCAGCAAAATTGCGCCATGTTTAGAAAAACTGTTGCCTAAGAGCTCAAAAACAAAAATCATGATTGGGGAACCTGCGAATTCAAGCGATAGTGCAGGGCGTGGCGCATTAGAACATGGCTCATACAGTGAAATAGCAAATGAATATAAAAACATTAAAGGATTGCGGTCCTTTGATGGGGCAATGACTTGGAGCATCAATGAAGATAAAAAAGCATCAGACGATAAAGGTCCAAGAACACCGTATTCATTTTCTGATGCTTTATTGCCAATATTATCAGATTAGACGAAGAATCTAGGGGCAAGCCGCGGTAGTTCGGTCTCCTATATAGGCTAATTATAACAAACGATTAGTCGTAAAGGATGCTTGTCTCACGCTAACCTTCGTCCCAGTATCCTGTTTAAACAATCCAAGCTCCTTAAGATAATGTGTAATATTATCCGCGTCCGCTAGATTTTTCTCCAAGTTTTTATCAACTAATTCTGGATGTAACTCGGAAATTTCTCGTACTTGCTCTTTGAGTTCATTAGCTGAAAACAAACCAGGTTGCGTCTGTTCCTCTATGGAAATAAGCAAATTAGCCAGAATTTTTCTACTAATCACCATAAGTTCAGGGTTTTTCGGATATTTTGATAGGGCTGTTTTTCCAAGCTCAATAATTTCTTTTTTATCATTCAATTTACGTTTGCAAACAATTAAATTGGAAAAAAGCGTTAATTCGTGTAGGGCGTGGGCTTCTTGAGGTTTGAGGTTTTCGTAAATAGCTAAACCTTTTTCATACATTGATTTAGCGGAGCTGAATAATAGTTTTTTAAAATAATGATTTCCTAATTCTTTCCATAGATTCGCTAAGTGAGCTAAATTTTGCGTTAATTTCGCATGTTCCTCGGTAAATGATTCGGGTAAATTAGCCTGCGCATTTTTCAAGAGGTTGTATATTGACGATAATTGAAGCTTCATCTGCTCAGGGGTATTTTTCACCAGCTGCATGATCTCATCGGTACTGCCAAGCTCTACTAACAGTTTTTGTGCCTCTTTATAATTAATTTGTGCATTGATTTCTGTGAGTGTTTTTTCAAAATTTATTGTAGACTCGTGTTGTTTTTTCGCTTTTTGAATCGCCTCACTATAATGTTTTTTTGCCTGTATTAACCAGTTTGCATGATATTCTGCACGGTCTTCAAAAAGCATAGCAACTCGTTTTCTATGATCGCCGAGACTTTTTTTAATTAATGAAAAATATTCTTGGGCATCAAAATAAGCAATATTATAGGCTTCAATATGTTCTATTAGTAAATCCACCCGACCCATGCCTGATTTTAATCCTAAAGCTAAACGGTAGTGGGGTTCAATTTGCGCATCACCGAGGGGGAGCACTGTAGGATAGTTTTTATTTTCATAGGCAACTTCCAGGACTTCCTGAGGGTAAACCTGAAATTGCATAAAACGAGGTTTTTTGGAAGACGGTAATTGTTGAAAGGAAATGGAGTCAACCCCACACATACTGCGAAGCAGAGTGTCAACCCAGGTGCTTTGCAGCTCAGTGGGCAAATTATCCGGTGCTTCCATATAGATGCACACTTTGTTTTTGTCAAAACCCACGCTATAGTATTTAGGATAACCCAGCTCTTTCCATCCTAATGCACGTAATTGCTCTATTCTTCGCGCATAGGCAAGCGGTTCTTCAAGCTCAGGTTTAAAGGTGTTTGCTTTATTTTCAAATAGGTCAATCACCTGTTGATGATTTCTAGTCATGGTCACATAAGCAAGAAAATTATTTTTTACATTAACCTCTGAAACAATAGGTTTTATAGTAAAGGGTGCTGGCGTGATCGCGCTATTAACGGCATTAACCACGCTTCGTTTAGAACCGGTACAATCAAAGACAAAATCACACCTGATGAACTCTTCTATTTTTTCATCATTAGCAACAATAATGCCTTTCCCTTCTGTGTTTAAACGAAGGAATGATTTTTTTTCTACGGGTACGTAAAGCTCTTGAATTTTATCATAAAGCACACGCTCAATATCTTTGATATGAATTCGTTTCGTGATCGGTATGTCTTCATTAATTTCGTTCAACACCTTTTCCATGTCTTCAGTGTTCACATGCCCGGGACGTACATAAACACCGGCACGCGGATCAAAAATGGTAGCTTTGATTCCTTTTGTTTTCAGTTTATAGGCAAGATATAAGCCTATGGGGCCAGCACCAATAATGGCAACTTTGTTCATCACAACACTCTTCTTAAAACAAAAGCGAGCATTGTACGTGAGAAAGATTAAGCCAATATTATGCATAGGCAGTATCTGCTTGAATTTTAATGATTAGGACGCTATTCTGCGCAGGTTAACCAACCTCAGGAATTATGGAATATGAATCAGCAAAAGGGATTTTCTCTTGTCGAAGTGCTGGTATCGCTTTGGCTCGTGACAATGGTCGCTTTATTCTTATTGCAACAGCAATGGCAAAGCAAGCAATTACTCAAACAATTAATCTGGCGTGAACAAAGCGCTCAGTTTTTGGATCAAATTGATGAAGCCTTATTTGCTCAGCTGCCAAGACTTCCAGCTCCTCCTCCATCCTATCAGCTACAGATGGAACATACTCCTCAAGGTACTGTATTGCGTGTACATCATGGTGTCAAACCGAATGTTCTGACCCGTCATCATATGAAGTTGGCAGGCTCTTCATGAGGAAGCAGGCGGGAATTAGTTTATCAGAAGTATTAATCGGCTTGTTTCTTTCAAGTCTTCTAATGACAACGCTAATGCAATTTTATAGCCAAAGTAAACAGGGGTATATTGAGATGGAAACCATGCTTGCTACTCATTTTGATCTACGCTGGGTTAGTGATTTATTGAGTGATAGCATCCGCCGTGCAGGCTTTACTCCATGCTTGAGCATTGAACAGCTAAATCTTAAGAAACAAGGAAAGCTTGTTCCTGGTTTACACATCGAAAATGGGCCGCGATATTTATTACAGATAAATCGCATGCATGAGCAATTTGCGCAAGCGGTAAATATACCGAATCCAAGGCAAATTCTTGTACCTCATGCTACCTCATTTAATAAAAAACGCCCCTTAATTATTGCGGATTGTGACCATGCAGAAATACAACAAAGCTTTACGATGAGGCCACATGCTAAGGGAGTTTTAATTATTTTAGATAAGCCATTGCAGTTTAAGTATACACGAGCAGTTTATGTTGGCGAATATTGGGAAGAACGTTGGTTTATTAAGAAAAATCCCCAAGGAAAGTTGGCTTTATTTTATCAATTGGGCCAGCCGGAGGAGGTTACTTCATTAATTCAGTTTTTACATAGCCGCCGCCAACGCAGGAATGGGGCTGTTTTTATGCAGATAGCATTAGGGCTTGCAGAAGGGGGCACACAGAATATTATGGTTATGGTTCGCGGCTCATGAAACGACGGCAACAGGGATTTATTTTTCTAATTGTGTTGCTCATTACCGCTGTAATAAGCTTGCTGGTAGTAAGCTCCATGCACCATCTATTGTTCTATTTTAAAGTAACCAATCATCAAGAGGCGTTGCATCAGCGTTTTTATCAATTAGAGGCCGTGGCACGCCAATTGGCTCAGAAACCTCCTTCCTCAGGCTGCATACGTCATCAAGACTTAGCCAATCACGCGTTGAACACTTTATTGCAGCATCAAGGCTGCTCTTTTAATGATGGGGAATTGAGCTACCAATATGTTCTCGAAGACTTAGGCACCTTTCCCTGTTTAGTGGTTTATGAGCAGGGGCAAAAACGAACAAGCCATCATCAACGCATTTCTGTTGTCTTGATGGAGGAGGGGGTAGCGGTTTCTTTTTTGCAAATTCGGTCTATTAGTTCAAGCACAATAGCCCACTGTGCGGGCGATGAGCGTCTCGTTCGTTTAGGGATGAGTAGTTGGCGTTATTTGGGATCCATATAGGTGTTTTACACAATAAAATAAATGAAATCAATTGGTTGATGGGTTATACTATTGACCTTTTTAAAGCCATAGCACATACTTTGGGTTAAAAATAACCAGCTTTTAGTTGCATTATCTTCCATAACGTGTAAAAATTGCTCTCTATGAAAACGAAAATACTTTATACATCATTATTTGTCGCCATTGTCGCACTAGGTACAACAACTTGGTGGTTTTGGCATTCCAAGCAACTTAAACAGCCTGTAGAACCGCAAAAAACAGCATCTATGTTCAGACCGGTTACTTTTAATCAACTCCCTGGATGGACGTCTGCTGATTTGAAGCGCTCATTAGCGACTTTTCAAGTTTCTTGTCGTGCTTTTGTGAAACAAAATCCCGAGCAAGCGGTTGGAACCGATCATATTGAGCTGCAAGTCAAGGATTGGCAACCTGCCTGCGCTGCTGCTTTAAACGTTGATTCTATTACTGATAAATCAGCTAAATTGTTTTTTGAAGAATGGTTTCAGCCGGTGGAGTTTTTTGATCCGGAGACTGGCCCTGGTTTATTTACTGGTTATTATGTTCCAACAATTAAGGGTAGTTATACTAAATCGAAAGAATTTAGTGTGCCTCTATATGAAACACCAGACGATTTAATTACTTCTGATTTAGGCATGTTTTCCGGAGATCTGAAAAACCGCCGTATTGTAGGTCGTTTGGTAAAAAAACAACTCGTTCCTTATTACACTCGTGCTCAAATCACTAGAGGGGCTTTGAAGGATAAAGCTCGAGTCTTGGTTTGGATTAATAGTCCTATTGATCGCCTATTTTTAGAAATTCAGGGCTCAGGGCTTATTGAACTTGAGGATGGTGAACGTATCTCTGTAGGCTATGACGCACAAAATGGACAGCCGTATACGGCTATTGCCGGAGTTTTAATCAGAAAAGGGGTTATGACTCGAGATAATGCGTCCATGCAAGCAATTAAGCGCTATTTGACCGAGCATCCTAAACAGTTGCACCCAGTAATTAACCAAAATAAGTCCTTTGTCTTTTTCCGTAAAATGAATCAAGGGGTTGCTTTGGGAGCGCAGGGTGTGTGGTTAACGCCAGGCTATTCCCTCGCAGTAGATAGGCAATGGATTCCGCTAGGAACTCCATTATGGTTGAATACGACACGTCCGGATAGTCTTAAACCCGATGAAAACAAGCCGATGCAGCGTTTGATGATCGCCCAAGATACAGGTGGTGCAATTCGTGGCAAGATTCGTGGGGATGTATTCTGGGGGGGCGGTGAGCGTGCAACCTCGATTGCTGGTCATATGAAGAATACGGGGCATTATTGGCTGCTATTACCTAAGCATGCTATTTCTCGGGTAGCTCAGGTTTCTTCATCTTAATTTAATTCTCTATCATTAAATTAAGAATATTTTGCAATGACTTGTAGCAATTGTCTTGAAATGAAATTCAAGACAATTGCTACAATGGCAAGGTCCTCAGAAGAAGAGTAAATCCCACAATTAAGGTGCCGCCTTATTTACCACAGCCTCCTTCGGAGCCTGCTCAGTAAGATTCGAAGATTCCGCACTTGTATTTAACGGCTGCGCAGTATTCCCTCTTAATGCATCGGCAAGACTAATAAATTTGTACCCATTCTTTTTATACATTTCAATAATATCTTCCAGACAGAAGCTGTTTAATAGATTCGCATGAATAAGTAATATTTGTTTTACAGGCTGTCCATTAACCTTGTTAGATCTATGTTCTGCTGCCAGTGTTTGTTTCCAAATGTAGGCTAAGTAACGCTTCTTAAATTGATTAATATTTTGTGCTCTCTTGCGATAGGGAATTCTATAAAACTGTGCATTGAATTCATAATCTTTACTGTCGATAGTAACCGGAGCGATGGTGTACTGATGCGCCGCTAAATAATTAATCACCTGTTGTTTTTTCTCGCCAGTTCCTTCTGCAAGGTAAGGATAGCGGAAATATTTCGGTTCTGTCATTACTGGAGCTAATTTAACATCTGCTCGTTCAATATCCGCAATGTATTTGTTTGCACTCATGCTATTTAAACTGTCATGGGTATAAGTATGATTCCCCAAAGCGAAGCCTTGATTGCGGAAGGTCTCTAACAAATCCCATTCATTTTTGGCTACAGCGCCACCAATAACAAAACCTGTAGCGGGTACTTGGTTATCCACAAGCGCTTTCACTATAGCCATAAAGCGGTCTTGAGTTCGTTTTAAACTGGCTGGAGTACTAGTGCCTGAACCAACAAATGGTAAATCATCAATAGTAATAGCTATTTCACGCTCATCAGCAGCAAAGCATGGGAGGGTGGTACAAAACAATAAAGCGACAGCGGTCCATCGACGTAACATGACATCCCCCGTTTGTTATTATTCTTATTAGAGTTCTTAAAACTATAGTAGATAATTTTAAAAAAAACAGGGAATCTAATCAGTCATTTAAGATGGTTATTGAACGTTTGATGGATAGAGCCAGCTCTTAGGTGTTACAGCCAAGTGAAATCCTAATGTATGCTCCAACGCATCAACATCAAACTAGGTGTTAACACGTTGAGAAAAGTTACACTGCTTTATGAGGCAAAAGGCCATTATCCGGTTGGTCTTTTTTAGCCATACGCTGTGCCCTCAATGCAATTGCATTTTGCAACTCAATAAAAAACGGGGAATATCGCTGAGCATGAAGGGATGATTTTTCCAATGAAGTCCCACCCCAGGATTCATCCAATTCTGATTTTATTATCTGTTCATGATCGAGCATGGAATCCACAGCATGGGTTTGTAGGCTATATTTTCTAATAAACTGTTTGCATTGCTCTGAAAATAAAGGGTTGTCCTCTTCAAGAAGTAATGCGGATATGCTTAAGAAGGCAAGCACCCGATCATCTTTATGTTCTGCTTGGTACTGCAAAACTTTTAATAAAACATCGTTTAATAGAGGATAAATCGCTTGATAATCTGCATCTGGACGGCCATGTTCCCTGTAGTTATCGCTAAATTGTTTTAATAACTCAATGCATTCATTGCTTATTGGCATGTTTTTGCTCCCTCAATTCAACACATCTTCTATTAAAGACAGGGTTTACTGATTTAGCAAGAAAATTGAGTTAAAACAATGCATAAAGAACAGAATGTATCAATATTTAACTAGAAAACTAGTACCGTGGTATTAAGTTGCTCAACTCAGTGGATAATACAAAGTAAAGAAAATAAGATACCCTGTTCGGGATTTCCTGAGGGTAGGATTTTATTTAATTTATAAAGAGTGCGATTGATTTGATAAATCAACAAGTAACGTATTTTCTTGAGTTCATATTGATAAAGGAATTGAAACGTTCTAAATGATAGAGGTGGCTCCAGCTCACTCATCGGTTCCGCCTTAGGTCAGTGATATATTTATGATGCCTCTTCTGCTGACCAACATTTGTTTTATTAGCTCGGATTTTCCGTTAATATAAGTTTAGTGAGGATACTAACCAAATGCACCTTTATGACAGAGACTAATGAGCTTTTTGCAGTGATCAGAGCACAGCTTCGCTTGCACGGGCTTAACTATAAAAAACTTGCTGAACGACTGCACTTGTCTGAGGCAAGTATCAAACGTATTTTCAGTCAAAAAGATGTGAGTTTAAGCCGTTTGGAACAGATTTGTGCCAGCTTTCATATGTCTTTGTCCGAGGTTTATGCATTGGTGGAAAAAAATAAAGAGCGTATTTTACATTTATCTGAAAGCCAGGAAGAAGAGCTTGTTAGTGAGTTGGAGCTATTATTAGTCGCTATATGCATTCTTAATCATTGGACTTTTCAAGATATTTTGAAATTTTATGCTATCTCAGAACACGATTTAATCCGCTATGCTGCTCATCTTGATCAAATGAAAATAATAGAGCTGCAACCTGGTAACCATTTTAAGCGATTGATAGATCCTCATTTTCACTGGATACCACATGGCCCCATTCAGCGCTTTTTTCAAAAAAATGTTCAACAGGATTTTTTTTCCTGTAATTTTGAGAAACCTACAGAATTATATTTAGTTCGAAGTGGCATGCTCAGTGAGCAAGACAATTTATTATTTCAGAAAACGCTTAACGAAACGGCCAATAAATTTATAACCCTCTGCAGGGATACTACCGATATACCCCTCGAACAACGCCATGGAACCGCATTGATTGTCGCAATACGGCCATGGGTCCCCGAAATTTTTGATTCCCTAAAAAGAGAACAATAAATCTTACTGAGTTTGGAGAAACAGGTTTTTAGCCGATAAATAATCTCGTTTGCCGTTACCCAATTTGGGGAGCTCTGTGACTTTTTGGATGTGTACTGGCAGCATACATCGAGGAAAAGTAGTTGCCAGAAGCCGCTTTCTTAACTCACTCTCCGTTATTTCGGCAGAATAAATCAGGGCAAGTTGCTCTCCTTTTTTCGCATCCGCTAGGGAAATCGCCATGAGATCAATGGGTTCGTCATTGACCAGTTGCCACTCCTGCTCTACTTGGCTTAGGCTAAGCATTTCTCCAGCAATTTTTGCAAATCGAGAATACCGATCGACAATGGTAAGAAAACCTTCATTATCCAAATGGCCTTTATCACCGGTTTTATACCAATGATAATCCCCATCTTCAATCAGCACTTCTTGCGTTTTCTCCGGTAAATTCAAGTAACCTTGCATTACTTGTATGCCACCAATAAGGATCAAACCATCTTCACCAATTGGTAAATCTGCTAACGTTTCCGGATCTACCACCCGAAACGAGCAGCCAGGGAGGGGCAAGCCCACAGTGCCTATTTTTCCTGCTTTATGGAGATGCCAGTCAATGGGGGAAATAGCATCTGGTAAATTACAGCTGGCTACTGGGGCTACTTCTGTTGCCCCATACCCTTCATACAATTCCAAATTAAATTTATTTTTAAATTCTTGATATACCGTAGGCGATAGTTTTTCAGCGCCCGCAATCACCAACCGCAAAGAAGCAAGCATTTGGCGATAAATGGCCGCATTACGGGTGAACAATCCGAGTAAACTTGAAGTAGAGCACATTAAAGTTACTTTATGTTTGAAAATTAATTTAGAAATTTCCACTACTTTTGTAGGGTCGGGGCAACACAACATGGGGATGCCCTTCAACAGCGGCAAAAGAGTGGTAATGGTTAAACCAAAAGCGTGGAATAAAGGCAGGGAGTTGAGCATCACATCCTTACTTTCTAAGCTCATAACACTTACTACCTGGTTGATATTACTGATGATATTAGCATGGCTAAGTTTAACTCCTTTGGGTGTTCCTTCGCTGCCACTGCTAAATAAAATAGCTGCTGTACTATTGATATTAGATTGTTTGATCCAAAAAAGTTTAATTAACGAGGGGGGGAGTATTTTTGTTAAAAGAGTATAAGCAATAATGAATTTTTTGTTCTGCTTTGATACTAAGTCCTCAAGAAAAATTACTTTGGTATTCGATGATATTATCTGTATACCTCGCGCTTCCAGTCTTTTCAAAAAAAGACGTGAGGAAATAATCGTTTTAATATCTGCCTGTTTTTGGGCAGACTCAAGTACTGTTTCACTGGACGTATAGTTTAAGTTAACAATGGTTTTCCCTGAAAATAAAACGCTGAGATTGGCAAGAACACCACCAGTACTTGCGGGTAAAATAATGCCAATATTTTGTTGATTTTTAAGATGCTTTTTTAATCTTTTCTTTAAAAACAGAACACTTCCCAGTAGTTGCGCAACCGATATTTCCTTTTTTGTATCTTCGATTAGTGCAGTAGAGCGCATTATTTTTTTTGCTTTTAAAAGCCATTCTGTCTGAATGTTACTCTTATCTTGAATGGAATATTTCCACGCTTTAATGGACAGTTGTTTCACTTTTTGTTGTACCATTTGAGCTGTACTGTGAATATCCATTGCCGTCCCATATACTACGCAGACTGAACGATTGGGTATTGCTTTTTTACTAAATTGCGATGCATAAGAAGTTTTAGAACCCCAAAGACCATGAATGTAAAAAGGAATAATTACAGCATTAGCCTGAGCCGCGGAGCGTTCAAAACCAGTACGAAAGGTTCCCATCTGGCCATTGATGCTTAATCGCCCTTCGGGAAATAAAGCGACTACTTCTCCCGCGTTTAATGCTTTAGTAATTTCCTTCAAGGCATCTTGGCTAGCACCCCGGGCAATAGGAATTACTTTAAATTTTTTAAACAACCATTTTAAATACCAGATTTGTGTAAATGAACGCTCAATGACAAAACGAATCGGACGAGGATTAGCAATTTGTAATACTGCCCAGTCTATAAAACTAACATGATTGCCCAGCAATAAGACGCCACCTGATGAAGGTAAATTATCTAATTGGTACACGCTAAGACGATAAAATCGTGATGCAATAAAATACAAAACGTAACGAACCAAGGACTGAGGTAGGGTAATCAAGGTATAAATGGCCCCAGTTAGAGCAATAAAAAACAGTCCATAAAGCAAGATCTGACTATCTACACCTAATAAGCTGAGGACTACAGTCAGGATTAAAAAAGACAACATAAAGCAGTTTTGCAAGAAATTATTGGCTGATTGCACTTTGCCTGCTTCCTGTCGGGGCGCATTGAACTGAATTAGCGCGTTCAGAGGCACAATTAGCATGCCTCCAAAAAAGCCATATCCTAAAAACAACAATACAATAGCTAGGGAGTTAGTTAGATGAGGTAAAATGAATAAACCAATCGTAATACCCAGGACAGCAACAGGAATTAAACCGGTTTCAATAAAGCCTTTCGATACTTTTCCTGCATATAAAGCACCTAATAAAATACCAATTCCACCCATAGCTAATGAACCTTGGGCAAACAGGACACTTACCTCCCCCACGTATTCTTTTAAGAAAGCACCGTAAGTTGCCAAAAGCACCTGATTAACTGCCCAAAAAACAGATAGGCCGATAATGCAAGTAAAGATTATTTGATGCTGGAATGTTTTATTTAAATATACTTTTAAATAGCGACCTTTAAAGTACTCTTGGGGCACATACGATGAGGTGGGATCTGCCGCATCATGTTTGATTAGCCGAAAGGTCATAATGGTTTCAAAAATAGAAAAGATAACCAGTAAAAAACCTGCTGGAGCGAATGCTTTAAGCAAAAGTGCTTTATCAGTACTTTGTTGTAAATTAGCATGCTGCATGAAGTAACTGAAAACAAAAGTAAAGGCGAAGGTTGCCCCGAGAATAGCAACAATTGCTAATGTTTGGACAATGGCATTGGCTCGTGAGAGATGTTCTTTACCGAACATTTCTTTAATATATCCGTATTTTGCCGGAGAGTTTAGTGCACTCTGGATGGCGAGCAATAAGGTTAATGAAAATGCCCCCCAGAAATAACCATTGAAATAACACAGGGTCACCAGAATAGTTAAAGGAATAGCGGCGGCGGCGGTTACCTTTAAAACAGTCGCCTTGGGGAATTTATCGGCAATAAACCCTGAAGGAGTGAATAATAAAATATAGGGTATAAGAATGAGCGCATTAATAATGGATGAAAAAATGGTATATGTAGAGCCAGTAACTGTTTGATATAGGGTATCCTGGATAAGTATTTTATGACCCAAGTCAACAAATGTATTTAAGAATACAAGCATCATATAAGGGAAAAATCCTTTGATGGTAGTGAGCTTCATTTTGATCCTCTATTATTCTTTGTGGGAAAATTATACATCAGTGGTTATTTTTTATCCATTTTAATTTGAAAGGCTATTTTTTATAACTCATTGAAATATTTTATAATTTTCTAATACTGACAGTAACAAATTGATTTGACCGTTTTTCTTGCATTGAATGATCATCAAAACATAAGTACTCCATAAACGTTCAAGTAAGATAAATTAAAAATAGAATAACTGAGTGAAACTATTTATCAATAATTATCATGATTTACTCAGTATAAGCGACTAAAAGTATTGTAATGTGATACTTTAATCATTTTTTCTTTATATTGTCTGTTATAGGATGTTGAGCGGCCGCGAAAACCGATGCAACGAATATCAGATTATTTGATTCGCCAGATAGCAGGAAGTTTAGAAACCGTAGATGAAGTAGTTTAAAGGAATATGGGATTTAATGGGTGTTCGCTGTTCGCAAACAATGAACACCTAAAAACGATGCTTATTCAGATTCTTGAAAAAGCCTATCAGCACCTATCAAGGGAATAATTCTATATAACACCTCTTCCATTACTAGAGGTTCGGCTTCAACAATAAACTTTGCTTTGCGATCGTTCCAGGATAGCGTTTGGATCAAGCTGGCAGCGACAACCGAGGGTTCATCGAGATTATCGATTGGCACTTCGGTAATACCTCCGTGAATACTGGTGCTTATTGGGCAGCAGATAACCAGTCCCGTTGCTCGATTGTATTCTTTAGAAGATAAGACCAAAGCAGGGCGATATTTACCAATTTCTTTACCTTTTGTTGGTTCAAAATCCAGCCAAATAATGTCGTTTCGTTCAGGTATGTATAATTTAGCCATTATTGCTCAATCTCGTTAGGAGTAAGTGTGGCAAGTAAATCTGCATGGGCAGTCTGAGCTGATAAACCTTTTAGAAGATCTGACTCTTTGAATGGAAAGTGTTTTCTCTTTTTGGATTTAGTAACAGTAAAACCTGTTTCAGTGACTTCAATCTCTACCTCCATTCCCTCTTTAAGCTGAGGGATCTCACGCATTGCACCACCTATGCGCAGAGCCAAGCCATTACCCCATTTTTGAATTTTTGCACGTAAAGTCATATGTGCCTCTAATGTATCTACATTGTATTATTTAAGTATACACCATGTATCAACACTTAAAAACAAACTATTGCCGTGGTATTAAGTTGCCCAACTCAGTGGATAATACAGGGATGAAAAAGTGAAGAAAATAGATGCTATGCTTGAGCTTTCTGAGGACAAGATTTTATTTAACTGATATGATTTGTTTATATTGTGTTTACAAGAAATTTAAGAGAATTTGGGAACCACTACGCAAGCCATTGATTAACGTGGTGGCCAGAGACGGAATCGAACCGCCGACACGAGGATTTTCAATCCTCTGCTCTACCGACTGAGCTATCTGGCCCCAACGGGATGCATTAAACCCTTATATGGCCTTAGAGTCAAGCATTAATTTCATTTTTCATGAAAAAATCTGAGGCCATTCAATGGTTTGGGTTATTTTTTTTCAAAATGGACTAATTTGGAGTATATCCGGCGGGTTTTTCCGAACCTTCACCGAAGAAAAATTTTTGCATTTCTTCTTTTAAAAATTCTCTTGATTTGGGTTCGAGTAAATTTAATCGATACTCATTGATTATCATGGTTTGATGAGACAGCCACATGCTCCAGGCTTCTTTAGATATTTCATTAAAAATTCGCTCACCTAAGGCGCCAGGGAAGGGGGCTTTTAACATACCCTCAGCATCGCGCTTTAATTTACAACAATGTACGATTCTAGTCATAATTTACCTCTTATAGCAGTTAGTGTAGCCTGTTTTTCTGACAAACAGGTTATGTTTCTCTGTGGAATGTCGGAGAGTGCGATCAATGTATTAATAGGTCGCAGGGGTACGGACCTATTAGGAAGGGTGTAGTTTACTGCGGATTAACTAATTTTGTAACCTTTTAGTCGGAGCGGGTTTTTACTTGTCCCAATAAAATATGCTGGGATAGAATTTGCTCTTGTTCATCCGTTAGACCATTAAATGTTACCGCAGTACGATAATGGTGTTCACTTTGATATTGGCTGTAAACCACGGTTGCTTCCAAAATAATCGGAATCATTTTAGGCTTGGTATAGATAACCATCTTTAAATTGGTTTTTTCTTTAATAAGCTCTGTTGTTTTAAATGCCATGCCGCCAAGACTAATGTTTACCTTACGCATTTGAATGGTATTTGTCATAAGCATTTGCCGAGACAAATAGTCTATTTTGGTATTTAACAGATTAAGATAATGCGCTAAAGCAGGATCCTTTAATGCAATAGCCTGAGTTAATTCAGCTAATTCGTAGTCAATATTTTGGAAATAATGCGATGCTTCCAAATAGCGTTGTCCATTTTTACCCAATAACTCATCGACAACGGCTCTATCCGAGCACATTTCACCCGGTTCCATAATTCGGTAGTTAAAGTATATATAATCCTCGATACGGAAGTGTTGTCGTCGTTCATGTATTGGCATAATAACTCCATTTATTCAATATACTTTATGCTGTCTGTCTTAGATTTGAGTTAGTTTTGAAAAGACCAACTTATTTATAATATAGACAATTTTTAAAGCAATGCTAAATATAGATTGAAAACCGGTATAATATAACTTGTTGGACTGAACTGTAAGACTTACTTGCTTTTTCTTTGTCTAACTAATTGAGTTTATTAAAATAAGGCTCATCCTTGAGCACCTGTCTGTAGCGCTTAGCAAACGGCTGCTAGGGAGTTTTGAGCTAAGAGATTAGTGGATTCAATTTCCTGCGCGGCCACAGCCGCCATTAATGAATTTAGTGCTTCCCCTTTAAAAACAATACTCGTGCCGCGTAGAGTCGCTCTATTGAAGAATCTATTTTGCTTTCGGGCTTGATAAGAACTCGGTTCTTGTTTTTTAACCGCGGCAAAAAATCGCAGAGTTGCTTTTGCCTTTTCTTTTTGCTCAATTTTGTTCTCTTCTGCATCTGTTACTGGTTCTGGAGTTTTATCCGAACTTGGATTGGGGATAAAAACTACACTGCCTGAATTTTCTTCTTCCTCTCCATCTTCTTCATTGGTTTCAGCAATACTTTTAATGATGAAACTAGATGGTTGTGATTGCTCATCTCCAGCCGTTTTCTTTGTTTTATGAATAACAATACTACTTGAAAGAGATTCATCCCATAATGACTCCTCACTCAACTCTGAATGGGACGCCTCAGAAGATTGACTTGCCAAGGGCTGTTGCGGCTGCTCATTCGGATTTGATTCTACCACACTGCTCCCTTGAGAAATGAGTGTCGCAAACGCTGTTTTTATTTCCGTCATATTCGCTTGTAAGAAATCTATTACGTGTTGCGATTGTTTCGCTCCCAAATGGAGCAGATGTGTTTTAGATAAGGATATAAAAGGAATAAAATGGGATTGGAATTCGGCTCCTGAAAAATCCAAAGCAATTTTTATTTGCGCTACATCGGTTACCTGAGGTACACGGAAGTAGCCGAAGGATACATAATGAATCAATTTTTGAGTGAAGCTAGCATGCGGCCAGTCTTTTTCTAATAGGGTTTTTTCAATGGATTTTGAAAGATTTGCAAAATAAGACTTCGAGCATTGTTGATAGCATTTAATCGCTAGCTTTTCAGCAAGTCGATTCAGGCGACATTCCTGAGGATCTCGAGTACTTAATTGAATAAAGAGAGGATTTGCTTGTTTCAATAATTCTTCATTGCTCAGGTTACTATTTAATAATGCCTGAATCTCATTATATTCTTTTTCAAGCCCCACTGATGCTGAAGGCAGCATCTTTTCTACGTCTTCATAAAAATTAATCGGTTGCTTACCGACGGTAATTAATAATTTCTGCATTTGGCTAATGGACAGTCTTTTCCCTTCTTCTTGGCGAGTCAGTTCGCGAATGAGCAAAATATAGTTCTTTATTTGATTGTTTCCGTCTTTAAAATAGGACTCTATATCGCAATCAGGACTCCAATAATCATCGGGGAGCTCATCCAGTTTTGTTAATAGTAAGAATTCCTTAAGAGCCATACCTACTTGGTATGCCATAAATTGTTCCATATCAAAGCGGGTTTTATAGGCTTTGGCTATATACGCATCTTGGTCTTCATTGAGGCAGTCAGTGTATTCCTGTGGTGCATATTGAGGCGAAGAGCGTAGATTTGATGCGAGTTGAGATTGTCCGCTAACAAAGGTTTTTCTATCAGCAACTAGCAATCGATTATTATGAGCCAGGAAGTTGCTTAATTTTATATCTGGATGGTATACATCAGCTTCTTTTAATTTGAGGCAAAAGTTATTTATTCTTTCGAAGTAATGCTTTGCACTGCTCAAAATGAACGCGGTATTTTTGTCCCTTAACCTTTTCGCCACGCTACGTAGATCGCCTTCTTTGGCATATTGACTTAAGACTAAAGGCTTATAGCAGACATCACCGTCCCCATCTTTGAACTGAATCATCGAAAATGCAACATCATCAGCAAAATAATCAGTTACTTCATAAGACTGTAATTTTTGTTCAATACCTAATTGTGGGCGATCTTCGATACGTAGAATAAATCGCTTAGACTCTTCCTTTTTAGATTCTTCTTTTGCAAATTCCTCTTCAAGCACCTTGATATCTAGCGTGAAATTAAAATTGTTTGCTTGGTGATCACCTAAAACAGCGGTTTGATAATTTTCGCTCTCTTCTTGGTTATGGCCTTTAATTGCTGATAGTTTAGCTTTGGCTCGAGTTAAATCAAGAAGGTGTCTTGCTTTAGTTCCTTTATATTTAGGTTCATTCTCCATTAAATAGTCAATACGACAGCACAAGGCGATGTATAAAGTTCTATCTTCTGTACTCAGAGTGGTTTTTTCAAGGAGCCCATCTCGTTGCTGCATTAGCTTGTAGAGATCGTTATAGGCCTTATCTTTTGTCAAAGAAGGGTAAGATCTCATTCTACTTTTTATCGCTTTTGCAAACTGGGCGCTTTTTAAGAAAAAGGATCCATCTGGATCAATACCGTAGGTAGTTAAAAGTGATTCCCAAGAGCCGGTACGGTCGGGATGGCCATTGCGCCAATTAAATAAATTCTCATTTAAAGGAACTTTGTTCAATTGATATTGGATTCGCTGTAACTGGAATATACGCTGGATATGATCATCTTGAGGAAGTACATTAAATTGCTCAATAAATGTCTTTAACTGGCCTCGCCCAAATTGAGGGTAAGGGTCAAGCTTTGCAAATACCTGACTTATTCGATAGTTCAGTTCAAGGAACTGTGTACGGCAACGTTCAAAAGATAGGTTTTGCTTTAACAATTGATTAAGTGCTTCTGTTAATTTCTGTGCGCTCTCTTCTTTACGCGTTGCAGGCCGTTGCTCTGTACTGTGTGCTACTACAGCAGCAAATTGAGTTGTTTGTAACAGGGACTCTGCTAGAGGATTAATCTCAAAAGACATTAACAGTGCTTGCCAACTTCCTTCTTCTTCTGAACTAGCATTTATCCAACGAGTTAACTCTTCATCACCTCGAGTATGTTTTAGTAAAAAATTAATTTTTTGTAAGTAAAAACAGCGCTCTATGTAATTATCTTTGAGAGTCTCATTAAACTTGTCTATAAGTTTTTGAACTTCAGGGTTATTTGTTTGGTCAAATAGATTGTTTAACTGAGTCATTGGTGCTCCGGACAAAAAGCCATAATGGTATAAAAAGGTCCTAATTGAACCTTAAAAATAAAATTGATTAAATTTAACACAGTGAGGTGTCTTATTCAAGAGCACAGTGATTATTTTTTTGAATTTTAAATTGCTGAACCTGTCTGATTAAATCTGGCCTCAGTAAGAGAGAACTACTACCACCAATACCTGGTTTTGTGCTTTAATAATACCTATTCTTTATTCCCATTTGAAAAGGTTGATCATGACTTTTGTCGTAACTGAAAGTTGCATTCGTTGTAAGTACACGGACTGTGTTGAAGTCTGTCCTGTTGATTGTTTTTATGAAGGACCTAACTTTTTAGTGATCCACCCCGATGAATGTATTGATTGTGCATTATGCGAGCCAGAATGCCCTGTGAATGCTATTGTTTCGGAAGATGATTTAACCGATGAGCAAAAGCAGTTTAAAGACTTGAATGCCAGACTTGCGCAAAAATGGCCAAATATTACTGCCAAAAAAGACGCCCCAGAGGATGCTAAAGATTGGGAAGGGATAACTGATAAACTGCAGTATTTACAAGAAGAGTAGTCGAAATCACTTCTCTTAGCGAATCATGCCGGCACAGTCTGAGTGAAAAAGGCCGGCTTTCAACAGCCATCCCAGGATTTATGGCAAGAGCCCCTCAGTCTGATTTGGCTGAGGCTATTGCTCAGGCGATTGAGGACAAATCAATTTTAGTTGCTGAAGCAGGCACTGGAACTGGGAAAACCTTCGCCTATTTATTGCCTTGTCTGCTTAGTGGTAAAAAAGCACTCATTTCTACCGCAACTAAAACCTTACAAGACCAACTCTATCAAAAAGATTTGCCTACCTTGGTTCGTGCTTTAGGTCTTTCTACGCGCATTCAAAATTTAAAGGGCAGAGCAAATTATATTTGCCAACATCGGGTTGAATTGCATGTCGAAGAAGGGCAGTTTCAAAGCCCGCAATGCGCTCATGAAGTGGCTCATGTGCGTAGTAAATTATCGCAAATGAAATTAGGTGATCGCTCTGAATTACCTGAATTAAGCGAAGATTCTCCGGTATGGCCTTACGTTACTTCAACCGTTGATAATTGCTTAGGTGCGGAATGCCCTAATTACGAAGACTGTTTTTTGGTAAAAGCCAGGAAACGCGCATTGACTGCTGATGTAGTGGTAGTTAATCATCACCTGTTTTTTGCCGACTCACGTTTGAAAGATGAAGGGTTTGGGGAATTATTACCTGGCGTTGATGTGGTTATTTTCGATGAGGCCCATCAATTGGCAGAAATCGCCACCCATTTTAATGGCGATCGCATCGGTACTCGTCAATTTCGCGATTTAGTTGATGATGTGATTCGCGAGTGGCCGTCGATTGATTTGGCGAACCAACCCTTAAAAGCACTAAGTTTTAAAGCAGATAAGCTGCTGGATGAGTTAGTGACACATGTATCTGCTTTTGATGAGCGTAGTAGTTGGGAAGAGCTTAAACGCAACAAAACCTTTATGGGGATTTGGGATAGTTGGCTGAATTTACAAAGCGAATTACTGGAATGCTTTGATGCGGAGGCGATTGCTGAAAAGCCTGGCTTAGTTCGTTGCAAGGAGCGTTTAGAAGAGTTTGGTGCTGTATTACAACTGTTTACTCAAACACAAAATGAGAAAATTCGTTGGTTAGAGCGTTTTAAACATACCTTAGTATTTCATGCAACTCCTTATACCGTTGCTGAACCCTTTAGTCAGTTACTCAAAAGACAATCCTGTACTTACGTTTTTACCTCTGCGACCTTAACCATGGCGGATTCTTTTGACTGTTTTTGTACTCCCTTAGGCTTAGATGAGGCAAAAACCTTACTTTTGCCTAGTCCTTTTGATTATCAGGAACAAGCCTTACTTTATTTGCCTCGCGGATTACCTGACCCTAAAAATCAAAATTATTATGATTTACTGCTTAAACGAGTCGTCCCCATTATTGAGGAACTCGGGGGGCGCTGTTTCTTCTTATTTACCAGTCATAAAGCGCTAAAACAGGTTGCTCAGATGATGGACGGTGTCATAAACTATCCGATATTAATTCAAGGGACTGAGGCAAAGCCTATTTTGCTCGAACGTTTTCGCCAATTGGGAAATGCGGTTTTATTAGGCACAGCAACCTTTTGGGAAGGGGTTGATGTTAAGGGAGAAGCGCTTTCTTGTGTTATCATTGATAAATTACCTTTTTCTAGCCCAGTTGACCCTGTTACGCGGGGGAGAATGGCTTATTTAAAAGAAAAAGGATTGTCTGGATTTGACGAATTATCTTTACCCAATGCGGTAATCGCATTGAAACAAGGAGTAGGGCGTTTAATCCGGGATAATACGGATAAAGGCATCTTGGTTATTGCCGATCCGCGCCTTACTGGTAGAGAATATGGTCGACGTATTCTAGCCAGTTTGCCGAAACTTCCCAAAACCCGTGATGAACAAAAGGTTTTAAAATTTATTAGAGAGTTGGCATTAGATTATGAAACTGTTAGCGATTGATACATCAACAGAGCAAGCAAGTGTCGCGGTATCGTTTGGTGATGAGCTCTTGCATCAAGAGCAGGGGGCTCAACGAACCCATGCGCAATTTTTGCTGCCCATGATTGATGAGTTATTGGCAAAGGCAAACATATCAATGACTCAGCTGGATGGTATTATTTTTGGTTGCGGGCCGGGTAGTTTTACTGGTTTACGCATTGCCTGCAGCGTTGCTAAAGGCTTGGCTTATGCTCATGATTTAGGGTTAATTCCGGTAAGCAGCCTGGCTACTATTGCTTGGGGCGCACGACAACAGGCTGAACAAGCAGATTCTGCTGTATTGGCAGTATTAGATGCGCGCATGCACGAAATGTATTGGGCTTACTACCCGCAAGCACAGCATATTGGCGAAGAGCGAGTGAGCGCAGTTGCTGAAATTGCAGTGCCTACTGAGCAACCCATTGTGCTTGCCGGGGTAGGTATTGATGAGTATTGGGCTGACTTTCCCGATGCGTTAAAGGCTCAAGTGAGTAATAGGTTAACCGTATATCCAAACGCAGCAGCGATGATTGAATTGGCACGGGCTAAGAGCCTACCTGCCATTGCGGTTGCTGATGCACAGCCAGTATACGTTCGTAATCAAGTAACATACGATAAGAACTCTTAAGTGAGTAAAGGAGATCTTGGTGGATAAAAAATTATTGGAAATTTTGGTTTGCCCTTTATGTAAAGGTAAACTTATTAATAAAAAAAATGAATTAATTTGTAAATTCGACCGTTTAGCGTTCCCGATTCATGGTGATATTCCGGTCATGTTAGAGCATGAGGCTCGGGTTATTCCCTTGGAAGAAAAAGATAAGTTATAAGTCTACTGCTAGCGCCTTCATTCAGGTGAACGATTGCGCCGCCATCTGCGATGGTGACTATTATTAGTTCGATTTAGCCTGGTTGCTTGCAACCAGGTTTTTTATTGTTTTATGAATAAGCTACAAGTACCATCTACTTGCTCATGCCATTTTGATGCAGTGTCTAGCCATGACTTATTGGGTGCCAGTTGCTCTCCTGCTGTAATCGCAGCGTGGGGTAATGGTGTAATAATCGCAGTGAAAAAGCGATTATGATTTTTGTCACTCAACAGGCTAGTCTCTAGAGGAAGGCTTTTTAACTTTTCTCCGAGGAGTGTTATTTTTTTCCCTGTTTCTACTCCTTGTGCATAGGCCTGAATAGCATAAGAGTATGCGTTGTACGCTCCTCCCGCCATGAGTCCCAGAACAAGTAGTGAAGGTGCTAAGGAAAATATAAAGGTCAATAAAAGAGCTGCTCCAGTAAATAAAGCAGCATTACATGTACTATCTACGGTAGAAAGTAATTGTTGATTGCACGAAGAAATTTGTTCAATAAATTTGGCAATCTCCGGCTTTTTTTTAATAAAATCAATGTGGGTAGAAATTTCTTGGTTGTGACTTTGCGTGCTATTTATAGCATTAAGATGGCTAAGCATCTTATCAATAATATAGATTAAATCAGCAATGTTTCCTTTGCGGATGTACGTCATTGCAATATTATAAAAAAGGTTTGATACGTTTGGTTCTGTGTTAATGAATTCTCGTGCGTAAGCTGCGACTTCATCTGAGAAATCTTTGGGTAATTCCCCAAGCTCTAAATGGTTTTTTTTCCAAAACGCCATTCCGTGATTGTACTTAGGTAGTCCGCTAGCAAAGGTAGTATTTCGTACGGCAACTGATTTTAATAAACTAACGTACATGTAAAATTTACCAAAATCATCTGTGACTTGATTCTCAATTTGTTGGCACAATAAATCTAACTTTTGTGATGGCATGATACTCTCTCAAGATGGTGTGACGAACTACCCGTATTAGGCTGTGCTAATACGGGTCACAAACGCTATAAACTGGCCTCTTGGCGTCTCTTACGCCAGTAAAGCAGGACCGCAGGTAAAATCATTACAAAAATACCTATAGAGAAAACCAAACGGAAATGAGATGCGCTACCAAAATTCATAAATTCAACAGGAGGTATAAAACCCACAATTAAGGTCATAATACAGCCACATAAGCCCAAGATACAGGTAAGATAATAGCCAGGCTTACCGCCAGGTATTGCAAAGGGTCTTTGTACATGAGCAAATTTCGTTTTAAGCTTCCACGCAGCAATAAACATCAGTACATACATCAAAATGTACAATTCAGTACTTAAATCGGTGAACAACCAATAAATCGCATTTACACTAGGGAACAAAAGAAAGCCGCTGCATAATACCGTCACCAAGAGTGCTTGCGCGATTAAAATGCGTGAGGCAACACCATGCTTATTTAATTTGCATAGGGATTTAGGTAAAAAATTATGATTTGCTGCCATGAGCAAGCCTTTGGCAGGCGAGATAATCCAATTGATCATGCTACCCAAACTGCCTAAGAGCAAAAGAAAAATCAAAATGGGCATGAGCCAAGTCAAATGATAGGCATGGAAAAAATTATTAAATGCTTGCATTACCCCATCTACAAGACTAATTTGCTCCTTCGGTAATACGAAGGCAATGGCTAGAGAACCTAAAATCATCGTTGATAAGATAAGTAGCCCTGAAAAGAGGAGTGCTCGGGGAAAGTTCTTTTGAGGATCTTTGACGTTACGCACATGCACAGCAGCCAGCTCCATACCTAAAAACGAAGTCATAATGGCCGTAAGTGAAACCCAGGATTGGCTGTCTTTCCATTGGGGTAATAAATGAGGGAGACTGAAATCAATAGCAATAGGATTGCCTTTAATAATCCAAATAATTGCCAGCACAATAATAAAACCCATCGGAATAATCATACCTAAAATGGCACAGATTCCAGCAAAATGGGCTGAAGCACGTAGCCCTGATAAGCCAACAAAGGTTAAAGACCAGAATATGGTGAGAATTACAGCAATCAAATAGTATTTATTTTGTGCTAGCTCCGGATTGACTAAATAAGCTAATGCACCGGCAATAAATGAAAGGATTGTTGGATACCAGACCAAGGTATTGATCCATTGCAGCCAGATCGTAAAAAAGGCCACATTCTCACCATAGGCATGATTTACCCAGCTATAAATACCACCTTCTTCTTCTGACCATGTTGAGGCTAATTCGGCAGCAACCATAGCTACAGGAATCAAAAAAACAATAGCAGAAAAAATAAAAAAGAAGATTAACGACGAGCCGAACAATGCCGTACCGGGTAAATTTCTGATGCTATCAATAGCACCGGTTATCAAGAGGACTAAAGCAAGTACAGAAATTTTTTCCGAAGACCAGTTGTTCATTAATTCGTTCGAGTTGTTAAAAGGGGAGCATTATATACTTAAGATACTTTAAAATGCTATGTATGGCTTTAATTTCCTCTGATTTAGAAACTACGATGCATCGCACAACTCATGGTGGGAACATTTTTCGAAAAAAAGCGGATTGCCGGCACACGCAGTCAAGCCCATGCTTCTCAATGGAATGAGTTTAGTTACCCTGACCTGTAGGTTGGGGGCCTCTAGCTTAGGAGAATTGTATTTAGGACGTAGGCTGGGCGGAAAGCCCAGCAAATATAGTTTGTGCCACTTCCAATGCTGGGCTTGACAGTCCAGCCTACATTAAATGGACCAATCGAGGGAGTAATCATTAACCTAATGTCTTAGGGCTTAACCCACGATTTATCTATTTATTTTTATAGCCATCACGACAAGACGGTGATTTAGGAACCGCTTGATTTTTTTCCCATTCATCCGGAGTGTAGAGATGCATGCTTAACGCATGCAACCCTAAGTCAAATTCATTAGCGAGTAAATGGTTAATTAAACGATGTCGGGCAACACGACTTAAATCAATAAATTTAGAAGAGGCTGCAGTCACTTTAAAGTGAGTTTCTGCACCTTGAGGAACGTGATGATTTGATGATTCATCGTCAACACTTAAATAAACAGGGCTAAGTTCCTGATTTAACATTTCTTCTATACGTATTTTTCGTGACATACTAAATCCTACAATTTGCTGGAACATATCGGTTATTATTTTTTTCAGTTACTGCACAAACCCAAGTAATCGTTGTTGTAGGTGGCGTACCTGCATTGAGGAGTTCACCTTTGGATTTTGGGCTCATAGTGATTGCAACATTTTGAGCGAGCGGAGTGTAATTAATAGTAATCACCCCAGTGTTTTTGGCAATACTGACATTTTTTACAATAGCAGTAGCAGAGGGGCTAGTCCATCCCATACTTAAATCAGTATTTCCGGTCATGGCATTTTCAGAGACCGTAGTTTGCGCTGTAGTTGCTAAACTCAAACCTTCTGTGACTCTGGCTCTAATCAGGTAATCTTGATAGGCAGGGATAGCAAGGGAAGCAAGAACACCAATAATTGCTATAACAATCATCAATTCAATTAATGTTAAGCCTTTCTGTTTCATGTGTTGCTCCTAAATATAATCGTATTTGAGATAAGGCTACGGGGACCATCTTTTGCCATTATGTTAAGACGTCATCCCGAACGTAGTGAGGGATGACGTTGTCCTTGACCTAGTGGCAGTGAGGGGAGAGGCCCCTGTAGCGCAATGTAAGTCGTTTTAAAGTTTTTTTGCAATCAACTGATTTTTTAAACGAACATAATCAGGTAAACCATTAACATATTCAGGATAGGCTTCACCTTGAATCAATGGAGCTAAATAACGTCGGCATGCCTCGGTAATTCCCATTCCATCTTCAGAAATATATTCTGCAGGCATGGCTTTTTCCTGGTTCGCTACGTCTGCTAAAGGCACATGGCTGATGGACCATTGATATGGTTCATCTTGTTCACGCACAACAATAGGCATGATCGCATTATGGCCTTCAACCGCATATTCAACCGCTGCTTTTCCTAAGGCGTAAGCTTGTTCTACATCAACTTTGGAAGCAATATGGCGTGCTGCACGTTGGAGGTAGTCCGCTACGGCCCAGTGGTATTTATAGCCTAGTTCGGTTTTAACTAATTGAGCTATCACTGGGGCAACACCGCCAAGTTGTGCATGGCCAAATGCATCGCGTAGGCCGGCATCACTCAAGAATTTATCTTCGCTATTGCGAATTCCTTCAGAAACGACCACAACGCAATAACCATACTCTTTAACACTGTCATCAACCTTTTTAAGAAACTTGGTCGGTTCAAAAGTGATTTCAGGTAATAAAATAATATGTGGTGGTTCGCTGGGGTGTTCACTGGCCAAACCACTGGCTGCTGCGATCCAACCAGCATGACGACCCATTACTTCAAGAATAAATACTTTAGTAGAAGAGGCTGCCATGGATGCCACATCAAATCCTGCTTCTTTAGTCGAAATCGCAACGTATTTAGCAACGGAGCCAAAACCAGGACATGCATCCGTAAATGGTAAGTCATTATCTACTGTTTTGGGAATTCCAACACAGGTAATTGGATAACCCATTTTCTCTCCTAACTGAGATACTTTGTGGGCTGTATCTTGGGAGTCACCACCACCATTATAGAAAAAATAGCCTATGTTATGAGCTTTAAATACTTCGATTAGACGAGCATACTCGTCACCATCATTTTTTAGTTTATAACGGCAGGAACCAAAAGCACCAGAAGGTGTTTGCATTAATTTGGCGATATCAGCATCGGTTTCTAATGACGTATCGATTAATTCTTCGTTTAATGCGCCAATAATCCCATTTTTAGCAGCGTATACTTTGCCGATCTGCTCAGGATATAACTTAGCGGTTTGAATTACAGCACAAGCTGAGGCATTAATTACTGCGGTTACGCCGCCTGATTGTGCATAGATAGCATTTTTTATTGTCATTTTTTCTCCTGCTTTATGAGTCTTTAATTGCCGCATCGTAGTTTTATGGTGAAGCACGTGTAGCCTTTTTCTTGTAAAAGAAGAGCATGTCATCCTTCGCTTTTGCTCAGGATGACGTTTGACCGTTGTGACAAAATCAGCCCATTTTGGCTCGGATACTAAAAATGTCAATAAGCCCTAAGTATTATTTTCGGGTAGATTCTCATACTCACTAATTACCGCATCAATACTTTGAATTAATTCGGCAAAAGGAATAGCGAGCTCTTCAACAGAAGCTGGGCGAGCGGCCATCTTTTCTACCTGGATTACCTTCGCTTGTAAGGTAGGTACTCCGGAAAAGCAGCATGCTCCGTGAAGTTTATGTGCCGCGGCACCAAGTTGTTTGATGTCCTTGCTGTGCATGAGATCGATAAATTCTTCACGATTTTTATGTAATTCTTCAACAAACTGACTTAAAAATTCTTCAGCAAGTTCTTGGTTTCCAGAAACTTTTTGTACACAGAGTTGCCAATCAATAGCAGCATGTTTGGCTCTATCAACAATACGGAGAATATGCATCAGTAATTGTTTTTCATCAATGGGTTTCTGCAGGCAAAGATTGATACCCGATTTCTTTAACTCCGCATTATTGACATCACTGCTATTGGCACTAATCAAAACGACAGGCGTATGTCGGTTGAGTTGGGATTTTTGACGAATGATACGTGCGGCGTCTAAACCATTTAACTTAGGCATTTGCAAATCAAGCAGGATAATATCGTATTTTTTTTCATTGCATGAAGAAACAGCCATCTCCCCATCATCTACTGCATCGATATTGGCATGGGTTCCTAACAATGAATCCAGTAACATTTTATTTACAGGATTATCTTCAGCAATTAACAAGTCTGGATGCAGAAAACGTAATTGTTCTCGTAAACCATCTAGTTCATGATTCCCTTGTTTTTTTTGCGGACTTTCATTAATGAGTAATTCAATAATATCTTGCAGTTTTTGGATACTAATCGGTTTAAATAAAAAGCCATGGGCACCTAATGCTGCATAATCATGAATATGCCATTTAGAAATAAGGACATAAGGGAAATGACCATGTGCTGCAATAACTTTTTCCATTTGCCGTTCACAGCCTTGGTTTACGTTCAGGAAGGCCATTTTACAGTCCATATTATCATCTAGGGCTTGAGGCAACTGGCTAAATGAACTCACGGAAATACATTCTATTCCCCAATAACCTAAGCCATTGCATAGAGCCTCCAAATGCAGTGGGTTATCATCGAAGCACAATACTTTAAAATGGGCAAAGCGATGCGTTTGATTCTTTTCTATTTCATAAGCAGCTAATTTTTCCACTTTGATGTGGGCAGTAAAGGCAGAGCCTTTATTGAGCTCACTGGTCATGCTCAAACGACCACTCATTTCTTCACAAAGCTTTTTACAAATTACCAAGCCTAAACCAGAGCCACCATAACGGCGGGTAATGCTCGTATCGGCCTGATTAAATGCAGTGAATAGTTTGCTTTGATCCTCAGGTGATATTCCCAATCCAGTATCACTGATGGTGATGCAAAGGGTGTAATCTTTTTCTGTTTCTTGCTCGATGTGAGTTCGTATAAGCACATAGCCATGATCTGTAAACTTCACGGCATTGGTTATTAGATTGCTGATGAATTGCTTAATACGGAACGGGTCACCTAATACCGTTTTGGGTACGCCAATGTCGGTAATCGGTATTAAATCAATTCCTTTTTTGTGAGCAGTAGGGGCTGCTAAGGTAAGTACCTCATCAATGCAATGTCGGATATTTAAGGGAATGCAATCCAGATGCAATTTTCCTGCATCAATTTTCGAGAAGTCGAGGATGTCATTAATAATACCTAATAAATCTTGAGCAGAGGATTTAATGGTTTTGACATAATCCATCTGTAGTGGGTCAAGTTTACTTTCCAGTAACACATTAGTAAAACCAATAACGCCATTCATTGGCGTACGAATCTCATGGCTCATATTGGCAATAAATTCAGATTTTTGTCGGCTTTTTTCTTCGGTTTTTTTCTTTTCTAAAGACAGTTCAATATTCTTTTCTTCTAAAAGCTCCAGACTTTGCTGTAAGTCTTCAGTAGCGACTTCAATATGTTGATTAAGGTCTTTAATTGTATCAATGTATTTTTTTTGTAAGTGGGCACATCCTTTTTCAATAATACCTAACTCACCTTTACTGGAGGTTTTTATTTCCGTTTCAAATTCGTTACGGAGAATTTGTTTCATACTACGACGTAAACGTGAAATGGGTAAATAAATACGTTTAGAGAGAAAATAATGGCTGGTTAATCCCATTAACAAGCCAAATAGGGTAATGAAAATAGTAACAATCAGCATTTGATAACGTTTGATCAACATGGAACGTGTATCAATATCAATGGAAAGCCAACCAAGAATATCATCGGCTTGGAATGTTGAGGCATTCGTTAGATTTCTACTAAAAGTATTATTGGAGTACAGATTAAATTTAGGGATGGTGACTGGGGCAATGAAGTTAATGGTGAAGGGGTTTATTTGTTTGCTTTCAATATAATCCCCGGTAAAGTCTGGCGGTGTAAATGGCTTATGCAGTGAATGCTTGCCGCCGCGATAGGCCAGTAATTGCCCCTCGCTATTATAAAATGCGAGTGCTTTAACCTCGGGGTTAATTGTTGAGGCATTAATTAATCCTTGTAAGGTGCGATCATCTCGACGAAGCATGGCATACTGAGCTGCGGGTACTAATTGGCGAATATAAGCTTCCCCAAGCCGAGACATGTGCTGTTTTAGGTCATTACCAAAGAGGCCATTGTAAAAGACTGCGAAGAGCAATGCGACGAGAAAGGCTGGGATAAGGGTGGTGATTCTTAGTTGATATTTGATACCAATACTTTTCAAGGATGACTCCTGGGGATAGATAATCTGGCTTTTGTTTTCTGTGTAACACAACTTATTTGCAGCATTCAAGTCTCTATGTAAGGCGCTTCACCCAGACTACAAAGTCAGTTATTATATACTCAAAATGCTATTTTAAAAGTGCTGCCATTAAGTTAAGGATTATATTTATATGTTGTAGGTTGGGCCCCTGGCCCAACAAGGCATCGAGCCACACCAGAACCCAACGTTGGGCCAGGGGCCCAACCTACAAATCATTGCAAATTTTCCTTAGCTTAATGGCAATGGATTATTTTACCCCATAACAACAGAAGAGATTATGACTGTTAGAACTCGATTTGCACCAAGTCCAACCGGATTTTTACATGTGGGTGGTGTGCGCACCGCTTTATTTTCATGGCTTTATGCAAAACGTCATAAAGGCCAATTTATTTTAAGAATTGAAGACACAGATAGAGAACGCTCTACTCAAGAGTCCGTGCAAGCTATTTTGGATGGCATGACATGGTTAGGATTAGATTGGGACGAAGGACCTTTTTATCAAACCGATCGCTATGAGCGATATAATCAAGTAGCACAGCAGTTTTTAGATGAAGGCAAAGCCTATCGTTGCGAATGCAGTAAAGAGCGTCTGGAAACATTGCGTGAAGCTCAATTGGCTGCCAAAGAAAAGCCACGATATGATGGCCAGTGCCGTAATAAAAATCTGCCGCAAACCGATAAACCTTTCGTGATTCGCTTTAAAAATCCAGAAGAGGGTAAGGTTTCATTTACCGATGAGGTTTATGGAGAAATCCATGTAGACAATAAAGAATTAGATGATTTAATTTTGGTGCGTTCTGATGGGCATCCTACCTACAACTTTGCGGTAGTTATTGATGATTTGGATATGAACATTACCCACGTGATTCGTGGTGATGATCATGTTAATAACACCCCAAGGCAAATTAATTTATTTCGTGCATTAAATGCTCCTGTGCCGATATTCGCTCATTTACCAATGATCTTGGGTGACGATGGCAAACGTTTATCTAAACGCCATGGTGCAGTAAGTGTGTTGCAATTTAAAGAGCTGGGTGTTTTATCCCATGCTTTATTAAACTATCTTGTTCGCCTTGGATGGTCTCATGGAGATCAGGAAATTTTTAGTCTGGATGAAATGATTTCCTGTTTTGATCTTAAAAACGTGAGTAGGGGCGTTTCTAGTTTTAACTATGATAAGTTGTATTGGTTAAACCAACATTATCAAAAAAGTGACGATCCTCAAGAGGTTGCTAAAGCACTGAGCTGGCATTTTGAACAAGCCGGTGTGGATTTATCTAAAGGACCCGATTTAAAAGAATTGGTCGCGATTCAAGCTGAACGCTGCAAGAGCTTAGTTGAAATGGCTGAAATCAGTATGTATTTCTTTACTGATTCAATTGAATATGATGAGGATGCAGTGAAAAAGCATTTACGTCCAGTTGTTTTAGAGCCACTAATGGCACTTTATGAGCGCTTTAAAGCAGTCACTGAGTGGCAAAAAGATGCATTGCAAGAATGCATTAATGATACTTGTGCTCAGTTTGATATTAATATGGGTAAAATAGCCCAACCTTTGCGGGTTGCGGTCACTGGCTCAAGCATGTCACCTTCTATTGATATGACTCTGGTTTTATTAGGCAAGTATAGAGCGTTAAGTCGCCTGGAAGGGGCTTTAGAACAATTAAAGATTCGTGCGTCATCATCCAATTAATTTGCAAGCGTGCACATGGAAGTAAATTTCGTTATTACGAGGAACGTAGTGACGAAGCAACCCAGGAGTTCGAAGCCCGGAACCCTGGGTTGCTTCGGCGCTTGCAAAAATAACGCATCCGTAAACGCATGCCAAACTAAACTCGACATCTAATGTCAGCGCAGCGTAATACGGGAATTGATGTCACAGAACCCCGTATTAGGACTAGTCTGATACGGGCTACAAGCTGGTGGACCTAGCCTCACAATAGTTAATAATTTCTTAATCTGATTATGGTAAAATTCACATCATTTTTTATTATATGTGAAAAATAATGCCTGGCTTCATTACAATTGATATAAATAAAAAGACGGATCGATTCTTTATTGCCATTGCTAAAACTCAGGTGCATTCATTTATTTTTTTTGGAGTTTATAATCAGTTTAAGGTAGATAACTTATTAAGCCGAGTAGGGAAGGTATGTTACAGTAATAAAAAAGATGTCTCTTGCAGTGAAGTGGGGATGCGATTACTTCAGGTTTGGTTCAGCGGTGCTTATGCTCGGTTAATAGATGAAGGCATTTTTAGAAGAAACCGGGCTCAAGAGACAATTAATTACCAAGCTTATGATATTCGCTATGAACAATATCTAGAATATCTGACGATTTTAAGTAATTTAAGCACGGAAGATATTTTTTTTAGATGTTATCAACCACATGCAGAGTCTGACGAGCAAATTACACTTAAGTTCGGTATTGTTCCGCCTTCGACTAGTTCGGATTTGAATGCAGATAAAATAAAGAATAGTGTGGCTAATTTGAGCACCAGAAATACGTGTCGTCATAGCGCGATTGACCTGGTGGAAGCGGTACAGAAAGAGCCTGTTTCTGCTTCTGTCTCTAAATACTTCTTCTATGGTTTACCCTATAAAACTGAATTCTTATATGGCCAACCAAACAGTGCAGTGCCTTTTTATGTACTTCCAGTACCACCTTCAGCCTATGTTGGATTGGGTGCCCAGAAAGAGCGAATTCTTAAGAAACTCTATGAGCGTATGGAGCGTCTGCCGTTAATTGAGCCTAACGCTCAAGAGACAATGGATAAATTTAGCCGGCTTAAAGAGTTGTATAATGACATTGCTGGACCGCAGAAAGACTTAAGCCTTGATAGGTTGCTCACAAATATACAGTCTTGGAAGAGTAAAAATCTTGGCGTATTAGATTCATTAAGAGAAAAGTATATTTGGGATTTCTTTTTTAAGAGGACATCAGCTACTATGTTGTTAGTTGGTGAAATCGAATCGGAGCTAAAAAAATCCATAGTTTCTCCAGGAGTTTGATGGAGAGCCTAACTTAAATCAAAGGAGTGAAGATGAAGTTCTATTATTGTAAATCGGCTTGTTCTTTGGCAGTTCGAATTATTTTAAATGAATTAGATTTTAGTTATCAGGATGTGGAAGTTGATTTAAAAGCCAAAAAAACAAAAAATGATGAAGATTATTGGGCGATTAATCCCAAAGGAGCTGTTCCTGCGATTATGCTTGATAATGGTCAGGTAATCACTGAAAACCAAGTTATTTTGCAATACCTGGCCGATACGGCCAAAGAGCAAAAAGTTTTAGCGCCTGTAGGGGATTTGAAGCGCTATCATACTTTAGAATGGCTAAATTATGTGGCAACTGAACTGCATAAATCCATTGGCATGTTTTTTAATCCAGCATTGACTGAAGAAATGAAAAAAAACATCTATATGCCCATGATTCAGGCCAAATTGAAGTTTGTGAATGAGCATTTAGGAAAAAATACTTATTTAATGGGAGAGCATTTTACCCTTCCAGACGCCTATTTATTTGTTATTTTAAGATGGGCTTATTATTTTAAAATGGATTTATCTGCTGTACCACATATAGAAAAATTTATGCAGCATTTAACAAGTCGCCCATCAATAGCTAAAGCCTTACAGCAAGAACAATTGTAATATTCGCGTAGCCTGGTTGTTCGCAACCAGGTTTACTATTGCCTATGATCACATCAGGATAAGATAAAATTGCAGGCTTAAGCCTTTACTCAAGCACGCGTTTACGCGATAATGTAATTTTTTTGAACAATCTGGAGATTTAATACATGCTGAATGAAAATGCATTTACAGCTGAGCTGGATTTGAAGTTTTTTGGACATGCAGGTTTTGAATCAACGGCAGGTCTTTCTTTAGCAGAGCAGGCACCTATTATCGCACGTAATGTATTGCGTGTATTGATGATGGGATGGACCGATGCTTGGAGAGAGCTATTAACTCCAACGGTTTTTCACGCAGTTTTTATTGAGCGTAACCCTGGGTTTTTAAAGGAAATGCGCCGTGCCTTCCAAGAGGGTTTTTTAGAGTTATATAATCAGCTAGAAGAGAAACAATTTAATGAAAACCAATCAGAGCAAATACAACTTTATTTAAGTAATTGTTTGGCATTGTTACCTTATAGTGATTTAACTCCCTATGAATCGATTAGTATTCCTCAAAACATTGATGGTAAATGGACTCTTGTGGAATATATTGTAAAACCAATTGAATTAACCACTGGAAAAGAGCGTGATTCGGATCGGGTTTTTGCCTATGGTCTTGAGCCTTTAATCAATCGGCATGCTGAGCCTCATTTAATCTTTATGGGTACCACTTATCCTGCGGGGCAAGGGTTTTTAACGCAGATTAATTCCGATGCTCGAGGCTTTGAATCAGTTGGAACTTCGTTATATAAAACAGGAAGACAACGTATCCATGATTGGTTGGCGTTACAGCACAATCCCGTTCATGTTTGTGGAACAAGTCTTGGGGGCTCGTTAAGCTTATTGCTCGCTATTGATAGTGGTGATTATATCTTATCCCGCGTTGATGCCTTAAATCCTGCAGGACTACTCGAGAAACAGTCTACAAATGAGAGGGATCATTGGGATAATCTGTCTTCTAAGCCGCGAGTTGTAGTACAGAAACAGGGCAATGATCCAGTTTCTTATTTTGGTTTTTGGAAAGATGATTGGGAAATAGTAGAGGTGATGCCTCCCAAAAACAAACAAGGTCCAAACGCAGTTACCGATCATGCATTAAATTATGCAGGTATCAAGGGTACTCAATTTACCTACATTAATGCTAATGAAGATAATGCCAAACGCAGCTCACGAAATTTTTGGATTTTTTCCGTTGCTCGCAGTGCATTTTATTATAGTGTCATGGTTCCTTATACCCACGTAATCCGCCCGACAGGTTATTTTTTAGCTAGGAATTGGCCTTTCTTATTCTTAGCACCAATCGTTACCTTGGCTTCCTATGCTACGGTTCTAGGAGGCGTAATGGCCGTGGGGCTTGGCATTTCTGCAACAGGGCTTGCTTTGCTGGGGGCCGCTATTTTTGAGCGCATTTTTAAAAGTACCCCGCAACCACATTATGCAAAAATGCATGATCCTTCTCTTCCTAGAAATGAAGAGCTGGACATTTATAATCAAGACAATGCCCTTGATATAAAGCTTACTTATCGCGATGTAAATACTTATTATAAAATGATGCGTATGGCTAAAGGCAAAGAGTTTTTGCCCGAGCATGAGCGAACTTCAAAATACGTTAGCACGATGACGAAACGAGAATTACTTGCGGCTAGCGAGGATCCTCTTAATGCAGATGTTGATGTGACGTTACGTTTACCCAAAGCTAAAATAATACAAATGAATCACGCCTTTAGTCTATTTAATAAAATAGGGGGAACGGATCAAGATAGACTGGCAGAAGTATTGAATGCCAGCCAGCAAGAGTATGTGCACGGGAAAACGCTTTGATTATTGGCCACGGGCCAAAACCCCACCCCATTGCAAAATGTTCTTCATTTAATGGCAGTGAAGGGGCATCTATGTGTTGTTCAATGAAGCACAGCCTTGCTGCACTGCCTCCCCCACAAAATCAATAAAATGGCGTACAGCGGGCACTAAGCCACGTTTAGAAGGATAAATGAGGTAGAAACTCGCAGTAGACAAAGACCATTCCGGAAGAATACGAATTAAGCCTCCCTCCTGAATTTCCGGGCTACAGTATTCTAATGGCAGTAACGCAATACCCAAGCTTGCCAAAACGGCATGTTTTAAGATAGTCCATTCATTACTTTCAAGACGAGGAGTCAATGGAATACTGACTTTTTGCCCGTTCGTATGCGTTAGTTGTAATTGATTGAGGCCATCCATTTTCGTTTTACCTAGCCAGGAAAATTGCGTCAATTCAGTAGGAAATTTTAGAGGAGCGTGTCCTTGCAAATAATTAGGGGTTGCGACAAGGCAATGAGTACTCTCTCCCAATTTTCGAACGATTAAATTGGAGTCGTCCAACTCATTGACTTGAAACCTCAGGGCCATGTCAAAGCCTTCTTCAATTAAATCTACTTTACGATCACTGGCATAGAGGTTGATACGCACTTCTGGATAACGACGCATAAACTCAATAATAATCGTATTAAAGTGTGACTGAGCAACTAAAGTAGGGCAGGTTACATGAATACGTCCTTTAGGTTTGGATTGAGCTTGGATTGCTACTTCTTGAGCAAAACTGGCTTGGTTCACCATGGCTTTACTGTATTCATAAACCAATTGACCTATATCCGTTAAACTGAGTTTACGCGTTGAGCGATTAAGTAAGCGCACACCTAAATAATTTTCCAATTCCGAAATACGTCGACTTAATTTAGATTTCGTCATTTCTAAACCAAGGCTTGCTTGGGTAAAACTCCCTTCGTCAACAACACAGCAGAAGAAATATAAATCATTTAAATCGGGTAAAAGAGTTAATGAGCGCATAGCAGAGTCTTTAAAAACACTAATTATTATTAATTATAGGACAATGTTTCATGAAATAGCTATCTTATCATTTATTGTTTTAATTATATGCTTAATAGAGAGGTAAATAATTAATTTGGAGATAAAAATGAACTTACTCGCTCTTGATAGCAGCATTTTGGAGAATAATTCTATTTCTCGTCAACTGATGAGACAATTTCTTGATTATTGGCAACAGGAAAATCCACAAGCAGAAATAGTTTATCGTGATTTAAATGCACAACCTATTAATCATTTACACAGTGAATTATTAGGTGCCAAACAAAAAGCACCTGCAGACTTGTCTCCATCCTTAAGAGAGGATTTGGCGCTTTCAGAGCAGCTGATTAATGAGTTTATCAATGCAGATGAGCTTGTTATTGCAGCGCCTATGTATAATTTCACCATACCTTCCCAATTAAAATCCTGGGTTGATCGTGTGTTAGTTGCTGGACGTACGTTTAAGTATACAGAACAAGGGGTTGTAGGGTTGGCAGGTCAGAAAAGGGTTACCATTATTTCTACTCGTGGTAATCATTATTCAAGTGATGAGGTAATGAAGGCTAGGGATTTTCAGGAAGATTATTTAAAAGTTATTTTTGACTTTGTTGGCATTAAGGATGTGACCATTGTCCGGGCTGAAGGTTTGCATATTAATGAATCAATACGAGTTAAATCGATAAGTTTGGCTGAGCAAGAGATTAAAGATCGTTTTCAGATCACTCACTAAACATGCCCCCGTGTTCAAGGTAGGCTGGGCTGTAAAGCCCATAGCCGTCAAGCTAAGGACTCAGAACAAAAAAAGCATTAAAAGCAATCTCCTGGTGCAGTCCCTCCAGGAGATTCAACTTTAGTCTCTTTGAGAGCAAAGAGGGCAATGTCTTCGATGAATTCATGAATGAACTG
>JARLJR010000092.1 GCA_031291095.1 Legionella sp. | reverse complement strand
GGCGGGTCTTGTCTTTTTTCTATCTCGGATGTCAGATTATTAGGAAAGAAATAAAGTTCAATTGTGAGTGGGGCTTAATTTTAAAGGAGCACAATATATGCTCCTCTTAATTAAAAAAAAAACGAGTCGATCCCTCAGGCCCATGGCCCGACATTCCCTCTATTTCGCTCGCGCTCGTTGGCGTCGGTTCTCTTTAGGATCGAGAGATAAAGGACGATAGATTTCAACCCGATCGCCTTCTTTAAGCACTGTATCCAATGCCACCTGTTTCGCATAAATGCCTACAGGCATGCCTTTGGTTTCAGGGTGAGAATAATGTATTCCGGATGCATGCAAAGCATCTGCAACGGTTGCGCCTTGCTGCAACTCCAGCCGCTGATGCACTGTTTGCTGTTCCCTATCAATGTAAACGAGCTCAACCTTCACCATAAATTACCCTTGCTCGCTCACAAAAAGAATCAACCATTTTATCGGTTACTTGTTCAAAAACCGGGCCTAGTAACATAGAAAACATGCGGCCAGCAAATTCAAACTCCAAATCAAAAGAAACCTTGCAGCCCTCATCAACTTCATCAAAACGCCAAAATCCTTCCAAGTGACTGAATGGGCCGTCAACCAACCGAATTTCAATCATCTTATTAATCTGCAAACGATTGCGCGTCGTAAATGATTTACTCATCCCAGCAGCACCAATCACCAGTGTTGCCTGTACTTCGTCTTCATCACGATGATGCACCACGCTTTCCGCACAATACGGTAGAAACTGAGCATAGTGTTCTACTTCATTCACCAAACGAAACATTTGTTCGCAGGAATAACCTACGGTTCTTGATTTTTTTACTATTGTCATAAAATACTCCCGGGAGCGTGCTGGCATAACCAAAGGCTTATATCTCTTATTTCATCCATACACACAGAATGCTCCATAGGATACTTGTGATCCGAAAGATACGTGTAACCATTGTTTAACAACCAATCTTTACTCATCTCAACCCACTTCGGTAATACCAAAGGATCAAATTGCCCTGACCCCATAAAAACCGGCGTATGCTTATCAAGCTTTGGTCTAGTGTGATCCGCTAAAGGCAAGTATGCGGATAAAGCAATAACCCCACCCAATCGGCCGGGTGTGTGTAATGCCGTATGCAAAGCCATTGCCCCGCCTTGGGAGAATCCCGCTAAAAACAGCTGCTCAATAGCAAAACCATCACGCAATTGTGCATCCATCACCTCGCGAATTAAGGTTTCTGACTGCTCAATACCTGCTTTGTCTTGTCGGTCAACTAATTCCATTCCCAGAATGTCATACCAAGCCGGCATTACCATACCATTATTGAGCGTCACTGGGCGCATTGGCGCATTGATAAATACATGGCGTAACGCCACATCCCCAGCCACCAATTGATCAGCCAAACCGACCATATCAGAAGCATCAGCACCCAATCCATGCATCCAAATGACACATGCTTGTGCTGGAGCTTGGGGCTCTTTCATATAAACACTCAAAATGTTCCCCTTAATGCAAAAGGCAAATTATCTCCAATGCCTCCGCACAGTGCAAGTTATCCCAAGCCAATATTTACAGGAACAGCCTTTTTCGATAAAAATTGATTAGTGAGCAAACCGCCCTGAATAAGAGCAAAACAAGCTCATAATTGTTTATTTTATTACCACCCTTGTGTTACAATAGTCTATTGTGTTTTAAGAGGTACCAAAATGCATCCAAACGGCAAAACAAAACCATTTCTTCTTACTATGTTGGGTACAGATACTACGCTATCTCCCACCACTAAAAAAACAAAAAAAGACCATGTCTTAAAGAAGGGAGAGGTCGTTAGTGATTATCCTAAAGGAGAATCATTAAGTTTGGTAAGCATGCAAGTTCAGGTTGAAGGTAAAGCTGAGATAAATCAAGGCCCAATCCCCTATAAAATGGACGAAGTTACAGTTGTTAATGGCCCCACAACTAGCGGCGCGAACGTAGGTGAAAAAATTGGTTTTGGTGTTGCTGAAATATTACTCGCAGTTGCGCGCGGCCAACAACCAATTAATATAATTGCCCACAGTCGAGGAGCCGTTGAATCCACGTTAATTACTCATGAAGTACAAGCCGTACAAAATATGATTGCTGCTTGTAACTCGATTGAGGAAGTCATTGCCGAGTTACTCCGTCAACAAACTGAACGACATAACGCAAAAAAACCGATTAATAACACTCCAGATATTATCGAACATTTAAAAGCACAATTACAGGTCATCCCACAAGAGGAACGAGCAAGCTGGTTTGAGTCGCTAAAAAAGAATATACCAAATACCTCTATTAACTTTTTGGGTGTTGATCCCGTCCCAGGAGATTGCTTTCCCATAACCTGGTATGACGATCGCTATTTTACCATTCCACCGATTGCCAAAAATGTTCAGATTCTGTATTACGAAAATGAGCACTCATCCTTAGGATTTACGCCGGCATGGATTCAACCAGAATCACCAGAACAAAAATTTGTGTGCTACACCATTCCGGGGCATCACGGTACAGGCTCTGCTGGAAATAACGGCTCACAGCAAAAAGTGGTTATGACTGACCCATCGGTAAAGGCAACGCATGTTCAGAAATTATTAATTTATAAATTGCTGGATTTCTTAAACCAACATGGGATCATCTTTAACGATCTGAGCCAAGAGCTTTTTATGAAGCATACGGCTGTAGGGCGAAAGTATGCCATGATGTTAAATCATGAAGAGAACCTTGTTGGTGTTTCCGATATATTTGACGATCTAGACGATGTCAGACTTGATGTATCAGATAAACATAGCGAAAGCGAGCTGGATGTTGAGCACGCGGACCAATTTGATGAGGCTGCGACACTGTCAACTAAAGATAAAAAAATTGATGTGGCTAAACTTAATTTTTCAGCTATCTATCGCGAACTTTATGACAAAATCGCGCAAAACAGAAAAGCATATGAGGCATTTAATAACACCTGTTATACCTTGATGGGGGTTACTCCACAGCGTCGAATACTGCGTCAGGGGGATCCAGAAAAAACAGCGCATACTTATGGTTTCCTTACTGATGTTGTTCGCATTAACTCTGGTTTTGTTAATGATGAACATGCCAGGCTCATACAAGAGTACTTTTTCAGCATGTTCCAATTAGAGCATCCCCCCGAGAATCTGGCGGCGATCGTTAATGAAGTCAGTGCAGTTTTAGAAAAAAATATTAAACCTCTGGCTGATCAAAATAGGGTCGAAGATCTAAGCAGCAGTTATATCCTCGTAGATAACAAAAGTGCAAACCTGCGCGACAAAGCGACACGTGACGTAGTTAGCAAAAACTTTGGTAGTGTTATTCAATTAATCAGTACTCACTATTTAACTGTTGATTGGAGCTCCGCAGATAAACAAGCGGAAAAGCAACAACTTTTTGATGCCATTATTAACTTATTTCAAAAATTTAAAGAATTATCCACACTACAAGATGCCACTGCACAAACCTTTGTTTCTGAACTAACAAACCTAGCCGTATCTGGAATTGGGGATACATTAGAAGATCAATATCAAATATTGACTAAAAGCTATGCCCGCATTAACCAGTCTACAGACAAGCGGTTACAACGATTTTTCCAAGACCTAAGCGCTCAATTTGCTGCCAAAGGTGCTAACGTGGAAATAAATAACATGGTTGCAGAAATCATGGAGTCGTCTGCATACAAAGAATTGGCAGATCATCCGCCCGCGCTTAAAATCGCCCACATCTTTGAACAGCTAAGCACGATGAATGGCTGCGCAGAACTAATAGTACAAATCAAAGAAAACTTTGAACTACACCATTCACAACTTGGCGCACATGAAGAGAATAGCCAAGAAATCAATATCATTGAAGAACTCGCTGGAAATTTTGTGGAGCAATACGCTGATAGTCTTGAAGCGTTTGCAAAGCTCCACGAACAAATGCAAGTCTTTATGAATGATTTAAGCGCGTTAAGTAACCTTGTTCCTGAAAAAACAGCTGAGTTTGGCGTCTATGTACTCAAGCTTCGTCAAAACTCGCATACATTGGTTGAGCAAGCTGCGCAAAAATTCTATTACGGCCATCGCATCGAGGAACTTCCCCCAATTGCCGCGCCGAAAACTTTTGCAGAATTAGTAGAACGTTATGCTATTGAAAATTACGGCATCGTTGATCGAGCGAAAGAAAATCAAATAGCATTGGAAAATGAAAACGAGCAACTACATCTCGCGAATGGACAGCTAAATAATGAAAAGAGCGATGTAGAACATCAATTAAATAGAAAGAACGAAGAACATGCTGCCTTAGTAATACAACTGCAGGAAAAAACCGAAGAAAATCAGGATTTTCAGGCTGCATTAAATAGTGAGGAAGAGGCAAAAAGCCTTTTACTCATCAGCCAAAAGTTAAGGCCATTGACGACAGATTACTTGCGAAAATTAGAAAACTCAACCAGCGATGAAAACGGAAGCAGGGGCGCTAAAATAGCACATCTAAACGCATTGCTGGAGAGCCTAAATAACGCCGTTACACAGCCCAAGCCCTCCGAACGGGTAAAAGACTTTTATGACAAATTAAAAATCGCAGCCGAGCAGCTAGATAAACACCGTGATAAAGACTGGATACGCTATGTGAGAAATACTGTCATTGCCGGTGCTATTTTAGCGTCTGCGGTTTTTCCTGGGCTATTGTTCCTCATGGCTTATGTAAAATTTACGGGTAACTCTCCATACTTCTGGAACACTCAGGGCAATGCTTTTGTTAATGAATTGAATAAGGCGCGCCCATTATCCTCAGAACCAGATAAAGCAGCGCAAACTGAGGCGACAGAAAATGTAGAAAATGTTGAGGAAGCCGACGAAATAGGCCTAGTCATATGATAATTCCTTAAATGCCTCTGTATGCCCCTCATTATTAAGGCTTTTCTGATGTAAGTGCCTACACATTAGAAAAGCCGGCTTCTTTTAAAACAAGGCTTCCATTTGTCGATCATGTCAAGGTCGCTAATCCTAAATATAAATAAAAAAAATTACTGCAGAATCAAAAATGTAGTGCTAGACTTTAGGTCGAGTGGGCTGCAGTGTGTTCCACGGATTGCTATTTTAGATTGATTATTTGTACTAATAATAAAAAAAGTTTAAAGAAGGATGGTATTAAATTATGGAAGCAACTAAACGTACATTTTTACGCACTACTCTTGCTGTTGCATTAACTTCTGGTGTTGTATTTGCTGCAGCTGCAGCTTCTGCGCCAGCGAGTGGACAATTAGTGATTGTTAACAGCTTAGGTAACGTAAGCACTACAAATACTGGAGCATCTGCTTCTAGCTTTTCTGTGGTAGTATCCGATAGTTCTGGTCCTTGCTCAACCACTGCAAGCGTTGCTTATAACGGTACTATAACTGTTAAATGGTCTGCATCTGCTACTCACAGTACTACTTCTTGTACTGGCATCACGAGTGTTGCAGTTACTCCACTTAAAGCTACTGTGGGCACTATTTCAACTATTATATACGACAGTGTGACAACTACAACTGTTCCAGCAGCTACTGCAACTGCAGCAATTACCTTCACATCACCAACAACAGTTTATGAAAATATGGCACTGATTGTTAATGGTAATGGAAATCCAGCATCTGCTGTCACTGCTTCTGCTACTGCATGGGGTGTTGGTGCTGCCACAGCTCCAGTATTTGATGCAGGTAACGGTTCGTTAACAACTGTAGGTGTTCCTGGCGCCCAGGGTGCTTATGGATTGAAAGCGGAAAACATCATGAGACGTTATGCTATTCTTCCATTTCAAGCAGCAAAATAATAATATTAATTAGCTGCAACACCTCAGCTCAGAATGATAGTCAATCTCATTCTGAGCTGAGCTCAAACCAAATAAGTTTTACAGGCGATTGAATGAACTATATGAATTTACTCTTAATTGCCTTCTTGGCAATATTGACTCTTTCTGGCTGTGGCCAAAAAGGCCCTCTCTATTTACCACAATCTGAAACAAAAAACATAGAAACCACTAACCCTAAATAAACGATATGAGTATAAAATTTACTAAAATGCATGGCTTAGGTAATGACTTCATTGTCATTGATGGTATTAATCAAAAAATTGATCTTAGCCCCGAGCACATAAGCATGTTAGCGCAGCGTAATACAGGAATTGGTTTTGATCAGCTCTTACTTATTGAGCAAAGTAATCATGCAAATATTGATTTTAAATACCGTATTTTTAACGCGGATGGCCACGAGGTTGGCCAATGTGGTAACGGAGCACGTTGTCTCGCAGCGTTTGCGAAACATTATGGCTTAACGCAAAAAAGTAGTTTATCGGTTGCTACCTCCACCACTCAAATGCAATTACATATCAATGCCGATAATACCATTCGTGTTGAGATGGGAATCCCTCGTCTAGCACCCAAAGATATCCCCCTGATAGCCGAGCATCAAGCAGAAGCATACACCATAAACCTGGAAGAAGGTGAGACAGCGATTATTCATGCGGTGAGCGTCGGTAATCCGCATGCCGTTTTATTAGTCCATGATACCGAAATGGCACCGGTTCATACTCTAGGTCAGCAAATTAGTCATCATCCACGTTTTCCCGAACAAACCAATGTTGGCTTTATGCAAATTATTAACCCTAGACAAATCAAATTAAGGGTTTATGAGCGAGGTTGTGGTGAAACGCTTGCCTGTGGAAGTGGTGCAGTTGCCGCAGCAGCTATTGGCCGCTTATATCATCAACTTGAACAGCAAGTAACCGTTTCCTTACCAGGTGGCGATTTGATTATTGACTGGCCCGCCATCGATAAGCCCATCACCCTAACAGGCCCTGCGACTTTCGTCTATGAGGGAATGATTCTATCCATCTAACAGCAGCGAGATAGGCAGGCTTGCCGCCAGTCCAAAGCCATCAACGCGCGTTGGCGATGCAGTCGGAGACCTCCTGGGTTTCACCTGCAATATCTATTCAAAACCACCTCCAATCAGCTTTGTTTTACATTGTGATAAAATAGTTCCTTTTCACTTTTGAATTTCCTCCAAAGAGTAGCATTCAATACTATAATTTAGCCATATAGACTATATTTTTTACTCAACTTAATAAAATATGTCAATTTGGAGACTCATATGGGTTCAAAAAACGGAAAACCTCTTTTTGGTAAAATCACCGATCTCACGCCAGTTTTAGAGGATGTCATTAAGCTCTTTGGTAAATTGGAGCGGGGATATATGGAGCATTTTGAAATAATTAAACCCAAAAGTGCACAACAATTTCCTTTAAAAAAGCAATTCAAGCCTGATCTTGAAATTCAAGGTGAACATACTCTTCAGCTCGGAAAATTAAAAAAAAATGAGTACTACCGCTTAGCTGCAAATAAAAAAATGAATGCGAATTTATTATATGGTCAGCATTATGAAAATGACGAAGGAGCTGTAAAACTGCATATTAGTATGAATGATATACTCCATCAAGATGCAGAAATCGTACAAGAATTAATTGAATTTTTAGCAGCACAACAACAAGATCCTAATGCCAATTTCTCCTTCAAATTCAAAATTGTTAAGCCTGGTTCAGCTAATGCACATGCTCGTTTTCAACAAAATGACCAATTCACTCTTTATTTTGATAAATATTCATCTGTCAGCGAAGTTATGGCGCTAGGAAATAAAATTGATGAATTTTTAAAGAGCAAGGGAATAAAAGAAAATCAACACCCCTTAGGCCCTAAAGATAGTTTTGGAATTAATTCATTTGTTTCTATTCGCACAGATACGAGCAAAATAACAGCCAAATATGCTGAGTTTAAATTTTTTGACCTAGAATTAAAGAAATTCTATGAGTCTAATAAAGATAAGATGTCATCATTAGCCCATGTGCCTATGGCGGTATTTGAAACAGTGTTTAATAGCATTCTAATTGACTCAGATATCAAGCATTTAAATAGTAGCGGATTGTCCGACTTAGATAGCCAAATAGTCCAACGTCGATTGAAACTTATAGTGGAAAATCCTCAAAGATATATCAATGACACCATCGCATTGATCGCTGATTCGCGTGATATAACTATGCAAATAGATTTTTCAGTCTTTGATCGCGCATTAGAGAAATTGGCAGAAAAAGAAAAGGATTTACGACAAAGTAAAGAAACACCGGCTGCTGATGCTGCACATATTTTACATGAGCAATTGATTGAGGAGAAAAATAAATGCATTACGGATGGTTATCCTCCTAGTGTATTTGTGGGTAAATGCACTGCATTATTACAGGATGCTGAAAAAGGCGAATTAAGCAAAGTTCGAGGTGTTTTAGGAAAAATCGCATCAGCCTTACTGTTTCTTGTCAGCTTTGGCCAAGCTAGTGTAAAAACGGATTCTATAAAGAAATTGGAAGGAATAAATAGCTCATTGCATCAAGTAGGTTTTTTTTCCAGCGCCAATATTGATACCGATAATTCAGGCACGCCCGCTGCTGATAACCAGGTGATAGCCCCAAAACGGTAATCTACTCAAGGCGCTTATAGCGCACACTAGTTAAAGGTGCACTGTCGTTGTTGGTGGCGAGGACACTCCTTTTTCCTCCCCTCTTTTTGTATCTTCTTTTGCAAAAAATCCATCGTTAAATCCTTTTACCATCCAGCCCCAGGTGGATTGTGCGGTCTGAACCACTTGTGCAGAATAAACGGAAAGAGTCTCTTTAGTTACCGTCATCACCTGATTCACATCCGCTACGGCATTTGTTACGGTCAGCAGCTCATCATTTAGCTGGGGTAGAGGGCAGTTAAACTCCGCTGCAACCCGTATTAATTTATCAGGACCATCGTTTATTTGCTTTATTAGTATTTCAGTCTCGCTTAAAGGGCGTAGTCTGCATGATAAGGCTAACAAGCGAAAATGATTCTCCATAAATGGACCTTGGTTACATTTTAACCAAGCGTACAGTCTGAGTTGGTTTTCATTGTGATGAACTACATAATTGAATAAGGCTTGCACCTTCATTCGGATTTCAAATTCATCACTAGGTGAGTCAGTGAAGGCATAATCCGTTAAAGCCCTTGCTAAGGCTTCAAATTGTCCCTGGGTTAATACTGTGGGGAGTTCCATTTCCTTTAAAAGTGCTTGTATATCTTTTCCTCTCGGCAGCACTGGCTCATCCGATGAGGGATGCTCCACTACAGCTACAGCGGGCTTCGTTGATTCTGGAGTTACGTAAATAGGGTTCTTTGGTGTAAAAAACCCGGTCCAGCCATAAAACCAGCATCGTTTAATGTATTTGATTAAGCCAGAAAAAAGCCCATCATTATTACAAAGCTTAAGCTCAAACTCTGCTTCAGCCTGAGCCTGTTGCACGATTTGAATAATATCCTGGTCTATTGAGGTTAAGTCATTTAATGCCCATGAACATAAATTAGCGATTATTTGATAGTTGCTTTTTCCACCGATGAAGCCGAAATGTCGTATGGTTGCGCTTGCATCATATAAAAACAACTTTTGGGTAATTCGTTCATTATAAGGCATTGGCTGTTGGAGTATTGCTGAAAATAGTGCATCTTTAAGACTAGAGTCTAATTGAGCGTTTGGCAGTAAAAAAATCAGCCGCTGAATTGCTTGACTGCTCTTGGGCCCCTCTCCTGTTTCAACGAAATTACGAAGGTAATCACTAATTAGGCGCTCAATAGATTTTATATCACCACGATAATGGATTAAGAAATATTCGAAAAAATTAATAGAACGGTATTTAACAAGAAACTCGTTTACAGTAGTTTCCATTTCATCATTCACTAATTGAGATGGATTTGAGCCATCATCAAGAACCACTTGTTGTACTATTTTTTGTATATTTAGACGCCCGTTATGGTATAAAGGGTACGTGCTACCGGCTAATGCATTCGTTTTTAAATAGGCACAAAAATAATTACTGGTAAGTTCGCGAGTCCTAATTTGAATGTCTTTAAGCTCAGAAACATTTTCTAAAGCCAATAATAACTCGAGTGCTTCTGCAGAAAAGGAGTGATTGGCGTGAAGCAAGCTGTTCGTTAATTGTTTAATAAATGAGGTGTATGCCTCGTAATAATGTCCATTCAGATAAAGTTTCATTGCCAGAATTAAATGTGGCTCTTGATTTACCAGCAAGAGCAATTTTTTAGGCAGAGGATGAAACAAATGCAAGTGCTCGATAATCGTTGATGTAAGTAATACTTGTTTACTTGACTCCTGATCTTTTATGGCATCAATAATTTCTGAATAAATTAGCTTCATTAAATGAGCTAATACATAATGCGCATTGGGCAAAAAAGCGTAATGTCGTACCCAATAGAAAATTAGTTCCCGATGCAAATGCTTATACAATAAGGCTTGTACCTGTGTAGTGCGTAACTGATGAAAATGAGGGATGGAGCAAAGCAAACTTACGGCTGCCTCTGGATCCAATTTGTTAATGAGTTCAGTAGTAAGTATCGTTACATCAAGTTGGTGAACCCAGGCGTTCAGACGAGATGGCTCAGTACGGGATTCTTTAAATGCTATTCGGTTTAGTACCGATTCACCTTTTAAATTAACTAAATACTCGCTTTGCCCTAAGAGGCGCACGATTAACAAAGTTCTCACTCTTGGCTCATGCATTATATTAATTAATTCAATTAGTTCTTGCGGCGTAAATTGATTTTCTTCGAGTGTGTTTATGAATTTGAGTTGCGAGCTCGCGTTGCTGTTAATTTCAGCTAAATAAGCATCATTCCCTAAAGCTGCTTTAAACAAGTCTATTTTTCCAGGCATGCAACACTCCCGTTGGCCTATATCGCGATGTGAGCCTTATGCGAGACTCACATAAATACCCCTTTTTCAGAATAGCTGTTTGAAAAAAAAACGCAATAGTTAAGCGTACTTAGCATGAAAGGGCATTAGTGCAGATCCTGGATTGTACAATTTTCTTTTAGATGTTCACTAGGTAGGCTGGTTATTCGCTGCTGCTAATTGATGTTTCTTAAGCTTCCAACGTTTATGCATCCAATTCCATTGTTCAGGATGAGCTAAGATAATACGCTCTAAAGCTTGATTATAAGCAAGGGTATTTTGATAAAGAGATTCGGCCGTAGAACCATAATCCGTCCAAGGAATCGGTTCATAAAATTCTAAAACATGCTTGCCATTAGGCAAGCGATATCCTGCAGCAGGAATTACGGGAACCCCGGTATAACGCGACAACGTTGCTAAACTACGATAGGTTCCAGCCTTTTCACCAAAGAACTCTACTGCAATCCCATCTCGATTAGCTAAAGAAGCATGCTGATCTAAAACAAAAATTACTGCATGATTTTGCTCTAAAGCCGCACATACTTTATCAAGTGAGTTTTTCTTAGGAATTACATTTAAACCAGCTTGGTAATACTGCTTAAATAAACTACGCTCAATAAGTTTAATTGATAAGGTGCGGCGGATAAAATGAAACTGGCCTTGAAACTCTTTAAAATTGAGCACCCCACCTATAGGCGCGACTTCCCAATTACCAAAATGCCCAGTGAGCGTAAGCACCCCTTTTTGCTGAGCGACCACAGACAACATATGCTCATGGCCACGTACCTCAACAAGCTGGCGTAGCTTCTCATCACTCATAAAACGTAATTGTAAGGCTTCTTTAAATGATTTAAGTAAATGCGAATAATAAGATTTCACTAAATGATTTTTTAGGGCTAAACTCAAACGCTCACCATAAACCCGATCAATATTCGCCATAATGACCTGACGCTTATAAGGAGCGAACTTAAAAATGGCTCGCCCCCAAAAACTGGTAGATAATGCGCTAATTTGTTGTTCTAAATCATTCACAGGCTTTAATCACCAAACAGGTATTCATACTGGCAAATCCGCGATTAACTACTAAGGCATAATCCGCATTTCCTAAAGAGCGATGATCCGCACTAACGGATAATCCCTCACAGCTATTTGCTGTTTGCTGTAAATTAGCAATACCAGGAATACATTGATTTTCCAAAGCATAAGTTGCCATGACCGCGTCAATTAATCCTGAAGCACAAATAGTATGCCCCATAGACCATTTAAATGAAGTTACTGGCGTTTTTTGTTCTGCAAAAACGCCTTTTATTGCTTGAGCTTCGCTGTCATCCGATTTCACATTACCATTACCATGTGCCACAATCATGCCAATATCTTGTGGATGAATTGCGATCAAATCTAAAGTACGTTGCATCAGTGCTGCTAATTGTTGGCCATCATTCTCAATAGAAAATAATCCGGTTGCCTCGGTGGCCGATAAACCACCCATCACTTCACCATAACAGCGTGCAGAACGCGCACGTACACTCGCCTCACTTTCCAAGACTAATGCAGCCGCCCCTTCAGCCATAATGGTACCATCATGCTCAGCATCAAACGGTTTTAAGTGACGGTGACTTAATACCCCTAATTGATCGTAATAGTATAGGGATTGCGGTTCAGTCGCCACGTCATACGCCACAACTACAGCGCGATCAATCTGCCCACTCACGATTGCGTGATAGGCCTCGATTAACGCTTGAGTTCCCCCTACGGCATGGTTCGTGACATTGTGATTAGGGCCTTTAAATCCATAAGTAATACCGGTGTATGCTAAGACGTTATTAGGAAGAATCCGCAATAACCACATTGGATGCACTTCATCAAATAATTGTTGTGCGAAGGGTTGCATCTCACCTTGTGATTTGGCAAGCAAAGGTAAAAAGTCATATTGTTGGAAATACTTATTTCCAGGGGAGCCAACAAAAATCGCTGTTTGCTCATTGAAGTCGTCTGCCTGTTCTAAGCCATCACGATAAGCAATCATTTGACTGTGCTCAACCGCTTGAACTGCGGCGTTAATACCAATAACATCCTGACGTGAAATGACTTTAATCAATTTTCTATCTGGCAACATTTTTGCAGGTTGAAAATCTTTAAGTTCACCGCCAAGGCGCGCAGCCCACTGCGATAAATCCCAGTCACGAATTTCTTCAATTCCGCTTTTACCTGTGGAAATAGCATCCCAGGTTGCATCGGCAGTGTTCCCTGAGGCAGTTAAGGCACTGCGGCCGGTAATAAATACTCTATTGCTTTGACTCATCGCCCCGCTCCTTCAAATTCAGGATGCTTAAATAACAAGCAGCTATTCGAGCCACCAAAACCAAAAGAATCAGATAAAACCACGCCTAAAGATTTTTCACGTGGGCCATCAACAACATAGTCCAAATCACACTCAGGATCTGGAGTAGTTAAATTTGCAGTTTTGGGAATTTGGCCTTTCTCTATGGATTTAACCGATAATACTGCTTCAAGTGCACCGGCAGCAGCAATCAAATGTCCAGTTTGCCCTTTGGTTGAACTCACGGGTAAATGCGCCGCACGTTCACCAAATACCGCTTTAATGGCATTGGTTTCACTTAAATCATTCATCTTAGTTGAAGTACCATGGGCATTGATGTAATCCACATCCGATGCCTGTACTCCAGCATCACTTAATGCGCGCTGAATTGCTTGAATCGCCCCATCACCATTAGGGTGAGAGTCGGTAATACGATACGAACTGAGTGAGTTTCCTTCCCCAGCCAACTCAGCATAAATATGCGCCCCGCGTGCCTTCGCTTTATCCCAATCTTCAAGAATCAAAAAGGCAGCGCCTTCGCCCAAAACAAAACCATTTCGGGTGCCATCAAAAGGACGACTGGCAGTTTCTGGAGTCTCATTATAAGTAGATAATGCCCCTAACAAACAAAAGCTGGAAAGGCCAATGGGGTTTATCATTGAATCAAAACCACCTGCAAGCATAAAATCAGCTTCGCCGCGACGAATCACCTGCATGGCAAGCCCTAAAGCCTGACCACCTGAGGCACATGCAGTATGCACAGAAGAAGCATAACCCCGAATACCAAATTGTTGAATTAATAAAGATAAACCAGAGTTTGTTGTGGTTTTACCAAAGTCCGCCAGTTGATAAAACTCACGTGACTTTTCTTGTAATTGACTCCAATTAACCTCGCCATCTTGAGCACATGTTTTCTGGAAGCGATGCAAATAATCAAACTCCGAGGTCATCATTCCACTACCAGTAACCACACCCCATTGCGATGCAGTTTGCTCGGTAGGTAAAATGCCAGCATCATCAAATGCCTGCTTTGCAGCTTCTAGGGCATATTGGGTAAATGACATCGCAAAACGAGAGTGCTTATTGGCCAATGCCGGATTAGGTTTAAAGTTTTTTACTTCCGCCGCAATGTACGTAGGAAATGCACTCGCATCAAATTGTTTAATCTCAGCGATTCCTGATTGCCCAGCCAATAAATTCGACCAGGTGGATTCGACATCAAGACCTATAGGAGAAACAGCCCCTAAGCCTGTAATTGCAACTCGTCTTTTTTTCACGTTAATTACCTCGAGGAATAAGCACCACATCCACAACACAAACTCGCTTTCCCGCAACTTCACTGCGAAAAGCCAGGATTAACTCATTTTCCGTGTGTCGTTTAACGGTTACATAACACTCAATCACATCTCCAGGATGGACAAATTCATTCATTTTTATCTTGCGCAACTCACTGGCGCAATAAGCGTCTGAGAATGCCGCGCGTGCAACAAATTCACGAGCCAAGTTTAACTTGCACTCCAATAAAACCGTCATCGGCAAAACGGGGTTCTTCGGAAAGTGGTCCGGCAAATAGGGCGCAGCACGAGTGATTCGTTTTACTGCAGTCAAACTAACTCCAGGTTCGCTGGAGCTTATGCGGTCAAAAGTCATTGAGACCGTGCGCATGGTGTTATTATGAGCAATTTGTTGCTCATCCAATAAGGGAACACTTTCTGCGCTAAGTGCAGCCCAATCGCCGGGATTATCAATTTCAGCGTATTGTTGCTTCACCTCTTCCAGACTAATAAAATCAGTCATGGGCAATAAGGGGCCTAAGGCGCCTTCGACGCTAAAAATTAGCTCGGACCCTACTCGGGCAATACTATGGTATTGCACAGCGCGATCATCAACTTGGTCAATAAACGACTCGAGTAATAAAGTCTCACCAACATAGGCTGGTCTGTGTAACTGGGCACTAGCAACAATACCTGCAACTGGACGTTGGGAAAAACCATTATGGTGCATCACATTCCAAGCAGCCAATTGTCCTAGAGTTTCACCAATTAAAGATGGGATAAAACAGAGGCGCCCCTGCTCATCAGTCGTCAGGAAGGTGTCATCACTCGTTATGTGTTTAATCCCCCGGATTAATTCTCCGGGAGATGAGTGCACAATGCGATCAACAAACAAAAATCTCATCTACGATCACGCAGTAACTTGTTGTTCATTCATTGCAGAAACAACTAATTTACAAAAAGTTTCAACAGTAAATAAAGTTGGGATTTCATTAACTTTCATGCTTGATTTAAATTGATCCGCAGGGACTTCACTCAAGTAATTTTGCAATGCAATCAGGCCTTGTGCAGTTAACGCACCACCCTTTTCAAATTCATCTTCAGCTAAATCGCCACGTGCATTTTTTTCTAATTGACCACGTGGAATTTTAATTTTGAATTCTTTTTCCAATTGGAAAACTAAATCAAGAAAATCAATGGATTCAGCACCTAAGTCAGCAATTAAGCGACTGTTTTGAGACACTTCGTCTTCATCAATTACAAGTACATCGGCAACGATTTCTCTAACCTTAGGATAAACGTCAGCTACATTCATATTTTTTCCTCAGAGATTCAGGCTGGTTCACAAAGCCGCAAAGTATATCATAGATTTTTTTAAAGACATAAAATTAACATAATTTGGTTAAAAACAGACAATAATAATGAGGAGTTTAAATTATGAGGACACTGCCATTAACTTAAGGACTACATTTATATATAGGCTTCGAGCCACACCTGATGTTGGGCCATGGGCCCAACCTACGTGTCATTGAAAACTTCTCTACCCAACTTGACTATAACCCGCATCTACAAACAATGTATGACCATTAATCATGTCTGCTTCAGGTAGGCACAATAAATAAACAGCATTAGCAACATCTTGAGGGGTTAAGGGTCTATCACTCAGAGCATGAGCTTGATACTCATCTAATAATTGCTCTCTGTTTGGGAAATGCTTTAATGCATCGGTATCAACCACCCCAGCAGAAACCGTATTCACCGTCACACCATCAACGGCCAACTCCAGACTTAGTGAACGAACTAAAGCTTCCAGAGCTGCTTTAGATGCCCCAATAAAGGCATAATTAGGAATGGCACGATGTGCGCCCAAACTGGATAAGGCAATAACCCGACCGCCACGTGGCATCAAGGCACGACCTTCCGAAGCTAGATGATTTAATGCCAAAGCATTAGTTTCTAAGCACCAGCGCCAGTGTTTCGTTGACATTTTCAAAGCAGGTTTTAAAACCCCACTTGCCGCATTACTCACTAAGAAATTAAGATGATCAAAATGCTCACGAAATTGCGCAAACATTTCTTTAACTGATTGATGGTCTGCCACGTTCGCCTGTAATGCAACCGCTTTCCGCCCCATTGCCTGAATCTCCTGGACTAGAGCCTGAGCTTCATCTGAACTATTGTAGTAAACAATGGCAATATCGCATCCAGCTTGAGCCAACTTTAATGCAGTAGCCTTACCGATACCTCGTGCACCACCAGTAATTAACCCAACTTTTCCTGCAAAATTTAAACTCATGGAACAACCCTCTGACTAAAATAGTGCATTTTCATTTTTATTCACCCGGAATGCAATCTTTACTGTATTAAATTTTTAAAGATCTTGTTTCTGGATGTCTAACTTTGTACTATCCCCACACCACATGCCAACCCTATAAATTAGTAATGAAATACCCCTGGTCTAAAACTGTATTTCCTATCGCCGCTATTTTTTCATTCCGTATGCTCGGTTTATTTTTGCTGATCCCCGTATTTAGTATTTATGCTGAAAACTTACAGGGAGCAACTCCGGCCCTAATTGGCCTCGCGTTGGGAATCTATGGTCTGGGGCAAGGGATCCTGCAAATGCCTTTTGGCTTTTTTTCAGACAAAATTGGCCGCAAGCCAATTATTACTCTCGGTCTAATTCTATTCGCCTGTGGCAGCATATGGGGTGCATTAACCGACTCCATCTATGGCATGATCATCGCCAGAGCCATCCAAGGCACCGGGGCAATAGGCAGTGTTTTGATTGCCTTACTTGCCGATTTAACGCCTGATGGGCAACGCACCAAAGCCATGGCCGTGATTGGTATGACCATTGGTACTTCCTTTAGTTTGGCCATGGTAATCAGCCCAGCCTTATCGCATCGTTATGGCTTAGCGGGCATTTTTTATCTGACCGCAGCATTAGCCTTATTAGGTTTGCTTTTACTGCATTGGGTCATCCCTCAACCGCAAAAAGAACGCTTTCATGGTGACAGTGAAGCAAATCCAGCCTTATTCAAACAAGTAATCCGCAATAAACACTTACTGCGCCTTGATGTAGGTATTTTCTGTCAGCACTTCATTCTTACCTCTACGTTTTTCGCCATTCCGTTTCTCTTAAGAAAACAAGTGGAACAAGGTCACCTAGCACAACAATGGCATTTTTATTTGCCTCTAATGTTAGGTGCTTTCTTATTGATGATCCCCTTTGTCATCATTGCGGAAAAGAAAAAGCTCATGAAGCGTATTTTCCTAAGCTCCGTAGTCGTCATCACGCTTGCGCAACTGCTCTTAGCCTATACCTATCAAAATTGGTTAAGCCTTTGTCTGCTCATGCTGGCCTTTTTTATTGCCTTCAATATTCTCGAAGCAGCCCTTCCCTCATTAGTCTCGAAACAAGCCCAGCCCAATAGCAAAGGAACAGCAATGGGGATTTATTCGACTAGTCAGTTTTTAGGGATTTTCATCGGCGGTACTCTTGCAGGCCTTTTATATCAGTGGAATGGCAGTCAGGGTATATTCATGGTGAATGCACTATTAGCCGCTCTTTGGTTCGTCATTTCGTATTCAATGAAGCCTAACGTTTATGTAGCTACCTTAATTTTAGCCTGTGACTGGCTCGATAAAAAAGAAGAGGTGATAAATCAACTACTAAGTGCCCCAGGCATTCTTGAAGTTGCATTTGCAAAGGAAGAGCAAGTCCTTTATTTACGCGTAGATAGAGAACATTATGTTGAAGGCAGTGCTGAACAAATGCTTAGAGCTGCCTCTCGTTAGGAGAGCCATTTATTATGTTTGCCAAGGATGTAATCGCAACACCCGCATTGCCCATATTTATTATGCTCTCGGGAGTCTCCTGTGCCGGAAAATCAACCTGGCGTGAGCACATGATGCAAGAACTTAATCGCCTGAATATTCCAATCACGGTTCTTTCTGCAGATGATATGGCGCCCGAATTTCTATGGCTTGACCACGGGAGTTCGGCCTATGTTTCGTGAGCACAGACCCTTATAGAGCCAGGTACACATACAAGCGGTTCAGAATACTCCAGCTGTTTCACACCGTGACCAAATAGTCCCATTGAATGCCAAGACATCTTTTCTTGGCGTTTGAGAACATTCCGCTGCACCGGCGAATTAAACAGAGTATGAGACCAATAATTCTTTTGGCTAGCCTCATCCACAACCTCCTTCACCACCTCCGGAGCCTCCTGCTCTGGCAATGGTAAACTGACATAGAGACTACTTAGGTTTTCTTTGATATTTGATAATTGCTGATAGCCGAGAACATTGAGTCCTAATCCACTTAATTCGGATAGAAGACGTATAATAGCATCCGCTAGTGTTTGAACAACGGGCTGTGTCTCAACCGACATGAACTGAATCAGCGTTAGGCTCCCTACCACAATACTTAAAGTAAGGGCTACCTCCGGGGAGAGCTCATATAGTTTTTTGAGAACAAGCGCACTGGCAATAAAACTTAAAATACTGACAACAGAGGTAAGAGCGAACAACATCTCTATCATCGAACTAGACAATAGTAGAATTGCCGTTAAGGCCCCCAATCCCAGGATCGCTGTAACGATCCCCACAAAAATTGGCGCCACGTTAAAGTGCACTGAAAGCGGCCGAATAATTTGGTTTATGGGGTTTGCCAAATAAAAAAGCCCTCTTGCCAATAATGGCAACGCAAACATATATGTTACTAACGGTGGAAACAATAAAATCGGCATAACAAATGTCGCGATTAACCCAATCATCTTTGCCAAAAGAGGCAAGGCGCGATATTTATTAGAGGATAGAGCTGCCAAATCCATACTCATATCTTTAATGATTCCTTGCAGCCCATGCCCAAGTGCCGTGGTCATGGCATCATAGGTGCTACAGACAATAAAACAAAACCATTTAATTGGAGAGAGAAGCTTACGAATCGCTAGAATGGTGGCTAAGTTTCCAAGAGCAATTGCTTCGCGATAAACAATATCGTTCAGGTTTTCTTCGGCAAAAAATTGAATAATTAATTTATGCCAATTTTGATTGATTGTATTTAATAAGGATGGGGTATGGACTGCACGATAAAATGCATCATCTCGCGCCTTACGAATTTCAGCGCTATGTTGATGCAACCAAAGAACAAATTGCAAGAGCGTTTTATTCTCAGCAATGAATTGCTGTTGGTCGTTCTTCGACGACAATGAATTAAAGTGGTCTAACATTCTTTCAAAATAGTCGTCTATCTGCTCGTTTATTCTATGATCAATGCAATCTACAGGGATTTGATAATCAAATGGGGCTATCCCTTCCAAAAGACTAGAAATTACGTCATTTGAGTTAGTGAGCTCCTCAACTGCGGCTACGCTCTCAATAAACTTTTTTGTTAACTCGGCATTTCCTCCGGTTCTATCCGGATGATATTTAGCAGACAACTTCCTTTGCTGCCGCTTTAGTGCGGTAGATAACTCAGCCTCATCTAATTGTACTAATTGAGTAGTTATATGCTCTTCCGAAAACTCTAATTGGCGCAAAAGCGCCATTTTTCTAGACGTAAAGGGCATTGATGGAGATCCCCAAAAAGTAACTATTATATATAAGGGATGGGCAAAAGAAAAACAACATTGCATTTAATTTAACACTTAGATGGGCTGCAAATAATCACATTGTATTTCAGGGCCACATCATTTAATACCGCGCTTTTTAAGTTTCAACTATTTGCTTATTATCAATTTGGAGACAAATTTGCCGCGGCAATAAACCCATCATGCGCTGCAATTTGTTTGGCAATTATCGCTTTTCGTGCTCTGGCCTCTGTTCTTTCGGGCATTGACACATTGCCCAAAAACAATCCTGAAACACCCGAACGAGATATTTTTATCTCTGATGCTAATGGAGCTAACGGTTTTGCAAGGGCGACTCTATCTTGTTGCGTAGTAGTTAGCTTATTTCCATTGCTTTTTTTACGTGAGTAAGCGTCAAAATCGTTAATTGTATCTACGTCTCTTCGTACCGATTTTCTAACATCATTCTTCTTGCTCTTCAAGAAAACATCAAGCTCAGAGCAAAGTACGGTCCGTTCTTTTTGCATTTGTTTCGTAACAATAGCTAAGTTATCGCTTGCTTCAACAGCAGTTTGCTCTGCAGCACTATGTAACGCAACTAATGCTTTACTCACCTTAGCAGAAAAACCAAACCACAGCTCATGGTCATTAAAGTCCTGAAGGCGCTGATGAGCTCGTGCAATAGTAGCATGCTGGAATAATGCAAATACTGGTTCTGGTACTTGTGTTTTAAACCACTCAAGCAATGACGACTGGGAGCAGGTACCATTGGTTTGTAAGGTCAGACATTGCTCGTCATCATGTAACTTACCTTCCCTATATAGGGTAAGAAACTCTTCATTCATTGCTCGTCCAGAATCCGCAGACGAAACAATAGTTGGCTTGACTATTTTCTCAATAAGCTTACGAGCCCTAATTTCTTCCATTGACATCAGAGCGGTCACTTTAATTGGGCGTGTCATACTGCCACTAATAGACGTAACAAAAAGGGTTTTCCAACTTTCAATGCCAGTCTCTCCTGCCCCTGTATTAATTACTTTAAAGGCAAATCGGCCCTCGTCAACGCAGCTGCATTCAACAACGGTGGCATGCCCACCCACTGTACTTTTAAAACCACATGGAATAATTAAAGAAGAGCCTGGCTGTAGACTTATCATTGCTTTGTGTACTTGATAAGTTACATCCAAAATCAATCCGTCTATCACCTCAGATGCACCAAGATTAAGCTGACTAATTAGGGATGCTTTATCCGTTTCATTCGCTAATTCAGAACTGTGTCTTACTTTATCTTTTACGCTTGCTAATACAGCACTTGTTTGCTCATCAAGATGGCCGCCTTCTTGCTCAATAAACTCTTCTAAATCATTAGCAAAATCATGGTACGCGCCAGATGCTACTTTGCCTTGTAATACAACATGATGATTTAAATCAGTTTTACCCATTAAATGATGAGAAAGATAAGTTAATTTGAATTGTGATGAATAGGAATCATATTTATCTGCTAAAAGTTGCTTTACGCTCTGTAAACCAAAGAATCGAGCAACACGAAACAGCCAATTCGGATAATGGACGTCATCATAATCAGCTAAAGCCTGCGCATGTGCATCTTTAATGCTTCTCATTGCTCTCAGCGCTTCTTTTTCTATAGGGGGAAGAAAACCAAAGAAACCAATGATTTTTTGCCACCAATTTTTTCCATTGGAAATATGAGCGTTGTAAATTCTTAGAGACATCAAGAGTTCATCTAAATATTCAAGGCGAGCCTGTAGGCTATCTTCACGCACTCCTGGCTCATGATAAGCATAAAACAAAGTTAAAGCCTTATTAGTCACCTCTTGAATATCGTTAGCATTTTGAGTGGTGTTACCGTTGAGGCGATGACTATCGATAATATTATTAATTTTTTTAACAAAGGCGGATAACTTTTTTCTTGCTAAAATATTGTAAATCATGCCTTCACATATCTCATATAGAATGAATTAGATGCACAATGTACCACTTAAGCCTTAATATAAAATTAACTAACAAAGATTAGCCTCTATAACAGCAGCGAAAGTCCCAGCGTAATTGTATTTTCAACTGAAGACACCGTACTCGTTCAGAATGTTTTTTAAAAACCCCATAATCCTGCTCATTTTCATATTCAATAAATACATTTATTCCCGGCATAAGGGGATAGTATGAACAATTTGTTATCATCAGGCCCATAAAACCCTTTATAACTAATAAATTGGACATTGTGAAAATAATATAGGGTTCATTCTTTTCAATGTGCAGAAGTACATTATAAGTTTCTCCTGAGGCAATCAGCAAATCATGAACAGGATAAGGCTTCACCTTGTTACCCTCTACATGCACCATCTGTCAGGAATTTTAACGTGCAAAATACACGGTTTTATAACCACTTCGCAAATTGACTACTACCTGTTTGGCAAGAGCAGTCTGCACAGACATCAGTATCAGGCAAAGGCATAAAGCAATTTTGTTCACAGAGATCCCTCTCCTTCGAGCATCCCAATCACATTACTGGCGAATTAAACGAACATTTTTCTCCATAAACGACGTTTTTTCGGTAGAGCGATATGGATTAATATCAAGCCCACCCCGACGAGTATATCGTCCATAAACAGTGAGCGATTCCGGTTTACAATGATTCATGATGTCTACAAAAATACGTTCAACACATTGCTCATGGAATTCATTATGATTTCGGAACGAAACCAGATACTTTAATAAGCCCTCACGGTTAATTTTTTTCCCTTTATAAGCGATTTGTACGCTTCCCCAATCCGGTTGATACGTGACTAAGCAATTCGATTTCAGAAGATCAGAGTAAAGTGTCTCCTCAACCACCTCATCAGCTACCGAAAGAAAAGAAGGTTCAACCAGGTAAACCGAACATTCAACATCCAGCTCATCAATAGATTCGCCAGCAAACACTTGCTGCATGTGGATCTGTTGAGACTGCTCTAACCGGTGGATGGCAACAAAAACCTCTGCTTCGATACGCTCCTGCAAATCCCTTTTAATGATTGTTTCTAAAGCATCAATACTGTCAAATTTACTATTGTTAAAGGAGTTAAAATAGAGCTTTAAGGATTTAGATTCGATAAGTTTGGGTGAATTGCAATCATAGATGATTTCTGCAAGCGCAACCACGGGCTTACCTTTAGCATTCAACCAAGACACCTCATAATGATTCCAGCAATCAAAACCGTAAAAAGGTAGCTGCTGTGGATCAATGCCGATCTCTTGTCGCTTTCCAGCTCGAGGAATGGGAAATAAGCGGTCAGGATTATAGGTTGGATCATAGTCCGATCTTTTACCTAATTCAGATGCATCGGCCACAGATTGATACTTTTTTAATACTTGATCATTCATCGTATTTCGCTCCAAAATTTCTATAATTTTTGCCGTACTTTTCCAATTAACCGGTTGGCTTATTTCCATTTGACTGGAAATATATCTTAATAAGGAGGCGGCCTCATTAATACGTGTTGCTTTAGTTTCCAATTCACGAGCCTGAATTTGCATGGAGAGTACCACATCAAAATTTGCACTTTCTATAATTTTTTTAATCTTTAATAATGAAAAGCCCAAAAACTTCAGCGTAGTAATTTGCTGCAATCGCACTAAATCCTGTTCAGAGTACAACCTATAACCTGAAGTTGTACGCTTTTCTGGTTTCAATAAGCCGATATCATCATAATACTGCAATGACCTAATCGTTAATAAGGTCATTTGACTGATTTCTTTAATTTGATAATATTTCATACACGCTCTCCTTAGTGATGATTCTATTGCATCACGTAACGTTAGAGTCAATACTTATGTGCTTCGTGCTTTACTTAATATAAAGAGAGTTTAACCTATGTCCAACAATCCAACTAATTGGCTCAAATTGATCAGTGAAGTTCAAGCCATTGCTCAAAATGGGCTTGCCTATTGCCATAACGAATTTGATAAAGAACGATATACAAGGTTGCGTGAAATTGCTGCCGAGCTTGCCGTAGAATTCACCGAACATGAACATGAGGACATTAAATTACGATTCTCTTTAGAGCATGGATATGCGACGCCAAAACTTGAGATTCGCGCATTTGTTCTTAAAGAGAACAAGATATTGCTAGTTAAAGAGCGCTCTGATGGTTTATGGACTTTACCCGGAGGCTGGACAGATATTAATGAGTCCCCTTCCGAAGCAGTAATCAGAGAAACAAAAGAAGAAACTGGTTTTAATGTCGCTACGGTACGTTTATTGGCACTTTGGGATGAACAAAAACATGATCATCCTCATCATTGGCCACATACCTATAAGTGTTTTTTTCATTGTGATTTGATCTCTGGTGAAGCAACAGAAAATATAGAAATTTCGGCGATTGATTTTTTTGATTTGAATGACTTGCCGCCGCTCTCAACTCCACGAGTGACACAAAGCCAACTGCTGCGCTTATATGAGCAAGTTACTCATTCAGAACAGACGCTATTTGATTAGTAATTCACTATGCACTAGTGATATAAATTAAGGTATACTCACCCCCTAACTTTCGCACTACAGGAGATAACAAATGGCTCGCGGGATAAATAAGGTCATCTTGATTGGCAACGTTGGTGTTGACCCGGATGTTCGTTACCTACCAAATGGTAATGCAGTAACTACTCTTTCAATTGCAACCAGTGAATCATGGAAGGATAAAAGTACCGGTGAAAAGCAAGATCGTACCGAATGGCACCGTGTCGTTTGCTTTAATCGTCTAGGCGAAATCGCTGGCGAATATGTACGTAAAGGTTCAAAGCTTTATATTGAAGGCAGTTTAAGAACGAGAAAATGGCAAGATCAACAAGGCCAAGATCGCTATACTACAGAAATCATTGCCAATGACATTCAAATGTTGGATGGCAAAGGCGGCAGCGCGGGTGGTTATGAGGATACGCCTCAGACACAGCAATATGCGCCAGCACCACAGCCAAGTGCCAACCGACAAGCAGCACCCCAATCAAATCAAGTGCCGCATGATGCTTTTGATCAGTTTGATGATGATGTCCCATTCTAAATCATACTGCAGCCTGGTTGCTTGCAACCAGGTTTTCCTTTTTATTGCCGTCTCGTTATTTACCACTTTAATTCTGTTTATTGCTTCGAGAAAACCCTAGTTCCACGCAATCAAGCCCCCTGTATTTTTTAACCCCATTATGGTAAAATATAAATCATATCGACGTATTTAAAATTCAAACACATTATGCCAAGATACCACTTTGATTTATTTGAAAATAAATTACTATCAAGAGCTTCTCGTAAACCAACAGAAATAACTACTGATGAGATCTCACAGATTAACATTGCTTCCGTAACAGACACGCATAACGGTTGGGTTTGTATGGTATCAGATAAATATAAGCCTAAAGATTCAGAGCTTATAGATGAGGGAAAGTAGGTGCTTAGTTTTCCTAAAAACGACCCAAAACTAAATACTGTATGGCAGAAATGTGTTTCATTAATTTTTCGTGATAAAGAAGTACATCAAATAAAAGCCTCGGCGCCGAGCGAGCATTTTGACACGCAAGTGATTGCCATCTACACCAAAGGCACATTACAAGATCGTGCCAGGGTATTTCGTCTTTTAGAACAGAACGATTTGGCGATAAGCCCTGCTGCACCCATAAAATATAAAACAGAAAAGGATACGCTGTTTGATAATCAAAATGCCAAAGATAACGTGCGTGTAATCGATCGTGTTTCTCATATTGCAGAACAGGTTCCACTAATAGAAATTCTACAAAAATTGAAAACACATAACTATGTTTTACATGGAGGTGGAATAAATATCAATGGTAAAAAATATGCTCAAAGTGCAGGTATGATAATCGGAAAAATAGAAGCCTTACTCAGCAAAAAAATAGATTTTAATGATGCAAACCAGGCCACATTAGCTAAGACAGAATGCGAGAATTTACTCTTAAACATACAAAAAGAACTGTCAACAAAGACAACCGCAACTAGAGGTAGCTGGTTCTTTGGCCTTGGCGGCAGAGAGCAGTCAACAGCATGTCTATACAAAGAGATACTAGGATTAGCAAACATTGATACTACATCAGAACATTTACTGCTAGCCCAATAGCGCCCACAAAGAATCACATCAACCTAAGAAGGCTGCGCATTCATGTAGATTATGCCAACAAGGAGAGCATACTCTCCAACGCCTCTATTCTGCTCTCCAAATGTTTAAATCAACTAAATAAAAAACCCGCTAAAAAGCGGGTTTTTTATAAAACATCAATAAATGATATTTCAATAATTACTCAGCAGCATCAGCAGTTGGTCTGTCTAACAGCTCAACAATTGCCATTGGTGCATTATCACCCTCTCTAAATCCACATTTGATAATGCGAACATAACCACCAGGACGCTTTTCAAAACGAGGACCTAAGTCAGTGAATAATTTACCTACCGCAGATTTTGATCTCAAAATATCAAAAGCATGACGACGTGTAGCCACTGAATCAACTTTGCTTACAGTAATTAAAGGCTCAATATAACGTCGTAAATCTTTAGCCTTGGGCAGAGTCGTTCTAATTAACTCATGCTCAATTAAAGAATTACACATATTTGAGAACATCGCCTTACGATGACTACTTGTGCGGCCAAAATTACGGCCAGAATTACGATGACGCATAACAAAAACTCCTAAACATTACTCGCCAAGACTTGCTGGCGGCCAATTCTCAAGTTTCATACCCAGCGATAATGAACGTGAAGCTAAAACGTCCTTAATTTCAGTTAAAGATTTCTTACCTAGATTAGGAGTCTTTAATAATTCATTTTCAGTACGTTGTACTAAATCGCCAATATAATGAATATTTTCTGCTTTTAAACAGTTAGCAGAGCGAACCGTTAACTCTAAATCATCTACAGAACGTAATAGAATTGGGTCAAAATCATTGCGTTCTTTATTATCAGAGCGAGACTCTTCAAACTTCATATCAACGAATGCATGAAGTTGTCTCTGGAGGATGCTAGCAGAAATACGAATAGATTCTTCAGCATCAATTGTACCATTAGTTTCTAACTCAATAGTTAGCTTATCTAAGTCAGTACGGTTTTCAACACGCGCACTGTCAACATAGTAAGCAACTTTTTTAACAGGTGAGAAACTATTGTCAATTTTAAGTTTACCAACAGATTTTCTTTCCACTTCATCATCAAAATGTCTAATGAAGGAATCAGTACTATGGAATCCAATTCCTCTTTCAACTTTTAATGTCATGTTTAATTTGCCTTTTTCATTCAAATTAGCGATGACAAGCTCAGGGTTAACAACTTCAACACCATGAGTTAGTTGAATATCACCTGCAGTAACTTGGCAGGGGCCTTGCTTATTAAGAGTTACTATAGCTTCTTCACCTGTTGTTAACTTAATTGCAACCAATTTTAGATTAAGCAGCAAATCAACAACATCTTCCTGAACACCTTCAATAGTGCTGTATTCATGAAGAACACCCTCTATTGAAGCCTCAGTGATTGCGCTTCCAGGCATAGATGATAGTAATATACGTCTCAAAGCATTGCCGAGGGTATGACCAAAGCCACGCTCCAAAGGCTCTAAAACTATTTTAGCTTTATAAGGCGATTCAGCCTGAACCTTAAGAACATTAGGTGTCAGCATTTCATTGATTTCAGTATACATTCAGCTATTTCTCCGAGCTTACTTAGAGTAAAGTTCTACAACAAGGTTTACGTTGTAGTCTGAAGATAAGTCAGTTAACGTTGGTGCTGTAGAGAAAGTTCCTTTAAAGGCAGAAGAATCTACAGTAATCCAATCGCATGGAGCTCTTTGTTCAGACAAAGCTAAAGCCGCTTGAATACGTGCTTGACCTTTTGCTTTTTGGCGAACAGTAATCACATCTCCAGGCTTAACTAAAAATGACGGTACGTTAACAACTTGGTCATTAACCAATATTGCTTTATGCGTAACTAATTGTCTAGCTTCAGCACGTGTAGTTGCAAAACCCATACGATAAACAACGTTATCAAGACGTCTTTCAAGCAGACTCATCAGGTTTTCGCCCGTAGAACCCTTCAAGCGCGCAGCCATTTTATAGTAACCGCGGAATTGCTTTTCAAGAACACCGTACAGTCTTCTAATTTTTTGCTTTTCTCTAAGCTGAATTCCGTAACCACTCAAACGTGGCTTCTTATCACCATGTTGTCCTGGTAATTTTTCAGATTTACATTTGGACTTATGATCACGAACACCACTTTTCAGTAATAAATCACTACCTTCACGACGTGATAATTTACATTTTGGACCAAGATATCTAGCCATTAAATTACTCCTAAAGTCTTACACACGACGTTTTTTAGGTGGCTTACACCCGTTATGAGGGATACCAGTAACGTCGGTTATTTCAACGATTTTAATGTCCTGATCAATTATTTCACGAATTGTGGATTCTCTACCAGGACCAGGGCCACGTACAAATACAGCCACAGATTTTATACCATATTCTTTTGCAGCAGCAGCAGCACGCTCAGTTGCAACTTTTGCAGCATAAGGTGTACTTTTTCTTGAGCCTCTAAAGCCAGATCCACCAGCTGTAGCCCAACTTAATGCATTACCTTGTCGATCAGTAAAGGTAACAATTGTATTGTTAAAAGACGCATGGATGTGAACGATACCGTCAGATACGACACGCTTTGCCTTTTTACGTACTTTCTGTTGCTTTGACTTAGTTATTGCCATCTTACTTTCCTACATGAAAAATCAATTAGTAGTGCCTTTTCTGCGACCTTTTCGAGTACGAGCATTAGTTTTCGTACGTTGTCCTCGCAAGGGCAAGCCTCTTCTGTGTCTTAACCCGCGATAACATCCAAGATCCATAAGGCGCTTAATGTTCATTGTCACAACACGGCGCAAATCACCTTCTACAGTAATTTTCGCAATTTCAGTTCTCAAAGACTCTAACTGAGCATCTGACAACTGTGAAACTTTAGTTGAAGGTTCGATACCTACTGTGGAACATAATTTTAAGGATGTAGTTTTACCGATACCATATATAGCTGTTAAAGCAATCACAACATGCTTGTGATCAGGTATGTTTACTCCTGCAATACGAGCCATTAACTTCTCCGAACGTTATTTTGTTCTGTCGAAAGGGACAGAAGAATACTATTTTTATAAAAATAAATCAAGCAGATCTTAACCCTGCTTTTGCTTATGTCGGGCATCTTTACAAATTACTCGTATAATGCCACTTCTTTTAATAATTTTGCAATTGCGACAAATGCGCTTTACAGATGCTCTTACTTTCATTCCTAACTCCGATAACAATCATAGTAGACCAGGTAACTTAGTACCTTTAAAATTAGCCTTTTTCATTAAAGAATCATATTGCTGTGTCATTAAGTGGGCTTGTATTTGTGCTACAAAATCCATAATAACAACTACGATAATTAGCAACGATGTTCCTCCAAAATAAAAAGGGACATGCCACGTATACATTAAAATCTGAGGCAACAAACACACTAAAACTAAATAAATGGCGCCAATTAAGGTCAACCGAGTCATTACTGAATCGATATATTTAGTTGTTTGCTCACCGGGTCTAATTCCTGGGATATAAGCACCAGATTTCTTTAAGTTTTCTGCAGTATCTTTAGGGTTAAAAACAAGAGCTGCATAAAAGAACGCAAAAAACAAAATAGCAATTGCATATACAATTAAGTACAAAGGCTGACCAGGTGATAAAGCCATTCCAACATCAGATAACCATCCCAAACCTTTAGTATGGGAAAAGAACTGAGCTAGTGTCGCTGGTAGTAATATAATACTGGATGCAAAAATTGGAGGAATTACACCAGACATATTAATCTTTAAAGGTAAATGGCTAGTTTGAGCAGCATATACCTTTCTACCTTGCGTCCTTTGTGCATAGTTAACTCTAATTCGTCTTTGAGCTCGTTCCATAAACACTACAAAGCCTGTAACTACAACTACAATTACAGCAACAACAATTAGAGTCAGGGCTTGCATCTGTCCTTCTTTTACTTGTTGAAGAACTGAAGCGATTGCTGTTGGCATACTTGAAACAATCCCTGAGAAAATAATCAGAGAAATACCGTTACCAACACCCTTCTCCGTGATTTGCTCACCTAACCACATTAAGAACATGGTACCAGTGACCAAAGTAACTACTGCTGTAAAGTAAAATGAAGCGTCAGGTTGTAATGCAATTTGCTGTCCTGCTAACCACCGCGCCATACCGAGGGACTGGAATATAGACAGTACCAAAGTTAAATATCGTGTGTACTGATTTATCTTTCTTCGTCCAGACTCCCCTTCTTTCTTTAATTGCTCCAGCTTTGGCGAAACAACAGAAAAAAGTTGGATAATAATGGAGGCAGAAATATACGGCATAATACCGATAGCAAACACGGTAACACGCGATAAAGCGCCACCAGAAAACATATTAAACAAGCCAAAGATTGTATTTTGTTGTTCATTGAAGAAATTAGCTAAACGAGCAGGATCCAAACCAGGGACTGGAATGTGGGCTCCTAAACGATAAACTAATATTCCAAGAATAACAAACATTAATCTTGATTTAAGTTCAGCCAATCCACCACGGGATTGGCTACCATTATGTTTTTGGTTTTTCATAGTCACTCTTCTATGCTGCCACCTAGACCTTCAATGGCTGAACGAGCGCCTTTAGTGACCCTTAAACCTTTCAGTTTGATGGCTTTAGTTAATTCACCGGATAAAATAACCTTTACATCTTTAATTGAACCGTTAATCAGTCCCTCTTTACGTAAGACTTCTAAGTCAATTACGTCAGCGGTTAACTTTTCAAGCTCACTTAAACATACTTGATCAACTGTTCTACCAACACGAGATTTAAAGCCCATTTTTGGCAAACGTCTTTGAATTGGCATTTGACCGCCTTCAAAGTTAATTTTGTGGAATCCGCCTGCTCTAGCCTTTTGACCTTTGTGACCTTTACCACTAGTTTTACCTAGTCCTGATCCAATACCGCGGCCTAGACGTTTTTTAGGACGCCGTGAACCAGGATCTGGTGATAGTGAATTTAAATTCATTACACACTCTCCTCAACGAGCAATAAGTAATCGACCATATTAATAAGGCCACGAATTGCTGGAGTATCATTATGAAACACACATGAGTTTGTTTTACCTAAACCCAATTGCTTTACAATCGAAATATGCTTTGGTTTTCTACCGATAGTACTTTTAACCAAAGTAATTTTAAGTTTCTTTTCCATAATTAGCCCGCCATAACTTCTTCAACAGTTTTACCACGCTTGGCCGCAACATAATCTGGGGTACCGATGTTCATTAAAGCACCGATTGTTGCACGTACAATATTGCTTGGATTAGTAGAACCAATGCTCTTTGCTAATATATTTTGTACGCCGAGAACTTCCAGTACTGCACGCATTGCACCACCAGCAATAATTCCAGTACCTTCGCTAGCTGGCTTCATGAATACTTTAGAAGCACCATAGCTCCAGGTAATTTCGTGGAAAATAGTTGAGCCAGAAAGTGGAATGTAGACCATATTTTTCTTAGCTTGCTCCATTGCTTTTTGAATTGCAATTGGAACTTCACGAGCTTTACCTCGGCCAAAGCCTACTCTACCTTTTCCGTCGCCGACAACAACGAGAACTGCAAAGCCAAATACACGTCCACCTTTAACAACTTTCGCTGTACGGTTTACCGCGACTAGCTTCTCTGTATAACCATCTGATTTTGGTGATTCTTCGAATGCCATAATCGTTCCTTAAAAATCTAACCCAGCTTCGCGAGCACCTTCTGCAAGGGCTTTCACTCGGCCATGATATTTGTAACCAGCACGATCAAATGCAACTTGAGTAACACCTTTTTCACTAGCACGCTTCCCAAGTAACTTACCTACTAAGCTCGCTTGCTCTACTTTGCATTTGCCGGTCAAACTGGCTCTTAATTCTTTATCCACAGTTGAACAAGATGCTAACACTCTATCTCCTTGCTTATCTGCTTGGATAATTTGAGAATAGATATGCACACCGCTTCTATGTACAACTAAACGTGCTCTGCCTGACTTACGAATCAGGGCTTTTGTTTTTAAACCACGTCTTGTGCGTGAGTTGTGCTTATTCATAACTTAGACCCTATTTCTTCTTCGCTTCTTTACGAGCAATTTGCTCACCAGCATATTTAACACCTTTACCTTTATAAGGCTCTGGCGGTCTAAATGCCCTAATTTCAGAAGCAGCCTGTCCGAGAATTTGCTTATCAACACCTTTAAGTACAATAACTGTATTACTAGGAGTCTCTGCTGAAACGCCTTTTGGCAATTCATACTCAACTGGGTGAGAAAAGCCTAGAGATAAAGTAATAGATTTATCTTTAGCTTGTGCTCTGTAACCTACACCAACCAATTCCAGAGTTACCACAAAACCTTGTGTAACCCCATGAACCATATTATTTACTAAGGCTCTAGCAGTACCTGCTTGTGCCCAAGCTTTAGGATCATTTGCTGCTGGTGCAAATTCGATATGGTTATCTGCATTTTTAGTAATTTTCACCAACTTATTGATTTTTTGTGTTAGCGAACCTTTAGGCCCTTTTACCGTAACTTCACCAGCGGTAATTGTTACTTCAACACCAGCTGGTTGTGCTACAGGGGCTTTTGCTACTCTAGACATATCATTCCCCTCAAGTATTAAGCCACTTCACAAATGACTTCGCCACCTACGCCTTTCAGCTTTGCAGATACATGAGTCATTATGCCTTTAGATGTGGATAATATTGCCACGCCAAATCCAGGAATCGAAGTTAGATCTTTATAAGATTTATATACTCGCAATCCGGGTCTACTAATTCTTTTAATAAGTTCGATAACTGGCTTACCATGATAATACTTCAGTTTAATCGTCATTACCTTAAGATTGTTCTCTAGTGCTTCTACGAAGAAATCTTGAATATAACCTTCTTCTTTCAAAACACGAGCAATTTCTTCTTTCAATCGAGAAGAAGTTAATGTTACTTGCTGATGTCTAGCCTGTTGACCATTTCTAATTCTGGTCAGCATATCAGCAACAGGATCATGCATACTCACAATCGTTCTCCAAAAAATTTACCAACTGGACTTTCTGCCGCCTGGTACGTTGCCAATCATTAATTGCTGTCTTAAACAAATTCTGCAAAGACCGAATTTACGATATACCCCATGTGGACGACCACATGATTGACATCTTTTTTTATGGCGAACAGGGTTAGAATTAACAGGTAATTTTGCTAATTTTGCCTGACTATCCATAATCACCTGAAAATCATCAGAAGATTTGATCAGGATTTTCAATTCGTTTCTGCGCTGGCTGTATTTGTTTACAAGCTTGGCACGCTTTAACTCTCGCATAAGCATTGATTTCTTAGCCACAATATCACCCTTCTATTTTTTATCTCTATCTTTCAATGGAAGATTAAACGCTTCTAATAAAGCTTTAGCTTCTTCGTTTGTTTTAGCAGTTGTGGTGATACAAATATCTAACCCACGAATGCCATCTGTTTTATCGTAATCAATTTCAGGGAATACGATCTGCTCATGTAAACCCATACTGTAGTTACCAGTACCATCAAAAGACTTAGGATTTAGGCCACGAAAATCTCTTACACGAGGTAGAGTTATAGAGACTAATCTATCTAAGAACTCAAACATGCGTTGACGACGAAGCGTAACTTTGCATCCGATCGGCCAACCTTCTCTGATTTTGAAACCAGCTATAGATTTTCTAGCTTTAGTAACAACAGGCTTTTGTCCAGCAATTAAAGTCATGTCTTCGATTGCGTGGTTCATTACTTTTTTATCACCAACAGCTTCGCCAACACCCATATTTAAGGTGATTTTAACTAGCTTTGGAACTTCCATAACACTGGAATAATTAAACCGCTTCATCATCATAGGGATGATTTCTTTTTTATAAAAATCATTAACTCTTGTCATTTCAATCCCCTAATTAAACACGGTCAATTATTTCATTGTCAGATTTAAAGTATCTAACCTTAGTATTGACGCCGTTGCTTTCAATAAATTTAAAGCCAACTTTATCAGCTTTCTTAGTGTTAGGATTATAATGAGCAACATTTGATACATGTAGTGCAGCTTCCATAGCCACAATACCACCTTTATTTTCAGGTTTTTGTGGATTAGCTTTAACATGTTTCATAACCATGTTTCCACCTTCGACAACAATACGATCCTCTGCCACTCGTAGGACTTTACCTACATGACCTTTACTTTTACCGGCGATTATAATAACTATGTCGCCTGTCTTAATACGTTTCATATCTAATCCTTCTCACAAAACTTCTGCAGCCAGAGATATTATTTTCATAAATCTCTCTCGTAGCTCGCGAGTAACGGGGCCAAATATACGAGTACCAATTGGCTCGTTTTGGTTGTTTAAAAGTACTGCAGCGTTGCCATCAAAACGGATCAACGAACCATCATCTCTGCGAACACCTTGAGCTGTTCTAACAACAACAGCCTTCATTACAGCACCTTTTTTTACTTTACTTCTTGGTATTGCGTCTTTAACACTCACCTTGATTACATCACCAACACGCGCGTAGCGTCTGTGCGATCCACCAAGTACTTTAATACACATTACCTTACGTGCTCCGCTGTTATCAGCAACATCGAGCACAGTCTGCATTTGGATCATTTTATTACTCCAGCTCTGATTTAGACCAGAAAAAGGTTGCTGATTATATCAGGCCTTTTAGGGTTTTAAAAGTATATCAACGAAGTTGATTAAGAAATTACTTCAACTAATACCCAGCTTTTTGTTTTAGAGAGTGGTCTTGACTCACGGATCTTCACGATATTGCCAATTTTACATACTTGATTTTCATCATGAGCATGTACTTTGGATCTACGCTTCATAATTTTGCCATACTTAGGATGTTTTACTGAACGCTCAATCATCACAACTATAGTTTTATCCATTTTGTCGCTAACTACTTTTCCAACCATTGTTCTGGCGTTTGATTCATTAGTAGACATATCACTTACCTGCCTTTTCAGTCAAAATTGTTTTAACTTTGGCCACTGACTTACGCACCATAGTAATTAGATGAGTTTTATCTAGTGAGCCACTTGCTTTTTTCATTCGTAAATTTAATTGTTCTTTACGTAATGAGAGCAATTCATCATTCAATTCTTCAACTGACAAATTACGTAACTCTTGAACAGTTTTCATTACATCACCTTCCTTTCTTCAAATATAACTTTGAAAGGAAGTTTCGCTTTAGCTAGATCAAAAGCTTCCATCGCAAGCTCTCTAGACACACCTTCCATTTCAAATAAAACCTTACCAGGCTGTATTTGAGCAACCCAATATTCTACGCTACCTTTACCTTTACCTTGACGAACTTCTAAAGGTTTTTGAGTAATCGGTTTGTCTGGGAATACTCTAATCCAAATTTTACCACCACGCTTAATATGACGAGTCATCGCACGACGTGCAGCTTCGATTTGACGAGCAGTAAGACGGCCTCTTTCCAGGGCCTTCATACCGAACTCACCAAAACTTATATTGCTACCACGTAAGGCCAAACCTCTGTTACGGCCTTTCATTTGCTTGCGGTGTTTTGTACGCTTTGGTTGTAACATGATTCTTAATCCTCAATCACTAGGCGTTGTCAGTAGATCTTTTCTTTTGTGGGAGAACTTCACCCTTAAAGATCCAGACTTTTACACCAATAATACCGTAGGTAGTTTTAGACTCTGCTGTACCGTAATCAATATCAGCTCTGAATGTGTGTAATGGAACACGACCTTCACGGTACCATTCACTACGAGCGATTTCAGCACCACCCAGTCTTCCACTCACGCAAATCTTAATACCTTTTGCACCAGATTTAAGCGCAGAAGTAACAGCACGCTTCATTGCACGGCGGAACATAACACGTTGTTCTAACTGTTGTGCAATACTTTCTGCTACCAAAGTAGAATCCAGCTCAGGCTTTTTAATTTCTTCGATGTTTAGATGTACAGGAACACCTAACTTACCAGAAATTTCATTACGCAATGTTTCAATACCGCCGCCTTTCTTACCAATGATAACACCGGGACGTGCAGTTTGAATTGTAACTACAGCATTATTAGCTGGACGCTCGATTAGAATTTTGCTTACAGCAGCAGCCATAAGTTTTTTCTTTAGTTCAGCACGTAAGTTAATATCCTGAATTAAAAACTCAGCATATCGTTTACCAGCAAACCATTTAGAATTCCAATCTTTAATAATTCCAAGGCGTATGCCTATAGGGTTAACTTTTTGTCCCATTGCTATTCCTCGTCAGACACTTTAATCGTGATATGGCAGGTGCGTTTGCAAATTCTGTTTGCACGACCTTTAGCTCTGGGACTAATGCGTTTTAAAGTAGCCGCTTCATCAACGCAGACCATACCTACTTTTAGATCATCAATATCTGCTCCACTATTGTTTTCAGCGTTAGCAAGTGCTGATTCCAATAATTTAAGCATTAATTGAGCACCTTTTTTGGGCGTGAACTTGAGGACATCAAGTGCACTTGATACTTTCATATTCCGTATCATATCGGCTACCAATCTGCCCTTCTGAGCGGATAAGGGAGCACCTTTCAACTTAGCTGTAACTTCCATCATATCCTCTTACTTGCCTTTAGCCTTTCTGTCACCAGAGTGGCCTTTGAATGTACGAGTCATGGCAAACTCACCTAATTTATGACCAACCATATTGTCTGTGATAAATACAGGAATATGTTCTTTCCCGTTATGAACAGCAATTGTCAAATCAATCATTTCAGGAACGATTGTTGAACGGCGAGACCAAGTCTTAATTGGTTTCTTAGAGTTGCTTTTTACTGCAGCCATTACTTTGCCGATCAGATGTTGGTCAATAAATGGACCTTTTCTTATAGAACGAGCCACTTGATATCCTCTCTAATTATTTCTTCTTACGTCTTCTGACAATGAAGCCGTCTGTACGCTTATTACTTCTGGTCTTATAACCTTTAGTAGGTACACCCCAAGGAGATACTGGGTGACGTCCACCAGAAGTACGGCCTTCACCACCACCATGTGGATGGTCAACTGGGTTCATCGCAACCCCACGTACTGTTGGACGAATACCTCTCCAACGCTTAGCTCCTGCCTTACCTAATGAACGTAAGCTGTGTTCACTATTGCTTACTTCACCAATTACTGCACGGCATAATACGTGAATCTTACGCATTTCACCTGAACGTAATCTTAAAGTTGCATAAATACCTTCTTTAGCAACTAGCTGACCACTCGCACCAGCGCTTCTTAACATTTGAGCGCCTTTTCCTGCTTTCATTTCAACACAGTGAATAGTGCTACCAACTGGCATGTTTTTCAGAGGTAAACAGTTACCTACGCTAATAGGAGCATCTGCACCACTTACAACAACATCACCAACATTTAAGTTAGCTGGAGCAATAATATAACGTCTTTCACCGTCTTTATAAACGATTAACGCAATTAAAGCTGTTCTGTTTGGATCATACTCGATACGCTCAACACGACCTTCGATACCATCTTTATTACGTTTGAAGTCAATAATACGGTATTGATTACGCTGGCCACCACCGATATGTCTTACAGTGATTCGACCATTGTTGTTACGTCCACCAGTTTTCTTTAGCTTCTCAATTAAAGCAGCATGTGGACGTCCTTTATGGATGTTTTTATGAACCACACGCAATTCGCCACGTTTACCGGGCGATGTAGGTTTAGATTTTAATAGTGCCATCTTAATCTGCCTTATTCGGTAGCTGTAAAGTCAATATCTTGATCAGCATGAAGAGTTACAAATGCTTTTTTCCAGTCGCTACGCTTACCAGCAGTTTGCTTGAAGCGTTTTGATTTTCCCTTCACGTTGATAACAGATACATTTTTAACTTTAACGTTAAATACATGCTCTACCGCTGTTTTAATTTCACTTTTAGTTGCGGTTTTCAATACTTTGAAAGTGAACTGTTTTAGCTTATCGGCTAAAACAGTTGCTTTTTCAGAAGTATGTGGTTCACGGAGAACCATCAACAATCTTTCAGCATTCATTGTAACTGTTCCTCAATTTTTTTAATTGCAGCTTCTGTAACAACAACTTTCTCAAACTTGAGTAAAGAAACAGGATCTAAAGTCGCGACGTCACAGATATCGAAGTCAATTAAATTTCTTGACCCGAAGTATTCATTCTCACCAACTTCACTCATGACGATTAGAGCGTTGTTAATGTCCAACTGGTTCATTTTTGCAATGAAGTCTTTAGTTTTTTTACTTTCACAATGAAAATCACTAACGACAACCAAGTTCCCAGTACGGCAAAGTTCGGAGATTATACTACGTAATGCGCGTTTGTACATTTTTTTATTAATCTTTTGTGAATAATCTCGCTTTTTGGATGCGAAGGTCACGCCACCGCTTCTCCAAATCGGGCTGCGGATCGTACCAGCACGTGCACGACCTGTACCTTTTTGGTTCCAAGGCTTTTTACCACCGCCTCTAACTTCTGAACGAGTTTTTTGTGCGCTATTACCACTACGAGCATTATTCATGTAGGTTACAACAGCTTGGTGTACTAAACCTTCATTGTATGCGTACGCAAAAACCTCTTGGTTCAGATTTAATATTGTTTTCTTATCTATAGTAGTAATTTCCATCACTCACCTCGTGCTTGCTTTTTAGCTGCAGGCTTAATCTCAACTCGTGAACCAGGAGCACCAGGAATAGCGCCTTTGATTAACAGAAGATTTCTTTCAGCATCTACGCGCACAAGTTCAAGGCTTTGAACTGTACAACGAACATTACCCATATGGCCTGCCATTTTTTTACCTTTGAACACACGGCCTGGAGTTTGGTTTTGACCAATAGAACCAGGAACACGATGCGATCTGGAGTTACCATGAGTAGCATCTTGTGTTCTGAAGTTGTAGCGCTTAACAGTACCGGCAAAACCTTTACCTTTAGAAGTTCCTGAAACGTCTACAAATTGTCCTGCTGTGAAAATATCAGCAACAGACAATGCTTGACCTGAAGTAAATTGATCTTCAGCGTCGATTCTGAACTCAACTTGCATATCGCCAGCTTCAACTTGAGCTTTAGCAAAATGTCCAGTTTGAGCTTTATTTACTTTACTCGCCTTTTTAGAACCACCAGTCAATTGAACAGCTGAGTAGCCATCAACGTCGTTAGTCTTAATTTGAGTAACTCTATTAGGGTGAACTTCAACAACAGAAACAGGTACTGAAACCCCTTCTGGTGTGAAGACCCGAGTCATACCGATTTTACGGCCTAATAAACCGATCATCATTGTAACACCTCTTTAATATCCTTCACCCTAACAATTAGTCATCAAGGCTTATCTGAACATCAACCCCAGCAGCCAGATCCAATTTCATCAAAGCATCTACTGTCTTTTCAGTCGGATGAACGATAACGACCAGGCGTTTATGAGTACGTAATTCATATTGATCTCGCGCATCTTTGTTCACATGCGGAGAAATCAATACGGTGAATTTTTCCTTACGAATTGGTAAGGGTATTGGTCCTCGAATTTGAGCACCAGTACGCTTAGCTGTCTCCACGATTTCTCGAGTTGATAAGTCAATCAACCGATGATCAAAGGATTTTAATCTAATTTTTATATTTTGATTGTTACTCATTCTAATTACTCGATAATTTTAGCGACAACACCGGCGCCTACTGTACGGCCACCTTCCCGAATTGCGAAACGTAAACCTTCATCCATCGCAATAGGAGCATGTAGGTTAATTACTAATTGTACGTTATCGCCTGGCATTACCATTTCTACACCAGAAGGCAAGTCACAAGTACCTGTTACGTCTGTTGTTCTGAAATAGAATTGTGGTCTGTAACCATTGAAGAATGGAGTATGACGTCCGCCTTCTTCTTTTGATAACACGTACACTTCTGCCTCAAATTTAGTGTGCGGCTTAATTGTGCCTGGCTTAGCTAATACTTGACCACGCTCAACTTCATCACGC
>JARLJR010000091.1 GCA_031291095.1 Legionella sp. | reverse complement strand
GTCAGTTTCCTTTTTTCTTTGTATGGCGGTTCTTCGCAAAACAATCATACATAAAAAAGGAAACTGATTTCATTTAAATTCATGTTATTAAACAAGTTATTTCTGCGGGTACTCGCTTAAGGTAGTGCCATTGGGCCATGGCCCAACATACAATTTATAAATATAATTCCTCTCCTGAATCTAATTTTTCCACCATCACACAGTTAAATTTGAGCTATATTAAACAGTACAGGACTTAATAATAATAAAAAAGGACATGTCATGAGCGCTCTTCTGCTATTGGCTTTAGCAGTGTCATCTTATTTGCCGCCATTACCCGTACAGTTTATTGAGCAGCAGCAAAAAAAGGTGAGTGAGGATATTCGCTTTATTCGGGGATTAGTTCCTGTCTGTTCCGCGGGGCATGCTAGTGTTCAATCCATTAATGATTTGGATCTCATGCTTCATAATGAAGCACCTCATTTAAATCAACAAGTTATTAATAAAGTATTAATGACCTTAAAATGCGCGAATGATTATAATGTGGATCATAACCATATTCTCACTATTATTGATTATTCGATGCCATCAAATGAAAAGCGCTTGTGGGTTTTTGATTTAAAGGAACAGAAATTATTGTTTCACACCTATGTGTCTCATGGTATTAAATCAGGTGCTTTAGTTTCCAATTATTTTTCCAATAAATACAATAGTAAAGCCAGCAGCATCGGGGTTTATCAAACGCAGCAGGCTTATTATGGACGCGATGGACTTTCATTGCGCCTGGATGGCTTAGACCGTAGTTTTAATGACAATGCGTCAAATCGTTCTGTGGTGATGCACTCAGGCTGGTATGTTGAAGAGAGTTTTATTAAAAAATATGGACGTCCAGGCCGTAGTTGGGGGTGTCCTGCTTTACCTTTAGAAAATTCTAAAGCCATCATTAATGCGATTAAAGATAAATCTTTATTGGTAATTTATTACCCCAGTGATACCTGGTTTAGCAAATCAAGATTTTTAAATTGTGATAAGGATATAGCATCTCGTCTTAGCAACCAGCCGACTTTGAGCATGCCTGCTACGGCTCCTGACGATCAGCGTGAGGCGATTCTATTTATTGGCAGTGGCTATCGAGGTAAAGCTACTGAAACTAACCCAGTAGCGGTGATTTCTGCGGAAGTTTACCAACGTATATTCCACACTACCGCGCCACTAAAGCGGATGTTAAGACGGCAAATTAATAATGCTGAGTATATTGCGTTAAGTACATCAGAGTTGAATTATTTAGCGAATAATAATGCCGCTGATTTAAGCTCAATTTCCTTTGTGATTCCCACCATAAAAGAAGTTCGCGGTGGTTATTTTGAAACACAAATGCAAATGGTTAATTTAGGTAAGATCAAAGAAGTTAAAGCAAATGGAACTCAGGGAACTAGCTTTACTATTTATTTTGAAGGAAGACCAACAATTAGTTTAAATGCTTCGAATCAGTTTATACGTTGGGTGGGGTTGTAATTATTAGCGTAGGCTGGGCTGAAAAGCCCAGCAAACACAATTTGTGCCATTCACAATAGCCCAGCCTGCATCAAGCAACCAGGTTATACCTGCTCCGGACGCTCGTCACTATCACGCAGTTCAACCCACATTGCATTCAATATTGCAAAAGCACAGGCCAAACCAGTGCCTAAAATCCAGGAAAAATACCACATAAAATAACCTCCTAATAAGCCGTTTCTTTATTCTTAGTAATCGTTTCTTCAGTTACTTTCCCACGTAAAACACGATAAACCCAAGCGGTATATGCTAAAACAATCGGCAGGAAAATGACTACTGCGACCAACATAATAAATAGGGTTAATTGGCTTGAGGAGCTATCCCAAACAATTAAACTCTGTTCAGGGTTTGTGGAAGAGGGGAGTATGAATGGAAACATGCTCACACCTACGGTTGCAATAATCCCAATCACTGACAGTGCGCTGCATACAAACGCAAGCTTTGCCCAACGAGCGGTGAGCAAGGCACAAAGTGCAGCTAAAATTCCCACAGCAGGCACGATTAACGTGATTGGCGTACTGCGATAATTATTAAACCAGGCATCCGCTTGCAGGGCTGCGGTTTTATAAAGTGGATTGGAGGGACCATCATGGGGTATAACAGCGGTTAATGCATAGCCATCGATGCCATAATGCAACCAAAATCCTGCCGCAATAAAAACAATGATTGAAAGTAGGGCGCAAATTCTTCCTGCTCGAACAGCCCGGCGTTGTATATGGCCTTCTGTTTTGACGTTAAGAAAAAAAGCCCCATGCATGGCCAACATGAACACCGATAAAAGGCCACAAACTAAGGCAAAGGGATTAAGCAGAGCCCAAAATGTACCGGTATAAAATGGACGTAATTGCACATCAAAATGGAAAGGCACACCTTGTAATACATTTCCTATCGCTATCCCAAAGATAAGTGCGGGGACAAAGCCACCAATAAATAAAGCATAGTCCCACACTGTACGCCATTGCGGACTATTGACTTTAGAGCGATATTTAAATCCTACTGGCCGTAAAATCAATGCAAGTAAGATCAAAAACATGGCTAAATAAAACCCTGAGAATGACAGGGCATATAAGGCTGGCCAGGCTGCGAAAATAGCGCCCCCCCCGAGAATAAACCAAACTTGATTTCCTTCCCAGGTCGGTGCAATGCTGTTAATCATAATCCGGCGTTCCATATCGGTCTTGGAAAGCCAGGGCAGCCACATTGCTACCCCTAAATCAAAGCCATCAAATACTGCAAAACCTATCAGTAATACACCAAGCAGTACCCACCATATAATACGTAATGTTTCATAATCTAAAGGCATCATCATTCTCCTAGTAAGTCAGATTATCAGGGCCAAGACGGATGTATTTAACCATCAAATACACTTCAACCACGGCGAGTGTGCTGTAGAAAAGAACAAAACCGGAGATTGACGTAAGTACTTGTGTCGTACTGACAGAAGAAGTTCCCATCATGGTGGGTAATACTCCTTGTACCGCCCAGGGTTGGCGACCATATTCAGCAACAACCCAGCCTAATTCAGCAGCAAGCCAAGGTAAGGGAAGTGCACAGAATGCGATACGATGGTACCAGCGAGAGGTATGTAATTTATGTTTCGCAGATAGGTAGAAGCCTACAGCAAAGAGTAAAATAAAGAAGAACCCACAGGCTACCATAATGCGGAATGAAAAGAATAATGGGGTGACATTCGGCTTGAGATCATGGGCCGCTTTATCAATTTGCTCTTCATTTGCGTCCACTACATTTTCAGTATACTTTTTCAACAGCAATCCGTAACCTAAATAGGCATTATGCGCTGTAAAGTCGGCTTTAGCTTGAGCATCATTATGATCTTTTTGTAATCTGGTTAAGGCCTCATAAGCAAGCATCCCTTCCTTTATATGCTCCTTACCTTGAGCGATGAGTTCAGTAATGCCTTCTAGTGGTTGATTAAAGGTGCGGGTGGCAATTAATCCTAATACATAGGGGATTTCGATTGCATAGTCCGTGGTCATCGTTTTTTCATTGGGGAGTCCAATTAAGGTTAGTCCCGCAGGTGCTTTTTCGGTGTGCCATATAGCCTCGATCGCAGCGAATTTCATTTTTTGGACATTGTAGTCAAAATGCCCGCTTTCATCACCTAAGACTACGACAGCTAAGGCAGAGGCCAGCCCAAAGCTTGTTGCAATCGTCATGGAGCGTTTAGCGAAGGCAAGGTTACGGCCCTTTAATAAGAAGTACGCGCTGATGGATAAAACAAAAATGGACCCAGTTACATAGCCGGCACTAATTGTATGCACGAATTTAGCCTGGGCTACTGGGTTAAAGATTACCGCAGCAAAGTCGGTAACCTCCATGCGCATGGTTTGGAAGTTAAACTCGGCACCTACTGGGTTTTGCATCCAGCCATTGGCAATTAAAATCCACAAGGCAGAGAGATTCGTGCCCAGGGCTAATAGCCAGGTACAACACATATGCTGTACACGACTTAATCTATCCCAGCCAAAGAAAAACAAACCAACAAAAGTAGCCTCCAAAAAGAACGCCATGATTCCTTCTAGCGCTAATGGGGCGCCGAATACATCACCAACATAATGGGAATAATAGGCCCAATTCGTCCCGAATTGGAACTCCATTGTTAAACCTGTCGCTACCCCAAGAACAAAGTTAATTCCAAAGAGCAGGCCCCAGTATTTAACCATTTTGCGCCATATATCACGCCCAGTCATGACATAAACTGTTTCCATAATGGCCAGGATTAACGATAGGCCTAAAGTCAGCGGGACAAATAGAAAATGATAAAGAGCGGTTAAAGCAAATTGTAGACGGGAAAGATCGACAAGGTCACTTCCAGGTATCATGGTTTACCTCACTTGTAAGACGCGAATCCGGGTAAGAATCGCATAAATAGAAAGCTATTTTGGAGTTTTGGAAGGCTCTTTGGCATACGTGTTGCCTAATAACCATTGCTCCGTATTTTTATTTGGTTTTTCTACATTTTTGAAACAGACAGCCCACAGCACAAACAACAGAGAAAATTTCACTATTAGAGTCAACAAGATATCACGAGTCAGTGGTTTTATCATGGCATCACTCCTCTTTTTTTAACATACCAAACTTTAATGATTTGGCGATTAAATTGGCCCTTTGAATTATTTCTTCAGCAGCCTCTTTGGGTAAATGATTTAGCGCTTCGTGTTGGAATAAACTCAACCAACGGAAAAAATGTGTTTCTTGAATCTGGGTGAGATCTTTGAGTACAACATGTTTTTGGTAGGCATTACCGTGATATTCATTGGTTTTTAGCATGACACTATTCCAAAATTGGCACAGTAGGGGAATATGTTCATCCCAATTGACTTGGGCTACATCATTAAAGATAGGTCCAAGCATCGCATCGGCTTGTACTTTTTGGTAAAAGTGAGTTACGAGTGTTTCAACATGCGCTTTGGTCAGTGTGGTCATAATCTACTGCCACTGGTGGTAACTTCAACAATATAGAGGACACATGTTGTGGAGCGTGTATTGGAAAGTTACTGATTTTCTAGATTGAAACTAATGATAATAAAGTTATATTTTAAATGCAATTTTTAACACGAGTTAATTATAAATTTAGGTGATTCTCATTGGGCTCAGGGGGTATAGATGATGAAGCAGTTCCAGATTGCGTAAGAAAGCTAAATTTTTTTAAGACTTCTAGCGATTTTTGATCATCTAGAGTTTTCTTACCGTCATAGAAGCTCATTAATTGTTCAAATTCTTTGATTAAGCGTTCAAGGTCTTGTCTTAACTCTGCTTGTTGTTGTAGTGATTCGTGTAATTGTTTTTGCGTAATTTCTAGATCCAGATTTATTTGAGAGGTACTAATGGCAAAGTGGGAGAGATCTTTTTCTTTACTGGTAACAAATTCTTGAAGTTTTTGTTTAAGTAGCTCTTGATGCTCTTCTTTGACCAGCACAGGGTTTGATAAAGAAATTACGCTGTTTTTAAGTGCAAATACGGTATGAACCATTTGTTCATGCTCTGATTCCATTTGCATGCGCATTTGTTCTAATTGGTCTATTTTTTCAGACAGTTGGGTTTGAATTTCTTCTGATTGCTCAGTCACTTCAGTTAATTGGTTTTGAATTGTTTGGAATAATTCGGATTGCTCTTCGTTGGTCTCTTTTAGACGGGTGATTGTTAATTCATGAGTATTTATAATCGATTGTAATTTTTTTTCTGCCTCGGTTAGTTCATTTATTTGTTCGGCTAGAGTTGATCTCTGCTCATGTAATTGGTCAACATTTTGTTGCAACTGCTGATTTTTTTCTTGTACGCGCTCTATTTCATTTTTTAATTGCTCATGAACGTTATTGATTAAACCAACCAGAGTGCCAAGCAAGTTAGTAAGATTTTGCATAATGGTTTTAAATTTCTGGGTGTTATGCCTGAGTAGGCTATGATGATCATTTAGTAATAACGCAACCGCAGTATAGCAGGCCAAAGTAACCATACTGATCGCCATGCTGAATATTAAGAGAGAGAATGCCAATAAAAAGCCGCCACTGATTTGTACCCATAGCGGCCATTGTCCCCAATACGCCGCTGCACGCGAAAGTAGGCTTTTATTGTCGGCAAATGAGTCAATTGCGGCTTCGAGGTCGTGCTGTAATTTGCCTAATTGTTTGCACGCTTTCTCGATTTGATGTAAGGGTTGTTGTTTCGGATTCAGAGCATTATTCTTGGAAACATGAATTCCCTTAGCAAAAGCCATTAGCTAGTCCTTCTTTATAAGCATGATTAATATGAGAAAACGCGGCGGCATTATTACACACCTGCGCTTTAGAACCAAACAGTAAAATACTATTTTATGCAGTACATAATGCTATTTTTAAATGCGATTTGAGCTATACTAAAATTAAAGAATATATAAAAAAATGGGGATGTATCATGAGTGGAAATACGATGAGTAAAGTTATGCGTACTGCGATTTTTGCTCTAGGCCTATTTGCTAGTGCGGCATGCAGTGCACACGGTGGCGGCGGCGGTTGGCACGGTGGCGGCGGCGGTTGGCACGGTGGCGGTGGCGGTTGGCACGGTGGCGGCGGTGGTTGGCACGGTGGTGGCGGTTGGCACGGATACTACCATGGCGGTGGCGGCTGGTGGGGCCCAGGTGTAGTTGTTGGCGTTCCTCTCGGCGGTTATTACTATGACTCTGGATGTCAAACTGTTCGCGTATGTAACAATTATGGCCATTGTTGGTTGCAAGAATCCTGTTATTAATCTTTCGAGTAAATGAAAAAAACCGTGAGCTGTTTCTTCACGGTTTTTTAATTGATACGTATAGCAAATATATTTATAAATTGTAGCAACTGTCTTGAAATGAAATTCAAGACAGTTGCTACAGGTCATTGCTTCCTAAACTTAATGGTAGAACCCCTTTCACCCAGCCGCTCATTTTTGTGATATTATTGTGCATTTTATTGATTACATTGAGACATTATGGAAAATACCTTAGATTACCTAAAGCATTTAAAATGGGAGCATATTGCTTTTTCTTTAATGCTCCTCTTTTTTGGTTATTTTTTTGCAAAAAAAATCAGCGCCTTAGTTGGGAAATTCATCGAAAATAAATTTTCAAAGCACCATGCTATGCTTTCTAGCCGCGTTGTTTATTACGGATTATTTTTATTATTTTTAGTTTCTGCTCTGCATGAAATGGGCTTTAAACTTACTATTTTATTAGGTACAGCAGGGCTATTTACGGTTGCGCTGAGTTTTGCATCTCAAACTGCAGCCTCAAATCTTATTAGTGGGGTTTTTCTTCTATTTGAACGTCCCTTTAAAGTAGGGGATGTTATTTCTATTAAAGACATTAAAGGAACTGTTGAAACAATTGATTGGCTATCAACCAAGATTAAAACCAGTGACAATCGTTTGATTCGTATACCTAATGAAGGTTTAATTAAATCGGAAATTACCAACCTGAGCATCTACCCGCAAAAACGAGATGAAATTTTGTTACGTATTGATTCGGTTCACAATATTAGTAATATTAAAATGCTGCTTAGAGATATTTGTGATGAGTGTGTTCACATTTTACCTAAGCCTGGCACGAAAATTTTATTATCGCAAATGTTGGATAAGGGCGTCGAATTGAAAGTGTTATATTGGTCAAAGGCGGATTTAGCACTAGTTCGGGATGAATTATTGACGGCCATTAAGACTTCTTTTGAACGCGAAGCGATTACGTTTGTGCCTGAACGGGCGCTTGCTTAAAGTTATAGACCTTAAATCATAACGAAAATGCCGTCATTACGAGCCTTGGCGAAGCAATCCAGAGCAATGCTTCGTTAAAGTTCGTTACTGGGTTGCTTCACTGCGTTCGCAATGACGGCATTTTTTACCCCAAAACTTACATCTTTCGAGCATAAGAAGTTGATTCTTCCGCAGCAGAAAGCTCGATTATGCTCGCTGAATCCATTGTACTCTCTTTCTCGCCGGTTAGTGTCTCTTCCAGTAATACAGGGTGGGCACTTAGTTCATGCTTGTTGATGAGTTCTAATACCTCTTCCATGGATGGTGGTTCTTTAGACAGTAAGTCTTTAATCAATTGTCGTAACTCTTTGCCTTGCTCACTATGAAAAACAGGTTGATTAAAATTATAAATATTACGCCAACCGCCGTTCGATGTAGGAAATTGCATTGGCGGTTCTCCACAAGCCAATTCGTAAAGTGTTGTAGCTAAGGTTTGGCATTGAAGCATTTTCAAGTTGATCTGGTTTTTATTAAACACGTTGGATTGAAAATAGGCTTGGCTTGTGCTGGTGCGATTGCTGGGGACTTCAAGTTCTGAAGATGCAATTAATCCTTTGATGTCACTAATAACAATACCCCGCTCATTATTTAATAATACATTTCCAGGTTTTAAATCGGTATACCAAATTTGTTTTTCATTAACGGCGATAAAAAACTCAACTAATTTTTTCGCATAACCAAACAGTTCTTTATCAATATCTGCAGTAGTAATGTATTTTTGGTCTTTCCTATGTCTTAATGTATCAAAATGTTGTTGTAAATTACCCGAAGCATAAAATTCGCTGTATTCCAGATAAGTTATTTCTTGCTGATCAGCTGCAACAAATTCTAATAAATAAGGCTGAGGGATTTGGGGCAGATCTTGGATTTGTTCTCGAATAAGGCGAGGAGAAACTCCCGATGCTTCGTCATTTTTATCCATTCTTAAAAATCGGACCACAAAACTATTGTCTTCGTGATTGACTTGCACAATAGGATTATTATTACTTTGTATTGAAACCACCTTATAGCCTTCAGCGACTTTGGCAAGCTCACCCTCCACCAGGGTCCTAAAGCTGTCTTTTCCTGTATAACTATCATAAATGGCAGGTAATTGTACTTGAGCAGTCAGGTCCAAAATTTTTTCGCGTAATTGAATATTGCTTATTTGAAGCCGAATTTTATTTTGTATGTCTTCTATCGGGTTTTCGATAAACCATATGGCAAGGGCCGGCGTTAAATCATCTTTTTGAAGTCTTTTCTGATAGAATTCATCAAGCTCATTTACGTAGCCTTCTGCTTTTTGTGGATCCGACTCATGGTGTTTGTTAATTTTTCGAATGAATTCATTGACTTTATCTATTTGTAATCGCTTGGAACTGAAGAATGATCCACTAGACTTTATTGGCGTTAACATTTATTCCCTAAACCTTAATCCTTTTATTTATGATTTAAATATAGACTATATGCTTATTTATGTTTCTTTTTTTAAAAGAAAGAAGAAAAGGCCGCAGGCTAATTGCCCTCCTTTAAAAACTAGAGGCCACACAACTGTGGAAAACGGCCATCAACCCATACGCAGAAAAGAAAATGCCTGATTCGTTTTAAATCACCAGCTGACGATGTCGTTTTAGCACGCAATTAAAAGCAAAGTGAACGTGTAACCATAGGTGCTTATTTTGGAAAATAGCTCTTTCCTAATTAGAAATTTAAACAAAAAAGAGGATTAATTCCAATCTTATTGCTCAATTAAGATTCAATAAGTATTAAAATGTTAGCACCTCCCTCGGTTCTGTAATTTAATCCATATTGATCAAAATTAATTTATTATGAATAATTATGGTTCTTTAAGTAACAAATTAGACGTCTTAAACATCGCAAGGATTAAATATGAAAGAACTTTCTCCTGAATCCCTGGTTCATCTGGTTTATCAATTAGCTAAGAGCAATGATGAAATTGAGTTAGCTCACCTGGAGAACGAAGGTTTTTCTCTCGGGGCCTTTTACTATGCAGATAATGCGGTGATGTTACTGGCCAAGGAAAACAATATCGAAGCAGTTGAGTTTTTGTTAACACGGTTTAACCTGAGCGTAAATTACGCTGTACAGGGATATGCGATGGGAGGTCATGCTCGTATAGCTAAACAACTGATTGCGCAAGGAGCGAGTAAAAATTACGCTGCAAAAGGCTTCGCGATAGGAGGTTATATCCATGAGGTTAATCAACTAATTGCACAAGGAGCCAGCAAAGATTACGCCGTAGAAGGGTTTGGGATAGGAGGTCATGCTCGTGAAGCCAAACAGTTCATCGCGCAAGGAGCCAGCAAAGATAAAGCTACCATGGGCTTTGCGATAGGTGGGCATGTGCATGAGGTCAACCAACTGATTGCGGAGGGAGCGAATAAGAATTACGCCATAGAAGGCTTTGCGATAGGTGGGCGTGCGTGCGAGGTCAAAGAACTGAACACGGAAATCGGGGATGAAAATGACGCGTTAGCAGGATTTGCGATGGGGGGACATGTGCATGAGGTTAACCAACTGATGATGCAAAGACGGCCCCGAGCATGTGCTCTAATGGGCTATGCGAAAGGTGGGCATATCCTTCAAGTCAAGCAACTCATGGCTCAAGTGAGCCCGCCCATGAGTAAGAACGACCTGGTTTTCAGCTATGCACAAGGAGGGCATGTTAACCCGGTCAACCAACTCATCGCCCAAGGAGCAGGCCCAGAGTGTGCTCTATCGGCTTATGCGAGAGGAGGGTACATGAAAGAGGTCAATGAGCTCTTGTCCCAAAAAGAGGCTGCCTGCCGCTATGCAGAGTCGGCTGCATCTAGCTATGCACTAGGAGGGTATATTAATGAGGCGAATCTGTTATCCCTAATGAGTTTTACTGATGCTCAGGAACTAAGAAAGTGTATTGTAGAACAGTATGTTATGGATTTATTGGATTTAAGGCAATCTACTCACAGTGAAAAAGAAAGAAAGCAGATTATAGAAGAGTATATCCTTCAGCACTTAGCCCCACTAATGAAGAGGGCAGAAAAACTAAATCAACTGATGAGAGAAAACAACCTCAATTTGGAGCAAGCAAAAGGATATTTATCAACAGCCGCAAATCTCTGGGCATTTCAAGGGCAGCAATTAGTTAGAGAGGGAAAAATTCCAGCAGATATATACTTTCACATTTTTTCTTTTATTAATGGATGCTCTGTTAATGACAATATCAAAATTATTGATGCTGCTAATCAGAAATTGAGAGATGACGGGGTTAGTGCTCCGAGAAGAGGATGGTTTTCTTGGTTTAAAACTCAAGATTCCTTGGAAAAATTAGAAATAGAAGCAGAAGAAAGATACCAGAATAGAATGAAACCATTTTCTGAGTAGGTGTTTTTAAACTTCCTCCACGGATTCAGAGTAAGCTTACCGTATTTACCATACTAGCGTATGGTGCCCTAAAAATGACGCCATTTGAAGGGCACTGTTTTGTCTTGTAAAGAAGATAAGATCGCGTGTTGCCATAGTTTTTTCAATTGTACACGTGTTATCTAATGGATTCAGATTCAACCTTACAGTGCGATTTTTGAATTTCTAAACTAATCTAGTGGTTAAGTATGGTGTAAAATTTAATTGATCCTATATTGAATGAAAGAGACTAATGGATATTTTACAATGTTTAAAAAGTTTCACTACTGTGGTTGAATGTAATAGTTTTGTCGCTGCTGCCAAAGCATTGTCTATTTCTTCTTCCAAGATAAGTAAGCAAATTACTAATTTAGAATCGGAGTTAAAAACCAAATTATTTATTCGTTCCACGAAGCAATTAATATTAACTGATAAAGGGCAAATGTTATATGAGAAGGTTGGGAATTTATTTGATGAATTAAAAGTAATTAAAGAAATAGCTCTTCAGGAGCTTCCAATCGGTTTAGTTAATTTAAAATTGTGTTTAACGGTCAGTCCTGCTGTACTTTATTTAACTAATTTAATAACCCAGTTTATGCAGGCTAACTCTGGAATTACAATCGATCTTCAAATTGGTTCAAATATTGTTGATATGTATGAATATAACTTTGATTTGGCTATAACATTCGATGTAATTCGACAACCTAATATGATTTGTAAAAAATTATTTTCTATTCAGAGATATATTTATGCTTCTCCGGAATATTTGGAGACGCATGGCTATCCTGCTACCCCAGAAGAATTAATCAATCATAATTGTTTAATTAATACTCTCTATGGACTGCAAAATAAGTGGATACTAAACTCACAAATTGTTCATGTATCGGGAAACTTTAAAAGTAACAATGCTGAGGTTTTAAAGCAAGTAGCTTTAAATGGGGTTGGTATGATTTGGGTCCCATATTTTTCAGTGCGAAAAGAGGTTCAGGCAGGTAAGCTATTGCCAGTATTACCAAATGACAAATCTCCTGAAATTATGCTTTATGCAATTTACAAAAAGCATAAAAGAAATAATGAATACATTGATTTATTCTTGCAGTATCTATGTGAAAAAATAGTCACGGATGGAATAATTGAGCTTGATTAGAGGGTGTTCATCTAGCAGAGTTACCTCATTAATTATCTAAGACTAAGGTTCAATCGATCTTCAAAGTAACTATGAAGCTGACAGATAATATGTGCCCGATTGGGTATGGGCTGCTCCATCTATATACTTTGTCACCTGGTGGAGAATGTCTTTCTTCATTTCAAACGCTGGAGAGGGATTGCCACAAGATATGCAAAAACCTCTTTTTTTCTTGCAGTACAAACAAGGTTTGTTGAACTATGGGTCAAATTAATTTGACCACACTAACCCAGTGGTTTCATCCATTAGGTCACGTCATAACTTACCTTAGTGCCAATCGTTTTAGCAGGCCAAATATAAGCAAAGTGGACGTGTAACAATAAGTTCTTATTTTGGAAAATAGCTTTTTCCTAATTAGAAATTTAAGAAAACTTGACACTCATTTCGAGTGTATCATCTTGTAATTTAAAGGGTTTTTGCTCTTTTGAAGGTATTTAACGAGCGTTTTTCATTATATAGGCAAAGTGGTATTATTATGAGCATTGTTAATTATATTAAGGCACGACATGCCAAAGCAAATTCAATATCTTTATAGAACGAAGCCCGTATTTGATCTTTGTAATCAAAAAAATATAGTTGAGCTGTATGAAATGCTCTCTACTAAAAATTTTTTGGAAAATATTCAATTATCGGAAATAGACGGAGAAGTGCGATTATTGAGTGAATGTACCTTGGATCAAATTAGAATATTTAAAAGTGCATTAATAAAAGAAGTAGAAAAGAAAAATTTAAATCCTTTTTTTAGAGCGTATATTTGTAACATATTTGAATTACATGAACTTAAAAGTGTAATAGAAGAAAAAACTAATTTATCTGATTCCTATCCTGAAGAGAAACAAAAAGTGATTGAGAAATTAGATAGGGCAATTGCTGAGCTTAAAATTCTAAAAAGTAGTAACGAATCTGGTATTCAAGAAATTGAAAAAAAATGCGTAGAATTAAAAGCTGAGAGAAATAAATATGAAACACTCCAAATTGTAGTGCTTGTTCTTACTCTGTTACCGATTGTTCCCTTAGGATTTATATCATCAATCACAGCTTTATTATCAATCCCTATAATAGCTGTCGCCTTATTAGAAGTAAAATTTTTTGAACCAGGAAATAATTTCTACACTGATAAACTAGAGGAATTATATGCTGAACGTCACTCTTTAAAAGAACCTATTTATAATTTAGAGATGGATATCAAATCAAATAAAAAAACTATAGTTTTATTTGATCAACTACGATCTGACGCCGATAAGCAAGTACAAAAATTAAAAGAACAACACGTCAAATTAGAAAAGAAGATAGATAACTTTAATCCTGATCAATTGGCTCCATTAAACTTAAAGAGCGTTTTATCTAAAAAAAGTATGTTTAAAGCAGAGGATAGCACAGTATTTTTCGAAAATGCTCCTGAGACTGAAGAATCATCGGATCAACCTACGATTTTGTAAAGAAGCCGGGCTTATATAGGCACCGTTAACTTAACTATTAATGAGGCGCTGTCATGTATGACCCTGGCGCTGGATGCAAGAAATAATTCCATAAATTGTCCCCCCAAATTAGGGCGTGTTGACAATTCATCCCCACTGCCTACGTGCCGCGACTTGTTCGCGGCATCCAGACGATCTTAATCAATGGCAAATTTCTTCATACCTTGTGGCAATAGCTCGAATCAAATACCGCAGCTAAAAGATAACAATCTTTCGGCGATTTGCTTTAGAGTTGATTTAAATGAAAGATTTAAGACCCACAATCTGGTGAAGCGCTTGCAGGCTTATCTTACTAGGTGTATGTTGGATCTTGAGGATTCTAAGAGTGAGGGTATTGAAATGGACTCAATGATCGAACTGATAGGATATGTTGCTTCTTTCTTAGTTTTTGCAACGTTTTATGTTAAGAAAATTTTAACATTACGTTTAATTGCGATTAGCTCCAATGTTGCATTTATTCTCTATGCTCTTGGTAGTGACTTGCATCCCATTTTTCTTTTGCATTCATTGTTATTACCGTTAAATTTATACCGTATTTTTGAGTTAAAAAGAAATACAAGTAATTTAAATAGCGCGAATGTAGAAGCGGCGAGTTAATTGTCTCGAACGTAGTGAGGGATCTTTTGAAGAGAGCCTTCACCCGGTTCAAGATTATGTATGTCATCCTGAGGGGTTACGACGAAGTATCTCCCTCGCCGTGCTCGGGATGACGTTGTTTCCCTACGTGTTCAATGGGCTTGTTGGATCATTTAGTTTAAGGCTTTTGCAGTAGGTAATTGTTTCACCGGTTTCTGGTGCCATGAATTCTTTTGTAGTGAGTCCGTGGGCAATCAGACGACGGTTTAGATTAATTACAGGATCATTGATTTTTTCCATGGACAAACGGAACGTTTGATGATGCGTTGCGATGCTTAAACTGCTTTGCAAATCGATGCTGGCCAAAATCGCCTCTTCAGGATTCATATGATGGTCTTGCATAAACCAGCGTGGTTCGTAAGATCCTATGGGCAATATGCTAATGTCCGGAGCGCCTAAGCGTTCTTGAATCAACTTGAAGTGAGAACCATAGCCTGAATCACCACAGAAATAAATCTTTAAGGTATCGCATTGAATCCAAAAGCCACCCCAAAGCGCGGTGTTGGTATCTTTAAATGTGCGCATTGACCAATGTTGCGCAGGAACTAAAGTTATTGCGTGTATCTTAGTTAATGCTTGGGTTTGCCACCAATCCAATTCAATTACCTTAGGAAAGATTTTTGTTTTTAGGTACTTACGGTTACCTAAAGGAACGATAAATAAGGGTTGAAACATACGTTGTAATTTTTTGAGTGCGGGTAAATCCATATGGTCATAATGATTATGGCTAATGAGTACCACATCAATTGTTGGTAACTCATCTAACTCAATACCAGGTCTACGAACTCTTTTGGGGCCTAATAAAGACATGGGGCCTGCTCTTTTGGAAAAGACAGGGTCCGTCAAAATATTCATATTATGCAATTGAATCAGATGACTTGCATGATTGACATAAGTAATTGATACCTCATCGGTTTTTAGTTGCTCGGCAAGCTCTGGGGTTGCCTTATTTTCAACAAAACCAGGCCATGGGTTTTTGCCTTTGCGTTCTCTAAGCATTTTCCATACTTGTCTCCAGCTTTTGGTCGTCTTGAGGTCAGGATTGAAAAAAATGTTACCATTGTAATGATCCGATTTAGGATAATGCGAAGAAGATACAGTCAATTCTGGTTTGGCTAGTGTGTCATCAGTGCTTGGAGGCATATCATTACGTCCTTGATATTGTTTTTGAAAATTATAGTCTAGGGTTTCTCTCATGGCCAAAATTGCTTTATTTCGAATAGACACCACTAAAGCAGCGAGGCGGCTTCATGTCACCCTGAGCAGGCAAAATAAACTGGGTCATGCCGCATTCATCGGTTCGATATAAAGGAATGTTTAACGTATTCATACTAGTTAATGTTTTGCTGTGAGGGAAGTGAAATCGGTTATCAAAACCTAAAGAGGCGATGGCGTAACGAGGAGCAATTTCCAATAAAAAACGATAGGAGGATGAGGTTTTACTGCCATGAAGGGGAACGATTAAGACTTCTGAAGCCAGCTGAGGACCATAAGTTGTTACCAAATAATCTTCCGCCTCTTTTTCGACATCCCCAGCTAATAATACGCGCCCACTGGCGCTTGAGACTTGCAGGATGCAGGAGTTATTATTTTTGTTTTTAAATGGTGTATTAATGGGTAAAAAGCGAAACCGTACTTGATCCCATTGCCATTCAGGGTAGTTATGACATTTTACCCCATGCCGGTAGTAGCGTGGCTCATTTACCAGAAGTTGTTTGACTGGGATTGCTGCTTCGATTGATTGCAGCCCGCCTCGATGGTCTTTGTCAGGATGGCTGATAACAATGGCATCGAGGCTTTTGATGTTTAATGCGTCAAGATAGGGTAAAACGACCATTTTTCCTAGGTCACTGCCTTGAAAAAATCGATCTCCGGTATCATAGAGCAACACATGATTTTGAGTGCGAATGCTCACAGCGAGTCCTTGGCCTACGTCTAAAACATCAATCCATGCTTCCCCTGGTTGAATGATGGGGCGTGGGGGGAGAAGAGGAAGTAGCAACCATAACCACGCAAACCAGCGAAAAGGATTGATGGGTAATAAAACCCATATGAGCAAAGCCCCCATTATGGCTAGGGTGAATTCAATGGAGTGCAATGAGTAACTGATATTCATTGCGGCTAATTGCTCCGTCCAATGTAATCCCTGTAATAAAAAACTGATGGACCAAGATAATGGATGCATGATTAATCCCGCCCAAGAAGATGCGCTAATCAGCATGGTTACTAAGGCTAGAGGGACAATAACAAAGCCAACTAAAGGAATAGCAAACAAATTAGCTAGGAACCCATTAATTGACCCGTAGGCATACCAATGCAAGGTGAGAGGCATTAAACCGATTAAACAACTTAATTGGATAGCAAGACTACTTTTATAGCCTTTGAGCCGCCAACGTTGTTGGGTTAAAAACAAGCAAGATACCGCAAGAAATGAAAAATAAAATCCTTGCATAAATACTGCATGCGGTTCGATACACAGCACCAAGAAGAGGGCGTAACGCCATATTTGCCAGGAGGTAAAACGTTGTTTCCCCATACTGCAAAGGGCGTAAAAAAAGCAGCCGATTAACGCGCGTTGCACGGGCGGCTCAAATCCGGCTAAAAAAGCATAGAATAAGGCAATGAGCAAACCACTACTACTGGCAATATAGGGGGCGGGAATATAGAGGCATGCTTTGGCACTACGCGACCATAACCAGCGGCTAAGCCAATAAACGAGTCCGGAAATGAGAGCAATATGTTCACCTGAGATTCCAAATAAATGTGTGGTGCCGGTGCGTCGGAAGAGCTCCCAGGATTCTTGGCTAATGTGTCGCGTTAAATTTAGGGTTAGTGCCTCGATAATTCCTGCTGTAGTCTGATTCGGGGCTAATTGAGTCAATTTATCCCCTAGAGAGGCACGTAATTCAACCCAGTCAACGCCTGCGGTTTTTTCTTTAATTAATCGCGCGCCACGCGCTCGAATATAACCGGTCCAGGTAATGTGACGTTTGTTAAGTGATGTCGCATAGTCGGCGCTACCTGGATTAAGGAAATTGCGTGGTTTTTTTAGTTTTACTGAAAATTGCCACTGTTGTCCAACCTGTAATACAGGAGCTTTAGTGTACCAGGCTAATTGCACTAAGCCTTGAGCTGGATGCTGGTTAAATTGCTCCAATTCAAAGATGAATTGTGTTTTATGCCTATTTTGCTGCGGAATTGATGCAATTCTTCCCTGAATGGTGGCATGTTGAATTACCGCACTATTGGGAAGCCCGCTGGGCATAATAAACCATTGATGAACCCCAGCGACGCAAAAGCCTAAAAGAAAAAAGAAAATGATGAGGTATCTGGGGGTAATGTAAAACAACAGTAAAGCAATCGCCGGTAAATAAAGATTAAAGGTATAGGTATAAAGTATGCCGAGGAAAAAGCAAAAAATTTCCATTTAAATTTCAGTGTTGGACTATCCAGCACGCATAGTAGGAAATTCGTAAGTGCCTGTAAAGGAAATTTTATTTATGGCAACCAGCAATCATTTTGTATTACACCATCAGTATCTGTAGCTATTTTTTTATTGTTTTGATCAATTAAAAATTCAGTGCAATGCTGGTCTTTTGCTTGGCCTCCTGTTGCTATTGCCTTAAGTGTATATGTTGCTTTGCTTGGTTTGATTAGGCTAAGCAGATAATAGCCTTGGGAAGAGCGATGTGGGTAGTGCGGTAAGTGATCACAATCTTTAACGTAGGAATGGTTTTGTGCATAACAGGTCTCTAGCGCCATTTGTTCTTGAGTTAAGCTGGTCAAGGCATCTATGCGGTGGGCTTTTAAGAGAAAAGAGATATAGGAGGGATAAGCCATTATGGCAAAGCTTGCCAGGATGCATAATACAATTAATAGTTCGATTAAGGTAAAGCCAGATGTCTTTTGTGAATCCACGGTACCCCCTAATGCCATTAAGTTAAGGAAAACGTCATCCCGAACGTAGTGAGGGAGCTCCAATGCAAGCACTGAGTCAGATGCTGGAGATCCTCACTCCGTTTGGGATGACGTATCTAGCGTCCTAAAGGCTTAGTCAAAATATCCTTTAAACGTTGATGGTGGTGGGGTACTAGTTTCATCCGCATTCGATTCACTGGTTAATGAACTAACGAAGTCAATACGCTTAGGACCAAACTTTCTTTTCTTTGGTGGCGGTGGGGTAGCTGGGCCAAATTCTTCACCAAAGTGTGGAACTGGCGCTTCTTGCCCAGAAAATAGAGAGGATATTGCGTTGGTTTGACTAAATAGTGAAGTCGGTTTTCTGTGGCCAAATAGTGGCAATGACGAGTTTTGTAATGCCGTATATGTTTTCGCTGACTGTACTGGCATATCAAATGGCGGAATGCTTGGCTCATTAGATGGGGCCTCGTCTCCAAACGCTAATCTCTTTGATACTCCATTTGCATTAGGGGGAGCAAAGTTGGCTTGATCCGCATCGGCGATGAGGCTACGTCGTTCACTTTCGTAGCGTACTGTTTTAGTTTCAGCGTCTTGCGCTTTTAATTTTAAAGTGAGCGCAGTATTTTCCTTAAAAGTTTGTAACCACTTTTTAATATCGGCAATTGAGCATTGGTGAGTGTCCGTTACTTTACCATTATGATCTAATTCCTCAATAGTTAGAGCTTCGGGTAATTTAAATGAAAGGCGGTCCTCATTAGCCACAAGAATCGCTAAAATCCATTTGATGGAAGCAAATGAAGGACGGAAATCACCACTTTTATGATTAACTTTGATTAAAGTGGAATAGTCTTCACTAAAAAATAGATTACCTGCAGTTTTACAATAAGCTGCATTTCGCGGGGAGCCGGTCATTCTATAATGAGGAGGAGCTATGGGAGCATTATCGCGTGTTTCTCGAGCAAACCATGCTTGTCCATTTGTATCGACCAGGTAGCGTAAATCAGGCACTTCTCCACCTAGTTTTTTTTCTGCTAATAACTCACCTAAAGTTGCTAACGAATGAATAAAATACTCGAGGTCACAGTTTATTTTCTTCGAATTATTAGAGCGAAATCTATTGCTTTCATGTGGTGGTGTGGAGAAAAGTTGTTCTAATTTCGATTGCATAAAAAGCGCCTTTTATCAATAAGATATGGTTAAAAAGGCGCGAATTTTACCACAGAGATCACTTTTTATCCACTGATTTGATCGTATTTTTTCCGAATCGCTTTTTTTCTGCCTTTCTCTTGCTTTCTGGTAATGGCTTCCTATTTTTCGGAGGGCCTTTTCTCACTTGAGTTGGCAATGAGGAGCTAGGAAGGTGATGATTAGGTTCAAAGTCATCAATTTCAATGCGATCTAACTTACGTTTAATTAATTTTTCAATCGCTTGTAATTGCCCAACTTCATCAGCGCAAACTAGAGATACAGCCATACCAGATGCTCCTGCGCGACCTGTACGGCCAATACGATGCACGTAATCTTCTGCGACTTGTGGCAAATCAAAATTGACAACACAAGGAAGTTGGTCAATATCAATTCCGCGAGCAGCAATGTCTGTAGCGACCAGTATATGTAATTCACCTGATTTAAAATCAGCTAAGGCTTTAGTACGTTGTGATTGTGATTTATTGCCATGAATGGCTGCAGCATAGATATGCTCTTCAGACAATTGTTTTACCAGTTTATTGGCACCGTGCTTGGTTTTTGCAAAAACCAAGGTTTGTCCCCATTTATTTTTATGAATTAAATGGCTTAATAAGGCTGCTTTACGGCTTTTATCGACAGGGTGTACGGTTTGTTTGATTTTGATGGCGGTCGTATTGCGTGGTGCCACATCGATTTCAACAGGAGTGTTTAGTAATCCTTTCGCTAAGGTACGAATCGCATCAGAAAAGGTTGCGGAAAATAATAAATTTTGGCGGTTTCTTGGCAGCATGCTAATGATGCGTTTAATGTCATGGATAAAGCCCATGTCTAACATGCGATCTGCTTCATCTAAAACCAGGGTTTTAATTTCATCGAATTGGATGGCTCGCTGTTGATATAGATCCAATAAGCGCCCGGGAGTTGCTACTAAAATTTCAACACCGCTGCGTAGTTTCATCATTTGCGGATTAATTTTTACACCACCAAAAACTACGGTTGAACGCAGAGGCGTATAGCAGCCATATTGTTTTACACTGTCATACACTTGGGCCGCTAGTTCACGGGTAGGGGTGAGAATTAATACTTTAGCATGATTGCCTGTGGCTCGAGGCTGATCGTGGAGTTTTTGTAAAATAGGCAATACGAAGCTTGCCGTTTTACCCGTTCCTGTTTGTGCAGAGGCAAGAAGGTCATGGCCGCGTAAAATGGCGGGAATGGATTGCGCTTGAATAGGGGAGGGCTCAGTGTATCCTGATTCATTGATGGCGCGCAGCAAAGGTTCGATTAAACCTAAGGATGTAAAACTCATGGTATTTCCTTAAATAAAAATGGAGAGGTAGTTCAAATCGTGTTTTAACAGGTCAATGTGAATAAAATATGGATAATTGTACCATAGATGAAGATGTATAGGGTAACTAAATTTTATGTACGTCATTCTGATGAGCTGCGTAGGCTGGGCTTTTCAGCCCAGCCTACATTACTCACAACTGACGAAATAGAAAATTAATCCCAAGCAACAAAAGCATCAATATCCTTAGTATTTTTCCCAAGTTTAGGCTGCGGTTGAGGATGCAGCTGTGGCTTGGAGCAGTGAGTTGATGACTTAATGGTCTTTAATGCATTTTCCAGGCTGACAAAAGTATAGCCATTTTCTTTATATAACTTAATTATATCCGGTAACACATAGGCATTAAGCAGATTGGCATGGATTAATAAAATTTGGGCTTGTTGACCGTTATGATGCTCTTCTGCTCGCAGGGTTTGTTGCCAAATAAAATCCAAATAAAAAGGCTTTAATTCTTCAAGGTAAGCGCGTCGATTTATTTCAGGGACGGCGAGTAATCTTTGGTTGAAGACAAAGTCTTTAGAGTCTACAGTGATTGGTGCTACCTGGTAATTCTTTTTCGCGAGAAAACAAAGGATCGCGTCTTTCTTTTGTCCTGAGCTCATTGATAAATAAGGATAACGGAAATATTTTGGCTCTGTTAACACCGGGGATAGAATCGCATCAGCCTCGCCAATTTCACGAATAGCTTCTTTAGTTCCGATTCGACCAAGATTGGCATGCGTTAAAGTATGATTACCTAAGCCAAAACCAGCATCACGAAACTTGCGGAGAATTTCCCAGTTATCTTTACGTACCTCACTGGCAATAATAAAGCCTGTTGCAGGAACCCGCTGTTTGTTCATGGTTTCAATCATCATATTTAAATGAAAATTTCGATACTCACCAACAAAGGGCAAATCATCGATGGTAATTGAGATGAACTTTTTTGTTGTTGAGTGGAGCGTCTTAGGGCTACTTGGTTTTTGAAGCTCATCAGTTGAGGCTTGCATTGAAGGCAGTGCAAAACTTACTGTGGGTAGGGCTGAAAAAAGCATTAAAGCGGGAATTATATTCTTAATTATTAATTTAATTTTCATTAGTGCAAGATACAACAATATAAAAGAAAGTGGCATTGTAACAAAATTTAAGAACTTAATCTAAAGGAGTAAAAATAAACCATAATTATGAGTAAAATATGAGTAGTCGCTAAAGCAGCAACTACTCAGAAACGAATAGATTATCCGTATCAAGCTATCACTGTAAGCTTGTTGAGGGTGCATCTAAAGGCAAGCTATCAGTATGAGCTGTATCTGGAGCTTCCACTTTTTTGCCACCGCCTAACAGACCAAATTTATCATATGCTCCTTTAATCAAACTCGCAGGATTCCAATAACTTGTGCTTGAAGTTGCAGGCTGTTCCACTTTTTCACTTTGTTTCATGTTAATGAAAATTTGTTTGCATGCGCTGTCACGGCTCGAGTAAATCGCTTCGAAGAACAAATTCAATACCTCTGGTAACTTGAATCCGTCAATCTTGGCAAATGGGTGGGATTCATTGATTACCTTTTCTGTGGGTTTCTTTTGTTCGGTCTGCTTGTTTTGCTGCTCTGTCTGTTTGTTTTCCAGAGTTGCATAGCGAATAAAATTATTTGCTGCTTGCAATAAGGACTCATGATCCAGATGAGATACGCTCTCTGCACCGAGTAGACCACCAAATTTTTTATGGATTTCCGAGTTATCAGGAGAACGCATACAGTGAATGAGACTGTCCTGGTAGCTTTTTTGAATTTGTTTACGTACTAAATACATTGCCCCAACAACGATGGCTGTTTTTTCTGTATCTTTAATGGTTAAAGTTTCCACTAAAGCACAAATTTTTTCCATAAAATTAAGTTGAGTCGCTCGAGCTTCTACCTCATTAATTGTCCCTTTACCTTTAGAAACCAACTCTGCAGTGATGATACTGTCAAGCTCTTTTTTAAGCTCGGCAAAGGATTGGAATCTTTCTGTAGCTGAGGTTGGGGTTTCTTTTTCAACTTTGTACGCTGTGATGTCAATAACACCTTTTCCATTTGTAGCTAAACCATCAACTACAGTGATACGTGCACTTTTTTCAAATAAATAACCCGTTGTGAGTATTCTTTCCAGATCATCTTTCGATAATTTTGAAAGCATATGCTCTTCTTTAAACCCTTTGCGGGCATCAGCATTTGGAAAGAGGTGGGATTGCATTAATGCATTGAACATCACATGGAATGCTTCGTAGTTATTGGCGTTTGGATGGTCCTCAGCAGAAACAGATGCACCAATACCTATAGTTTGGGCGATGCTAGAGGAGAGCATTTTGGCACGGTTACGGCCAATCAAGTGAATCTCGTTTTGAGCAATTAACATGGCTCCGTAGAATGCCAATGTGTAGTTTTGTACATTTTCGTTAAACCTACTTTCAATTTTGTTTTTGGTTTTTTCGGCTTCTTCTTTTATTTTGGTTGGGCTGAGCTTGGGTTTTTCGCCATCTAGTTTTGTTTTTTCAAGTTCTATCTTTAGTTTTTCGTCTAATTTAAGGAGTTTTTCTTCTTTATCCTTAGCTAAAACATTAATTTGTTCTTCTATTTTCAGTAAAACAGCCTCCAGCAATATCATCGCCGAACTCATCCTGGGTTCTTCGAGCTTATCAAATGATATGGCATGTTCATAATCGAGCACCATATCTTTTGTGCGGTTGAAATGATCTTTTAATTCCTTCAAAGTTTTTAACTTAAACGTCATGTTTTTCTCCCAAAATCCATTAAAAGTCATGTAAGTTCATCTTACAGCACCCAGTGTAAACTAAACTAAACCGCTCGTCATGTATTTTCATTATACAAATTATGCATTTGAAAAAAGAATAATAAATACAGTACTTTATTACTCAAAAAAGAGAGAATTTCGTTACATAAAATAGAAAAAAGTATGAAAAAATTTGTATTAATTTTAATAACAGGTAATATTCACTTTCATTTTTAGAGACTATTTACTTTTTTCCTGGTTTAAGCTAAGGAAAATGCAAGCAGCATTTTATGGTAAAATTTTTATGTAGCTCATCTATTTGAACTACTATGCAATATTGATTGGGGTCAGTTTTGAACATAGAAAACGATAAACTATTGCAAAGGCAATTTTTTAATCATGCATTATTTGTATTGTCTTTCCTTCTAATCTGCCGTGTTATTTCCATGTGCTTTATTCCACTTAACGATGTTTCTGAAGCGCGTTATGCTGAAATTGCGCGTAAAATGCTGGAAACTGGAAATTGGGTCACCTTACTCCATGATTATGGCGTCCCATTTTGGGCTAAACCCCCATTGTCTACCTGGCTCTCTGCATTTTCAATGAAATTATTTGGTGTAAATGAACTTGCCGTACGTTTGCCGGGTTTACTGTTATCTATAGGAACGCTATGGCTGGTTTGGGATCTGGCTAAAAAACATAGTGGTCATATCGTGGCAACGTTAACGGCTTTAATTCTTGCCGGCACCCTGTATTTCTTTCTTGATGCAGGAACCGTAATGACGGATCCTTCTTTAATTTTTTGCACAACCCTGGTTTTGGTTTCCTTTTGGCGTGCGGTTGTTGATGACCATAAAATCTGGTCTTATGCTTTTTTCGTGGGTGTTGGTTTAGGTTTATTAGCAAAAGGGCCTGTCGCTACAGTGTTAGCTGGGATGCCAATTTTTTGTTGGGTCTTATTGCGTAACCAATGGCGTAATTTATGGAACAGGTTGCCCTGGATAAAAGGGACGCTTCTTGCATTAGCAATCGCACTTCCCTGGTATATCTTGGCAGAAATGCGCACCCCAGGTTTTTTAAATTACTTTATTGCCGGAGAACATTTTCACCGATTTATTACGCCTGGATGGACGGGCGATAAATACGGATATGCTCATAAAGAGCATTGGGGAATGATTTGGGTTTTTGCTGCAGTGGGTAGTTTCCCCTGGGGATTACTTGGCGCGAGCTGGTTTGTAAGCTATCGCAAAACCTTGCCTTCTTTGTTTCGTGATGAAGATGGATGGTTAGGTTATCTATTCTTATGTACCGTTGTCCCGTTATTATTTTTTACTTTTTCTAGCAATATTATTTACACCTATGTATTTCCTTCATTACCTGCATTTGCTTTGTTTTTCACTGAGTATTGGGTAAGGGCAGGGGCGATGTTACGTGCTAAGAAGTTAGTGCTGGGGTTATCCCTAAGCTGCGGCATATTGTTTTTAGCGGCCACCATTGCGTTTAATATGGTTCCCGAGGTTGTCTCTAAAACACAAAAAGCAGTTGTGGCCGCATGGCAAGCGCAAAATCCAGCTCCTTACAGCAAACTTATTTATTGGGATTATAAAACTGAATATTCAGCCCAGTTTTATGCTGCAGGTAGGGTAGATTTTGTTTTTAGACATAAGCAACTTTGCAAGCTACTCTCGAACAATCAAGAAAATTACATTGCAGTTAGTCCCAAAAAAATATCTCAAATAAAGCCTGATTTATTAGCGCGCATGGAAAAAGTAGAGAAAATTGTGAGTAATGGGCAGTCTTTAGTGCTGTTGCGTAGTTCAGGGATACACTGTTCGTAATAGGACGAACTGAGAACGAATGACAGGATATAACTCAATATGGAGCGTTATTTTTTAAGCTCCACTGTCATCGCGAACGAAGTGATACAACCCAGAGTTCGGGCCTTCGAACTTGAGAGGCTACGCTTCGTTACATAAAGATACCAATTTGATTTGAATTTTGTTATACTATTGCGCAATTTTTAAGCCATAATGTGAGGAGTATTTGTGTCGCATTCTGTAGCAATGGATTCGAGAACTTTTGTACCTCGTGGTGATCTGATGGCTTGGGTTGTATGCCTTTCCGCCGGACTGTTTTTTTTATACGAGTTTTTTCAGCTCAATATTTTTGACGTAATTAATCAGCCCTTGCGTAATGATTTCAATATTGATGCGACGCAATTAAGTTGGATGTCCAGTGCTTATTTATGGGCCGACATTTTATTTCTTCTTCCCGCAGGCGTAATCTTAGACCGCTTTTCTACTCGCACCGTTATTTTATCCGCTATGTTGGTGTGCATTCTCGGTACGGTAGGTTTTGCCTTAACGCACTCATTTATTTTGGCTTCATTTTTTCATTTCCTTTCTGGAATAGGTAATGCTTTTTGCTTTTTATCCTGTGTCGTACTGGTTGCACGCTGGTTTCCACCTCGACGACAAGCCTTGGTTGTTGGTTCTTTAGTTACCATGGCGTTTATTGGCGGGATGATGGCGCATACACCTTTTGCCTACCTTAATGAGCTATTTGGTTGGCGCCAAGCCTTACTGATCGATGGCGCCATAGGTATTGTTTTATGGCTGTGGATTTACTGGATTGTTCAAGATAGACCTCACGATGCGCCTGTGAAAACGCAGAGTAACGAAGGGAACGTTATTGCAAGCTTTATGAACGCCTTATCCAACTCTCAAAATTGGTTGGCGGGGCTATACACTTCCTTTTTGAATTTGCCGATTATGGTGTTATGTGCGTTATGGGGTGCTAGTTATTTGCAAGTGGCTCATCAATTACCTGAAATGACTGCCAGCAACGTAGTCAGTTTAATTTTTATGGGCAGTGTGATTGGTTGTCCTTTAGCTGGCTGGTTGTCTGATTCACAAGGTCGACGTAAGCCTTTGATGATTATTGGTGCACTGGCCACCTTACTGACCGTACTGCCACTATTTTTAAATATTGCCCTTTCTCAGCTGACATTAAGTATTATCTTTTTTGCTCTAGGCTTTTTTACCAGCACGCAAGTAATTTCATATCCCTTAATTGCAGAAAGTAATTCTGCAGACAATACCGGCGCCTCTACAGGTATCGCTTCAGTAATTATCATGGGCGGTGGCGGCGTAGGGCAAGTATTATTTGGCTGGTTAATGGCCCATCATGCAAATACAACAACAACGTATACAGTTGCTGATTTTCAATTTGCTATGTGGATGTTTCCCATAACTGCGGTTGCGGCACTTATAGCCGTATTATTAACCCGTGAAACGTATTGCAAACGCTAATTTTGAGGAGTAAAAATGCACATGGTGGATGAATTTCAAAGATATGATGAGGTAAAGTCATCATACCTACCGTGGATGGTATGTTTTGCTGCCACCTTATTCTTTTTTTATGAGTTTATCCAAGGAAATATGTTTGCTTCCATCGCCGCAAACATCATGCAAGATTACCAAATTCAAGCCGATAAAATGGCTTGGTTATCCAGCATCTACTATGTATCTAATGTGCTCTTTCTCTTTGTTGCTGGAATGGTCCTAGATCGATTCTCGATTAAAAATACCTTACTTATCGCGATGTTTTTATGTGTAGCGAGCACTTTTTTATTAGCCCACTCTCATTCATTTGCAATTGCATTGTTTTCTCGTTTTATCACCGGTATTGGTAGTGCCTTTTGCTTTTTAGGCCCAGTTCGTTTGGCATCCCACTGGTTTCCTCCCAAGCGCATGGCTTTAGTAACTGGAGCTATTGTGACTATGGCGATGGCTGGCGGCATGCTGGCTCAGTATCCTTTAACCAAATTGGTAAGTATGGTTGGATGGCGTCAGGCGGTGCAAGATGTAGGTATTTTAGGATTTGCAATGCTTGTTGTGATGTTTTTCTGGATTAAAGAAAGACCTCAGGTGGCAGTTAAAAAAGCCGTTCCTGCACTTGATGTACTGACAGCAGCTAAGAAAGCTTATTTTAACCCTCAGTATATCCGTGCTGCATTTTATGCAAGCCTTATGAATATGGCGATTGCTGTATTTGGGGCGATGATGGGATCTTTATATTTGCAGCAACGTCTGGACGTTACCGCAGAACAAGCTTCGGTGATTAATGGAATGCTTTTTTTAGGTGCGATTATTGGTTCTCCTTTAGTTGGATGGATCTCTGATAAAATTGGATTACGCGTTCTGCCTATGAAAGTAGGTGCCCTGGTATCCTTATTAACTTTATTAGTTATTCTTTACGTACCTGTATCTTTTGGTGTTATGACGTTCTTATTTTTCTTATTGGGATTATTTACTTCGGCTCAAGTAATTAGCTATGCCCTAGTGGCAGAAAGCAGTTCACCGGCAATGACGGCAACGGCGGTGAGTGTGGTTTCCATTTTGACTCAAGGTGGTTACATTGTTTATCAAAATATTTTTAGCCATTTGTTAACCAATCATAGTGGCATGCACTTGGTTAATGGTACCCCAGTTTATTTATTAGACGCCTATCAACATGCAGCAATTATTTTACCAATTGGTTTATTAATTGCATTTCTCATGCTATTTGGTTTAAAAGAAACACGCTGTCAACAAATTGAGGAATAAGCATGGCTGGACGAGTTTGTATTTTACTCATGGATTCTTTTGGTATTGGTGCAAGCCTTGATGCCGCACATTATGGTGATGAGGGCGCGAATACTTTTGTGCATATTCACGAAGCATGCGAGCAGGGAGGGGGTGATAAAGCGGGTTTACGTCAAGGCCCATTAACTTTACCCAACTTGGCTAAATTAGGCCTTTATCATGCGGCGCTTGCCAGTTCTGGATTAAGATTTGTTGAGTTATCGACGTTTGCTGACCCAATTGGCTATTATGGCTATGCTGTTGAGCAAAGCTTAGGTAAAGATACCCCAAGTGGGCATTGGGAAATCGCGGGTGTTCCCGTAACCTTTGAGTGGGGTTATTTTCCTGAACAACCTGCTTGTTTCCCTAAAAAATTAATTGATGCATTCATTCAACGTACGGGTGTTCCTGGGGTTTTGGGCGAGAAGCATGCTTCCGGAACCACTATTCTTGATGAACTTGGTGAAGAGCATATGCGTACGGGTAAACCCATCGTATATACCTCTGCTGACAGTGTATTCCAAATTGCGGCTCATGAAGAAATTTTTGGTTTAGAGCGTTTGTATGATATTTGCGAAATAGCCCGAGAATTAGTTGATGAATATCAAATTGGTCGTGTTATTGCGCGTCCTTTTATCGGCAAACCAGGCTCCTTTAAACGCACTGGAAATCGTAAGGATTACGCAACTTTACCTCCTGCAAAAACCTTGCTGGATCATTTAAAAGATGCAGGCCAGGAAGTTATTGCCATAGGCAAAATCGCGGATATTTATGCACATCAGGGCATAACGCAAACAATTAAGGCTGATGGCAACATGGCCTTATTTGACGCAACTTTAGAGGCGATGAAAACAGCGCCTCAAGGCAGTTTGGTTTTTACAAATTTCGTCGATTTTGATTCATCCTATGGACACCGCCGCGATGTAGTTGGTTATGCTCATGCCCTTGAAGCGTTTGATGCACGCTTGCCAGAATTAGATGCTTTATTACAACCCGATGACTTAGTCGTGATTGCTGCTGATCATGGCTGTGATCCAACGCGTCCCGGTTCTGATCATACTCGAGAACATATTCCCGTATTGGTTTATGGGCCTAGCTTAAAAGGACGTTCTATCGGTCGTCGAGATACCTTTGCTGATATTGGCCAGAGTATTGCCCAGCATCTAGGGTTAAATAGCTTATCTCATGGTCTATCTTTTTTAATTTGACCCTATTGTTTTTTTATTTTTCATCCCCATTTATGTCTTAAGTATTTTTGTCATTCCTGCGTAGGTGGGGATGACATGCCAACGTATAGTTAACCTAAATTCGAGGATTTTATTTTGGAACAGTTTCGTGGGACAACCATTCTTTCAGTAAGGCGTGGGAACCAGGTCGTTATCGGTGGCGATGGTCAGGTTACTTTAGGTAATACAGTGATGAAAGGGAATGCACGTAAGGTTCGCCGTCTCTATAAAGATCAGGTGATTGCCGGTTTTGCTGGAGGCACTGCGGATGCATTTACTCTTTTTGAGCGTTTTGAAAGTAAATTGGAGATGCATCAAGGTCATCTAGTACGTGCCGCGGTTGAATTAGCTAAAGATTGGCGAACCGATAGAATATTACGCCGTCTTGAGGCAGTCCTTGCAGTCGCTGATAGTAAGTCTTCTTTGATTATTACTGGTAATGGTGATGTCATTGAGCCCGAAGAAAGTTTGATTGCGATTGGTTCTGGTGGCCCATTTGCTCAAGCTGCTGCGCGTGCCTTAATGCAAAATACAGAATTATCCGCTGTAGATATAGTTCGTAAAGCGCTGACTATTGCCGGTGAGATTTGTATTTATACCAACAACAATTTAACCATAGAAGAATTAAACAATGTCAGCAAATAACAGTATGGTAATGACTCCGCGTGAGATCGTTCAAGAATTAGATAAACACATTATTGGGCAAGATGATGCCAAAAGAGCGGTTGCTATTGCATTACGTAACCGTTGGCGACGTATGAAGATTCAAGATGCTGTCTTGCGCAATGAAATCATGCCGAAAAACATTTTGATGATTGGCCCTACAGGGGTAGGAAAAACAGAAATTGCGCGACGTTTAGCCAAATTAGCTCATGCACCTTTTATTAAAGTTGAGGCTACCAAGTTTACTGAGGTGGGTTATGTTGGCCGCGATGTTGATTCAATTTTACGTGATTTGGCGGATATTGCGATTAAACAAGAACGTGAATTAGCCATGAAAAAAGTCGAGCACTTGGCTGAGGAAGCAGCTGAAGAACGCATTCTTGATGTTCTACTGCCCCCGGCTCGTGGTAGCTTAACGTCTAGTGAAAAAGACAGTACGGCCCGACAAGTATTTCGTAAGCAATTACGCGAAGGCCTATTGGATGAAAATGAAATTGAAATTGAAGTTTCTGCCACTCCTGTAGGTATTGAAATTATGGCACCTCCAGGTATGGAAGAAATGACCAGCCAATTACAGTCTATGTTCCAACAAGTAGGCACTCATCGCACCAAAACACGTAAAATGACGATTGCCAAGGCGATGAAAATTTTACATGAGGAAGAAGCAACCAAGTTAATTAATGAAGATGATATAAAAATTCGCGCTATTGAAAGTGTGGAGCAAAATGGTATTGTCTTTATCGATGAGTTGGATAAAGTTGCTAAGCGTTCTGAAAGTGGCGGCGGGGATGTTTCTCGGGAAGGGGTACAAAGAGATCTCCTGCCTTTAGTAGAGGGAACCACCGTATCTACTAAATACGGAATGATTAAATCCGATCATATTCTCTTTATTGCTTCGGGTGCGTTCCATGTAGCTAAGCCTTCTGATTTAATTGCTGAATTGCAAGGACGTTTACCGATTCGTGTAGAGCTTTCCGCATTATCGGTTGAGGACTTTGTGCGTATTCTTACCGAACCAACCGCTTCATTAACCTTGCAATATTCTGCATTAATGGCAACCGAAGGCTTAATTTTGGGCTTTGAGGAGTCTGGAATTCGACGAATTGCTGAAGTTGCATGGCAGGTCAATGAGCGCACGGAAAACATTGGCGCGCGCCGTTTATATACGGTTATGGAGCGTTTGTTAGAAGTAGTTTCTTTTGAAGCAACTGACAAATCAGGTGAATCTGTGCTCGTTGATAAAGCATACGTTGACAAGAACCTAGGCCAATTGGTCGCTGACGAAGATTTAGCACGTTATATTCTTTAATTTCACTCCATTCGTGTTCATCGGTATGAAAAACTACCGTCATTGCGAACGAAGTGAAGCAACCCAGGATTCTTTGCCACGTACTCCTGGGTTGCTTCGTTACTACGTTTCTCGCACTTGACGAGATAATAGCTCAAATTTTTAATTTAAATTCGGATGCCATCATTATGAATGAAGTGAAGCACCCGACTACAATTCTATAGTTTACTCATTCCCATTCTAATGTATGATCCACCACCTAGAATAAAATCATGGAGTTATTGATGTCTGATCCTTATATTCTCATATTGTACTATTCAAGAACTGGCTCCGTGGCTCAGTTAGCTCAATATATTGCCCGAGGAGTGGAGCGAGTTTCTGGAATTGAGGCACGCTTGCGCACAGTACCCCCAGTTTCCCCTACCTGTGAAGCAGTAGACAATCCAGTTCCTGATAGTGGGGCGCCTTATGCAACTTTAGATGATCTACGCCATTGTCAGGGATTAGCCTTAGGTAGCCCAACTCGTTTTGGAAATATGGCCGCTCCCTTGAAATATTTTCTCGATGGTACCTCCGCTTTATGGCTAGCTGGAGATTTAATTGATAAGCCCGCTTGTGTTTTTTCTTCATCCGCAAGCATGCACGGTGGTCAGGAAAGCACCTTATTAAGTATGATGCTACCCTTATTGCATCAGGGGATGGTTCTCTTAGGAGTTCCTTATTCTGAACCATCACTAAATGATACAACAACTGGTGGAACTCCTTATGGGGTAACCCATGTTTCTGGTGTGGCTAATGATCGTGCTCTGAGTGACGATGAGATCACGTTGGCTAAGAATTTAGGTGAGCGCTTGGCACATGCCGCTCTTAAAATGAGTAAATAAGATGAAAGTAATTTGTTTTAATGCCAATGGTATTCGTGCCGCTGCACGAAATGGGTTTTATGAGTGGTTGGCTGCCCAAAATGCTGATTTTGTCTGCATTCAAGAAACTAAGGCCCATGCAGAACAACTAGTACCAGAAGAATTGTTTTTTCCTCGTGACTATTTCTGTGATTATTATTCAGCGCAAAAGAAAGGTTATAGTGGTGTGGCGATTTATGCACGCCATAAACCCACTCGTATTGTTAAAGGTATTGGTTATGATTATTGCGATAACGAAGGACGCTACATTCAATTTGATTATCCTAAATTAAGCATTATTTCGCTTTATTTACCTTCGGGGACCAGTGGTGATGGACGTCAGGAAGTTAAGTACGCGTTTCTGGAACAATTTGCAAAGCATTTAATGCAGTTAAAGAATGAAGGTCGCGAATTGATTATTTGCGGGGATTATAATATCGCCCATAAAAAAATTGATTTAAAGAATTGGCGTTCGAACCAGAAAAATTCCGGATTTTTGCCTGAAGAACGAGCTTGGATGGATGAGTTATTTGGCTCCATGGGCTTTATTGATGCCTTTCGGGTACACAACCAAGAAGAAGAACAATATACGTGGTGGTCTTATCGTAGTCGAGCTTGGGAAAAAAATGTAGGGTGGAGAATCGATTATCAGGTGATTACCCCAGGTTTAACTGAAAGCGTGGTTGATAGCCGCATATTTCGTGAAGCTCGTTTGTCCGATCATGCGCCATTCATGATTGAATACAAAGGAGATTGGTATGCTTAAATTAGCCAGTTGGAATGTCAATTCATTAAAAATCAGGCTAGAGCAGGTACTGGCCTGGATGGACTCGTCACAAATGGATGTTCTGGCTTTACAGGAAACCAAATTAATTGATGAAAATTTCCCCAAGTCTGCGTTTACCGAAATGGGTTATCATGTGGTATACGCTGGGCAAAAAACTTATAATGGCGTTGCTGTAATCAGCCGTTATCCTATTACTGAGGTAGTAACAGATATCCCTGATTTAGATGATCCTCAGCGACGTATTCTGGCTGTAACGGTTGCCGGGATACGCTTAATTAATTTATATGTACCGAATGGTTCTGAGCTAACCTCGGATAAATACGAATATAAATTAAATTGGTTACAGAAAGTTACCACGTTTATTCAGCAACAATTGAGTCTTTACACGCAAGTTGCTGTAGTTGGTGATTTTAATATTGCGCCTGAAGATCGTGATGTTCATGATCCAGCGGAATGGGAAGGCTGTGTATTGGTAAGCCCACCTGAACGAGAAGCTTTTTCTGGATTGTTGCAACTTGGTTTACATGACAGTTTTAGAAATTTTGAACAGCCAGAAAAAACATTTAGCTGGTGGGATTATCGTGCTGCAGGGTTTAGACGAAATAGAGGGCTACGTATTGATCATGTTTTGTTAAATCAGGGGTTGAATGCTTTATGTCGTAGATCGAGTATTGATGTTGAGCCTCGGAAGTCAGAAAGGCCTTCGGATCATGCCCCGGTTTGGGTTGAGTTGGAGGTAGTGGGGGGGTAGAAAAAGTTTCTCTGTGAGGAGTGCATTATCCCGAACATAGTGAGGGATCTCCTCGGGATGACATGCCTACAGCAAAAATAAATTTCTGTGCTATAGTTAATGATTGGGCTCAGTTCCCATGCGAGCTAATACTAGAAAAAATTGCTTTACACTAGTTTTTCTGATATTGTTTCGCGTCATTTGTATAGAGTATGGTGCTTGGCAATAGGGTCCAGGTGGCGATATTCATTTGAACTATAAGAGAGTAGTGTTATGAAAGCAACGATTCATCCAAATTATGAAATTGTTAAGGTTACTTGTAGCTGTGGCGAGACCTTTGAAACGCGTTCAACTTTATGTAAAGATTTAAATATTGAAGTATGTTCACAATGCCATCCTTTCTATACTGGAAAGCAAAAATTAGTTGACACTGGTGGTCGTGTTCAGAAGTTCCGCGATCGTTACAGCCAACGTGCTGCTGCGGCTACATCAAAAGAATAGTAGTAAAGCGCGCATTTTTTGCGCGCATTTAATTTAATTTATTGAAAAATTATTATCATCATGGTAGTTTTTTGGTAAATTGTCAGGGCTTTGACGCTAAAATATCCTCTCAATTCGTGTTCTCCCCGCGACTTCCTCCCCGGAAATTAGAAGTTTAGTAGTTAGTATTGCTACTCTAACTCATACTTCGGAATGGTCGTGGCAGATTGATAATGGTTGGAGTATTGATCAAACCCTATTTTGTATTGGTTTTTATTTAAGAGAGTAAGTACCTTGGATAATGAAGTTTTAAAACAGTCAGCATTGGATTATCATGAGTTCCCTATTCCAGGAAAACTCAGTGTTCACCTTACTAAGCCAACTAACTCTCAGCATGATTTATCTTTAGCCTATACACCGGGCGTCGCAGCTCCAGTGTTGGCTATAGCAGAAAATCCTGAAACTGCTTATCGCTATACCAACAAAGGTAATTTAGTAGCTGTAATGACTAATGGTACTGCGGTACTTGGTTTGGGTGACCTTGGTCCTCTTGCCAGTAAGCCGGTTATGGAAGGCAAGGCGGTTTTATTTAAGCAGTTTGCTGGTATCGATGTATTTGATATTGAAATTGATGCCCATGACCCACAAGCATTTATTACTACCGCAAAAAACATTGCTCCTACCTTTGGCGGAATTAACCTGGAAGATCTTAAAGCGCCAGAGTGCTTTGAAATCGAACAAGCGTTAATTGAGCAATTAAACATTCCTGTATTCCATGATGATCAACATGGCACCGCCATTGTTGTTGCTGCAGGCTTGTTAAATGCTTTAGATTTACAAAAGAAAACGTTGTCTGAGGCAAAAATTGTATGTATTGGAGCAGGGGCTGCAGGTATTGCATCCATGCGTTTACTTGCTGCTTTGGGAGCAAATAAAGAGAATATGATGCTTTTGGATACCAAAGGTGTTATTCACTCCGAACGTACCGATCTTAATCCTTATAAATTTGCTTTTTCCCGTACTACATCATGCCGTACTTTAGCTGACGCTTTGGTTGATGCAGATGTATTCATCGGTGTTGCCAAGCCTGATTTATTAGATGCCGATTTATTAAATTTAATGGCACCTAATGCTGTTATTTTTGCGTTATCCAATCCTGATCCGGAAATAAGACCAGAAGTTGCTCATCAAGTTCGTAATGATGTAATCATTGCAACAGGTCGCAGTGACTATCCTAATCAGGTAAATAATGTGTTATGTTTTCCATATATTTTCCGTGGTGCACTGGATGTGCGCGCAACATGCATTAACCAAGCCATGCAAATTGCCGCAGTTGAAGCAATACGCCAATTGGTGCATGAGCCAGTTCCCCAGGTAGTAAAGGATAATTACCCAGGCGTTACAGATTGGGAGTTTGGGCCTAATTATATTATTCCCAAGCCCATTGACCCTCGTTTAAAAGAGCGGGTTCCTGCAGCTGTTGCTAAAGCGGCAATTGCTAGCGGCGTGAGCCAAAATAATCATTATTTAAAATAACGGTAATTTCTTGGTAGTTATCCTGAATGCAGTATGAGATTTACAGGATGAAGCGTTCTGCCTAATCAATGAAGTGCTTTGCTGTGCCCGGGATAAAACCTTGGAGTTAATATAAAGAAAAAGCGTGATTAGCCATTTTAGTAAATGGCGCACGCTTTTGCTTAACCCAATAGTTAAGGAGATGACTTTGCTTTCTGAGAATCGTAAGAATTACACCCTAATGGGGTGGTTTATTTGTGCTCTTGGGGCAATATTCTACAGTTATGAATATTTACTAAGAATTGCGCCTAGTGCGATGGAATCTGCTTTGCGCACACACTTTGATTTATCTGCAACTGGCTTTGGGCATATTTCTTCTATTTATTATTATGCCTATGTTCCTATGCAATTACCGGTAGGTTTGTTACTTGACCGTTATGGTCCACGTCGCCTGTTAACCCTTGCTTGTGTTATTTGCGTCCTCGGTACCTTCTTGTTTACAGGAACTGCAAATTTTTGGGTGGCTGCATCAGGACGTTTCTTAGTAGGTCTAGGCTCTGCATTTGCCTTTGTTGGTGTATTAAAACTTGCGACGATTTGGTTACCAGAAAATCGTTTAGCCATGGTTTCTGGAATGACTGCAGCATTAGGTACTATAGGTGCGATGCTTGGCGATAACTTTTTAGAAATTTTTGTAGAAAAGTTAGGCTGGGTTAGAACGCTTAATGCGACTGCTGCTTTCGGTATTGTTTTAACGTTTATCTTATGGGCTGGTATTCAAGATAAGAAAGGACGTCATAGACAAAGTGGAACGGTTTCTTCCTTCAAAAAAGGTTTAGCTGATTTAGCAATTATTGCTCGTAACAAGCAAATTTGGGTTAATGGCATGTATGGCTGTTTGGTGTATTTGCCGACTACAGTTTTTGCTGAATTATGGGGTATTCCTTATTTAAGACATGCTCATGGCTTAACAGCTCACGCAGCAGGGCTTGCCAACTCACTGCTTTTCCTTGGCTTTACCTTAGGTGCGCCATTGATGGGTTATATTTCAGATCGCTTCGAGCGTAGAAAGTTCCCCATGCTTATTGGTGCTACTGGTGCCATGATCATGATGTTAATTATTTTGTATGTTCCTGGTTTAACCGAAACTAATGTGCAAATCTTAATGTTTTTATTAGGTTTATTGTATAGTGCGCAAGCAATCGTATTTGCCGTGGGTCGCGAATTAAGTCCTGGCGAAGCTGCAGGTACTGCGATGGCAATTACTAATATGATCGTTATGCTAGGCGCTATGTTGTTGCAACCTTTGGTTGGACATTTATTAGATTTTAGTTTTTCGGCACGAAGCCAAGCTACTGGAGCTATTGTAGAAAACGTCCATAAGTTGTACACTGTGGCTGATTATCAGTTCGCACTATCTATTATACCTTTGGGTATATTTATTGCGGCCATATTAACGTTCTTTTTACGAGAAACTTACGCTCTAGTTGATAAATAAATATGAATGCTAAAAGACAATTGATATTTGGTTCGTTCATCTGCTTTGTCGGGGCAGTGTTCTATTGTTATGAGTTTATCCTGCGTATCATACCAGGTGTGTTACAGGCCGAACTCAGCATTGCTCTTGGGCATATTTCTGCAACTACATTTGGCCAAATATCAGCGCTCTACTATTTTGCATATTCACCGATGCAAATGCCGGTAGGGATGCTTATGGATAGATATGGGCCTAGAAGGTTACTTACCTTTGCATGTATTTGTTGTACTGTAGGCTCATGGATGTTTACCTTAACATCATCTATGTTTTTAGTAGGGTCCGGGCGTTTTTTAGTCGGGTTTGGCTCATCCTTTGCTTTTGTTGGGGTTTTATCCTTAGCGTTGCATTGGCTGCCCAGACGTTATTTTTCGCTTGTTGCCGGTTTAATGACTACTTTAGGAATGTTGGGACTGGTTTATGGTGAAGTAAAAATCACCGAATGGTCTCAACGTGTTGGTTGGGAACAGGTATTGTTGTTCATTGCCATCATTGGTTCTGGCTTGAGTGTGTTAATGCTGTTAGTGGTACGTGATGGACCTAAAGGTCATCAACCCAATAAACATCCGTTACCTGAGTTTTTCCATAATGTTCTTAAAGTATTAATGGCTCCTGAGGTATGGTTAATCGGGTTGGTGGGGGCATGTCTTTATACATCCTTATCAGTGTTTGGCGAGTTGTGGGGCAAAACCTATTTAGAACAAGCACATCACTTAACTAAGGTTGAGGCGGCCAGAACCGTATCTTCAGTATTTTTAGGTTGGGCTGTTGGTGCTCCTATAGCTGGTTATCTCTCAGACCGTACAGGAAGAAGATTATTACCTTTGGTCGTGGGTGCTATTCTTTCTTTAATTTGTATTAGCTTAGTATTGTACATGCCTGGATTATCCTATACGTCACTTAATATTCTATTATTCTTTTATGGTGTATTTAGTGCTACAGAAATCATTGTATTTATTATGGCCAAAGAATGCAGTGGGGCTCAGTTATCAGGTACAGTCTTTGCTGCGACTAATATGATCGTGACTTTAGGGGGCGTTGTTTTCCAACCCTTAGTTGGTAAGTTATTAGATACCTTTGGCGACAGTGGTATCGTAGGAGGCGAGCATATTTACACGGTTGTGGATTATCAGGTTGCCTTATCGATATTACCGATCTCCCTTTTAGTAGTTACAATTCTTGCCTTTTTTATTAAAGATCATTCCGCAAATTAAAAAGCCTAGCCTGGTTGCTTGCAACCAGGTTTTCCTTTATACCTTAACTAAAAATAGCCAATAACTCCTTAACCGGCTGACGTAACTCCGTTCGACAATTGATATACCGTGATACAGGGAAGCTTTTAATATGTGCTTTTCGGTAATGATAACGAGTAAATTCAGTATCATGATTTGATAAGATAACCGGAATGCCTTTTGCCGCAGTTTCTTTGGCTAACTCAGCCAACTCAATTTGATCTTCTGTAGTAAATAGTTTTTGGTTATAAGGTAAGAGCTTTGTTTTCTCTGAAAGTGGCACATAAGGTGGATCGCAATAAATTACATCGCCTTGCTCCGCTTGCTCAAAAGTCTTCCTGAAATCTTGATGAATAAATTGTGTGCTTTGGCATTTTTCATGGAACAGCTGCATTTCTTTGCAAGGAAAATACGGTCTTGTATAAAGTCCAAAGGGAACATTATATATTCCTTGGGAGTTATAGCGGCATAACCCATTATAACCATGGCGGTTTAGGTACAGGAATAAGGCAGCTCTGTGGGATGAATAAGGAGCCTGATTAAATTCACTGCGAAAATGATAATAGTTCTCTTTGCAATTAAATTCAGGGGTAAAATAGCTGCGACACAGTTCAATAAATTCATCATCTTCCTGTTGCAGATAGGTAAAAAGATGCACTAAGTCCAAATTACTTTCTGCTAATACATAAGCCGAATAAGCCGTATTCATAAAAATAACCCCTGAGCCGGAAAAAGGTTCAATTAAACGCTTGCCAGGAGGAAGAAAGGGGATAATTTTATCCAGGCAATTATATTTACTACCTGCCCACTTTAGAAAAGGTCTTATTTTGATCATAATTTTATGGGGGATGAATTCAGAAGCAAGTATTGCTCATTTTGGAAAAAAAAAACAGAATTTTTACCATGAGGCTTAATGTTTTTTGAACCATGTTTAAAGCTCCTAAGTTACTTAATAGAGCGAAAGGCCTAGCAATCACCATTATTTTTTATTACCAGCTCCTCTTTCTAGGGTTTCGTCAGGTGTTTCATCAATACGCTTTGAAATGCTTTGTGCTGTTTGTGAGAAGATACCCAAGGTAGAATATATTCCTTGAGCAATATGGGTTTCTGTACGATTTTTTAGGAAGCTAAATACTTTATCATCTGGTGAGAATATAGTGTGAGCCAACTCTTTTAATTGAACAATTTGCTTATTTGTCTTTTGGCTATTAAAGAGGATGCCTATTGCCTCTTCATGGAATTTCCTAAGATCGGCTACTTCTTGATGGCTTTTCGCTTGCTTCATTCGTTCGACAAAATAATTATGTATTTGATTGACCAAATAACATTCACGTTTGAATTTTTCTTGATCTTTTGTAAATTTTACCCCATCAGTATGGAATTTTTCTTCATTACTGGTTTTTTCTTTTTCTTTCGGAGGAGGAGCAAGCTGTTGCACCCGTTGAACAAATTTTACCAGTAAGCTTTCGGATTGGCGAGAAAAGTTAGTGTCACCGTAAAAATTAATATTATCTCGCTCGAAAATTATGCTCATAATATGAGCTGCATCGACACTAGGAACTCTATTGTTTATTATGTTATGAACCTGTATACGTGCGTTGTCATGAGTAAGTGTCTCTATAGAGAGTGTTTTACCACCAAAACCATATTCCGCATCTGGAGTTTTTAGTGGTTTATTTTTTAATTCCCCTATTATTCGTTCTGCACTCTTGACTTGTTCTTGATAATGTTTTTTTATAGTTTCTAACGGTTCTTCATCCTGAACATTTGTTGCATGTACTTTGCCGAAGTTAGGGTTTTTTATAAGTTCGCCTTCATAGATAAATTCGATTGGTGTATATGCATCTTGAAATTCAGACAAACGTTTGCATAAGATTGCCCCGATAATATTTTCGGTTTGAACTTGTTGTGCCATTGCTTCATAAGCCCATAAGCCAAAGCCTGCTCCAATATTGTCTTTACTGATCTCTCTAGTAATATTATCTGTTTGTATCGTTTGCAATGAGTGGGTATCAACAGTCATCCCCGCGATTTGTTGGGGGTTGAGGTTATGGGTTTCTATGCGCATTGAACCATCTGTTCCTGCATATTCTATTTTGGTTTCTGGAGGAAGTGCGACAATGTAAACATAGGAGTATTCATTTGTCGCGGTTCGCGTAGGAAAAAATGGAGCTACGTGAGGATGAGACGTAAAGCATACGGCTTTGTCTTGGTTTATTCCCGTGCAAGCACGGCTTCCAGGATTTTCATTACCCAAATTATCTTTAGAGTTTACGGATTCAATCGCATTGAAATACCATTCAGGGTCGTTAGTCATTCTTCTCGGGGTGAATCCGTACTTGAATATGGTTGCTGGTGGGCGACTATCACCGCGGAAATAAATTTTATCTGCATCAGAATAGACTCTACCGTTTGTACATTCCACGTGATTACTGGTACTTTCGAGGGGTATTATGGTTTCATTTGTCATTATCAAAACGTTTAAAAAGATGTCCTTAAGATAAGTGTAGCACATTGGGTCTGTCTGATCTATTTTTGATCTTCCGGGTTGTTGTTGAAAAATATGTCTAATCGAAATTGTATTTACACCATAACGTTGCAGAGTTATTATTGATTTTCGAAACAAAAATCAAATGAGAGAAAAATGAATCAGCATGGTGGTAAACGAGCTGGATCTGGAAGGCCCTCTGGGCGAGGTAAATATGGCTCGGAGCCTACAAAGACCATACGGGTACCTATTTTCCGTATTGCAGAAATTCATGAGTTATTAAATAACGAATCTAAACGCCATCGTGTGCCCATTTATTCCAGCAAAGTACAAGCGGGTTTTCCTTCCCCTGGAGATGACTACATTGAGCGCTACTTAGATTTAAACCAGCAATTAATAAGACATCCGGCGGCGACATTTGTTGTAATTGCTACTGGTGATTCAATGACTGATGCGGGCATCCATTCTGGCGATATGTTACTTGTTGATAAAAGTCTTGAGGCGCAGAATGGGGCAATTGTGATTGCCGCATTAAATGGGGAATTAACGGTTAAGCGTTTATCTAAAGTATTCGATAAGGTTCAGCTGCTCCCCGAAAACTCACGTTATAAGCCAATTGATATTACAGAGGGCCAAGATCTAGTGATTTGGGGGGTTGTAACTCATGTAATTCATAGTTTTTTATAAGCTCGATTGCGCTCAAATACCGCAGCAACCATAGAGGTCTTGATTTTATGTTCGCCCTAATTGATTGTAATAATTTTTACGCATCCTGTGAGCGCCTTTTTAGACCAGATTTGCGGCATAAACCTATAATTGTGCTTTCGAACAATGATGGCTGTGTGATTGCACGCTCCAATGAAGCGAAGGCCTTAGGGATTGCTATGGGGGTGCCTTATTTTAAAGTTAAAGCGCAGTGTCAACGAGCAGATGTGCATGTCTTCTCATCTAATTTTGCTTTATATGGTGATTTATCCCATCGGGTAATGACAACTATTGAGCATGCATGGCCTGAAGTCGAAATTTACTCGATTGATGAAGCATTTCTTAATTTAAGTAGCCTCCCCATAGAGCAGCATGATGCTTTTTGTATGGCACTGCAACGAAAAATTTTAAAAAATACAGGCATCCCTACATCTATTGGTATTGGTAAAAGCAAAACTTTGGCGAAGGCTGCTAATTATTTATGCAAAAAAATCTTAAAGGTACCTACGTTTAATTTAGCGAATCAAGGTGAGTGGTTAAAACAAATTCCTATAGGAGAGGTGTGGGGAGTTGGCCGGAAATGGAGTAAAAAATTTATCCAGCAAGGCATTTATACGGCTTATGATCTGTCTGTAATGGATATAAATTTATTAAAAATGCGTTTTAATGTGATGAGCGTGCGTACTGCTATGGAATTGCGAGGAGTTTCTTGTGGAGACTTTGGGCGAGATGAAGCCAGGAAAAGTATTTTATCCTCTAAAAGCTTTGGTTCGTTACAATCAGAATATACAGCAGTAGCCGAATCTTTAAGTAGCCATTGTGCCCGTGCCGTAGAGAAACTACGCGAGCAGAACTCATTAGTACAGCAAATGTCGGTTTTTGTGCATACAAATCGATTTCGTGAAGATTTAGCTCAGCATTTTCAATCTATTGAATTACGATTTCCTTATCCCACCGATGATGTGCGCACCATTACTCAGTTAGCGAAACAAGGTTTATTGCGAATTTTTAAAGCAGGACACTATTATAAAAAAACGGGGGTTTGTTTAGAGGAGTTGCTTCCTAAAGCATCTGCCCAAATGGATTTATTCCATCAGCCTAGTGAGGAGACGTTACAAAAATCTGAGGATTTGATGTTGGTTCTCGATAAGATCAATCAGCGTTTTGGTCGGCATACACTTCATCTGGCGGCGGAAGGAAGCAGTAAGCCCTGGGATTCGCGCATACAATTGCGTTCGCCATGTTATACCACGCGATGGTCTGAATTGCTTAGGGTGCATAATGGTACTTAGGTGGAACTTATTTTGAATGTAGGCTGGCTGTTAAGCTCAGCATTGGGAGTTTGCCCAACTCCCAATGCTTGGCAGCCCAGCCTACATCAGGTTTTGCTCAAAAATTAGCTTTACATGGTTAAGACGGTTTCATTAGAAGCTTCTAAATTAGCCTCAGCCTTGAGATTTTTTTGTAATGAATCCAAAGCAGCTAATGTTTTTTTTAGTGCAGCGGATAGGGGGCTTATTGTTATTGCATTCCAAATAGGATGTTTTCTTGCAAAAAGCGCATCTGCTTGATCTATTATTTTGGAGGTTTTTTGATAAAAATCGTTGAGTTCGTCCAGGCTTGTGGCGCGTAACAATTGTCTCAAGAGGAGCTGATATTCCTCTTTTAACGCTGTTTCTTTTTTGGAAATGGGGGTTGGGGGGCTATTTGAATAATCATTGAAATATTTTTCTAAGGTAGGGCGAATACTATTGAGCATGAGCGCAAAGTACATGCGTTGGGTGATTTGTATAAACGCCGCATTAATATTATTTTTTTTAAGCCCTGATGTTTCTAAATACGCAATGCCTAGCTTTTGAGCTTGCTGTTGCGCTTGTTCCTCTGAGACCCTGCGCTTTTGCGTTAAATCTGATTTACACGCAATGAGCATTATGGGGAGGTTCGGTTGCGCTTCCCGCAGCTGTTCGACGTAGTTGTTTACCCTCATCAATGAAAATGGATTCGTTACATCAAAGCAGACTAGGGCGCCATTGGTATCAGGAAGATATCTTTTAACCAGATGCCAAAGGCTTGGGTCCCCTCCCGCATCCCAAATTTTTAAATCAAGGTGCTTGTTAAAAAGAAAGAGTGAGCGTACTTTTTGATCAACACCACAGGTTGCATAATAGCAGTCAGGGTCAAGCTCCTCGACAAACTTTTGCAACAAAGTTGTTTTTCCAACGGCGCGATCACCGAGAAGCAGGAGTTTAAAAAAACTATTCGGTTCTTGTTTTTGCTGCATAGTACACCTCACATCCATTTGTACGGTTTATTACCGAGCAATAACTGCCGCGGTCATTCGAACAATGCAGGTTTTTTTCCCAGCTTCGTTACAAATGATAACTTCCCATACTTGAGTTGTCTTGCCGATATGAATAGGGGTAGTTACCGCCGTGACGATGCCTTCTTTGACCGCACGCAAATGATTAGCATTGATTTCCAGCCCGACACAGTAATAGCGTTGTAAGTCAACAACTCCATTAGCGGCAGTACTGGCAATGGTTTCGGCTAAGGCAACATTTGCTCCGCCATGCAGAAGGCCGAGCGGTTGTTTGGTCCGTTCAGTTACCGGCATGGTAGCCTTTAAAAAATTATCGCCTATTTCAATGAATTGAATACCAAGAAATTCAGACATGGTATTTTTCCCAAACTCATTCAGCCTTTCGAGAGAAACTTCTTTAAACCAAATAGCCATTTTGATCTCCTTTCTTCCTTAAGATAAGATAAACTGTATTATAGATAAAACCAATAAGAATCTTTTTATGAATAGTCAATCCTGCATGCGTTGTTTTGTTTCAGGTAAGGTACAAGGGGTTTGGTATCGCGCCTCGACGAAAGAACAAGCAGTACAATTAGGAATTAATGGCTGGGCCCGTAATTTACCTGATGGTCGAGTTGAGGTTTTTGCTTGCGGACCACAGGACAAATTGGAACAGTTGTATCTCTGGCTGCAGGAAGGGCCGCGTTTGGCTATTGTGAATGACTGTTCTCGTGAGAATTTGCCTTGGGAAGAGTGTATAGGTTTTGACACTTTTTAAGTAAAAATGCACCAGGTTACGTCATCCCAAACACCGTGAGGTATCCGCTGAATATGGCATCGACGCAATGGATTAGCATGTGCCACATTCAAGAGCTCCTTCGTCGTAAACGCCTCAGGATGACATTGTTTATTACCGTAAAGCAATCCCGGCAATATCCACGAAATACACATTTTGGCTGGCTAAGCCGATTTCATGTTTATTGATAATAAACCACAATGCTTTTTGGGTTTGATAAATATTACGGATAGAAAAGCCATTGTCCCAGCAGGAATCGGGCTTTTGTTTTGAAGTTAATTTATTGACGCCATTGAACCAAAACTCCAGATCAATTGAATTCGGGTTCTCTGAGCAATATTCAGAGGGGATACTTTTTACCATGAATTTTTTGGTGCCCCCATTGATAATATCAACCCAACCGGCAACCGAGTCCGGTCGATTATCCGTAATCGCCATATGAGCTTCGGAGATGTATTGATTTTCCATATCAATCTCATATTCTTTTAAAATAGCACTGTTCTTTTCCAGAAGGTGGTCAACTAAATCGGCCAGTTCTTTTTCACCACCGTCCATCCGATAAGCACCATCTTGAAATAAGGGCTCTTCAAGTCCAGCTTTTTTAATAATTAAGCTTGCAAAAGGAGCATGGGAGGAGGGCCCGAAATGGGTCAGCATAAATGCTGCGACCGTACCCTCTCGAGTGGTGCCAACAAGCGCATAGCGGGCGATTGATGGTGGAGCAGCATAAGCTTGATTAATTAAGAGAAATAAAACTAACAGCAAATAAAATCGTATAACTTGAATCATATATCATCCATAACTGATAATCCGACGTAGACCAACCCTGAATTTTAGCCATTATCGCCATGAGGTCAAGAGTGGTGTTTTCCTATCGTTGTTTAAGAAGGGAAAATTTGTCTATAATTAACTCATAATTATTTTTCTTGATGGAATTATTATGGTTAATGGAAATATACATAAAGGGATTGATGTAAAAGAAAACGATAAGGATGAGCAGGAGAGTGTGTCAATGGGTAACACATAATCCTAAGAACAGCAGGTGGCTTCTGCTCAGAATGCCAATTGCTTTAGGATAATTGTTATGGACTCAAATTTTGTCACTATATTTTTAGGTTTTATTGAGGGATTTGGTTTAATTATTTCCCCCTGTATTTTACCTATTTTACCGGTATTTCTTGCTACTTCTTTAACAGGTTCTAAAAAGCGGCCTGTTGGTATGATCATAGGCTTTACTTTCTTTTTTACTGTATTAATTTTTTTCTCCCGCCAATTAGTACATTATTTGGGGATTAATTTTGAGCACGTGCGTACCCTGGGTTACCTTATTTTGTTACTCCTTGGTTTGATTATGCTTTCTGATTACCTAACCGAACAATTCAGTAGGATTACCCAAAAATTTGTTCAGGCTGGTTCAACTGTCTCTTCTTTGAATAAGGCTGAAGGGGGGTTTTTCAATGGGATTCTTTTGGGTGGATTAATCGCCATTATCTGGACTCCCTGTGCAGGCCCCATTCTGGCTGCGATTATTGTGCAAACCGTGGTACAAAAAACTACGCTGCTGAGTTTTTTCACCTTACTGGCTTTTGCTTTAGGAGCCGTCATCCCCTTGTTCATTATCTCCCTCTATGGGAAAAAAATAGTAGGTACCTTTACATTTTTTAAAACACGTGCGGCATTATTTCGTAAATTACTGGGGGCAATTGTGATTGCCAGCGTGGTGTATATGGTCTATTTCGAAAATACGTCCACATCATCGGCCACCGCACAGACCGGAATTAAAACGTCTAACGCCTTAATTGATGGGCTATGGCACCCATATCCTGCGCCGCAGATTGATGGAATTACCACCTGGATCAATTCAGCGCCCTTGAAGTTAAATGATTTGCAGGGAAAGGTCGTTTTGGTTGATTTTTGGACCTATTCTTGCATCAATTGTTTACGTACTTTGCCCTATATTAAAGCTTGGTATAGCCGATATCATGACAAAGGGCTGGTTATTATTGGGGTACATACGCCTGAATTTGATTTTGAAAAGGATGTGGGAAATGTCCGTGCTGCAGTTCAACGAGATGACATTCTGTATCCGGTCGCGCTTGATAATCAGTATGATACCTGGATTAATTTTAAAAACCATTATTGGCCCGCTCACTATCTAATAAATAAAAAAGGAGAGGTGGTTTATGAGCATTTTGGTGAAGGGGATTATGACATTACTGAAAATAATATTCGTTATTTATTAGGCATTAACGAATTGACCACCTTAAAAAATGGACCCGCACAAACTGCTCATGCATCACAAACACCAGAAACTTATTTAGGTTATGAACGCGCAGAACCTAATTTTAGTCCTAAACTAATAAAGGATAAGGTTTTTCAATATCAATTTCCGTCGCAATTAGTCGAGAATAGTTGGGCTTTAGATGGAGCATGGCAAGTCAATGCAGACAGCATTACTGCTGCAAAAGCATCGGCCGCATTGAAAATACACTTTAATGCCCGTAATGTATTTTTAATTATGGGGACGAGTACTGGCAAAGCAATTAAAGTGAATGTAGTGCTTAACCATAATCGGGTAAAAAGTATTTTAGTGGATAAATATTCAATTTATGAGGCACTAAGCCAAGCACAATTTTCTAGCGGTGATATGGAAATTATTGCTACAGAGCCGGGAATTAAAATATATACGTTTACATTTGGTAGCTGATTATTTAAGGAAGATGCTTATGCCTCATATAAAAGTTAATGATATTTCAATGTATTATGAAATTCATGGCCAGGGAGAGCCTATTGTATTTATAGGCGGGTTTATTGCCGATCATGTTGTATGGAATGCAACAATAGGTTATTTCAAGGATTATCAGGTTATTTTATTTGATAATCGGGGTGCTGGGCAAACGGATGCTCCTCATGGTCCATACAGCATCGAGCAAATGGCGGATGATGTTGCCGCACTGTGTGAATCATTAGGGATTTTGCGCGCGCATTTTGTGGGTAATTCCATGGGCGGCTTTATTTTACAAACCTTGATGATGCGCCATCGTGATTTGGTAAAATCAGCGACCATTTCTAACTCAGTTCTAAGTCCTCGTGCACCATTTCAAATTTACCTGGAGGCGCTGCGTGAATTACGAAAAAGCAACGTTTCAGAAGAAGTCCTAATCAAAATTGCTTGCAGTTGGTTTTTTTCTTATCAATTTCTCACTCAGCCTGGAATGCTGGAAGTATTAACGATGATGGGAGTGAAAAACCCTTATCCAGTTACTGAGAAAGGCTTTGAGGCACAGTACGCAGCTTTAGATAAATTTGATTCAAGCTCTTGGGCCCAGAAAATTAATGTACCGACTTTGGTATTGGCAGGAGATCAAGATTTAGTTTTTAGGGAGGGGTTGGTAAAACAGCTTGCTGCTTATATTCCCAATGCACGATATTACTGTTTTTCTGAGTGTGGTCATTTGCCGCAAATCGAATATCCAGAAAAATTCGCTGAGTTTGTGGACGTTTTTATTAAAAGCTTGGATTAATTAAGGATGTAGTCTGGGCTGTCAAGCCCCGCCTACGGGTTTTTCTAAATTATAGAAACATTAAGGAGCCTTCACCATAAGCTCCTAGGGGGAGTGCGTTTTTTAAACTTCTTTATCGATAGCCTCTTTTTTGGCAATAAAAATAATTTTAGTCACTTCAGCAACGACTTCACCTGCTTCATTGGTAATTTCGACCAAAAATTCAGGTTGAATTTTTTTCTTTTCTTCTACTTCTTGACGAATTTGTTCAACCTGTTCTAAGGGCAATGAAAATTTGGCATAAATGGTGCCTTTAGCCGGTATTTTATAGCGTATCGAAGCTGATTTATCCCAGACAATATATCCTTTACCCAATAATTGCATGAACATCAACATGTAAAATGGATCAGTCATGGAATACATCGAGCCACCGTAGTGAGTGCCTACATAATTTTTATTCCAAAAACGCATTTTCATCTGTACCACAATGTTGGTGAAATCAGGGCTAAAACTTTTTACACTGATTCCAGCGCCCCAAAAAGGTGGCCATATTCGCATCAGTTTTAATAGGGTTGAAAATTTCATAATGTACTCGGGGTGGTATTTTTCTTAAATAATTAATTATAGATTAACACGTAAAGGAATATATAGAACAAGTTGGAATTGTGTTACAATTTTCCCCCTGGCTACTAATTTATCAAAGTGTATGGAACCTGATATTATTTTTATTGGCGCAGGCCCTATCGGTCTTTTAGGCGCAATTCAATTAAAGCTACAATGTCCTGAAATAGAAATTAAGATGTTTGATAAGTACAAAGAGCCTTTGCGTACGCATGCGATGTATGTAAATCAAAAATCGTTTGCAGGAATGGATAGAAGCGAAGGATTTGGCGATGTTCTTGATGCGATTCCCCCCAAGGTAATAATTAGTGATTTAGAAAAAACCTTAAGAGAATTTGCAATAAAAATTGGTATAGATATTCAACACCAAGAAATTAAAGAGCTTAAGACGTTGCAAGAGCAATATCCTAATACTCATTATTTTGTGGGGAGTGGCGGGTTACGAGGCATTATTCACCCACAAGTTTTTCTGGGTAAGAATCAGATTAATGAAACGCTACGCTATGCCGTTGAAGTAAAATACAAAGCGGAAAGGGAGGTGCGTTCTTTAAATAAGCTTACTGAGTTGCCTGGGGTATTAGCTAATACAGAGCATGTGGTTTCTGAATATGTAGGCCATTTGAAAGAGGGGCTTACGCCAATTTCGTTGAGAATTTTTATCTCAGAGAATGACTATGAAGTAATGCAGGGGGCTACCTTTAAGTCACCTTATACGCTTGAGGACAAAGATAAAATTCCTGGAGATTTATATAAAACGATTACTCTTTATTTAAAAGCCAGAGAGCATCTTGCCAAAGAGCAAATCAAAGAGGGCAGTTTAAAAATTACATCAATTACGATGTCTATTTATGCCAGTAAATCTTTTTGCACACAGGTTGGCGAGAATATAATTTTTCAACTTGGGGAAGAGGCTTTTGCTTGTCCTTTTTACCGTAGTTTTAACGATAATGCTTGCTGTGTTCCTTATTTTGCTAAAGCCATGACGGCTTTATTTAACGAGCAGAATATAAAGGCTGAAAGCAGTTACAGTTCAATGTTTCATAAAACAAGTATTGAGGATCCACTGAGCTATTATCATCGGAAAGTACAAAATTTAGTTGCGCAAGAAATTCACACTATTCATGCCATAAATTTTGGTTTAAAAGCGATTGAATCATCGTTTGTCTCATCTCGTCATACACCTAAAATATCTTCGTCTACATTGTATTCGACTACAGGTGGGAAAGAATTTATGGGTGAGGTGAGGCGAGCTCGGAAAAATGATGATGAACCAAGTAGTAGCTGTGCTTTGATGTAAACTTTGTTTAAAGGGGAGTTTTCTTAGAGCACTGTCATTAAGTTAAGACGTCATCCCGAACGGGATGACGTTTTGGCTTATATGAGATTATAAACTATTAATATCATTATTAAGTTCTTTAATAATCAGCATCACCGCATCGTCCATAATTGTTTTTTTCGTATCACTGTATATAAGATCAAACAATGGGCAGGAGCTTTCATTAATATAGCCCATTGGTTCTATGGAGCTAATATCCCTCTTGATTTTAGAAAGGATGTTCTTTTTATCAAATGAGAGATGCTCTAGGCCGATAAGCTTATCAATCGTATTAATTAATGCGGAGGATTCAAATGCCATGAATATGCGTTCTTCTTTGAGCTTTTCTTTGATAAGTTGCCGCATTTCTGGAGAGGCCTCAGTTTGGAAAAAAAGATATTTGGAGTAAACAATTCCTTCCGTATCCTCTTTGATTTTGCTGGATATCCTTATTGCCTCAGCGGTACTTTGATTTCTTAGAAAATCCCCAATGCGTTTAATTAAGATGCTATTAAATTGGTGATAATTATTGTCTAATTCACTCGTAATTGAGCTAATCGTCAAGAGTTTGGCACGCACATCAATAATGCAATAGAAGATAAGAACTACGGCGGCATTAATAAACGTTTCCGAGATGATGGTCAAAAAATTTTCATTCAATGTAAAGAGCGGAAAACTATTTTTAAATAAGCTAAAGGTTAAGCTTGGTTTTGATGTTTCAGTCACAATAAAAATGAAATAAAAAACAAGACCTAATATAAAATACTTATGTCGAACTATTTTTTTCCAGAGCATTTCTTAGATATTACTTTCTTAATAGGTTTAAAATTATAGAGGAGTGAACTCAACCAACAACGGTGCTAATTATAATTTAATGTGGCGCATACATCTAGGGGGTCTTTACAGAAGGCACGAAATTTTCCAGCACACTCATACAAATTTTTACCAATCAAGGCCGTAGCTAATAAACTGATAGACCGTATGAGTATTAGCAACATCGAGGGAGGAAGCACAGATTCTGTGCTTTTTCTGTAATACCCCAATCCTAACACATAGACAACTTTTTAGATAAGCTTCCTCCTCACTTCCTAGAGCTTTTTATGACGCACCGATGCGGATATGACCAATACCGATAAAAATCCGGCATACAGTCAACCCATTAATGAGCTATTGAGGCTTTACGATTGAGATCTGTTTAATCCCCGAAGTTTTAAAGTGATTTCTTTTTGCACATCGAGAATGTATGCTATTATATCATCATAATGGCAAAATAAAGATCTAAATGTATATTAAAAGACATAACGAGGAAATCAGCCTAGAGATAAGTGAAGAAGGGGGCTTCAAAGATAGTGAGGGCACTTCATACTATATTACTCACAATAATTCTGGCCACCCGGCCTTAGCTGTGTTTGCTGGGAACATTTTTAAAAAACTATTAGGTGACTATCAACCTAATTATTATTTGACCTCAGATAATGGGAGAGCCTGTAATCTACTGGAGGAATTTGCACATTTCCAGTTATCGCAAAGCTCTCTTCTTAGTGTTGAATATAAGGGGACTAGTTATCCTTTTAGCCGAATTAAAAATTTTTCTGCCATCATTATCGTTGGTTATTATTTGGGCGAAGTTGATTGGGATTTTTCTAATATTGGGCTTGTTCCTGCAAAGGGTGATGATACTAACAACTATGATTTAGTCGCAGTGAGAATAGATCCTGGGCATAGTTTTCAGTTTAACCAAGTAGCTGCCTTTAGTGTTGAGCATTTTGAAGAGGTCTTGGATGATCCATTTCGAATGATTATCGGTGGTATTAATTACCAAGCATTTAAAGATGGGCAAACAGATGGAATTAATGATTATTATTTTAGTGATTTATTTGAGGATTTGTCAGCGACTAGTGAGGAGTTAGATAGCCTGGATGAGGACGATCAATCGGATAGTTCTAATACTACGAACGGGGTATTAGCCCCTTTAAATAGTCTTGGTTATCGAATTCCTGAGCTTAAAGAGCTACTTAATAATGCTCAAGAAATTGAAGATATAATGAAGAAAATCATATACTTGGATGATCATATGTTTAAGTATCTTGCAGATGAATCTGGTTTGGGCCAAAAGGAAATGGACAAAATAATGGGCCTTCTCAAAGACAGACGCTCGCGTTTCGAAGAGATTTTGGCAATTAATTATAATTACTACTTTTCTGTGCAAGATTGGGATATTTATTTTCCTGAAGAAAAACCTTGTAAAGAGTCCGGTAATGATCCTATTACCACTATGGTAGAGGTCACAGAGTTAGAAGAAATGCCAGAAGTCCTTCCTGGTCTTCAATTGATAAGCGCAGAAGATTTAGGTGAAAATGAAAATCAGCAGCAGCCTTTAGTCAACCAATTAATATCTCAAGGTTCAGAACGAATGGATGAGGATCTGGCTGATTTAGAAGATGCTCCAAGTCGGCCGAAGAGAAAAAGGAATGAAAAAAATGATAAGGAGTTTGCACAAGACACACCTGCAGCTAAAAAAAGAAAGGTTCCGTCTATTGGAGCTATTGGATTTTTTGCTAAAGCTCCTGAAGCTAATGAGAATAGTGTCTCATCTAATGATATAGTATCGGATACCTCCTATAAAAATCCTAAATGACCCGATTTAAGTGCGTTTACAAATTGTGGTGGGTGAATCTGATTAAGATGGGGGCACTTTCGTGGTGAGCGGGTTCGGGTTATGTAGGTACATCGTGGTTCCTGCATCGTCGATTTGTTGTTCATAAATGAGAACTAGAACACTTCCTTGATGTACCTCTAAATGAATTTCTGATGCTTGAGTCCGATTAAAGCAAGAGTTTGTTCCCGGGAAGCTTAAATTGGTGGCGTTGAGTTCCCATTGTAATCCTATTGACGAGAGGGTGGCTTGTGGGATCCCCAGTAATGAAATTTTGGTTTGAAGGGGCAACACGCAGTTTAATTGAGAGTTTTCATTAAGAACTAAACCCGTTATTGGTGGCGAATACAAAAGACAATTTGTTTCTAGAAAAATATTAATATTATTTAATATGTGATCTAAGTAGCCTCCATTAACTCCGACAACAATTGCAGGTAGTAAGTCTTTTTCTTTTAGGTAAGCTAATGCCTTTTGATAATCATTACTGTTTTGATTGGGGAGATGTAAGTGGGCACAGCTTTCTAATAGTTCGGGGTGAACTGAATCCAAATCACCGATGATTAGTTTGGGATGAATACCCAATGCATGTAGGCTATTTGCAGCGCCATCAGTGGCAATTATTGGCAAATTCATTTCAATGAAGAAGGATGATGTGGGTAACTCACCATTAAGGCATAAAATAGAGCGATAGCCCGTTAAATTAAGGGCGTTGAACATCATAACGTCTCTTTAATAGGATAAGTAGGAGGCTAATCAATAAACCGGCAATATTTGAGCTAATTACGAAAAAGGAGTTGGTGCCGCTGCCATAAACAATCCATGCAATGGAGCAAATCAGGTAGTTAATTAGCATCAACATTGACAAATCTTGAGTAGATTTGGTTTTAATGGATTTTATAATTTGTGGTAATAAGCCAATAAACGAAGTAACAAAAGCAACAATACCAGAACACATAATAAGAGACACATTTTCCTCCGCTCAGACGAATGAGATCAGGTTCCAAGGGTTGGGTTTATCCTCTCAGCCAGATTGCTAATGGCACCCCTAATGTACAAATATTATTCTATCATGAATGACGTTAAGTGCCAATTAGAAAAAATTGGTGGGGGTTTTCCAGGATGGGATTAATCCTATTTGCAAGAAAACCTCCTAACTTGTTAGACTAATGAAACGCACGTTTCTTATTTTAGGAGGCAACCTACATGATAACGATCGATCTGCTTAAAAATCACCTACATACTTTACCTGATTTAGCGCAAATATGGTACGACGGACTGGGTCGTATATGGTTGCCTGAGGTACCCTTAGACCAAGCCGCAGAACGCTTTCGTGATCATGCGAACTCGGATGCGATGCCGCTGACTTATGTGGCACTTCATGAAGGCAAAGCGGTCGGCATGTGCAGTTTACGTGAAAACGACGGTATTCGGCCTGATTTAACACCGTGGTTAGGTTCACTTGCAGTGGATGAAACTTATCGAGGGCAAGGTATTGCGCGCCAATTGGTGGAAGTTATCAAGCAAGAGGCAAAGAAATTTGGTTTTAATACGCTGTATCTTTTTGCGTTTGATCGCACAATCCCTGAGTACTATCAATCTTTAGGATGGGAAATCATAGGGACAGATCAATTCAAAGAGCATCCGGTAACGGTCATGAAAATATCTGCATTCTAATCAGATGATTTTATTCATATTTTGATTATTTTGTTGTAATTTTTTTGCAATTGGATTAATTGTCTACTAAATTTATGTTCACTAGCGAAAATTATTTCACTAGTTTAAAAATATATTTTAGGAGAAATTCTAATGAATAAGGATATTTTTGAAGGAACCTGGAAAGAAGTCAGTGGCAAAATGAAACAAGTATGGGGTAAGCTAACTGATGATGATCTCAAAAAAATCGAAGGAAATCACGAAGAGATTTATGGTAAATTGCAAAAGCACTATGGCTATACCATGGATGAAGCTAAAAAATTAGTAAGTGATTTCCAAAAAAGAAAATTTCACTAATAGTTATTGAAAAAGAAACGTCATCCTGAGGAGTTTACGGCGAAGGATCTTCAGAAGTGGGCACAGAGCCATACTCAGGAGATCCCTCACTATATTCGGGATGACGTGTCGTTTTAGAGCAGGTCAGCTTCGCTGAATGGCCATTTAATATATAAGTGCAATAACCAGCAACCCAGTTGCAATAAAACCGATTAAAGCTAAGCTTGAATTCCCGCCGGGGATAAGATGGCCTTCTTCTGCCGTCATCACGCAAGTTTTTCGGCCTTTCCATGCCATAATTGCGGGCAAGAGTAATAATAAAATCACACAGCAAACCCCTGCATAGCTTAATGCATGTAAATAAATTCCAGGATTCAATAGCACTACGGCTAAGGGGGGAAGAAAGGTTAAGGCAAGAATGTATTTGCCTTGGCTTCCTGATTTTTTTAGTTTTAAGCCATCAGCGAGAAAATCAAATAGCCCCAAAGAAACTCCCAAAAAGGCGGTAAGCATACAGATTGAGGTGAAAAATCCAAAAAATCCACTAATCCATTGGCTTTGTACTGATTGGCTTAATGCTTCTGTTAAGCCGCTCGTTGCATGTTCTGAACTCATTAGCGCGATTAATCCGTTTTCTCCTTCACGAGAAACAACGCCCATGATTACCGCATCCCAAACGATGTAGCAAGCAAGAGGGATTAATGAGCCTAAAAGAATTACTCGTCTTAATGCTCGAATATCATCGCCAAAATAATCTCTTAAGCTGGGAATAATTGATGCATAACCAAACGAGGTAACTAAGATCATTAATGTCCCTGTAAACGCACGTGCGGAACCACCAGATAAGCCTTCAGATGAGGCATGGGGGCTGATAATTACGATCAGTAAGGCATAAACGCCTAATTTACCAAACATTAATCCACGATTGACGTAATCTACTGAGCGAATCCCTTTATATACAATCAAACTAAAAAAAATAGTGAATAGTATGGAGGTAAGGCTTGTCGGTAAATGAATACCTACTTTATGCAGTAAGCTGTTAAATACATCACTTCCTCCTGAAATGTAGGCAGAAAGTAAGGTATATAGTAAAAACAGGTAGGTTATCCACGCAATAATTTGTCCAGGCATGCCTAAAGTTGATTTCGCCATAGAAATCATATTACTGCCAGCCGGGAGACGCAGATTGACTTCGAGAACAAGCAGGGCGCCTGCAGTCATGACGAACCAGCAGAAAAATAAGAAGAAAATAGAATTAGTAAAACCTACTTCAGCGGTAGATACTGGCAACGCAAGCATTCCACCGCCTATCGATGTACCTACAATGAGTAATATCCCGCCGATTAATTTTGAATTGGTCATGTGACATACGCCAAAAATGATCAAATATAGTTCAATATGATACTTTATTTTTCAGTTAAAGTCAATGCTAGGCCTCTACAGGCCTACTTAACTTCCCAATAATCCCCAGAGTTCGTGCGCTAAAAGTAAAATGGAAATGAAGAGCACGGCAACTTGAGTTATTTTACCACCAGGAACGATAAAGGTTGATCTGTGGTTTTTTCTTCCAAAATAACACATTAAAGCCGGTAAAAATAGTAGCAAGATAATACAGAAAATACCGGCATAACCTAAGGCATGAATATAAGCTCCAGGATAATAGATTACGATTAATAAAGGGGGAACAAACGTTAATAAAAACAATCCAATACCATGACGACCATAGGTACGTAATTTCAAGCCATCAGCAAGGAAGCTATATAAACATAAAGACACCCCTAAAAATGCAGTGAGCATGCAGATGGATGTAAAGAAATTAAATAAAGCGCTAATGGTAGGGCTTTGTACTCTGTTTGACAGCAATGAGGCTAAGGCACTGGTCGTGTGGGGATTCTGCATTAAGCTCTCAAGGTTTTGACTGCCTTCAGCGGGAATTGCCCCCATAATTACCGCATCCCAGGCCAAATAACAAAATAAAGGAATTAAGGAGCCAATAAGAATAACCTTTTTCAGCTGTTTGATGTCGTCATCAAAATACTCTCTAAGATTTGGGACGATAATCGCAAAGCCAAATGAGGTGATTAAAATCATAATTGTGCCGCCAATATAACGTACATTCCCATGCTGGAAGCTTTGTACGTCAATGTAAGGAGCAATAAACACAATTAATAAAAAGTAAACGGCTAATTTACCAAACATCAGGGCGCGATTGGCATAATCGACGTAACGAATACCACCATAAACAATTAACCCAAACAATAAGGTAAACAGGCAACTGGCCTGCCAATCGTTAAGATGCAAACCGACTTTGTAGAGTAAGCTATTTAATACATCAGTCCCGCCAGAAATATAGGCTGAGAGTAGGGTGTATAGTAAAAATAGGTAGCTAATCCAGGCAGCTAGCAAACCATAATTACCTAAGGTGGCTGCTGCCATAGAAACCATATTTTTACCTTTGGGTAGATACAGGTTGGCTTCAAGGATAAAAAATGCGCCTAAAGTCATAAAAACCCAGCATACGAATAGAAAAGCAGAGGACTGCCAAAAACCAGTAGCAGCATTGGCAACAGGAAGGGCAAGCATGCCTCCTCCTATAGATGTTCCAACAATTAAAAGAACGCCACCTAAGAATCGTGAATGCATGAGTACACCTTAAAACATCGTTGAATTGTAGCCCGCATTAGCGCAGGGTAATACGGGATTTTGCTCTATCCTATCCCGTTACGCGCTGTGAATAGGGGATAGATTTTTCTTATTTCATCGCGAAATTTACTTTATTTGGTCTCATAACACAGCATTTTTGCGGTGTTCTGCCAATAAACCATTGAATTTCAATGCGTCGATTAAATGCGCTACCGTGAATAAATGCATTATCGCCTACAGAATTTTTATCGCCATAACCCTCTGGATGTAGGCGAGTTGCCTGAACACCATTGGCCCATAAGAAGGTCATCATGGTTTCTGCCTGGGCTTGAGAGAGTCGGTTTTTACGGTACTCGGTTCCAACATTATCCGTAAACCCTGCAACATAAACGGGGTTATCAGGGTAGAGTCTCAATAGGTCAATAATATGGTTAAGACCAACATAACGTACTTCATTGAGGCGAGGGCTTTCGAACATGAAATACTTATCTGTAGGGATAATCAAGGTCATTGTATCGCCGTATTGCACAAATTGAATATCACATTTGTTTAGGTTTCTGATAATACGGTGTCTGGGGTTAGTGCCCGAACCTAAGATGGCTCCTACAGTACCACCAATCGCGGTACCTGCCAGCGCTCCAGGAACTGTACCAGTAGCGGCAGCCCCGATGGCTGTTCCCATCGTTGCACCAATGACTGCGCCCCGGGCAACAAAATTACGGTGTTTAAAATTATTATAAGGAGGATGTGCACAACTACTTAGTAGACAAGCAATTAGGCCACTGTAAATGATTTTTTTTCTTGTTAATTTGAGTGGCATGGTCACTCCTTAGTTTACGCGATTTTATCATTATTAAACATCTAGTTAAATTTCGCAATGTAGAGACGCCACTTGGAGTGTAGAATTACTCATTGCAGCCATTAAAATGATCTAATGGCTGCAAAAATGTAAATTAATGAGTAACAACAAGACTATCTTGTATGCTATTGGAGTCGCTATGTTGCAGTACAGGTACTTCAGGTTCTCTTGGTTCTTTAGGTTGGAAAAATGAAAGTATTGCTCTTTCTGAATCATATTCTGCGCTATGTCGAGCAGTGCCTTTAAATTCCTTTAAACACTCGAGGCAATTGCTCGCTGCTTTCAAAAATACTCCACCAACAGCGATTGATACGGCAAGGCCTAAAGTGGGTTGTACAATCAGCATGGGTAAGGCAACAAGGAAAATAGAGGCGTACATGGTAATGGTTGCGGAAGCCCAGAATGTAAGCTCGCATACTTTATAACAGTTATGGAAGAATGCATTTATTCTTCGCGCATCGTATTCACGACCTATTGCTTCATTTGACGATTTAAAAAATTCATCTATTTGCTCAGAGGCTGTCGGTTGTTGTTGATGTCCAATTTTGTAAGCGTTATTTAATAAGCGAATGTAGTTTTCATAACTGTTGACAATTGCATTTTGCGTTTTTTCATTTTTTGCTGTACGCAGAGAGGTATTGTAGTAGTGTTGTATGGCATCGATGTGTTTTTGTATTTTATTAGCATTTGCTTCATCGTTTATTAACTGGTTAAGCATTATTTTTGTTGCTTCTAATTGGTCATGGTAACCATTAATACGGCTTTTAGCGTCTGTATAATATAAAGGCATGATCGATCTCTTTTAAAATTAATAAGAAATTATTGGTACAAAATTACTACAAAAAGCAAGTATGAAGATCTCAAGTGGTTTTATAACACAAAGAGAGAAAAAACCAAAGTAAATGGTCTGTTTTTGTACTCACGCCGGATTTGCCTGAAATCGGCATAAGCTTTGAAAAGAGCATTGTTGGCAAATGGTTAATTGAGCGGGTTGTGGTGCACAATGGCCTTCCTGAAACTCTTCTGCTAAATGAGTTAATTGATTGTGCCAATGAGTGCGACAATCGTCCCAGGTTTCTTCTTTTTTTAATGAGCTAATACCACTAACCGATTGTTTTTCTTCACTAAAACCACTGCAAACAATTTTTCCGGCTTTTATTTGCATCAAGAGCAAGGCATTAATTTCCTTATCTAATAATGCATACAGTAATAATTGCGGTTCTTTAGGGCGGTCTTCATACCACGGCCTGCTGCTAGGGAGGCTGCTTTTATAATCAATGACCCATTTTTTATCTGCAACCTCATCAAGCCGGTCAACACGAACATTGAAGTCTAGGCCTGCCAAATTAATGGTGAATGATTGCTCCAAAGCTGAAATAGTAAATGGACTGCGTTGCTTTTCCCATTCCAGATAACTCAGTGCTAATCGTTTAAGGCGGGTATATTCAACAGTTCGTACTAGTTCTGGGAATGTTTCCGGATGCTGTTGAGTTAATGGTTCCAAAGCACTGTGAATTGCGGTATCAATATGCTGTTCTAAACTGGTGGCATCTAAAGTAAATAATGCCTGTTGGCTTTGCAATTTTTGCCATAATAATTCCATGACTTTATGAATTATTTGTCCTCTGGTTTTTGCATCCAGCCCATCATTGGTTTGTGATGATTCTTTTGCACGTAATCGATGCTCAGCAAATGAGCGAAACGGGCATTTAGCCTGATTAGCGAGCAGTGCTGTACCACCAGAAATTTGCTCCCCGGCTTTGATGGGCAGCAGATAATGTTCTTCGATATGCATTAACTGTGTTTCTTGCTGGGGATTAGTTTCTTGTTCTAAGCGAATAAATTCAGGGTGCTCGGTAATTAAAGAGCAGGGTAAATTAGGTGTATCGCCTTGTAATTCGGCATAACTGAATACCACCGAGTCGGCACTTTGTTGTAAGCGGTTCAGCGTTTGTTTGGCAAATTGCAATTCACGTGCCGGAAGACTATGGGGCATATGTCGATCACGTTGCAGTTGGGGCGGAATAAACGCAGATAAACTTACTTTTTGCGGTAAGCATTGATCGGTTAGGCCGGTCATCCATAGGTGATCAAATTCACAGCCAGAAGCTTCCAATAAACCGGATATTTGGATGATCGAATCAGTTTTTTGGGCTTGGAAAATAGTATTTTCTACCAACTGCTCTAAAATTTCTAAGGCTTCTGTCTTTGTTAAATGGGGACAGAGTAGACTTAACTGCCTTAATTCGTCAAAAAGAAGGGAAAAGCGTGAAAAACACTGATAATTTGCCGAATTTAACCCATAATCGCCAGGAAAAGCCAGGATGTTTAGACGTTCTTGGAAAAGCTGTATCCAATCATGCAAGGAGGCTTCTTTAGGGTAAGCGTTGATTTGGCCAACTAGTGCGGCAAGCTTCGGCGTATAGGTTTCAAGATCTTTTATAAACTGTGCGACTGGAATATTTAGATCTTCCAACAGGGTACTATTTTGCAGATATTCTGCGCGAGCAAGGAATTCTTCTTTTGCACTACCAATGTATGGGGATTGCAGCAGCAATGCGGCTTGGTGAGCACTTACGTATTTGGTATCTAGATTTAACCAGCATAAGGCATGAGCAACTAGAGGAAATTCATTTAAGGTTTGACCTAGGGATACATTAAACACCGCAGGATCAAAATGCTGCGCCAAGAGCCTGCGTATTGCCGATGGCCTTTGTTGTAAATCAGGAATCACAACACCAATGCGCTGACTTCCTTCTTGGATTTTTAGGTGTAACCAGTTGATTAATTGCTGGTACTCTTCTTTTTCATCGTCCGCTGCGAGTATTTTGACATTAGATACCCGTATGGGTAAGTCATATTGGTACTGGGGGAATCCTTGTTGTTCAAGGTGTTGCTGCAGGTGACTTTGTTGTGGCGTGAAATCATCAAAGCACGCCCAAATAACCGGCCCTGATAATAAGGGGCTGTGGGCCTTAATTAGATAAGGAACGAGCTGGCATTCCGCGATTAAATTTTTTTTATTCAATTCTTTATTAAATGATTGCCACCATTGTTGAAATTGCCGTGTTTGCGGCGTGTAATGAAAACTCGAATCATCCAATGAGATTTGCCATAGCTCACAACGCTCCCAAGCGCTGATTACTGCCTGCAATAATCCTTCGCTGTAGGTGATATCAGCACGTGATTTGATTAACTTACGCCATAAGTAAAGGCATTGATTGCTGTTTAATAGCGTTGGGTAAGCCTCTAGTGGGGCAGTAAAATTAAGTTGCGCATAGGCTTTCACCAGGGCAACGCCATACGGAAGGCAAATCGGCTTATCTACCGTGTTGCTGTTTTGCATATGAAAATACTGCCTGGTTATGGCATCACTAAGCCTGTTGTTTGGCGTTATAACCGTCGCGCCTTCGGCTAATAAAGCAAATAGCTGCTCTTTATTGTTTAAAACGTGCATCAATGAGTCATACCCTGGTATTTAGGGGCTGTTTATATTTGGCTGTTTGGGCGATTTTTTCCTCAAAACAGCAAAATGTAAACAGCGTCTAGTTTTATATTTTCTTATGATGCGCTGCATGTGCTTTATGCAAAGTTTTAGTCCGAGTTTGGGCTGATACAAACCGTGGCAGACGCATGCTTTTTCTTTTATCGGTGTGTAAGATATCGTATACCAGCCACCCACGTAAATACATAGCGGCACATCCTGCTGCAATAGCAAGTAAAATACCAAAGAGTATATAGCTGTATCCGAGAATGACAAGATAGGAGTAGGCTAAATTTCTAAAGCTACTGACTGAAAATAAGGCAGTGCTGCCTTTGTCCATAAAGAACACAAGACCCAGAGCGAAAAAAGGCAGTGATATGATAACCATGAAAAAACCTATAGCAAATGTTTTTGCAAGATAAGGCTTGGGACAGTGAATGATTTGCTTACCAAATAGAGCGCCCGTTGCTGATGCAACGACCATCCCCACTATAATTGCTTCAAAGAGCGGCACGAAGTCTTCAATTCCAATTAATGATAGAAACGCATCAATCAAAATGGTTCCTACGACAGATAATAATCCAAAGTATATTGCGCCCAGCAAACGAGGGTTGGAAAAGTACCGTGCTGGATCGTGTGTTTTCATGATCTGCTCCTAAGCAACGCTTATATATGTATAATTTTAGTACAGTTTTTGCGCTTGGTCTGGTTTAATCATGAATAAAAGATAAAGAGGTATCAAAAAGACCTGTAAAACGTATATAATAGTGTACAAATAATTATAGATAGTTAAGTTATGCAAAAATTTGGACACCTTATTTTAAAATTATTTGGCTGGAAGGTTGTTGGTAAGTTACCTGGAGAGAAAAAATATGTGGTTGTGGTCGCGCCTCATACCAGTAATTGGGATTTTCTGCTTGGGTTATTTGCCCGTTTCTCGCTGGGCGTAAAAATTAATTTTTTAGCAAAAAGGCAGCTCTTCTTTTTCCCTTTAGGTCTTATTTTAAGAATATTAGGTGGAGCGCCCGTAGATCGCTCTAAAAAGAATAATGCGGTAGATAAAGTAGTGGATTTATTTCACGCTAAAGATGAGTTTCGACTCGCGATTACTCCTGAAGGGACACGTGGACCGGTAACCCGATGGAAAGAAGGTTTTTACCATATTGCTTGTAAAGCAAAGCTTCCCTTAGCTATGGTGGCACTTGATTATGCATCGAAAGAGATTCGCATTCGCGAAGCATTTTGGCCTACTGGCGACATAAGCGCGGATTTTCCACAGATATTGGATTACTTCCGCCAGATAAAAGGATGTTATCCTAAAGCAGTGCCAGAATACTTACCTTACAAGAAAGATTAATTTAGAAACAATGCACGTCGTTCCGAACGCAGTGTGAGCTCTCCTGAATGAGCTGGTACTATAAGTGAGTATAATGCCATAGTCAGGAGCTCCTTCGTCGTAAACTCCTCAGGATGACGTTTCATTACGTAAACATTTACGAATAAGTACTTTTTTATAAAAACCAGGGATTAAGGTGACGTGAAAAAGAAAATAGTATTAACCACTAGCTTATTGCTGTCTTTTCATTGTAATGCCGCTGATCTACTGAGTGTGTTTCAGGAGGCATTGACCCATGATAATATATATCAAGAGGCTATTCTCAGAACTTTATCTCATAAAGAAGATATTGCCATCAGCAGAGCGGATTTATTACTCAATGCTCATCTTGAACTTCAACCCTCCGCAGATAAACAATACAGCTATGGCGCCATAGTGCCTGAAATAGAACCTCCACGTAATACCTTACGCAGTTATGAAATGCGGCTTAGCATAACGCAGCCAATCTTTAATTTTGGCGCTTTTTCTCGATACAAGAGTTCTAAAATCGCGGCACGGGAGGCTGTAGCACGCCTGAATTCTGAATTACAAGATTTAATGTTGCGGGTTGCCGATGCTTATTTTAACGTGTTGCGCAGTGAAAAAAGAGTGTCCTATCTTAATGCTCATAAAAAAGCGCTAATGAGGCAATTGTATGATGTGGAGCAAAAATTTAAGGTAGGAAAAACCACCAGAAGTTATGTGTATGTGGCAAAGTCCTCTTACAGTGCTGCTGAGTCTGATCTCATTTCGGCAGAGGCTCAGTTAGCTTCAGATAGGGAATATTTAACACAGCTTACTTCTTTTGAATATCCTTCTTTAGCTGATTTGCATAAGAGAATACCTTTGGTCTCCCCACAGCCTGCCAACATAGATAAATGGGTGCATAAGGCGCTTACTGGAAACTGGGTGGTTAAGGCAAATCAATTAAAGCTGCAATCGTCACGTGAAAAAATAAAAGCAAATTATGGGGAGCATTTGCCTACAGTTAATGCCAAATTATTGTATGATGATAATGCATTTCACTACTCAGAGGGCAGTGTTATTGTTGCCGCTGGGTCAAGCCGAGTGCGTAATGCCGGCGCGTTTCTTAATGTAAATGTTCCCATTTATTCCGGCGGATTGGCAGTTGCTTCTGCACGCAAAGCTAAATATAGCTTTCGCATCGCTCAGCAAAAGTTGGAGCATTCGGTAAGAGAGGTAACTTATGAGACGCGTAAAAGCTATCGGAATGTTTCAGCAAACATTAAGAAAATACGTTACGCGAGTGATGCAATTCAATCGGCGCAAAGCTCCTTGGATGGTTTAAGGCAACGTTATGTTTCTGGAGCGGGGAGTTTGACTGATGTATTGGTGCAACAAACTCAATTACTGGACGCACAAATGCAATATGAGTCCGCTCGTTATGATTATATTATGAATTTATTACGCTTGAAAAAAGAGGCCGGAACGTTAAGTGCTAATGATTTGTTTGCAGTGAATCAATGGTTGCAGCATGGCTAAATGTACGTCATCCTGAGGAGTTTACGACGAAGGATCTCCTGATGGTGGTATTGTTCTAATCTAACGCCTGTGCCACATTCAGGAGATCCCTCACTGTGTTCGGGATGACGTATTCCCTAGGAGATGACGATGACGTGCTTCCTAGGCGATGACGTGCTCCAAATTGGGATGACGTACTCTAATAATTAATCCAAAGTCTTACGATAAAACTTATAGCTAATAAAAATAAGCACAATAGCAAATACGATAATTGGCCAAATATTAGGCAAAATATCCATAAAGCTCGAATTCTTTAACATGACATCCCCACTAATTTTCAGAAAATAGGTGCTGGGAAATAAATTACTAAGCCACTGTGCCCAGGTAGGCATGGAGGACGTCGGAAATAAAAAGCCTGAAAATAAAACCGCGGGGAGCGTATAACTTCCGGCGATTTGTGCCGCTTGGAATTGGGTTTTGGCAATACAAGAGGTCGCGATTCCCAAGGACAGGTTAGCAATAATAAAGGGAAATGCGGCCAGAGTAAGCAAAAGGACGCTGCCATAAAAAGGAACATTAAATAGAAAAATCGAAACAAGCAGTATAGAAAAAAATAAAATGTAGCCTAAAAGAATATTAGGTAATAGCTTACCTATGATGACTTCAAGTGGGTAAATGGGAGTGATCAATAACATTTCCATGGTGCCACTTTCGTATTCTCCAGTAATGGAAATCGCCATTACTAAAGCTAGGGATATAGTTAATATGGTTGCTAATAAGCCCGGAAGGGTATGGTATTGGGCCTTAACCGCGGGATTATATTTGGCATGGGTATCGATAACAAAACCTGGTTCTTGGGGGGCAAGATATTTTAAAGGCCCTTGAGCAATTTCTTTTAAGGTGTTTTTAGCGATTGATGAGGAAGCATGAAAGGCGTTATTAATCACGGTGGGATCGCTGGCATCTCCTTCTAAAAGAATATGAGGTGAATCATTGCGAATCAGATCACGAGTAAAATCTTGGGGAATGTGAATGACAAAATGAACAATCCCTTTTTTTAGTAATTTATCAGCTTCAGCTTCGTCCTTAATGACGTCTTTAATATTAAAATAACTGGTATTGCGAAAGGATTGAATCAAGCTGTTGGTGATTGGGGATTGATCTTTGGCAACAACAATAGTCGGAATATGTCGTGCATCATGATCAATGATCAGACCAAATAATATCGCTTCTAAAAATGGCGTAATAAGTACAAAGATATAAGTACGGTAATCACGCAATATTACCCTTAATTCCTTTTTGAACATGCCCCATAGCCGTAAAGAGCGATAATTTTTAAAGTCCATAGCTTAGGATTTCCCTGCTTGATGTTTTGTCATCCAGACGAATACGTCATCCAATGAAGGTTGAATCATTTGCCAGGTGAAGTTTGGATTTTCTAAAAAGGGCTTAATGGCTCTATTTAAGATTTCCTGATTTTGGCCGCTGATGTGGAGTGTATCCAGTAAGGTAATGATTTGCTCTATTCCTGGAGTCGCTTCGAGCTGTTTAGCCAGCAATAAGAGATTTTTTCCTTGTACGCTCCAAGTGGTGAGGTTGATATCACGAATGATTTCTTTAATTTTTCCACTGAGCAGTAAATGTCCATCGGTTATATAGGAAATACGGTGACAGCGTTCAATTTCATCCATATTGTGAGAACTAAGTAATATGGTCATTCCTTCTGATGATAAATCACGCATGATTTCCCAAAAATCCATGCGAGATTCCGCATCAACACTTGCGGTAGGTTCATCCAAGAGTAATAAGAAGGGCTGATGTATTAAAGCGCAAGCAAGTGCCAGGCGTTGTTTCCAGCCGCCAGATAGACCTCCAGCCAATTGATCTTTTCTTAAGCTAAGCCCAAGATGGCTCATGATTTGCTGAGTTGCTCGTTTACGGTCAAAAACCCCATAGAGCTCCGCCATAAATAAGATATTTTCATAAACGGTAAGCTGCTTGTATAAACTGAAGTGTTGTGGGATATATCCCACATGTCGACGAATTGTTTTAGATTGCGTCAATATATCATAACCAAGACACGTTCCTGAACCGCTATCTGGAGTCAAAAGGCCACATAACATACGAATGGTGGTTGTTTTTCCTGAACCATTGGGCCCTAAAAACCCATAGATTTCTCCGGGTTTGACTTGTAAGCTCACATTGACAACGGCAGGCCTATGCTCAAAGTTTTTTCCTAAGTTTTTAACATCAATAATTAAATTATTTTCGTTCATATTCAGTTAGTGTTATCCAGGAGCACAGTAACTGGTTGGCCAGGATGGACCGCAGAGTTATTTTCTGTAAGAGGAAGGGCTTCAACTCGAAATACTAGTTTATTTCGCTCTGTATCGCTAAAAATCACTGGTGGGGTGTATTCTTCTTTTGGAGATATATAGGTGATTTTTGCTTTGAGTGTTTCGGACTGTCCATCACGAGCAACATAGACATGCTGGTTTAGTTTGATGGAACTGAGTAATGGTTCAGGAACGTAAAAAATTACTTTTGATGAGCCTGAAGTAAGCAATGAAAGTACCGGCTTATTGGCTGCGACTTGTTCATGTTCGGAGTAATAAGTTTGAAATACTAGAGCATTAACTGGCGCGGTGACGGTTTTTTGCTTTGATGACCATTGCGCCTGGCTTTGTTTGGCTTGTTCTTCTAATAGATTTGCTTCAGCTGCTTTTTTATTGGCGACTGCTGCAGTTAAGTCATCGTTGCTTTTCTCCAATTCTTCTTTGGAAATGACCTCTTTTTTAAATAAAAATAGATTTCGTTCGTGGTTCTTTTTTTGCAAAGAATAGTTTGACTCATGTTTTTTTTGCTCATCGCGTGCTTGTTGTACGCGTGCATTGGCTGCGAGCAGTTCCGTATTTTCAGGGGAGGGCTCTAAGGTGAATAGTGGTTGCCCTTGTTTGATGGTATCCCCTGCGGTTACATTGAGCTGTGTTAACTCCCCCGAATAATAAGCAGAAATATAAGTAAATTTTCCTTGAATATACCCAGGAAATGCAACTTGTTTGTTGTTTTGGCAACTGACTAGTGCCAAACAGGCAAGAAGAGTTAAGAGAAAAACTCGATATGTGTTCGCTTTCACAAATGGATTATCCTTTCCAAAAATGTGTTACTTTTTTGATGATTTTTTTCAAAAATGGGGTTGGGGGTGGCTTAACTGAACCTGTAATTAAGTCAAAATCCCTAAATCCCAAATTGTGCAGTTTTATCATGATTACATAAATTTCATCATGGTTTAATTCTATTAATCCACTATTTAATACATTCGCTAATGTATTTTTAGCATTAATTTGTTTAAAAAGCACCTGCTCAAGACGAGAAATATTAGGTTTATTTTGTTCATGTAGGTAAACTACATTTTGGTTCAACGGAGAACTCTCTATGGTTACTGAGTTTAAATGGGTTTGGGTTTTTTCTACCAATTCCTTAATCTTTTCTGTAGATAAATTACTTAGTGCATGACGTATTAAATTCATGAATACAAATCGTTCACTTAGCTTTTGTAGCGAAGGATAGATTGTTTCATGAGTTTTTAAGAAGTTATAAAAACTAAGCAAGTCAACGCGTAATAAAACCATATCGGTTATTGCGCTAACTGATGCAACTCGTACTCCCTGGGGGCAATGAAATCCAGATTCATTTAGCCCAATTGCATTATTAGGACCTAAAGTGATTATATGTCGTGGATTAGTTTTCTTGATTCTTTTTAATGATTTTGATACAGAAGCTGTTCCAGAAACAATGAGGAAGAAGCCATCAAAATAATCCCCTTCACTGACTATGACTTCGTTAGGTTGCACGCGAACTTCCTCTACCAACAGGGCGAGCTGATGGATCGAATCAGGGGGCAGCAAACAAAAAACAGGATATTTAACAATATGTTGTTTACGTGCTTCAATAGGAATATAGTTTTCTACAGCAACTTCTTTCATTAATCTACCTTTGACAACAAGATTAATAAATACATGAATGGAGTATAGAACAAGGAAATTGACTTTCCAGGTTATTTTGGATTTAATTTTTACTTTTTGTGTTTTTTTATTTCTTTATGTTTGATTTTATTTCTTTTTTTGAGTTGGAGCCCGTATTAGCGTAATACAGGCTATAAGTTAGATTAGTTTCCAGCAGAATTATCTTTTTAGGGCAGCTTTTCCTAGATAAGGCAGTGAAGAAATTTCATTAATTCGCAGTAATTGATTGTATTTGGCAATCCTGTCAGTACGGCACAAGGAGCCTGTCTTGATTTGCCCACAGCCGGTTGCAACAGCTAAATCTGCGATAAAGGTATCTTCTGTTTCTCCAGAGCGATGAGACATCACACAACGATAGCCATTTGCATGGGCTAATTTAATGGTTTGTCGGGTTTCACTCAATGTACCTATTTGATTTACTTTAATAAGAATTGCATTGGCAATACCCTGATCAATTCCTTCGCGTAGAATTTTAGGGTTAGTAACAAATACATCATCCCCTACTAATTGGATTTTTCCGCCAAGTTGGCGCGTTAACTCCTGCCAGCCCTCCCAATCCTTTTCATCCAGGCCATCTTCAATACTGACAATTGGGTAGTTGGAAACTAGATCAGCATAGTAGCTAACTAATTGTTCTGAGCTAAATTGCTGGTTCTCTGAGGCCATATGATAGTTGCCTTGCTTATAAAGCTCGGAGGCGGCTACATCAAGAGCAAGTACTATTTCGTTGCCTAGTTTAAAGCCTGCCGTGCCAATCGCCTCGCTAAGTAGATCTAAGGCTTGGCGATTTGATTTGATATTTGGAGCAAAACCACCTTCATCACCTACCGCAGTATTTAAACCTTGCTTTTTTAATACAGATTTCAGCACATGAAAAATCTCTGTACCCATCCGTAATGCCGTTGGAAAATCAGCAGCACCCACTGGCATAATCATAAATTCTTGAATATCCACGTTATTATCAGCATGGGCGCCGCCATTTAACACATTCATCATCGGCACCGGCATGCTCATTATCTCGCCTTGGTTCAATGCGGCATATAAAGGTTGGTTAAGCGTGCTTGCTCGGGCTCTGGCTGCAGCAAGGGAAACAGCCAGGAGCGCATTGGCGCCTAAACGTGATTTATTTTCCGTGCCATCCAATTGACATAAAGCCAGGTCTAAAGCTTCTTGATCTTCAACAGAACTATTTTTTAATGTTTGATTAATTTCGGTGTTTACGGAAGTAACAGCTTGTTGTACTCCCTTGCCACAATAACGTGTGGGATCATTATCGCGCAATTCACAGGCTTCGCGGCTTCCGGTTGAGGCTCCAGAAGGTACACTAGCTCTTCCCATAAGCCCATTATTTAAAATAACGTCTGCTTCAACTGTAGGATTGCCTCGTGAATCTAAGATTTCACGGGCATGGATTTTAGTTATTTGCATGTTGTTTCCTGATTTTTGTTATTTGTATTTTTACTATTTTGGTCAGAATGAAACAACTTCCAGCCTAAAAGCATATGTAAACGTTCACAGGTATATAAATTTCAACCCAGAGCAATGCTTTGTTAGAACTCAGTTCTGGGTTGCTTCACTGCGTTCGCAATGACGGCGGTTTTTTAAACCGTTCATAAATACGTTAAAAACGTACAGCACCTAATTTTCTTAACGCCTGTGCTAATGGAAATAAAGGAAGTCCAAGAATAGTGTCCTCATTTCCTTTTACTTCCTGAAATAACCATTTACCTTGAGTTTCATAGTGATACGAGCCGCAGCTATGATAAGGCTTTTCGCTCTCGAGGTATGCTTCAATGGTTTGTTTGCTTAATTGGTGCATGGTTAAATCAGCTACTTCATGATGTCGCCAAAGTATTTGGTTATTTTTTGCAATGCAAAGACAGGAAATTTGTTGATGAGTTTGGCCGCTTAAGAGGCTTAGCTGCTCAATTGCTGTTTGATGATTAAGTGGTTTATTTAGCAAGGTTTCGCCAAGTAAACATAATTGATCGGCGGCAATAATAAAATGTTCTGGATAATGCTGGCTTACATCCAGTGCCTTGTGAGCAGCAAGTACAGAACCTAATTCGAGCGTATTTTGGCTATCAAAAGATTCTTTAAGTGCTTCTTCATCACAATGAGAGGGGATAACCGTAAACTCAAGCCTCAGCGATTGCATCAATTTGCTGCGTATACTGGAACCTGAAGCAAGGATTATCGGTTGCTGTTGTAAAAATTTAGACATAAATAGCTACCGTAGCCATTAATAAGAACCCAATAATTACAAAGCTAAAATCTTTCAGATTACAACAACGCTCCACCATAACGCAGCGCTCTAAACCATGTAGGGTACCTAAATAAAGAAAGGTCCCTGCAGAAGCTGCCATTAAAATAGGATCAAAAATGGAATTTGTTTCTACCCCATGGCCAAAATACCAGCCAAAATAAATTCCTAATGGGGTCATGAAACTAAACAGAATAAAGAAGACCAGGCTTTGATTCATTGTCATTGAACTTTTATTCAGTTGCACTGCAATAGCAAAACTCTCAGCCCATTTGTGGGTAATGATTGCCAAAAAAAGCATAATAATCACTGAGTTGTAATGAGCTAAACCTAAAGCAGCACCGAGCATGATGGAATGGACGGAGAGCATTCCCCAAGCTAATAAGGCAAAGGCAGGATGTTCTGCATTGTGGTGGTGGTAGAGCTCTTTACCTAAATGTTCAAACCATAAGAAAATTAGAAAGACGGCCCCGGTAATAATGAAGGCAAAAGGATAGCTATAACCCATGTTTTTAAACATGGAGCTCGCTTCAGGCAGCATATGCAGTAAGGCTGCACCTAAAAATACACCCGTAGCTAAAGTTTCTCCAACAGGAAAATCAATATGCTTATCGTCTTTAATGCGTTTTTTAAAGGGATACCAGCCAGCCAGCAAAATCACGACGAAAATGGAACATGCAAAGAGTATTTTTAAACTGGTAGCAGAGAACATGAATCATGCCTATCTTTGAAATCGTAAAGTTTTGGGGACGTATTTTACCTAAAAAAAGGCTGGAGGTCACGTAAATATAAGAGGGGTAGGGGAGTCCGCTCACGTGAACGTAGGTGAGTCCGCTTGCGAAAAAATGCGAATCACTAGCGCGTCGGTAATTCGAGAGTATTATTTGGCAAGTAAAAACGTAATCAATTTATTCCTGATGCATGACCTCATGTAAACTAAACAAGCGAATTTCGTTAATATCTGATTGCAGTTTCAAAGCTAGGATTACTTGTTTGTGTAATTCGTTCCATTGTGCAAAATGCTCTTTGCAAACAATATCAATGCTGATTTTGCCATCCAGATAATGTAAGTTCCAAAAGAGTATCTGTGGGAAATTAAGGTGTACTTCAGTGAGCAATTGCTCATAGATTACCTTTCTACTTGGTAAGTGTAGTGAAGGGCTTGAGACTTCGTCATCCTCAGGATCAACATGGACAATAACATCGGTAACACTATCAATCTGGTTAACAAGCGCTTGGTGTACATGCTGTGCGATGTAATGCCCTTCGGAGACTGATATTTTTGGGGAAACCAAAATATGTACGTCGATGAGTACATTCTCACCCATAAAACGACTGCGCAATTGGTGGATTTTTTCTACTCCAGGTACATTTTGAATTACCTGTTCAATTTGAGCTAAGAGGCCTGGGCCTACAGCGGTATCGACCAGTTCTTTAATGCTGTGCCAACCATAATCCCAGCCCATTTTGGTTATCATTAGTGCCACAATAATGGCAGCGATTGTGTCGAGATAAGCGTATCCTGCTAAGCTACCTATTAGTCCAATTAATACCACCAAAGAGGAAGCTGAATCGGTGCGATGATGCCAGGCATTGGCAATGATTAACTTGGAGCTAATGCGTTTGCCTACATGTAAGGTGTAATGAAATAAGGCTTCGTTTGCTAGAATAGAGATGCATATTACTGGCAAGGACAGCCATTGTGGCATCGTGTAGCTTGCATGCATGAGTTCGTATACAGAGTCCCAGGCAATGCCAATTCCCGCAAGAATAAGCAATAAAGATAATAAGAAGGTTGCTGCAGTTTCAATACGCTGATGGCCGTAAGGGTGGGTGTCATCCGCATCAAGGCTGCCGTATTTGGAGGCTAATAACACCATTCCATCGGTAATGAGATCAGCAAAAGAATGCAGTCCGTCTGCAATGAGTGCGTGAGAATGGAATAAAGTGCCACCGATTAATTTAATCACACCTAAGAGTGCATTAGAAATGCCGCCTATAATGGTAACTTTTTTAGCTTGCCAGTATCTGTCTTGTGTCATAGAGGGGCCTGTTTTTTTGCCTGTAGTTATTTAAACATGGTTAGCAAATATTTTATATTAAAATTTAAAAACCATCATTCTATACACGGTGTTTTACATCCTATACACAGACTTATCCACAGAATCTGTGGATAAGTATTTTAACGTTTTTGGGCAACAAAATAGCGTAATGGCCTAGTAAAATAAGGATTTTATGGTATTTAAGATAAAAGATGTCTTTTTATTATTCGCTGGGCGTAGAAGAGATATCCACAGAATGTTTTGCTTGGTGGGGAAAGCAGGGTTGGGTATATTACCAAAGAAAAAAATAAAAAACAGTCTTGACTTAGCATTTCTTTAAAATATTTTTGAAATATGAATCATCCCTGCAAAAATTGCTCAAAATCTCCTAACCAACGTTGGGTAATCATTTTTGCAGTGGCCGGTGCGTTTCGTACTAGATTTTTAGCAATGGGGGGTAAAAGCGCTAATAATTCCCGATCACGGTTGAGATCGGCAATTTTAAATTGGCGGTATCCAGTTTGTCGAGTGCCTAAGACTTCCCCAGCACCCCGCAACTCCATATCCTTTTCAGCAATAATAAATCCATCATTAGTTGCACGCATAATTTTTAAACGTTCTGCTCCTTGAGGAGATAGGGGCGATTGATACAGTAAAATACAATGCGATTGGGCGCTTCCTCGGCCAACACGTCCACGTAACTGGTGCAATTGGGATAAGCCTAAACGTTCCGCATTTTCAATGATCATTAAACTTGCATTGGGCACATCAACGCCCACTTCAATGACTGTGGTGGCGACCAATAAATTAATTTTTCCAGATTTAAATGAGGCCATGGTCGCTTCTTTTTCAATCGACTTCATTCGACCATGCACCAAGCCCACTCGTGCATTAGCAAGTTGAGCCTGCAGATTTTCGGCTGTTTCGGTCGCAGCCATGCATTGAAGTTTCTCTGACTCCTCAATAAGAGTACAAACCCAATACACTTGGCGCCCGTCTGCAAGGGCAATTTGTAAACGTTCAACAATTGTTTCACGTTTATTCTGACTTAAGACGGCAGTAGCAACCGGGATGCGTCCTGGGGGCAATTCATCAATAATTGAACTATCTAAATGAGCAAAATGAGTCATGGACAAGGTTCGAGGAATTGGCGTCGCGGTCATTAATAATTGATGCGGAATGAGTTGATCTTGCTGTCCTTTTTGTTGCAATGACAATCGTTGTTCAACGCCAAACCGATGTTGCTCGTCAATGATAACTAGGCCTAAACGTGCAAAAGTGACTTCTTCTTGAAATAGAGCATGAGTACCAATAGCCAGTTGGCAACTGCCATCAGCTAAGGCTGCAAATGATTTGCGACGCTCACCGACTTTCATTTTACCACTTAGTCTGTAAACCGTTATGCCTAAAGGTTCAAGCCATTTAATCAGATTGTTTGCATGTTGCTCGCTTAATAAATCAGTAGGGGCCATAAAGGCAACTTGTTGGCCATTTGCTACGGCTTGCAATGCTGCCAGTGCGGCCACAATAGTTTTCCCTGCGCCGACATCACCTTGCACTAAACGTAGCATGGGTTTGTTTTGTGCTAAGTCTTGGCTGATTTCTTGTACAACGCGTTGCTGCGCTTGAGTGAGAGGAAAAGGCAATGAATCAATAAAACGTTGGTTTAAGGCACTATCCACGGGTAAAGGGAAAGCATGTAAGGCTTTACGTGACTCGCGAGCAAATTGCATACTAAGGCGTTGGGCCAGCAACTCATCAAAGACTAAGCGTTTTAGGGCTGGATGCTTTCCTTCCTCAAGGGATTGAACAGAAATATCTGGAGGTGGGTTATGCAATAACTTAATTGCTTCTGCCAGGGGATAAAAACGATGTGTCTGCAATAATGCCTCATCCATCCATTCTAATTGCTGCAGTTCCTGAGCGCATTGATTAAGGGCAATAAGCACAATTTGTCTAATTCGAGCTTGGCTTAGGCCTTGAGTTGATGGATAAATAGGGGTTAAGGTTTCGTTGACGGTGCATTCTTCATTTTCATCCAATAATTGATACTCTGGGTGGGTCATCGTTAATTGGCCATTGAATTCACGCACTTCCCCAAAAGCATGAACTAGGGTGCTATTGTTTAGGCCTGCGATTTGTTGTTTGTTAAAATGGAAAAATTGCAGCTTAATTATCCCCGATTGATCATCAACGTAGCAATGTAACATTGAGCGCTTACCCGATTTCACTTCCGTCTTACATACTCGCCCGGCAATAACTGCCCAATCGTTAGGCCGTAAATCCTGAATGGGGGTAATGCGGGTACGGTCTTGATATTTATAAGGTAAATGAAAAAGCAAATCCTGCACGGTGTGGATGCCACATTTGGTCAATTTGACTGCCAGCGCAGGGCCGACACCTGTTAATGAGTCGCAAGGGTTGGATAGCACGATAATTAATTAGAGTAAAAAAATTTTAGGGTGCAGTTTAACCTGAATTCTTGGTTTATTACAAAGCTTCAGAAAGGAAGCTTAATTTTTCACTTGAAATAATTGCTCAAAAAATTTACACTAATAGTATTTAGCACAAGGATTCTTCAGCGTGTTCTTTCAAAAAAAAGTTGTTTCTTTAAATGATTATTTGGCCCTAAACCCTATAGAAGGCATTTTTTTAAATGACTTTATAGCGATGCCTATTGATAAGAAAATTAGCGCAGTTGAAGAATTAATTCACCAAAATCAATTTGATTTTATTATCAAATTAAGCTGCAGCAATAATAAATTTCGGGAAATTTGCCTTGCTCCCAGGTTTCATTCAACCTGGCAAAGTTGCTGGAGTACCCTTGGAATAATAATTACCGGCGACCCTAAGTGTTCATTTTTTGAGCAGCCATGCAAAGAAGACTTTGATTTATTTTTAGGTGTTTATCTTTATAACAAGTCGCTTGCTTTTGAAAACGCACCTTCCATTGAAAAGGCTTATTTGCTTGTAGCAATTAAATACGGTTCAATTCACGCTTTGCAGCGTTACTGTTTTTCTATTTATCAACGCATGGATAATCAACCAGAAGCTACGACAGTAACCGCAAGTAAAATACAAGGGCTAATAATAGCTATTAAAGCGTTCTTGCCTTTTTATAGATCCTATGCTTATTTGATGTTGGCTGAGGCCTATATTCGATACGGCCAACTTAAGCCAGAAAACGCATTAGACGCCGCAACAAGTGCATTAAAGGCGTGCGAGTGTGCAAAAAAATTAAATCATGAAAATGATCCGGTTATTTTTAATGCAAGCTTTGGGGAGGGATTGTCCGCCAGTAATAGTATGGGCTATGCAACCCCTGAAGAGGCTGCAGAAGCGATTAAAAGCCACTTTTATGCTGGCTCAACTAAGCCAACAAGTTCCCCAAGAGTCTAATAAAGATGAGGCTACAATGTTTGTTCAACACGATGATAAACCTTCTCATTGTAATTATCTTCTTGCTGAGAGGGAGCAAAAATAGATTTACTCATCGATTGCACTAAAAGCCCAACATGTACCTGAGGTTTTGTAGCCAGACTTGAGTCAATAGTCACTGGTGGCTCTTCAGGGACAGCAAATAAATCATCCAGGGCATTTGTGTCATTTGTCACCAGATCCTCTAGACCACCTGTAAAGCCAAACAAACCAATATCATCGTCAGTTTCATCTGAATTACTTGCTTGAACCGTTGGTATAAATTGTTTACGCAAATGTTCAAGTTTGTCTTCATCAGGTTTCAGTGCTGCAAGGAACACGACATCCACCTGGTTTGGGGAAATGAGTTGTAACAACTCCAGGGAGATTAACCCTTTCTCAAATAAAGCATTCAATGCTTTATTTTGGAAAAAATTTTTCGTTTTTCCAGCTGTTAATAACTGAATCAGTCTATCAGAAGAGATATCTAGCTTATCATCAAGCCCGTTCTTTACTAGAGTCGCCAACAAAATTAAATTTGATGCGACATTACGACAAGCGGATTTATTTACTCCTAAATAATGTCCCTGTTCAGTTAGGGCGTTAAACACGGCTATAGGATTGAGCAGCCCTTTTTGCATTAGTATTAAAAGATTTTTATCAGTGAAAATTGTTCTAAAATCCGTATTTTTTAATAATCCTTCCATAATATGTGCTTGGTAAAAGGCTAACTCAAAAAGAGGGTGCGAGTTGTTTATGCCAATAGTCGTTTCAAAAGGATAATCCCTTTCTACTTTTAATGCGGTAAACAGTAGTTCATGCACTAGCGGATAGCGTTCTGCGTAACATATATTAATAAGAGCCTCAGTATCAAACATAGATTCTGATTCGAGTTTTGTAACCGCTATTCCGGCATGGTGTGCAGCAAGATATCTTATTGCTTTATTACGAATTTTACCCTGATTGTCACCTTTTTGAGGCAAAGAGTATAAGGTTTCGTGTAAGTGTTGGGCAAATTGAGAGTTAGCAAGCAGGGTGCTGTCTAGTTCTTCATCAGTTTCTTCTTTTAGCTTAACATCTCTAACATAATTAAATAAGGTATTAACACTTTGTGAATAGACCATATACATAGGGGATAAGTCTGCCCAGTTCAGATAAGTTACCTCAGCAGTTGAATTGTTCGTTTTCTTTTCCAATAATGGAAGAATGCTATCATCTTCTGCAGTTAGTAATAAATGTTGTAAAGAAAATACGGGACAATGTACACTATCTGCTTGATAAGTAGCGCCGCCTACTACGACAAACTGGACACCCAGCGTTTTTGCAATGACCTCAAATTCAGAATAGTAACCGTTATGACCACGGTAATGATCGCCGACAAAAGCCAAAGGTGGCTTGCCGGAACGGACAAACAGATCAACAGCACAATAATGAATAGTCTCTGGGCTTCGTTGTTTTAATTTACTTCGTTCCCCCACCTCAATAATAAATTGATAATGGCCTGGCGTCGTCAACAAGGCATTGCTTTTAAGAAAATTCGAGAACTGTTCTTTATGAATTAAATGTATATTCAGTTCCTTATTTTTGTTATATAGAGCCTTCATGAAGTGTATTGCCTCTTCACTGGCGATATAATCGGACTCGTGGTTGGCTAGTTCAGCCAAATCATCACATATTAATTCAGATAGAGAACGTCTCATTTTGATTCTCGGTTTAACCATTTAGTATTTAATACTAACAAAGGCTTATTAAGGGAATATTAATAATTAGGGCAAATTTTATTAAAAATGGAGATAATTTGTCGATTGGTCGATTTTATTTTGAGCAAATGGATCTTTAATTTGGTTTTTGGGGTTAATAATGGAAGTGCTGATGGTCAACAGCTGTTCATTTAAAACTTTTTCATCTGGCACGAAAAACAGCATAACAGCCAGCATTTTTCTGATGGAAAACAAGTCGCATGAAACAAACGGTAGAGCATCTTTTAAGACAGGCTTTAGTCAATTTGCAACGATCAGGAGAAGTCTCTGCTGAATTGAGCGTTTGGCTGCTAGCGCAGGGCCGACACCCGTTAATGAGTCGTAAGGGTGGGATGGCACAATATCCATTAAGGATAAAAATTTTAGTATGCAGTTTAACCTGAATTTTCAGTTTATGACACTGGTGCCGACCTCTCTGACTTTTATTGTTCTTATTGAGCCATTAAAGTACAATGCAGATCCTTTATTATGCTTAAGGTGGTGTAAAATGCCCAAAGATCCTGTTGGTTTAATTAATGCTGGTATTGAGGTTACAAAGGAAGTTTCCAATGGAATCGAGCAGGGATCTGCCATTACTAACACAATGAAACAAGTTGCGAATGTCGCTTCCGGTAAATTTGTTATCGATGCCCTTGAAGTTGTTCCACCGGTTAATTATGGGTTAACCTTATTTGGAAACGCTGTAGAGTCATCAACAAAATTTGTCGCGGAGCCGCTCGTTTCAGCGTCATTTTCTTATGCGGTCAGAAAAATGGTTCGTAATGCGGCAACGTCATATTATGCGAGCTCAATCACCAAGGGAGTTGTTTCTTCTGCTGTGAGGTATGGGTTAAGCTTCATCTCTTCAGATTTAGCGAATAGCTCTATTGCTAGAGATGTATCAAAGTATGTCCTTAATCAAACCGAAGAAGCATTTATTGATTATGCGTCATCAAAAATTATTGAGGCTCTTGCTCCCCTCGTGAAAAGCTATGGTTCTGATTTCCTTGCATCTAAAGCTAAAAATATTGCTCAAGATTCATTAAAATCTTATTTAGGCAATATGCTGTTATTGTATACAACATCAGCGATGCTGTCCTTATTTGATGATGAGATGGTTGCATCTGCAAAAACAACAGTCAATTATGTTCAGGATTTAGATAATACTTCTTATTGTTTTATCATCCTGATGATGGCGGTGATGGTTCATCTTTCTCCTGTTCTTTATAGAAGCCTTGTTTCTGGTGCGAATAAAGAGCATCTTAAATCCGAATTGACTGATTATTTACTCGAAAAGGTTCAAGATACGACTTCGTCTATAAATACAAAAAGTGAGGTATTACGCTTCATTGTTAAAGCAGTAGCGAGCGGAATAGTTGACAGTAACCTAATTAACAGTGATCAACTACAGTTGGCACTAAATTCAGTGAAGTTAGGTGAACATTTGTATTCATCGAGCTCGAGTGTGCCGTATACTTCATAATTTGATATTCGATGTAAACACCTCAGGATGAGGTGTTTTATAATCGTCCTAGAGTCACCAGGCAGTCAAATAGCTAGACGGCTCTCCATTTCAATATCATTATCTGCAGACGTTTCATTTTCTTCTCGCGGCTCATTTTGCTGAGGCGAAGGAGTCTTCTGTCTTACATTAGGGTTAATCAGCGCTTCTTTTTTCTTTTCATCCAATAAGTTAATTCGGGAGGTTTTGCTATGTGTCTCTAATGTAATTTGGATATTCGGTGTAGGATTAATCTGCCGATGTGAAGGAGTCATTGCCATGAACAGATTTTTTGACCAAGTTAAAAAAAACTGTTGCAAATCGTGCTCTTTATTTTTACCTTTAAATGTGAGCTCGCCGTAATTGGGGTCGTAAAAAACATAACGTTCTATTTCTTGCGCGCTATTGCGTTCGCAACGAATGCCAACTGCATGTGCTAAGCCTAGATCTATCTCTCTACAATCCATTACCACCAGGTTATTTTGTTCATGCTCATTAAAATAATTGATGGTTTGAGTAATAATTTCTTCTATAGAGGCACACGGGGTGGCATTTTTATTGTTTTGGGCTCTACGCTCATTGGTAACAAAGTAAAAATCTTTATCTTGTTTTTTATGGAATATTTGCTCTGTTTGTAAACGTTGTACCCTTGCAATAAAGTTTTCAGGAGTAGGAGTACTTCTTAACTTATTCGTAAGTTTTTCGATAAAATTCATCTCTCCATGTGGATATTTCGTGTAAAATCTCGTCCATTCACTTAGCAAACCATCGCATATTCCCTTTTGCTCAAAATCAGTATATTTACCTGTAAGAAGCATTTGATCAAATGGCTGTAAGTTTTGTTCTGAATCTTGCCAGAGATCTATTAGTGGTTTTTCCTTCTTATTGGCATCACTAACTTCTTCTAAGGTGTTGATGCTTGTTTCTAATGGCGTCGTTGCCATGATAAAACTAATGCTACTATTAAAAAAATAGCGTAAGAGAAACACAAATTTTGATGAAGGGATATTGGCTTTAACGTTATCAAACGCCTGTTTATGCTGTTGGTGCATATCAAGATAAATATCTTGAAAACCTGATGCTCTTTCTGCTCTTTCTGCTCGTTCTAGCAAAGCTGAGTTTGCTTGGGTGAATGCTGTGGTTTCTTTTTTCAGTGTTCTCTGATACCTGTCGTATGTTCTACTTATAAATTCATAGTGTGTTTCTAGACTGGATAACCATCTTTTCAAGCGTTGCAACATAATGATCCTAAGTAGTTTTGATGGTTTTAGTATACAAATAAATCATTAAGGCATTATTAAGCTCGCTTGTTCGTTTTTTATTCTTATAAAGATAGTTACATTTTCATCGAATGAGAAGGTTCCTCAGCATTATCATTATCTGCATGTGTTTCATTTGCTACTTGTGGCTCATCTGGTGTAGGGCTTGGAGTATTTTCCATTATGCTTGGCTTAGGCGTATGAAGTTGTTCTTTCTTTTTCTCATCCAATAAGCCAATTCGTGATGATGTTGTGTGGGTTTCCAAGGTGATTTGAATTGTCGGAGAGGTTGCAACGTTTTGATATAATGGTGTGAGTGCAATGGGCAGCGTTTCAGTCCATTTTACAAAGAAATCTTTCAATTTTTGTTCTTTGTTTTCACCTTTAAAGGTTACTTCGCCTATATTAGGATCATAAAAGACATAGGCCTCTATTTCTTGTTCATCATTGCGCACACAACGAATACCAACTGCGTGAGCGTCGTTTAGATCCTCCATTCTAAAATCAATTGCAGTTAGGTTATTATTGGGATTCTCATTAAAATAGTTTATTGTTTGAGTGATAATTTCTTCCTGTGAGCTACATCGGGCCGCATTTTTATTATTCACACCCATTCTGCCCTCAGTAGCGAAGAAAAAGTCTTTATTGTGTTGTTTATGAAATGCTTGCTGTGTATGTAAGGTTGCAACTCGTTTAACAAAGTTTTCAGGAGTATCGCTGTTTAGTTTGTTATTAAGTTTTTCGATAAAATTTTCCTCTCCATGCGGATATTTTTTGTGAAACCGTGACCATTCACTTATCAAGCCATCACATACTCCACGGCTATTTAACGCGCTATATTTTCCTGTCAGTTTGCCTTGACCAAATAACTGTGTATTTTGTTCGTGATCTTGCCAGAGATCGTATGCAGGTTTATTTCTCTTGTTGCTTTCAGTCATTTGCTCTAAGTCTTGGGCTTTCGATACTAATGGCTCTGTTGCTCGGATAAAATTTATAGTACTGCTAAACATGTGCCGTATGTAAAACAAGAACTTAGATGTAGGGATGTTTTGTTGATAATCCTCAAGAGCATATTTTTGATTATGATACATGTTAAAATAGGCCTCTTGATACGCCGATTCTTTTCCCGCACGCTCTAATAGGCTCGGACCAGATTGGCTAAGAGCCTCCGATTGTTCTTTTAGAGTTTCTTGATATTTGTCATAAGTAAGGCCTACGAATCGAGTATGTTCTTGCCAGTCAGATACCCATTTTTTAAAACGTTCAAACATAATTTTCTCAAGAGATATTTTATTAAAAGTATAGGCCATTTATCGGTGTTTTTGTGTTTATTTGGGTCAGGTAGATCTTTATTTTTGTTTTTTGAGTTATTAGTGGAGCTATCTATACCCAAAGACCATTCACTTAAAACCTTTTCATCTGGCACGAAAAAGAGCATAATAGCCATCATTTTTTTGGTGGAAAATAAGTCGCATGAAACAAACTGTAGAGCATCTTTTAAGACAGGCTTTAGCCGCTTTGCAACAATCAGGAGAAGTCCCTGCTGAATTGGACGTAGATATTAAAGTGGATCGTTCTAAAGATTCAGCTCACGGTGATTTTGCCAGTAATTTGGCGTTGATATTAGCTAAACCCTGTCGCCAGGCTCCTCGTAAAATTGCAGAGCTTTTGGTCCAAGCTTTACCTGACGATGCTTCTATAGAAAAGGTAGAAATTGCCGGTGCTGGCTTCATTAATTTCTTTATCCGTAATGATGCGCGTTCACAAATTATTACTGAGGTTTTAACAAAAGCCGGTGAGTTTGGGCGTACTACTATTGGCCAAAATCAAAGAGTTTTGGTCGAGTTTGTTTCTGCAAATCCTACGGGCCCCTTACATGTCGGCCATGGACGTAGTGCCGCTTTTGGCGCGACTTTATGTAATGTTCTAAGTGCTGCAGGCTATGATGTTAGCGCAGAGTATTACGTTAATGATGCAGGACGGCAAATGAATATTTTGGCTGCTAGCGTCTGGTTAAGGTACTTGGAGTTAGCTGCCGAGCCAGTTGTTTTTCCTGCGAATGCTTATAAAGGTGAGTATGTTATTGAAATCGCAGAAATCCTATGGTCAAAACATGGTAAGCAATTTGTGCGTCCATGGGCTGAGGTGCTTGACGGCATGCCTGCAGATGAACCCCAAGGTGGCGATAAAGAAATTTATATTGATGCAATGATCGAACGAGCTGTTTCGTTAATAGGAAAAGATGCTTTTACCTTGTTTCATCAGCATGCATTGAATACGGTTTTAGATGATATTAAAGATGATTTGACGGAATTTGGAGTTCACTATACCAATTGGTTTTCAGAGCAATCTTTATTTGAAGATGGTTCTATAGAAAAAGGAATTCAGGCACTTAAAGATGCGGGGCATACCTTTGAGCAGGAAGGGGCTCTGTGGTTTAAGGCTACTGACTTTGGTGATGAAAAAGACCGAGTGCTTGTGCGTGCTAATGGACAAAAAACCTATTTTGCTTCGGATGTAGCTTATCATTGGAATAAATATGATCGCGGCTATGACCGGGTAATCAATGTTTTTGGAGCCGATCATCATGGTTATGTAACGCGTTTACGTTCCGCGGTGAAAGCCCTGGGCCATGACGAGAATGCCTTGACGGTATTATTGGTTCAGTTCGCGATTCTTTATCGAGGTGGTGATCGAGTTCAAATGTCAACTCGTAGCGGTTCGTTCGTTACCTTAAGAGAGTTACGTGATGAAGTGGGCAATGATGCCGCGCGTTTCTTTTATGTAGCGCGAAAATCAGAACAACATATGGATTTTGATTTGGATTTAGCAAAATCAGAGTCCAGTGATAATCCGGTTTACTATATTCAGTACGCCCATGCACGTATTTGCTCGGTACTACGACAATTAAACGAGCGGGGTTTATCTTGGGATAAAGCAGTGGGGCTGGAGCATATCAATTTATTAGATCAGCCCCACGAGGCTGCATTAATTGCATTAATTGGTCGTTATACGGAGATTGTGGAACAGTCTGCCATCCAATGCGAGCCTCATCAAATTGCTTATTACTTACGTGAATTGGCTAACGGATTACATAGCTATTATAATGCGGTACAACTTTTATGCGAGCATGAGCAATTACGCTATGCGCGTTTATGTTTGTTAGAGGCTGTACGTCAGGTATTAAATAATGGTTTGGATTTGTTGGGCGTATCCGCTCCTGAGAGTATGTAATGGGAAGAGAATATAAAACTAAGCGCTCTGGACGTGCGCACACCAGTGCGCCACAACAGATTTTAGTAATGGCAGTGTGTTTTTTGCTAGGTTACTTTACTGCGACTGTTTTTGATGTTGACGCAATTAGTCATTGGGTTAATTCCCAGGTTTTGGCGCATCATGAGGCACGCAAAGAAGCGCCAAAGCCTCAACCTGAACGCCAGGCTGCAATTCCTCCTAAGCCGAAGTTTGAGTTCTATACTCTCTTGACCAATGAAAAGGCTCCTAATTCGCAACAGGCAGCAAGCAATGCGGCTGCGGCTCGTCCTGCGACCACTACCACAACCGCCTCAACAGCTACAGCGCCTAATGTTCCTACGACAACGGCGCAAACCGCTGTAGTTGCTACTACAGTAACTGCATCCGCACCAAAGCCTGCTGTAGCCAAAGTGCAGGTGCCTGCACCAGTACGAGTTGCTGAAGTGCGGCCTGTTGCACCTGCGGCCAGCAGAGGTTCTTTTTCAGTGCAGGTTGCAGCCTTTAAGGCACGCAGTGATGCGGAGCAGATGAAAGGGATCTTAACGCTTAAAGGGTTTAATGTGAGCGTGATTCCCATTAATCATGCCTCGAAAGGGATTTGGTATCGTGTTGTGGTTGGACCCTATGCGAATCGCTCCTTAGCGCAACGAGCGCAAGGCGATTTAGCGCGAAACTCTCGTTTGCGTGGGATGGTTACTGCGGGTTAATGACTCTTGATCCCGACGTAGCTCGTATTACGCCCAGCTAATACGGGTTACGTATCGAGTCTTTAAATCGATACTTGTTCCAACTTATGTAACAATTCTGATGCCGTATTGCGTTTTTCCGGATTTGGAGCAATACATGATTTAATAATTGGGCCAAAAAAGCTGCATCGAGGGTAAGTGGGCTTGGTTGTTTGTGTAACAGAACCAAAGAAAGATTTTTTAGTATGGGAGCGCCGATTTTGTTGCTCTTCTTGAGCAAATTCATCAAATCTACCTTCTATAATTTCTTCTTCAGCTCTTCGAGGCATGCGTCCAGTAGCAAGTTCCCATAAGATAATGCCTAGACTAAAAATATCACATTTTGGGCCCGCACTTCCTTTGCCTTTAACTAATGCTTTTACTGTTTCTGGGGCAGAATAGTTCAGGGTTCCTCCTTCGGCCCCTCTTACTACGCCCGATGCAATGGTTGTGCCTATAATCGGAATAGTAAGTGCATGAACTTCTTTAGCAATGCCAAAATCACCAATTTTGGCTTTAATCCTAGGGGTATCTTCAAATCGATCAACCAGAATATTATCTGGTTTTAAATCTTGATGAACTATCATTTCTCTTTGAAATATACCTTTCGATACCTGATGCAAATGCACTACACCTTTTACAATTTGAATCGCGATGGATAATTTGGTTTTCCAGGATAAATTGGGTAGGTTATCTAATAAACCTCGAAGAGAGCCACGCATAAATTCTGTAACGATCCACGTTGTATGATCTACTTGGGCTTCAGCTACTAATTGGAGGATTTGGGGATGGGGATTTGCCTTTTTTAATAAGGCAAGCTCATGTTTTTGTAGCTTATCATATGTAGGATCTTTGGGCATTTTAACCGCTACGGGTTTATTTTCGAGCTGATATTGATGTACGGCTCCAAATGCTCCTTCTCCGAGTACTTTATCGGGGCCTTCCATGATACGTCCATCAGCGAGCCGAATTTTTTGACGAGGAGGCAATTGATTAGCAAAAAAAGCACTCGCAATCATTGCCACGATTATTAGAGAAATTCCTGTAAGCGCCAAACCTAATAAGATTTTGCCTAAAACGATAACGCCGCTAACAATAAATGAAAACACAATTACGTTTCCTAAGTAAATAGGGGGGCGATAGTATCATTATTAGGCATTGATGTGTATTTTTTTACTTTATGGGCTCGATTTAAGGATATTTAACGGCGCACAATGACTTGGATATTATCCGCATTTTTTATTGCATGAGGTTTACTTACACCCACAGTAAGCTGAACTACCTTAAAATTTTCTTGAATGAAATGAGCCACTTCATTAGCCACTGATTCAATAAGTTGAAATGCCTTCGATTCCACAAATTGTGTGACGGTTTCACAAAGAGCAGCATAATCAATGGTTTTATTGAGGTCTTCTTGGCATGAGCTTAAGTCGGTATCAATGCTGATATCGATAAGTAATTGTTGGTTAATGTGCTGTTCCCAGGTATATACGCCAATGCGGGTGCTTGCTTTTAAGCCTTTAATATGTAAGGTATCCACTTTTTTTTCCTACTCATTTGGTTTGTAGTCATTTTACCTAAATTTTCTTTCTTAATTAAGTCTGGGTTGTATTGATTATGGTAAGATAAGCGCATTTTATAATGCTGGGGTTGCACTATGTATGATCTAAACCAATCTTTATTTCTCCGAGCGTTAAGACGTGAACCCGTTGAAAGAACACCAATATGGATGATGCGTCAAGCGGGTCGTTATTTACCTGAATACCGACAAATGCGAGCACAGGCAGGTGATTTTTTAAGTCTTTGCAAAAACCCAGAATTAGCTTGCGAAGTAACTTTACAACCATTGCGACGGTATGCGATGGACGCAGCGATTTTATTTTCTGATATTTTAACTATTCCTGATGCTATGGGTTTGGGTTTGTATTTTGCTGAAGGAGAGGGGCCTTGTTTTCAGCATCCAGTACGTGATCTTGAAGCAATTAAAAAGTTGCAAGTACCTGAAACCACTGATTCCTTGGCCTATGTGATGAGCGCAGTGCGTTTAATCCGTAAGGAAATGCCGCAAGAACTTCCCCTAATTGGTTTTGCGGGTAGTCCATGGACTTTAGCCTGTTATATGGTTGAAGGGCAGAGCACTAGAGATTTTAAGCGTATTTTAAAGCTGATTTACACCGAAAGCGAAGCCGCACATCTTTTATTGCAGAAACTGGCTGTATCCGTAGCAGACTATTTGGGGGAGCAAATCAAGGCAGGTGTTAATGCCGTGATGCTTTTTGACACCTGGGGCGGAATACTCACACCAGAAAACTACCAATCATTTTCATTGGCTTACATGCAGCAAATTATCCAACACTTGAAAGCTAATTATCCTGATGTCCCGGTTATCTTATTTACTAAAGGGGGCGGGCAATGGTTAGAGCGCATGTTGGCTACTGGCTGTGATGCTTTGGGATTGGATTGGACCTGTGATTTGTCTGAAGCACGTCGTAGAGTGGGCGATAAAGTGGCTTTGCAGGGTAATTTAGATCCTTCTGTTTTACTGAGCTCAGAGAAATGTATCCGGGAGCAGGTTCAAAAGGTATTAGCGTCTTATGGACATGGTTCTGGACATGTATTTAATTTAGGACATGGTATTACTCCAGATGTACCCCCCGAGCATGTGGCGGCGATGGTTGAGGCGGTGCATGAGTTTAGTCCTTTTTATCATCAGTGAGCAGGGCGATGATAGTACGTCATCCTGAACGAAGTGAAGGATCTCCTGAATGAGGCACTATGCCACATTCAGGAGATCCTTCGTAGTAAACTCCTCAGGATGACGGGCTCAACCCCTAAACTGTCGACTCAACTGCAAAGCCATCTCAATTGATTGTTCATAGTTTAAGCGAGGATCCACCAGGCTATGATAAGCTGTCTTAAGATCATGCGCCGCTAAACCGCGAGCACCACCAATACACTCAGTGACGTTATCTCCGGTTAGCTCAAAATGAACGCCGCCTAGATAACTGCCCATACTACGGTGAATTTCCAGAGCTTGTTGTAACTCTAAAAGAATATTATCAAAATGGCGTGTTTTAATGCCATCTGCAGTACTTTCGGTATTACCATGCATGGGGTCGCAAGACCAAGTTACCGGAATGTTTGTTTTTTTCACTGCGTCAATCAGCGGAGGTAATAGGCGATCGATTTGTTGTGCACCCAAACGCGTATACAATAAAAGACGTCCTTCTTCACGATTAGGATTCGCAATCTCCAGCACTTCTTGCAACCACTCAGGCGTAGCACTAGGGCCAATTTTTATGCCTAACGGATTTTGCACACCGCGTAAGAATTCTAAATGAGCGCTGTCAGCTTGGGCTGTTCTCATACCAATCCAGGGCAGATGCGTGGATAAGTTATACCATAAGCCATCTTCTAATTGGCGAGTCAGGGCTTGCTCATAATGCAGATGAAGCGCTTCATGAGAGGTATAAAAATCAACTTTCGATAAATTACTGGATTGAATACCATCAATAGTTTCCAGGAAATCTAAAGCATCACTAATTGAATTAACTAATGTTTTATATTCTTCTTTTTGCTGAGAATGTTCTACAAAGCTTAAATCCCAACGTTGAGGATGATTCAAATCTGCAAAACCACTATCCAATAAAGCGCGAATAAAATTCAGGGTGATACCTGAGTAACTGTATGCCTGAAGCAATAAATTAGGGTTAGGTTCTCTCGCTTCTGGAGTAAACTCTGGCGAATTAACCAAATCACCGCGATAACTGGGTAACGTAATCCCATCAATAGTTTCAAAATCTGAAGAACGTGGTTTGGCGTATTGTCCAGCAATGCGGCCAACGCGAATAATCGGTTTGCGCAGACCATGCAATAAGATCAAACTCATTTGCAGCATGATTTTTAACTTATTGCTAATAATTTCAGGGCGACAATCATTAAATGATTCGGCACAATCACCGCCCTGTAGAATAAACGATTCACCGCGTCCAGCGCGGGCAATTTCTCTTTTTAAATTTTTTACTTCACTACTGGTAACCAGTGGCGGCAGCAGGCTCAATTGATCCACAGCCTTTTTTAGCAGTGTTTCATCAGCATAGTTTGCAGCTTGCAAATAGGAGCGCTGGAGCCAGGAAGTCGGCGACCATTTTTGCATAATAAATCCAAGTGACTTTTTCGGTGTCTAAGTATGGAATAAATGGACACATACTGCAACAGGGCCTGTCTACATTTCTACTATCTTGGCCCACTGCCCCGATTTCCTGCGCTCCGATGCTCACATACTGATGTATGCTGTGCTTCGGTGCTCGGAAATTGAGGCATTGGGACTCAAGCTAGCGAACTGTAAACAGGCCCTTACTTCACTATCTGGGCCTTATTGCTCCGATTTTCCTGCATGCCGCGGTAATTCGGTCTTTTATAAGCGAAGTATATATAGGTCTAAACGAAGTAACTTATTTTAAAATCAGGCCTTGAAATTTATCGCTATTGTCCCCATGTGCAGAGTTCAGGTTAGTCAGGAGTTATTTGGATGAGCAAACACGATAAAAAAGATTGGAATAAATTTAAAGAAGAACACCAAGCTCACGAGGAGCAACCTACTGAAGAACAAAGCGATGTTGATGAGCCAGTTCATCATGAGGAAGGCTTGGAGCATGTGAATTATAAAGAATTAAGTGAGCAATTGACCCTTGCCGAGCAAAAGGCCCATGAAAACTGGGAAAAGTCTGTACGTGCTATGGCTGAGTTGGATAACGTTCGCCGTCGTGCTGAACGTGAAATTGCTAATGCGCATCGATATGGTGCTGAAAAATTAATCAGCGCTTTATTACCGATTATTGACAGCTTAGAGCAGGCTCTACAATTGGCGGCTAAAGCGGATGATGTGGCAATGCGTGAAGGCCTTGAGTTAACGATGAAATTGTTTGTCGATGTATTGCAGAAATTTGATGTACAGCAACTTGATCCGATGGGGATGCCTTTTGACCCTCAAGAACATGAAGCGATGACTATGCAGGATGCACCCGATGTTGCACCGAATACAGTTATTGCCGTATTCCAGAAAGGGTACAAGCTCAATGATCGCGTCATTAGACCTGCGCGCGTCATTGTATCAAAAAAATAATTCAGGAAATGGGTTGAAATCAGAGCGATATACCCCATATGAATTTCATCACATAGTGAAAAATATTAATTTGGAGTAAGAAGAGAATGGCAAAGATTATTGGAATAGACTTAGGTACTACTAACTCATGTGTCGCGGTAATGGAAGGTGATAAGCCTCGTGTTATTGAGAGCGGTGAAGGTCATCGTACAACGCCTTCAATTGTTGCATACACTGATGATGGTGAAATCCTAGTTGGTCAATCTGCAAAACGCCAATCAGTAACAAACCCTGAAAAAACATTATTCGCGATTAAGCGTTTAATCGGTCGTCGTTTTGATGATGGCGTAGTGCAAAAAGATATTAAGATGGTTCCATACAAAATCATCAAAGCGGACAATGGTGATGCTTGGGTTAAAGTACAAGGCCAAGATAAAGCACCACCACAAATCTCTGCTGAAGTTTTACGTAAAATGAAAAAGACTGCAGAAGATTATTTAGGTGAAGAAGTGAAAGAAGCGGTTATTACTGTACCTGCTTATTTCAACGATTCACAACGTCAAGCGACTAAAGATGCGGGCCGTATTGCTGGTCTTGAAGTAAAACGTATTATTAACGAGCCTACTGCAGCTGCTCTTGCTTACGGTATGGACAAAAAACGTGGCGATTCCATCATTGCTGTATACGACCTTGGTGGTGGTACGTTTGATATTTCCATCATTGAAATTGCTGAGGTTGATGGCGAACACCAATTCGAAGTATTAGCAACGAATGGAGATACCTTCCTTGGTGGTGAAGATTTTGACTTGGCATTGATTGATTATTTGGCCGCAGAATTCAAAAAAGATTCAGGCATTGATTTACATAATGATCCATTGGCATTACAACGTTTGAAAGAAGCGGCTGAAAAGGCAAAAATTGAATTGTCTTCAGCACAACAAACAGACGTTAATTTGCCTTACATCACTGCAGATGCTACTGGACCAAAACACTTAAACATTAAATTAACTCGTGCGAAGTTAGAATCTTTAGTTGAGAAGTTGGTTGAGCGTACTATTGAACCATGTAAAACAGCATTGAAAGATGCGGGCTTAACTGTATCACAAATCAATGAAGTTATTTTGGTTGGTGGTCAGACTCGTATGCCTTTAGTACAAAAAACTGTGGAAGAATTCTTTGGTAAAGAACCACGTAAAGACGTGAACCCTGACGAAGCAGTCGCTGTGGGTGCGGCAATTCAGGCAGCAGTATTGTCTGGTGAAGTGAAAGATATTCTCTTGCTTGACGTAACGCCATTGTCTTTAGGTATTGAAACAATGGGCGGTATTATGACCAAGCTCATCGAGAAAAACACGACAATTCCTACCAAGGCAAACCAAGTGTTCTCTACTGCGGATGACAACCAAACTGCCGTAACTGTACATGTATTGCAAGGTGAGCGAGAGCAAGCATCCGCGAATAAATCTTTAGGTCGATTTGATTTGGGTGATATTCCTCCTGCACCACGTGGCGTACCACAAATTGAAGTGACTTTTGATATTGACGCGAATGGTATACTTAATGTTTCTGCTAAAGATAAAGCAACGAACAAGGCACAATCTATTGTCATTAAAGCCTCCAGTGGTTTGAGTGATGAAGAAGTGGATGCCATGGTTAAAGATGCTCAATCTCATGCTGAAGAAGATAAGAAGTTTAAAGAATTAGCAGAGCTTCGTAATCAGGCTGATAGTTTGATCCACAGCTGTGAAAAATCCATGAAAGATTTAGCTGAGGAACTTTCTGAAGATGAGAAAAAAGGCATTGAAACGGCAGTTTCTGAGCTAAAAGAAGCAGTTCAAGGTACTGATAAAGCAGAAATTGAAGCGAAAGTAAAAACGTTAACTGATGCTTCTGCGAAAATGGCTGAGCGCGTTTACGCGAAAAAATCAGCAGAAGGTCAAGCTCAGCAAAGTGGTGCACAGGAAGAACACGCCCATGAGTCTCCAAAAGCAGATGATGGTGTTGTGGATGCTGAATTTGAAGAAGTTAAGGACGATAAGAAGTAATCGTTTATTCAAAGGGTTTGGTAAAACCTTGATTGGGCCGAAAGGCCCAGCAATAATCCCTATTCATGGCTATAATGCAATGAATAGGGATTATTGTTGGTGCTATCGGTTTTTTGCCATGAAGTTTTAGAATAGGTCTCTTTTTACGAATTCCCGTGGCTTGACCGCGGGCATTCGGTGACGTGTGATCTCCTTAGCTTATCGGCAGAAGCATTCGGCCAAACTGCGTTTTACAAGACGGTATTAAAAACTAATTTTATCTATATATGTGAGTAGTTATGGAACAGCGGGATTATTATGAGCTTTTAGAAGTAAGTCGAACGGCGAGTGATGCAGAAATTAAAAAAGCATATCGCAAGCTGGCGATGAAGTACCATCCAGATCGCAATCCCGATGATTCCTCCGCAGAAGAAAAGTTCAAAGAAATTCAAAATGCTTACAGCATCCTCTCCGATCAACAAAAACGTGCGGCTTATGATCAATTTGGTCATGCTGGAGTTGATCCATCACGTGGGGGCGGTGGCTTCGGTGGTGGTGGTTTTGGTGGTTTTGGCGATGTCTTCGAAGATATTTTTGAAAACATTTTTTCTGGTGGCCGTGGCGCAGGGCGTCAATCACGTGGCCAACGTGGCGCGGACTTACAATTTAATATCACCTTAACACTGGAAGAAGCGGCTACAGGCAAAGATGTTGAGATCACTGTCCCCAGACAAGGGGCGTGTAACACCTGTGATGGTTCTGGAGCCAAACCAGGTACTCAACCAAAAACTTGTGAAACCTGTAATGGCATGGGACAAGTTCGAATTCAGCAAGGCTTCTTCTCAATTCAACAAACCTGCCCAAGTTGCCATGGAGAGGGTAGAGTAGTTACCGACCCATGTACAAGTTGTCATGGGCAAGGCCGTATTCGTGAAAGTAAGAAATTAACGGTTAAAATTCCTGCAGGTGTTGATAACGGTGATCGGGTACGCTTGACTGGTGAGGGTGAGGCCGGAATATACGGTGGCGGACCTGGTGATCTGTACGTGCAGATTAATGTTAAAAAACATACAATTTTCGAACGCCAAGATAATGATTTGCATTGTGAGGTACCCATTAGTTTTATCACGGCAGCATTAGGGGGTTCTATTGAAGTTCCTACTCTTGAAGGCCGAGTTACACTAAAGATTCCTGAGGAAACTCAAACTGGCAAAGTGTTTCGTTTAAGAAGTAAAGGAATGAAGTCGGTGCGAGGACATGGTCAGGGTGATTTATTGTGTAAAGTCGTTGTTGAAACTCCTGTGAATCTTTCTCGCGAGCAGAGGGACTTATTAACTCAATTACAAGAATCTTTAGAAAATGCTAAGGCAAACCATTCTCCGCGTACCAGCTCATGGTTTGCGGGAGTGAAAAAGTTTTTTGAAGACATGAAATTTTAAGCTAATTAAGTTACAATGGCGCATTTATTTTTATGTGTAATTTATGCACATTTTTGTGCTTCAGCATAGTTTGATTTAGGATTCAAGCTATGCTGAGTGAATTACACACAACATAGAGTGTGCCCATGATGAATCAACCAGCAATTTTAGTGTTAGCCGATGGAACGGTATATGAAGGTATTTCTGTAGGTGCTAGTGGCGACTGTGTTGGTGAACTGGTTTTTAATACCTCCTTAACTGGCTATCAGGAAATGCTTAGTGACCCTTCCTATGCTCGCCAGATTATTACCCTGACTTCCGCTCATGTGGGCAATACTGGTTGCACTTATGAGGATATGGAGTCTAATAGCGTTTGGGCAGCTGGTTTAGTAATGAGGAATTACTCCATCACCCACAGTAATTATCGTGCAGAACAATCTCTTGGTGAATGGCTTAAGAAGCACGGTGTGGTTGCTATCGCTGAAATTGATACGCGCGATTTAACCTTAAGGTTGCGTGAGCATGGCGCAATAGGTGCTTGTATTAGTACTGATGTAGGTAATCCCGAACAGGCTTTGGCTAAAGCAAAATCATTTGCAGGGTTGCAAGGTATGGATTTGGCTTTGGAAGTTTCTCGAAAAACTACAGAACGTTGGCATCAGGGACAAGGAGAATGGGGGCACGATTCTCGCCCGCAGCAATTTCACGTGGTTGCTTACGATTTTGGTGTGAAGCACAATATTTTACGCATTTTATATGATAAAGGATGTCATTTAACTATTGTTCCAGCGCAAACCTCGGCTGAAGAAGTATTGGCAATGGAACCCGATGGCATATTTTTATCGAATGGTCCTGGGGACCCACAAGCTTGTGGCTATGCAATTAAAGCAACCCAAGAATTTTTAAAACAGGGTATTCCTGTATTTGGCATTTGCCTTGGCTTCCAAATTTTAGCTTTAGCTTGTGGCGGTGTAACCAAAAAAATGAAATTTGGTCATCATGGGGCGAATCATCCAGTTATTGAAACAGAGGGTAGCCAACGCGTATTCATTACCAGCCAAAATCATGGATTCACGGTGGATGAAAACAGTCTCCCCGAATGTTTGGCAGTGACTCATCGTTCTTTGTTTGATGGAACCTTGCAAGGTATTCGTCATAAAGAAAAGCCCGCACTCGGTTTCCAAGGGCATCCTGAAGCAAGCCCAGGACCACATGATATAGAAGTAATATTTAATGAATTTATTAAATTAATGGGGTAACCCCTTAAAGAGGATTTACAATGAATGAAAGCTTTGTCTTCACTTCCGAATCGGTTTCTGAAGGACATCCGGATAAGATAGCAGATCAGATTTCTGATGCGATCTTAGATGCTATTCTTGAACAAGACCCTAAGGCCCGTGTAGCTTGTGAGGTTTTTGTTAAAACAGGAATGGTTCTAGTTGGTGGGGAAATTACCACTAAGGCTTGGGTTGATGTTGAGGCTGTAACGCGAAATGTAGTTAAGGATATTGGATATAATAGCTCCCAAATGGGTTTTGACTGGGAGTCTTGTGCGGTACTGTCTGCAATTGGTAAACAATCACCAGATATCGCTCAAGGTGTCGATAATACAACAACCAAACTTCAGGGAGCAGGTGACCAAGGTATTATGTTTGGCTATGCTAGCCGTGAAACTGATGTTTATATGCCCGCACCAATTGCTTATGCCCATCGTCTGATGGAAAAACAGGCTCAATTACGAAAATCAGGTGATTTATCTTGGTTACGTCCGGATGCTAAAAGTCAGGTGACCTTACGCTATGAGCATGGTATGCCGGTTGAAGTGGATACCGTAGTATTTTCAACACAACATTCTGAAGAAGTGAGCCATCAAGATTTAGTGGAAGCGGTACGTGAAGAAATTATTAAAACGACCCTGCCTGCAGAGTGGTTAACCGATAAGACGCGTTACTTTATTAATCCCACAGGCCGTTTTGTTATTGGTGGTCCATTAGGGGATTGCGGTTTAACTGGACGTAAAATCATTGTTGATACTTATGGTGGTACTGCCAGACATGGGGGCGGATGTTTCTCTGGTAAAGATCCTTCAAAAGTCGATCGCTCTGCTGCTTATGCTGCGCGTCACGTAGCTAAAAATATTGTGGCTGCAGGTTTAGCTGATAAGTGTGAAATCCAGGTTTCTTATGCTATTGGGGTTGCAGAACCTACCTCTATTTTTGTGGAAACTTTTGGTACCGGTCGTTTAGCCAATAATGAAATTATTGAGTTAATTCATGCTCATTTTGATTTAACTCCTCAAGGCATTATTGAACATCATAATTTATTACGCCCAATTTATAGAGAAACTGCAACCTACGGACATTATGGACGTGAGCAATTTCCTTGGGAACGTTTAGATAAGGTCGCTCAATTGCAGAAAGCATTATAATGAGATAACTATGGAAGGTAACTATGAATCAGGATTATAAAGTAGCAGATATGTCCTTAGCGTCTTGGGGACGTAAAGAAATTGCAATTGCAGAAACGGAAATGCCTGGGTTGATGGCTTTACGTCAAGAGTTTGGTGCAGCGAAGCCTTTAAAAGGTGCTCGTATTGCAGGCTGCTTGCACATGACCATTCAAACGGCTGTTTTGATTGAAACGTTGGTAGCCTTGGGCGCAGAAGTTCGTTGGTCTTCATGTAATATTTTTTCTACTCAAGATCATGCGGCTGCAGCAATTGCTGCGGAAGGAATTCCAGTTTTTGCCTGGAAAGGTGAAACTGAGGAAGAGTATTGGTGGTGTGTAGAACAAACGTTAAGAGGTCCTGATAATTGGACTCCTAATTTACTTTTAGATGATGGCGGTGATTTAACGCAGATCATTCATGAAAAACATCCCGAGCTTTTGGACGGAATCAAAGGAGTTTCTGAAGAAACGACTACTGGGGTTGCTCGTCTTTATGAAATGGCAAAAAAAGGCGATTTAAAAATGCCTGCGATTAATGTAAACGACGCAGTTACCAAATCTAAATTTGATAACCTTTATGGCTGTCGTGAATCATTATTGGATGGATTAAAGCGTGCAACCGATGTGATGATTGCTGGTAAAATTGCTTTGATTTTGGGCTACGGTGATGTAGGTAAAGGCTGCGCTCAAGCTCTACGTGGGCAAGGTGCAACTGTCTTTATCGCTGAAATTGATCCTATTTGTGCCTTACAAGCAGCAATGGAAGGGTATCGAGTTGTCACTTTAGATGATGTGGCTGAGCAAGTAGACATTGTAGTGACGGCAACTGGTAACTACCATGTAGTGACTCATGAACATATGAAGCGTATGCGTAATCAAGCCATTTTATGCAACATTGGTCATTTTGATTCTGAAATTGATGTTCACAGTTTAAAACAGTATCAATGGGAGAATATTAAACCTCAGGTCGACCATGTTATTTTCCCTGACGGTAAACGTATTATTCTATTGGCCGAAGGACGTTTAGTTAATTTAGGTTGCGCAACCGGCCACCCAAGTTTTGTAATGTCGGCATCCTTTACTAACCAGGTTCTGGCTCAAATTGAATTATTCCAACATGCGGTGAACTACGAAAGACAGGTTTATGTTTTACCTAAAGTTTTAGATGAAAAAGTAGCGCGTTTGCATTTGGGACGTATCGGTGCGAAATTAACGAAATTGACTCAAGAGCAAGCGCAGTATTTGGGTCTTGACGTTAAAGGACCCTATAAGCCTGAACATTATCGTTATTAAAAAGCCTCCAAATCAGCATGTAGGCTGGGCTGAAAAAGCCCAGCCTACACCTTTTAAATTAGAACAAGGCCCAGGTTGTAAAATAAAACATTGAGACTAAACTTAAATCAGGGCAACTAAATTATGAGTTAACGCCTATGTCTCTAAAAAAGGATCATTTTTTAAATGATAAAATCAATTCCACGAAATACAATTCGGTGAGAGAGGGGCTGGACTATCTGCAAAGACTTAAAGCTTTAGATGATTTAAGCCGGGCGAAAGAACACTGTCAAGAATATATTGATGAGTTAGTTGTGCTTAATTTTTCTTACAATAACCAATCGGTTAATAAATTGGTTCAAGAGACCTATGAACAAATTAATGCCGCACGAAACGAAACAGAGCTTGATGAAATTTTAGTAAGCATAGAGTCTATTTTAAATAAGATCGTGAGTAATAACGTAATTGATCAAGCAAAAAAAATATGCGAAAAATTTCTGCATGACATCGAGAAAAGCGCTAAAAATGACGTGAACATGAACAAATATCTCATCGACATACGGCAAGTTGTCGCGCAAACCCAAAATGAAACAGAAATAACAACAATCACTAAAGATTTGTATCAGGTATTGGAACGAATGCAAGTAACCCCGATGTCTAGCAATCAGCGTTTTAAAACCGAGTTCCACAGTATAAAATCATCACAAGACGAACTAAAGAATGATCCAGATGGTTCTTCTTTTGAACCATAAACATACAAGTACAAGCCCTATTCTTGTTTTGCGATTTATCTTATTGCATACTGAGTTGCGCTTTATCCATTTTATAAGGAGATTGGGGTATGCACACTAAAGCAGGGATTATCGGTTTAGGGCTTTTATTCATGGCTCAAGGGGCTTTCGCTTTTCCTAATCAAAACGGCATTCACATTATTATTAAATACAAACAACAAATAAAAAATACAACGTCATTAAAATCACAAATTACTCAATTTGCACAGTTACCCGTTAAAGAACTTAAGCCCATGGCTAACGGAGCGTACTCATTAATATTGGATGTCCCAGTAAGTCTCTCTCAAGAAAAAACAGATCCTACCACCCTTGTTCTTGAGCGCCTTCGTAAAAATCCAGAAGTGCTCTACGCGGTAAAAGACCGAATAGGCCATTTTACGCCAGTTCCTGATCCAAAAACTTATAATTTGGTTGATTTACTAACCCATGAAAGCCAATGGGATGAGTTTGATCGCCCTGCAGGTGTGATGCTGGAGTCGAAGCCTGGCTCGCGAGATGGTGCATGGGCTTATACGACTGGATTAGCAAAAAAGCCAATAGTGGTTGCCGTATTGGATACCGGAATTACCTTACATGAGAGTTTAATCAATAACTTGGTCAAAGACAGTGAAGGCAAGGTTTGGGGATGGAATTTTGCTGCAAACAATAATAATTTAAACGATGAAACCAAGTCATTTCATGGAACTCATGTTGCCGGGACGATTGCAGGATATGGCAATGTGATGAGTGGTATGGGGGAAGATCTAAAAATTTTACCATTAAAAATTCCTGCGGCCTCAGGCATGTTTTATGAAAGTGCGGTAGTGAATGCAATTTATTGGTCTGTTGGCGGCGAGGTTCCTGGAATTCCCAACAATATTCATCCTGCTAAAGTACTTAATATGAGTTTTGGGGTTGATAGAGGTCCTAAGGATGAAATCGATTTTTGCGACCAAGCACTACAAGAAGCTGTCTTTTTTGCACGAAATCAAGGGGCTGTACTTATTGCTGCGGCAGGAAATGATAATCGTTGGGAACATTATAACGCTCCTGCAGTCTGTAATGGGGTAGTTAAAGTTGCCTCCACCGGTCCTGAAGGATTGCGCTCTTATTTCTCAAACTATGGCCCAGGAATTACTCTGGCAGCACCTGGTGGCGATAAGCGTTATGGTTTATGGGGTGGTATTTTATCTACAGTAAATCCAGGCGGTGGCTACAATGGTTCAGGATTTGATTATTATCAAGGTACCAGCATGGCAACACCACATGTGGCTGGGGTTACGGGATTAATTTTCTCTGCGAGCGATAAAATTTTAAGTCCAGAGCAAATAGAACAAATTCTATTTACTACTACTCATGGTTTTGGTGTGAGTGCAGATCCTAATAAATCGTGTGTGGGCAAAAAACCTTGTGGGCATGGAATTTTAGATGCTGAAAATGCAGTGAAGGCAGCAATCGCCTCCTATGATGTGCTCTTTACTTCACCCAAAATAAAGCAGTTAGCAGCTCAAGATTGTGGTAAAAATGATTTATCGGCAGGTGCAAAACGTATTCAGGATGGGGATGCGGTTTGGGTACAGGTTCATGCAGGATGTGAACCACTAATAAACTACCAAAAACCACAGCTTGTACAGCATAAAGATGGCAGTATAATTGCGTCATATGGTTCTGTTAGTTATCGTCTAGATCAAACTGCTTACACGTCTTGCCAAATCGTTGGTTATGATGGCGTAGGCTGTTATTTGTAAAACGTCATTTCGAACGTAGTGAGGGATCTTCTGTATCTGGCTCAGTACCCGCATCGGAGATCCCTCACTACGTTCGGGATGACGTCTTAGTCGTGCCTTCGCTGTGTTCGGGATGACGTGCCCTTGGGCCTTTTTGCAAAAAGAGTTTCACGAATCCTTCTTTACCCCTCTTTCTGCTTCCAGGAGAGGGGATTTTCCTTGTAATTAATGGGGAATGTCTTAAAATTCACTCTATGTTAAATACACTTTTTATGTAGAGAGTTTCATGTCTGATTTTTATCAGGAGTTCAATACACGACGTACTTTTGCAATTATTTCTCACCCCGATGCTGGTAAAACCACCGTGACTGAAAAGTTATTGTTATTCGGAGGCGCTATTCAGATGGCGGGGACAGTTAAAGGCCGTAAAGCGGATCGACATGCTACTTCCGATTGGATGGAAATGGAAAAAGAGCGTGGAATTTCGATTACAACCTCGGTGATGCAGTTTGTGCATAACCAGCATGTGATGAACTTGTTGGATACTCCAGGACACGAAGATTTCTCGGAAGATACTTATCGTACCCTAACGGCGGTGGATTCAGCCCTGATGGTTATTGACGTGGCTAAAGGGGTTGAGGATAGAACCGTTAAATTAATGGAGGTATGTCGTTTACGCGATACGCCAATTATGACCTTCATTAATAAATTGGACCGTGAGGGTCGTGAGCCCATTGATTTGCTGGATGAGGTGGAATCTGTTCTAGGCATTAAATGCGCTCCTGTAACCTGGCCAGTTGGGATGGGTAAGCGCTTTAAAGGCATTTATCACCGATATCAAGATATTGTTTATCTTTATGAACCAGGTAAAAACGCTCAAAAACAAGATGCGTTACAAATCAAAGGATTGAATAACCCTCAATTGGATGAACTACTTGGCGATGGTGCCCAAGAGTTACGTGATGAAATTGAGCTTGTTAAGGGCGCATCGCATGAATTTGATTTAGAAGAGTATTTGGCCGGTAAAATGACGCCAGTCTACTTCGGTTCGGCAATCAACAATTTTGGCATAAAAGAGCTCCTGGATGATTATGTTAGTTATGCCCCAGGCCCTCAACCACGAGCGACCCATGAACGAATGGTTGCTGCTGATGAAGAACCTTTTTCTGGCTTTGTATTTAAAATCCAAGCGAATATGGATCCGAAGCATCGCGACCGAATTGCCTTTTTAAGAGTCTGTTCAGGAACCTACAAAAAGGGGATGAAGTTATCTCACTTACGTATTGGCAAGGAAGTGCAGATTTCTAATGCCTTAACCTTTATGGCAGGCGATCGCTCTCACACCGAGATGGCTCTAGCTGGCGACATTATTGGCCTACACAACCACGGTACAATTCGCATTGGTGATACCTTTACTCAAGGAGAACAATTAAAGTTCACAGGTATTCCGAATTTTGCTCCGGAATTATTTCGTTTAGTTCGTTTGCGCGACCCCTTGAAGAGCAAGGCCTTATTAAAAGGATTAATTGAGTTGTCCGAGGAAGGGGCAACTCAGGTATTTAGACCTTTAAACAGTAACCAATTGATTTTAGGGGCTGTAGGGGTATTGCAGTTTGATGTAGTTGCACATCGCTTAAAGCATGAATATAAAGTGGATTGCGTCTATGAAGCCGCTAGTATCTCTTGCGCACGTTGGGTTTATGCTGAAGATGATAAGGCGATGGCTGAGTTTCGCACTAAGGCTTATGATTATTTGGCTTTAGATGGCGGTGATGCACTAATGTATCTTGCACCAACGCGCGTTAATTTAACTATGGCTGAAGAGCGCTATCCGAAAATTAAATTCCAAGCGACTAGGGAACATTAGTTTTCGTAGCTGTATTAGCGCAGTAATGCGGGTGCGTGACTGTACCTCATCCATGTTTTTTATCTTTCCGTACGCCCCAACTGCGACTACAATTATTATGCGTATCTTAATAATTAATGGCTGTTGGGGGAAAAATGCCAATTTTTAGCGAAATTCAAAACGAGAATGAGTTAATCGAGGGAATTAATTATTATTTCTACTCCAAACCCATGTCGGTTGTTAATTTCAAACGTTTGCAAATTCCGCTTCCACAGCCTTTAAGAGAATTGATTTCAGACGATAAACGATATTTATTTCGTATTCGTTCATCTCATGGCTTGCTGCATGTGCTTGCTGCGGCAGAGCTGATTAGCCAGATTGATGAGATTTATATTCAATATGTTGAGGGGTATACGACTGCTTTAGATGAGATTGCGCAAACCTTCCGAATTGGTCAGGATTATTTATTGGATTTAATTCGTATTGCGGTTTTATTACATGATTCAGGGCGAGAAGGGGATGGTATTGATTTATGGGATGCGAAAAGCGCTGATAATTGCCGTAATTATATAATTCAAATGAATATTCGTGCTGATTTAGCGACGCTAATTGCGGATACTATTCGTCATAAAGATGACCCTAAAGAATTTCAACGCAAATACCAGCATATTCACCCTAAAATCGATTTTTTAAGGCACTTGGTGAATATGGCCGATACGCTGGAAGTGATTCGTATACGCGATGTTTTTAAGCCGGAATATATGCCTATTACCCATTTGGTTAATGAAAAAATAATGGTACAACAAGTTATTCCTCGACTTGTGGTACCGCACCGACAATTGGTTATTGATCAAGGGCGCTTGGCTAAAAGTGGTGAAATCGAGTTTGAGGGCAATAAATATCAATTTGATGATTCCGCATACTCAGCCCAATCCGGTACTGATTCACCGTTAATGTTTGCTGCTTATATGGAAAAAGTACAGCGTTTTAATTTATCCGTGCTTGAAATTAATCAAAGAAATTTACCCAGTGTATTGCAGAGGGCGATTCGAGGTATAGAAACTTATCTTGAAGACCATAAAAATCCCGGAGTTCAGTTTTTCCATAATGGTTGCTTTAGCCCACGTTATCATAGTCCGGTAGAACTAAGCCGTGCTCGTTTTTATCGTTCTATTTTAAAGAGTGTTGAGCAACCTAATGCAGAAAAAATCAAGGCATTATGCGCTTTGTTTGTTAGTAAAGAGGGCAGTACCCTTAAAGAGGCAGTATCGCGTAGTTTTAATCAGTGGAATGAGGAGACTGTACGTGCCGAGTTGTATGATTTGATTCAGCCGGATAGGGATGAGCAGGATGTGATCAATGGGGTGAATCAGGATATTGAACGGTATATTTGTAGGGCTAATGGTATTCGGTAGAGGGCCCTTGCCATTAAGTTAAGAGGTCATCCCGAACAGAGTGACGTTTTTTCTTAACTTAATGGCAGGAGGTGAGAGAGCTTAAATCCAAGCTCATTCTCTAAGCCGTAGTACAACTTGCTTTAACAGTAAGCTCCCCTAAATTGATAATTTTAACGCGAGCCCCTGAATCAGCACTTAATCTTAACGTTTCGCCATTAAATACAGGAACCTGCATGGACTCGCCTGCAGTTAATGGAATTTCATTAATTTTACCTTTTTTGGCTAAAGCTTCGAAACTCAGAGTTACGTTTGGGTTTTCAGTAGTAATTACACAATTAGCAGTTATCGTCCAAAACATGTAATTTGCTAGTATTAGCGGTTGATTGGGTAGAAACTCATAGTCAACAGTAGTCGCTACTTGAGGCTTTATTTCATTATGTTCTAAAGAATAAGCATGAGTATTTAAAGAGGCAGCCATACATAATAAACCGAAGCCTATTGTTCTTAGCATAAATAACTCCAAAGTAAAAAATAACTGGCTAAGATACAGTTTTTTTGTTTATTTGGCAAACTTGGCGGCTATTTATAAGAGATCCAGTACATAAGTGAATCAATTTGTAAGGCACCTCATCCTGAGGCTGGCACACTATCAATTTATGCCACCTTCAGGAGGTCCCTCGTTACGCTTGGGATGACGTATTATAATTCTTCCAGTGCTTTTGAAATGGATTCGGTCATTATTTTGGCATCACCGAAGAGCATATAAGTATTATCATGGTAGAACAATTCATTTTCTACACCAGCATAACCCGGTGACATACTGCGTTTTACAAATAATACCGTTTTCGCTTTTTCGACTTCTAAAACTGGCATTCCGTAGATTGGCGAGCTGGGATCTGTTTTTGCAGCAGGGTTGGTTATATCATTAGCGCCAATAACAAAAGCTACATCACAGGTTGAAAAATCACGGTTGATTTCACTTTGTTCGAACACACGGTCGTAAGGAATATTGGCTTCTGCCAGTAATACGTTCATATGACCAGGCATGCGGCCGGCTACAGGATGAATTGCAAAACGTACGCGAATTGAACGCTTTTCTAAGGCATCAAAAAGTTCTTTTACCGCGTGTTGTGCATGAGCTACCGCCATACCATAACCCGGTACAATAATCACATCTTTAGCATTGCTGAGCAGGAACGCAGCATCTTCACCATTGGCTTGACGAACATTGCGTGATTCAGCTCCAGCAATAGCTTGGGATGAAGCTCCAGAGGATTGTATACCACCAAAAATCACATTAAATATAGAGCGATTCATGCCCACACACATAATGTAACTCAGGATTGCCCCGCTTGCTCCAACCAAGGCTCCAGTAATTACCAAAAGGTTATTATTTAATGTAAAACCAATACCTGCTGCTGCCCATCCTGAATAGGAGTTCAGCATGGAAATTACCACGGGCATGTCCGCGCCACCTATTGGGATAATGAGCAGTATACCAATTAAAAAGGACAAACCAGCCATAATGCAAAAGAAGGTCAGTGTTTGGTTAATAAAAAATACCACTAAGGCCGCTAAAATCGCTAGTGCAATAAGCAGGTTTACACCATTTTGACCTGGAAATTTTACGGGCACGCCAGACATGATGCCTTGTAATTTTAAAAACGCGATTACTGAGCCTGAAAAGGTAATCGCTCCAATAATTAAGCCTAAACTCATTTCAACAAGGCTTGCTTTGGCAATATCGCCAGCAGAACCAATGTGAAACGACTCTGGGGCAAGGAAGGCACAGAAGGCTACGAGGACTGCGGCCATACCCACTAATGAGTGGAAGGCTGCCACCAATTGTGGAATTGCGGTCATATTAATTTTTAAGGCAATAAAGGTACCGATAATGCCCCCGGCAATGATTAAACCAATTAGTATTAGATGATGATGTGTGGTTGGCATCATCAATGTAGAGCCTACTGCCAAAATCATCCCTGTGATTCCCAGTAGATTTCCTTTTCGTGCACTGACTGGGCTAGCTAAGCCTTTAAGTGCCAGGATAAAGCATATAGCCGCCAATAAGTAAAATAGGGGAACCAGGTTTGTCATAAGAATCCATCCTTTATTTTTATTTTTATAAAAGGTCACTCTTAATACCTACGTACCGCGAGACGTAGATTGAGCGACGTACTGCTTATTTTTTATACATGCTTAGCATGCGCTGTGTGACCACAAAGCCGCCAAAAATATTAATTGAGGTGATAAATATAGCAAAACCACCTATCCAGGTTATTTGCCCTATAAATTGACTTCCTGCAGCGATGAGGGCGCCTAAAATGATAATACTGGAAATCGCATTAGTAACTGACATTAATGGAGTATGTAACGCAGGAGTTACTTTCCATACCACGTAATATCCTACAAAGCATGCCAGAACGAAAATGGTGAGTACGGTAACATAACTCTCATGCATTTTGTGTCTCCTTAGTTGCCTGGAACGGTAAATATTGACCTTGATGGCAAAGAATTGCTTGCTGAATGATCTCATCTTCTGGATTAAATTGTACCTCGGTGGATTTATCAGTTAATAAATTCATGAGATGAACCAAGTTATTCGCATAAAGCTCACTGGCTGTCGCAGGTACAAGGCCTGCCATATTACTAAGACCAATAATGGTAACGTTTCCGTGCTTAATTGTTTCATCAACAACGCTGAGCTCACAATTGCCGCCTCGTGCCGTAGCTAGATCAACAATTATGGAGCCGGGCTTCATTCCCTCTACCGTGCTTTTGTGCACGAGAATAGGGGCTTTTCTGCCGGGAATTAAGGCCGTAGAAATCACAATGTCAGCCATTTTGGCGTATTGATCGATAAGTTCTGCTTGCTGTTTTTTATATTCGTCACTGGTTTCAGACGCATAGCCACCTTTGGTTTCGCTGTCTTGTTCTTGGCTGACTTCTACAAATTCTGCTCCAAGACTTTCAACCTGCTCTTTAGCTGCGCGTCGTACGTCAAAGGCATAAACTACGGCACCTAAGCGTTTGGCTGTAGCAATAGCTTGCAATCCTGCTACTCCTGCACCGAGGATGAGCACCTTAGCGGGTTGAATCATTCCTGCTGCGGTCATCATCATTGGAATTGCGCGCTGAAATTGGTTGGTAGCCTCCAAAACTGCTCGATATCCGGCGAGATTCGCCTGGGAAGATAAGCTATCCATGCTTTGAGCGCGGCTAATACGTGGAATTAAGTTCATTGATAATAAGCTAATTTGGTTTTGCAAACACCAGGTGATGAGCTCAGCCTGTGGCTCATTATCAATATGGCCAATGATGAGGGCTCCAGCGGGTAAGCCTGTTAAATCCTTGGGGCTGGGTTCATTAACACAAAGGAGAACGTTCGTTTTTTCCAGGATTGATTTTCGGTCTTTGCTGACTTGTACACCGATCTGTTCATAGTCTTTATCAGCAAAACCAGAAGCTTGGCCTGCATTTGATTCAATGACTACTTCAAATCCTGATTTGATGTAGTGCTTTGCAGAATTAGGAGCAATTGCTACTCGTGTTTCGTGACCTTTTTCCAATAGGGCTGCGATAATCATGGCAAATCCTTTACCTAAATTAAGTTTTATCTTATTGTAATTTAATCTGTTTTACTAGAGATAGAAATACCCAGTGTCCCAAATAAAGAAAGGGCGTATCACTACGCCCTTTGTCCGAATTGGTATAGACAGTAAGATTGAGTACAGTCCTTATTCACTAAGGTGGACTCCTCCGGAGTATTTTAGGCTTCTTACAACTTCTAAGCATGCGCACCACACTCTCAATCTGGCTCCCAATGTCGTGATGTTGGCTGAACAATGTGTACCGTCTATGCTTCAATCATAGGTCAGTCTGCGCGGGAATGCCAATAAATTTGCGCATTTTATTGCAAAGATTATGTAAGGACCTTTTTTATCGAGTTTAAGCTCCTCGTCTAAATGAAATGCCGCCAAATGAAACGCCGAAAGGTGGTCTTCTGGCTGCATGGGTAGAAGCACGAGGATTTCCTTTGGCTGTGCGTAGGAATAGTTGCGTGTAATACAGTTTGCCTTGTTTGTCGCGAATCACTCCAATACCCGTTAGATCGTAATTTCCCACAATATTTCTTTTATGGCCGGAGCTTCGTACCCATTGCTGAACTACGATCTGTGCATTTTTGTAATTATAAGCAACGTTTTCTGCACCCGCGCCAGTGTTTTTTATCTGTTTGTGCAGACGAGTTATGCGCTTGGCAAAATCTTGATGGCCAAAAGGCATCCTATGAGTAGCCATATCTAGAGAATGCTGTCTGGCTTCTCGTACCATATTGTTATCCATTTTCAATGGGCATAAGCCATGTTGTTTGCGATAGGTATTAATCTGAACTAACACCGCATTTTGGATGGCGGTTTCACTTTCCATGACTTGGGGTTTGGTGTTTGCATCAGCGTTAGATAAGAATGCTAATGCGATGAATCCTAAAATGAAACTTATATTTTTTTTAAAATGCATGCTAACTCACCTGTCTTGATTTATGTGTGGGTCGCATGGTGACTAAAAATCTGCCATTTGTCCAGAGTCGTTCCGGTTTAAATTTACTCAAAGTAAATGTAATTGGCTCTTTGTGGTTAAAAGGAAGACTAATGCTCGTTCTTTGCTGGGTTTTATTGGACTAATATAGCCTGAATATCGCCGTTGTTAGGCTTCGTTGCACTCAGTATTAGCCTATGTTTGTGGAAAACACCGTATTACGTTGCGTTAATACGACTACGGTTTCTATAAATTTCTTAAGTGGGTGCATTAACTGTAAGGGGTTAATGCGTTAACCGTTTAATAGTTTCTTGCAAATTCTCAACTTCGCCAGAGAAATGATAATAGATTCGGTTATTCGTACAATCGACAATGCATAATTGCTCTTGGGGATTATTATTAAATTGTTTAAATACCCAAAATAATCCATTATAGTGTTGCTTTTCTATTTCAGAAAGCAAATCCACCATCCTTTCTTTTTGTAGCTCGAAATGAGGATAAAGAAAGCCACAAGAGCCACGCGTTACTTTATAGGCAAAATGATTTTCTTTCATGATGACACCTATTTGTTCAGAAATAGACCATATATTAGAATTATAGCCTTTTGCGGTGAGAAAACACGGCTGTGATGGGGTATTTTTTAAATGGGTGCGGACTTTTAATAGTTCTTCGTCACTATGTTTCTCGCAATGTCGCGTTTTGCGTTATTCGCCGCATTGCCACAAGCTAGTTATAAATTAACAGAAAGTCCTACTAAAACCGCATGCAGAGTGGGGATATTGGCTAGATTTGTTCTGTTAGAATATGGGTCCAATTGAGCATTCGGTGTATTTCCGTAGATTCCTTGGTATAACAAACTCAAACTGGCTAAAGCCGTAATTGGGTAACCAAATCCAGCTTGTACTTCGCCGGCTAATTGAGAGATTTCATTAACCGGGATACGATTAATTTTCCAATGTCGGTAAGCAATACCGCCTTTTAGCTGTGCGAAAAAGGCGCTGTTAAATAAAGGATCGGTTTTTGTTGTAATTAACAGGTCTAGAACAGGAGATAAGGTTGTATGCACCGGGGTCCAGCGGAGACGGCTCAGTGATTTTTTAGGAATAGTGAGGCAAATTTTATTACCTGTTTGCAACCCTAACTCGAGGCCTAAGGCGATATCACCGGCAAGTAACAATTCGTTACCAAGAGCCAATCTGCCTAATGCAGAGTTTTTATCATTCGCAACAACTTGGTAATTAGCACTGCCAACACTTGCCGTAATTGACCATGGCTGGTCTTGCGACGTGAGTGTCGGTATGTAGCTTACTGCGTGGCTAGTGAATGAAAACAAAATTCCTACCGCAGTAGATAGTTGTGCAAAATATCTCTTCATTGTTTTATCCCTAAATGCATTAGTTTGTATCAGCTGGGAATAGGGGCAGTGACCCTTGTTTTGGCGGAGAGAGAGGGATTCGAACCCTCGATACGTTTCCGTATACACACTTTCCAGGCGTGCGCCTTCGACCGCTCGGCCATCTCTCCATTGCGGCAAGCTTATACATGTCAGCTAATAAAATCAACCCTTATACACTCAGAATGCATGTTTTTATTGCATTGAATGTTTATATTTATATATCGTGTATACTAAAATGAAGATGATCAATGGTTTTAAAGGAATTAAATTATGTTCATGCGGTTTATTATTTTGTCATTGACGTATTTATTCGCAAGTCCGTTGTGGGCAATTACCTGCTATTATACTTTGGCAAAAGATAATTGCTGGTTAAAATATGACGTGACAGTTGAAGTAATGGATGCCTTAAGCGCAAAAGTTTTAACCACAATTACGGTACCTGCAGGCCAAGCCTGGGGACGAGTTACCTTTCCCTGCGAAACCACTGGACAGAAGTTGATGTATCGTGCCCGCTATTCCCCTTATTTTTGGGAAAGTGAAAAAGGAAAGGTTTATTCGGCGAAAAATTACTGGTCTTTGCCTAATGAGATAAAACCTGGCGACTCAGCATGGAATGTTTCAGTATGTTATCCGTCTGACTTTTCTGCAGTACCATTACCTCCTGAAGCAACAAATAGTTGCCAATGTGATTTTTCCAATATTCCAGTTATTCCGCCAAAACAATTATAATCTCCAAATTCCTTTCCCAACCATGGGAAAGAGGCATTGCCATTAAGTTAAGGATTTGTCATTTCTGTATCGACGGGAATGACATTTATTATTTATGAGGAGGCCAAAAAATTGATTACTTTAAGAAATAAAATTGGTCAAATGCTGATTATGGGATTTGCCGGCAGTGAAATTCATGATCGAAGCCCTGTTGCAGGATGGCTATCACAGGATGGTTTAGGTGGGGTCATATTGTTTGATCGTGATGTAGCCAGCGGCGATTACGGCAAGAATTTAAAGAATCCACAGCAAATAAAACAATTAATTCATCAACTGAATCATTATTCTGCACAACACTATGATGAAGATAATCATCGGATGCCCTTATTTACCGCGATTGACTATGAAGGCGGAGCTATTGATCAATTAACTCATGTCGAAGACTGCATGGCGACGATGCCTGCTTTAAGCATGGCTCATTTAGCAGAGGATGCTTTAGATGCTGAACTCAGTCAAATGGCAGAAACCATCAGTTCTCTGGGTTTTAATCTGGATTTCGCACCAGTGGTAGATTTGCACATGCATGATGAGCAAGGCATTATTGGCGCGATGCAACGCGGTTTTTCGGATAATCCGGAAGAAGTTATTCGTCTTGCACGCCAGTTTGTGCGAGTATTTCGCCGTTATGGTATTGCGACCTGTTATAAACATTTTCCAGGTCATGGCAGTGCTGTGGGAGATTCCCATGAGGGCTTTGTCGATGTAACCGAGACTTTTTCAGATGCTGAATTAGCCCCTTATTATGAGCTAGTAAGGGATGTTGATCAGCCAACCATGATTATGACCGCACATGTCATTAATAAAAAGTTGGATCCGCAAGGGTTGCCCGCTACGTTATCTCATGCAATTTTGACTGACTTATTACGTAAAGAAATGAGATATGATGGCGTCATTATTAGTGATGACTTACAAATGCAGGCAATTACGGATCACTATTCCCTGGATGAGGCCTTGCACCTCACAATTAATGCAGGCTCCGATATGATAATCTTTTCAAATCAATGGGATACCATTACTGCGCCTGAGGTTATTGAACGAATAGAACACTTAGTGCTAACTCAAAAAATCCATCCACAACGCATCGAGGAGGCTTACCGACGGGTTATACGCCTAAAGCAGAGCCTAATATATTGATCATTCGCATTAAATTCTCTTGACGCTGGCGCAAAATATGTTAGAATGAGCACTTGTTGTACATATTTTAATCAGATATTGAAGGTTTATATGCGTTTACACTCCCGATACATGATTTCTCTCTCTATAAACTTAAACACTAAGTTCTTTTCTTGTTGTTGCTGCTGTTAAATCATTTTTAGTTTTCTGTTTTTACCTGTTTATTTAAGGATTTAATATGTGTGCAGCACACCATCAAAAGAAAAATTTCATGTTAAGTACTCCAATTATTTATGCCCTGATGATCGGTTTGGGGATTCTAAGTGGAATGTCGGGTATCCCTTTTTTAAAGGATATTGGTTTATTGGTTTCTGATTTATTTATTAAGCTTTTTAAGTGCATTAGCTTACCTATTATTTCTTTATCCATTATTGTGACCTTAGCGAATTATACAACCGATGGATTAATGAAAAAAATTTGGCAACGTACAATTAAATATACGTTTTCAACGACCATTATTGCAGCAACAATTAGTTGCCTTTTGTATATCTTAATTCAACCTAGTTCAGTGCAAGTAAATATCAATGCGCAACACATTACTCAATCAGCTAATAGTTTGGGATATTTTGGGCATTTGGCAAATATTATCCCTACGAATTTATTAGCTCCATTCCTTGAGCAACAGGTTATGGGGGTTTTATTTTTGAGTATTATTATTGGTATTGCGGTTCGGCAAATTCCTGAAGACGGTGCACGTGAGACGCTGACCTCTTTTTTCCGTGGTGCTCACGGTATGTTTTTAGTAATGACTCGCTGGATTATTGCGATTATTCCTATAGGTTTATTTGGATTCATAACGTCCACCGTGGTTCAGTTACAGTCAGGTAAGGATCTTAAGGGAATTTGGCAATATTTATTAATCATTGTTTTGGCAAATCTGATTCAAGGTTTTGTAGTCCTGCCTTTGTGGCTTAAGAAAAATAAAATTAAACCTTTTGCAGCAATGCGAGCGATGTTACCTGCTTTATCTGTAGCATTCTTTTCTAAGTCTTCGGTAGGAACTTTACCAGTGACGATGAATACTATAGAAAATAATCTCGAGGTAAAACCGGGCGTAAGTCGTTTCGTTTTACCTTTATGCACGAGCATCAATATGAATGGTTGTGCGGCGTTTATTTTTGCTACGGTAATTTACTTGATGCAAAATCATGGTATGCCCATTACTTATGCCACGATGGCACTTTGGGTTGTGGTAGCTACTGTTGCGGCAATTGGTAATGCAGGTGTGCCTATGGGATGTTTTTTCCTCAGTGTTAGCCTGTTATCCAGTATGAATGTTCCTTTTGAATTGATGGGCATAATTTTACCCTTCTACGGCTTAATTGATATGTTGGAAACTGCGCTTAATGTTTGGTCTGATGCCTGTGTCACTAAGATTGTTAACGATAAGGCTTTGGCTGAGGAGCAAATGGGGCAGCAACCAAAACGCCATTCTTCTTTTGCAGCGGAATTGGGTTAAATAGGAAAAGCGTAGTTTTTAGAATCGGAGCTAATATGCATTAATTCCCTCTCGAATTCCCGCTGCTTGACCGCGGGATCCGTTGATTTTGCGACACTGCGGATCTCGAGACCAAGCGGCGGGAATTTAACCGGAGTAATGCTAAACTTAACACCTACTGCAATACATCGTTGCTACCAATGTGGGCATCTCCTCAGACTGAGGACGAGGAAATTTTTCAGTAAATAATCTATAAGTTCGGGCAGTTTGGGTGGTATTAAACTCCCCGGATTTATTCATTGGACCTTCTCTAAATGGATGACGATGAGATGCCAATTCTTGAAGTACCATGTTGCCTAGGGCTGATTTTTGGTGCGCGATATGAAATCGTTCTAAAACGGGCACTTTAGCCATGGCCGCTTCAATTCGTTGCGCTTTTGCTTTCATACCTATTGTATAGAAATGGCATTCATTACGAAATTTAGCGATAATATCATGCATTTCTTTAATTACAGGATGCTTAGCCATTTGCGTTACATGACTTTTTAATTGTAATTTTATTTGCTCCAGTTCTTCTTTTGTTGTTGCTTTGTCAATATCGCGCAGATTTTTCTTTCTGAACTGTGCCATCTCTAAATCTGCTTCCCCAAACTGGAATGTTTTTATTTCTTTTAATAGGGACACACAGGCTTTTTTAAGCTCACCAAATTTCATATTCTCGCAAATCGTGTCCTTTATGGCTTTTAGTTTTTGCTCTAAAAGAGGAATATCATTCGCGTACGTTATTGTGGCAAGATATTCTACAGCGCCACTAATGGCTTTATCAATTTCCAAATCATTGAAACCACGCTTATACTGCCTAAATTGAGAAATATATAATTGATAGTATTCTAAAGCTAACAAAAACTCATGCGTAGTTTTTATTTTTGTTAGTTCATTAATGACCTCATCCATTGACGGTCGTTGTTTGCTGTCTTCCTGAGTTAATTTTTCTATAAGTGATTTTAATAAGGTACCAGATGGTGTGAGAAAAATGGGATCGGAGAAATCGGTCTTTTTTCCGATGACATCGTCTAGATCAGGAGCTCTGGTTAAAAACTGATAGAGGTTCTTTCCGAGCATGAACGTATGAGCTTTATCTGCGGAGCTTGGGGGAGGCATACGACAATTTAATTCAGGGGGTATTAGATCCACTGTGCCGGTGATACCATAAAACCAATAATTATCCGGGATTGTCATATCGAGGAGCCCGGATTCATCAATAAATAAAAATGATTTAGTATCCGCTAGTTTTAAGACGCCATTATCGATAAGCCAATTAGAGTTTTTCATATCGGTAAATGCGCAGCCATCCCGAACAATATTTCTTAAGAGGTTTGCCATTTGCAGATAGATATTTAGCGCTAGAGAAATTAGCTCATTGATAGGGCGTGATAACTGGGCATGGTTTTCCAAATCAGAGCCTTGGCAATAATCGGTAACTAGAAGTGAGCGCGTAATCTGTTGGTTTTTATTATTAACAAAGCGTGCATCTCGTTCAGCCCATATTGGGGTACATACATTTTCTAATGAGCGCTTTCTTAGATGGATGTCCGCATGGCGGGGATATTTTTCACGAAAATCTATTTTGAGAACTAAGTTTTTTCCACTGCGTGTATTCGTTATTTTAAAATTATGAGAATTCACACCACCCAAGCTCATTATTGTGTGGGTGTGCAAAAACATTTGAAAGTCTTTATAACCTTCTTCGAGGGGCGAATATAAATTGATGAGATCGACTCGATTGAAATTTGCACCTTCAAAAAGAATTTTTAACAAACTATCCACTTTTTCTGGAGGCATATTGGCTATAAGCTCAGGTAGTGACGTTGGATCAAAAGGTGATCGTCTTGATGCGAGTTGAGCCTCTAAACTATGTTCTTGCAAGGAGCTAACATCCAAATAAGTAAATTCATCTTTAATTTCTTTAAATAACTTATGGTGAATCTTTTGTTGATATTCAGGACAGGATGCGATGATTTGTTGTGGGAACCGGCTACTTAATGCTTTTTGCGCTTGGTAGAGTTGATATAGAAATAAGCGTTTTTTATGGTAATTTTCTTCCTTATTATAATTTTCTATTAAGGCATTCAAATTCATAAATTCGACAGCCACATCAGTATAAAACTGTTTGAGCTTCTCATCAGTTATAGAATTTGGTTCTTTAATAGAGCAAAGAGCGCTAATTTTTCCCATAGGTAAGAAAAAAAGTGGAAGAAAAACGGTATCATATAACCTTTGCCAATGAACATCCAGTGTGTATTTTCAATGTTCTGCTTGACTGTTTCATTTTCATGGCCACCGACTTTGCTGCGGTCGGTGGAAATGGAGGTTAGGTCAAGGAGCAATCAAGCTTTTTCTTCACCTAACGTCCAAGAGCCATGGGTTTTACTGCTTGGGATTGGGTTGCAAGCATCGATGGTTATCATATTTTTCACAGTGATTCGTAAAGTATTGTTTTAATCCGGAAACAAATATGGTCTCACCATTATCCATAAGAAAAATACGTTCAGGTTGCAATTCGGCGTAGTTAGAATCTCTTAATATACCTTTGTATAAAGAACCTGCATTGGCAAATAACCATTTATCGAGGAAGGGCAGAACTTTATCTGCATTATTTGAGTAAAAGTTTTCATACACATCGGTAAACAATTTGTTTTTCATTTCATAATTGCTTTTGAAATAGAAATTACTGCGATCTCGTCGGTATTCAGTAAACGGTGGTTTAATTGGATTTTTTTTCATTCCTGCAGCAAAGCTTAAAGAAATAATAAGACCCTTAGCAGGCTCAACTTTGAATTGGGTGCCCAAAAGGTTAGAGCCATTATATTCATGGAGGTAGTTTTCTAAATAGGCCACAGCCTCATCATTTACAGGATCAAAATAACTATTAATTATGAATTGCTTGGCGAGAAACGTCTGGGGATCATAATGGCAGCTTATGTAAATAGCATAGATAAAGTGCTCATTAGTTATGTTGTTTACCAATAGTTTATTGATTTGATTATGAACCTCGTTACAGGTTATTTGTTGATCTCTGATCTCACTTTCCATACGAATAATCTGAGTTGGGTAATCCTGATTTCGTGTTAGTAACTTCAGCTGACCCGGGGTGGCCGATTCATTAGAATAACTCATCGTTTGGGTGTTTTTTTCTGGGGTTTGGGTTAGGGACATAATTTGATGATTATCATTCGGGTGGCTAAAAGCGAAAAGCGGTACTAAAACAAGCGCGGCAACTAAATAATTAAATTTCATAACAAACTCCTTTTTCTGTAGCCTTATATTGCATCCTTGGCGGATCACATTGTGATGGCTCACATTTTGAGTATAGATGAGGTGTTTTAGAATTAGCCACCTTGTTTATTAATAAAAAAATGATTAAACCACAAGAAATATCTCGAAGTGATTACATTTTGAACATATTGGGTTGTCACCCTGAACTTGAATCCGCCGCCCAGGGTTTAAATACGTCCCCTGAACTTGAATACGTCCTCCGAACTCGAATACGTCATCCCGAACATAGTGAGGGATCTCCTGAATGTGGCTAGGAGTGTTGATTAGGACAATGCCCCATTCAGGAGCTCCTTCGTCGTAAACTCTTCAGGATGACGTGGGTAATGTGGCTTCGAAGTGTGGGATATTCGCTTACAACTTATCGGGCAAAAATCCACCGGCTTGCATTTTCCACATGCGGCTGTAATAACTTGATTTCTGAATCAACTCGTGATGAGAACCATCTTCAATAATACGTCCTTTTTCAAAAACCAAAATCCGGTCCATTTCAGATAAGGTAGACAGACGATGAGCAATAACAATGGTTGTACGCTCTTGCATTACCAAATGTAAACCGTCTTGGATTAGCTTTTCTGTCAGTGAATCCAACGCAGAGGTTGCCTCATCCAATATGAGAATAGGGGCATCTTTTAAGATGGCTCTGGCAATGGCAATTCGTTGTCTTTGTCCGCCTGAGAGTTTAATCCCACGCTCACCTACTAAGGTGTCATATCCCTCAGGAAGCTCGGTAATGAATTCATGGCAATGAGCTTTTTGGGAGGCGATAATCACTTCATCATCAGAAGCATCAATTTGCCCATAACGAATATTGTCCGTCAAGCTGCGGTGAAATAAGGTGACATCTTGAGGAATCATGGCGATGTGTTCACGCAATGAATCTTGGGTTACTGCCTTGATATTTTGCCCATCGATTAAAATGCGACCCGATTCCACATCAAATAAGCGCAGAATTAAATTAACAAAAGAACTTTTTCCTGAGCCAGATAATCCTACTAAACCAATTTTTTGCCCAGGTTCAATCACGATGGATTTATTTTTAAATAGATGTGCGGATTCATCATAATGAAAACTTACATTCTTAAACTCAATGCGTCCCTGGGTGACAATTAAAGGTTTGGCATTAGGTTTATCTGCAATTTCATGAGGTTCAGTAATTAGGGTTAGGGCTTGACGGCATTTACCTAGCTCCTCAGCGAAGAGCACAAATTGGCTAGCCAGATACCAGAGGTTATAAAAAATACTGATGGATAAGGAAATGATAAAACTAAAATCACCGACAGAGACCTGATTTTTACTATACATCACCACGAGCATGTATAAATTGGTGGCAATTAAGACAATGATACTCACATCCCAATAGATACGCATTTTAAGAATTACCCATTGCATGGTTTGGTCCGTAACGACCGTATCTTGGGTTGCGTTTTTGATTAATTTATTTTCATAGCTTGCCCTGGAGAACAGCCGCAGGTTACTTACATTACTGATGCTGTCCACGATTTTCCCTACCAGCGTGGTTTTACTGGCGGCAAATATATTTGACATATCGCGAACTGGCTTAAAATAGATGGCGGCAATCGTGAGGAAGGATATAGTCCATAGCAAGAGGATAAGAGCAAAGATAGGATGTACCAGCAGCATGCTGATAATTGCAATCACGACACCAATGATTTGCGCTAAGGCATCATCAATGGTGGTAAAAATGGTAATGGCACCCGTAGTCATATCTGAGATCTTATTTGAGAGACTGCCGGCAAAGTTATTTTGAAAATAACGATGTGAATGCCGATTCAAATAAGAAAACATAGTATCGACAATGTCGTAACGTAACTTGGGAAATAACTTTAAACGAATCCAGTCTACTAAGCGCATATCAATAGCAATCACTATCCATAATACGACGTAGAGAATTACCTCGGGGAGGACAGCATGGAATACAGCGGCTCTATTTCCTTCCAAAGCAGTTACTTTATCAATAATAAGTTTAAGTACATACGGAGAGAGCGTATTATTAATTCCCCAATATGAAGCCACCAAAAGTAATGAAATAACATAGTACTTATGTGGTTTTAATAGCTTAATAAAAAATTGATAAAGCGAAATTTTTGTATTCATTTTAATAATCCGTCCCTAATCTCATAGCTTGTGGTGATACCAATCTCTGCTAAAAAATCAGCGTCATGTGAAATAACGATTAATGCCCCTGGGTAGGCTTTAAGAACCTGGATGACATGGGCACGTGTTTCTCTATCCAAGTTGTTAGTTATTTCATCTAAAATCAGTAGCTTGGGATTAATTGCTGCAATTTGTGCCAGAGAGAGCCGGGCTTTTTCTCCTCCAGAAAGTGTTCCAACTAACGCGTCCACTTCTTCATTTTTACGAAACAGAAAATCATTCAGATGTTTCCTGATTTCAGTATAGGATCGATTAGGAAACAAACAACTCAACGTTTGCCATACTGTATTTTCTTTGTTCAAATTATGGTAATGCTGATCCAGGTAACCTATTTCCTTTGCATGAGGTAGATGCCACATTCCCGTTCGCACTAAAGCGGGGGCAGTTAACAGTGCTTTGATTAAGGTTGATTTTCCGGAGCCATTATTGCCTTGAATGGCTATGCGCTCTTGACCTTTAATGACGAAACTTATATTCCGTAGAATGAAAGGGGCTGTTGCATAACGAACACCTCCTTCGCTAATCGTTACCAACGCTTGATTGGATGGCTGACCGTTTAACACAAATTTGGGGGTAATAATTTCCTCTATATGTAATTCGGTTAAACGTTCAGTGAGCTCTTGTTTTTTATTGTTTAATGCCTGTTTTTTACGACCTGAGGTTTCTTGAGCATTTCTTACTTTGGTTCCGGAGACAAGGGTAGGCCATTTTTTCTGTTTCATTTGTTTTTCGCCTAATTGGCGACTGCTTTTTGCACGTGCCTGTTCTTTCATCAGATCGGCATGCATTTGTTTTTTTTCTCGAGCGATATGACTTATTTCGTTTTCTAAGGCGGTGCGATGTCTGGCTTGCTCTCGCATATAGTCGTTATAACAGCCCGAAAAGATCTGTATTTGATTTTGCTCAATATGCCAAATTGTATCTACACTGTTTTGTAACAAGTCAATGTCATGAGTAACCATAATTAAGGTGCCTGAAAAATTAGAGAGCATTCTCATCAACGAACGCCGATTATGACTATCTAAATGATTCGTTGGTTCATCAAGCAGTAGCAGCTCGGGTCCATGAGCGAGTGCCTGAGTTAATAATTTATTAAAGCATTGCCCACCGCTTAGTGAGTCAAACACATCAACGATTTGTGGGATGTATCCGCAGGGGAGATCTTTAGGAATACACAGCATGCCTTCAACAGTAGTTTCTACACCGGCAAATAGTTTCAGCAAGCTGGATTTTCCGGAACCATTACGTCCCATGATCGCAATGCGACTGCCATAGGGAATCTGGCCAGAAAAATCGGCAAAACAGGTTTTATGGGGGAACGAAAGACTTAGGCTTTCAAATTGAATTGGCTTATGCATCATAAACTCTCTTAAGTGTTCTAAAGGGCGATTAATTAATTTGCCCGGATTAGGGCGTACTTAAGAAACTTTGTTCATGATGTGTTCGAGCCTCATTGATAAAATTTAACTGTTATTATGTTAATCAAAGGGGGATGACTTGTCAATTCGCGCGCAGGCTGCGCTGTTAAGCCCAGCAAACAAGACTCATGTTACATCCAATGGAGCCCCTACAATGACGAATCTAAATTGGGAATCAATTCCTTACAATGACGCATGACCCGCTGATTTTCTGGGGGCAGGGTGAGGTAGTCGCCAAATTGTTGAGTTAATAGTTCTGCTGCGTTATTCGGAATATTAAAACTAGCGGTTTCAAATACGGCTCGTTTTAAAGGATAAATGTCTTCCTGTTTTAAGCAGTTTTTTCCTACGCAGTTATAACCGCGGCCCAAATAGGAACTGTCACTATTGTTTGCTTTTTGAATGATGTTATTCAAGCTTGATTCCAACATGGATTTAGGAAGAAGCTTTCCAATAGCTTTATAGACCTGGGCATGATGACCACTACTAACTGCACTATATTTAGTGCTTAGAAAACGCGAGATTTTTTTGGCTAGAAACTTATAACGCTTACGTTGTTTTTGCTCTTCAGGCATGCGGTCATAAACAAAAACATCAATAAAAATCCCTTGCACATAGGGCTCATTGCCTTGTTCATGTTTTTCAATATAACGGCTGGAACGATCTCTAATTTTTAATGGTGTTGCCATATTAAAGTAGCCCGGATCGGTATGGATGGTTTGCAGCCAGATGTGATCAGGTAATTCTTGTGGGGCGATGCGTAAGAACTCTTCATAGCTTGCTCGAGGCATAGCGATATCCATATCATCATCCCAAGGGATAAATCCTTGATGACGAACAGCACCTAAAAGCGTGCCTGCATCAAGCCAATAATCCAGACTATGCTTTTGACAAATCGCATCGATAACTTCCAGCATTGCCAGCATTTTTAATTGAGCTTGTCTTAAGCGGCCATCACTGAATGCTGTATCCGCTGAATGTGGATTGATTTGTTTTTCTAAGGCCATGGATTATGTTCCGCAGTTTTGCTTGCGCGCAGTATAAAATAAATTTTTCTTCAGGGCTACTTCAGTAGCATTGATGCATCTAGAGTAATCAGGGTTTCTCCTGCCATAACCCCATTGATTACGCAGCATTGCATCAATGCTACTGAAAACATGCTTGGAGTTGGGCTAATGTGCCGATAAATCTTGCTTAGTGACTTTTTTTCTTATAGTGTATTGCCGTGTTATTGTAATGCTATGAGTGTTTCATGTCTGATGTTCAAACCAAAACAGCACCTTCTTGTGAGGCTCTTTTATCGGCATTAGCAAACGAGGTTGCTGGATGTACTCGTTGTCCTCTTCATAAGACCCGTAAGCAAACCGTCTTTTTTCGTGGGAGCCCGCAAGCGAAGCTGATGATTATTGGAGAAGCTCCTGGTTTTTATGAGGATCAACAAGGTAAACCCTTTGTGGGAAAAGCAGGTGGTTTATTGAACCAAATGATGCACAGTGTGAATTTGTTTGAGAATGATTTTTATATTGCCAATGTTTTGAAATGTCGCCCTCCGAATAATCGTGATCCTCAATTAGAGGAAATTGTGCAATGCCGTAATTATTTGGAGCAGCAAATCGAGCTTATCCAGCCGGATCTTATTTTGGCTTTGGGGCGTTTTGCCGGCCAGTTTTTACTTAATAAACCTGTGGCGTTGAACCAATTACGTAACAAGATTCATTATTATAAAAAGATACCGTTTATGGTTAGTTATCATCCTGCATATTTGTTGAGAAGGCCTGTAGATAAGAAAAAGACGTATGCTGATTTGCTTGCCGTGAGGAAGTTTTTAGAGGAGGGCAGGACTAATCCTCTTTCTGCTTAATGATTATAATTGTAAGGTGTGGGCCCATGGGCCCCACTTACAAAGAGAGAATAAAACAATTATTCTTTAGGCATAGCCGTTTCAACATCACTAGTAATATCAACCCAAGAACTGTCAGAAAAAACCACTGAGTTAGAATTTAACACCGCATTAAGTTGTTTTTCTTTAGCAATTTTATCAACTGTGGATTTTACCAAATCAGTGAATTTTTTTAACCCAGCAGCTTGCTCCTCTTGAATTTTTTTCTGATACGTTTGGCTCATTTTATTTAATTGCGTTTGTTCCGCAGTAATTTCCTGAGCTACAGATTTCTTTTTGTCATCGGTGGTTTTTTCATAAGAAGCCATTAATGTCTGTATCTTAGCCTTTTGAGCCTGTAATTTTTCTTCCATGCCTTTAATGTCTTCTTGAAGGGTTTTACTGCTATTTTGGATGAATGCTGATTTGTTATACAACTCAGTAACATTGACCACACCGATTTTTAATTGGTCTGCAGCTAAAGCAAGTGGCGCACAACAAGCTAATAAGATAAATCCTAGTATTTTTTTCATAAAAAATTCCCTAATGAGTTAAATTTCGAAGGTCATCATAGGGGGAATTATTAAAGAGTTCAAGCATAGTTTTTGATGCTTTTATTTTAAAAATAAATTAGTTAGGCGTAAGGGCATTGACGTTTTTTTGTTCTTTTTTAGGGGGATTGGATTCTGAATATGTGGGTAAAGCGCGTTGCCATAGAAAATATCTATTTTGAACATCATGAGAAATAGAGTAGGTAATATGGGCGATTGTTGTGGAGGCTATCATCACTCCTGTATTGGTTGCGGCCTTACAAAATAGACTTAACATAATCATTTCCTTTATTGAATATGTTTATATTATATCTTTAAAGCGATAAAAATCACACTTTTTTCTATTTTTGAGCAAATGCGGCCTGGTTGCAGGTAATTGCATCTTAGTCACATCCCTTCCTACGTCCTGCAGACAAGCTATGGGACGTAGGAAGCAGAAATTATTTAGGTCCTGTTGGCGTTGAGGATGCTTCGATGGCTGTCTTGGGTTCTTCTGTCTTTTCTTTGGTTGCAAAAAAGCTATACGATTTTACTGCCTCTGTATCTGGTTGATATTCCTGTGGAACCATCTTAGCTAAGGGGTAGGGACCGAGTTTTTCTCCAACCCCAGCAATAATCGAGAAGATCATCGCTGAAAGTGCCATTCTTAGGGGGATTTGTTTCCCGGAATAAGTAATAAACGTTTTAGTTGCTTGCAGCGGATTTTGATAAAAATCACTGTAAAGGCTTTTTATCACATTATACGTTGTCTCATTAATTAATTGCCCGCTCGGAGAAACCTTAGTTCGCGCTAAAGTTAAATCTTTAAGTGAGGCAAAAGGATATGCCGCCAAAGCACCAAAAGCACCACTAATTGCTCCAGCAGTAGCATGCTTATATGTTGAATTCTGCATGTTTAATTGATTCGCCATCCATGTTTCAAATTGTAACATGGCAGTGAAACTAATAACTCCGGAAGCATATCGCGCTGAAATGCCATTTGATAAAAGTGCTTGGGTATTATGAGGGGTATACCATTTAAAATTAGTAGGCAAAAGGCCGGGCGTTTTTTTCATTTGCGTCAACGAATCAGGTATTTGAGTTATTACCATATCCCAAAAAGCTGCATGCATTGTATAAGTGAATGGGATTTTTTGTGCTGGTCTGAGTGGTTCTTCACGGGTCGTTTCTTCTCGTATAATAGATTCTCCGACGAAACTCTCAGTGGGCCTATTATTCTTAGTGGTAGTAACATAAGTAGTTCGCGCTGCGGAACCATAAAGGCTAGTTTTTGTTCCTGCATAGAGGGCTCTAAAAAAACCAAACGTGCCGCCTGATACAGGTGGTACTGCTGGAGCTTGAGCAGCCATGCGTGCCAGTAGGGTTTTTGTCGGGCTTTGTACACCAAGAATGGCAATATTAGTTGCTCCTGCAACGGTCAAAAAGTTACCTGCATGCCAGACCGCTGGGGGTATTTTTATTGGTCGCGTGCCAGATTGTGGCAATTGTTTTTGTTGTTCGTCAGTATTAGCAGGTGTTGTAGGATCGCCTGGCATAATAAACCTCTACATTAGCGTTAAAATCGGCTTTATTGTATGAAGGAATAATTAACAAAATATTAACAACAGCACTTTTTTGATCTATTTTTTGTTCATAGCGTATTTATGATGACCTTAGCCCGTATTCGATGAAGTCCTAATACGGGCTATTGAGGTAAAAATTCCCGTACACTATGCTAATACAGGTTATCTAGTTCATTCATCGCCAACAGATATGATTCTTTTTTATGGGCCTCAGAAGGTTCAAGTAAATTAGTCAGATTTTTGGCACACCAACGTGTTGCGGTAATTAGGGCAAGAGGATCTTTATTCGATTGCAAGGCCCATTCAGCATATTCCAACAGCAGGCTAGCTATGTAAGTTTGCGTTAAGGCAAAAGCAAAATGACGGGCACCTATTTGTTGTTCTTCACTATTCATATGGGACATAGAACCCATATAGCTTTGAATTTTTTGTACTGCTTCTACAGTATTGCTTTTGGCTGATTGGAGTTTAGGGTTGTTAATCACATTAAGACGTTGGGCTATGTCCTCGAAAAAAGCAGTAGCTGCATTTTCTTTTTCAATAGCTCGTAAGACATCAAGACTTAAAATATTCGTGGTTCCCTCCCAAATAGATAAGACTTGGGCGTTACGCAATAATTGCGGAAGCCCGGTATCTTCAATATATCCTGCTCCACCAAAAGCCTCTAGCGCTTCACTGACTACCGCAATAGCTTGTTTGGCGGTGTACAATTTCGCAAGCGGGGTTAGGAGTCTTAATAGGGAGCGTTCACGTTCTGTAGCCGTACCTGCTTCATCTTTACCGAGTAATTCAATCGCATGGAAAACAAGATGGAAGGCGCCAGTGAATTCCAGGTGCATGTGGGCTAGGGTTTCCAGATGCAGGCCATGTTGGGATAGCGGACGACCAAAAGCAACACGTTTCTTGGCATAATCACGTGCAAGAGCGAGGGCGCGACGCATGTAACCAACAGCACAGCAGGCATTGTAAATGCGGGTGATATTAAACAGCGAAGATATTTTTTTTACTCCATCACCCATGCCTCCAACCAAGGTTGCTTGAGCATTATCCAGCGTTAATTCTGCGGTAGGGAGGGCGCGAGTTCCTAGCTTGTCTTTTAAGCGGTTGATGCGTATACCATTGAGCATGCCCTGAGTGTCGCGTAGTTCCAAATAAAATAAACTTAGTCCCCGACTGCCCTCAGGTGCTCCTTCAATACGCGCCAGGGTCATGGCCATTTGTGAGGTAGTTGCTGAAGTAAACCATTTAACACCACTTAAACGAAACTGAGCGCCATCTGTTTTAGCTATAGTCGAAGTACCACTTACGTCGGAGCCGCCAGTACGCTCGGTCATCCATTGCCCAGAGGTCCAGAATTGGGAGGGATCAGCGGAGGTTAAATGTGAAAAAGCACGTTGTTTGAGTGAGTCATCCGCATACAGTTCTAAAGCACGCGCCGCGCCATCGGTCATTGCGAGTGGGCAGGTGTAAATCGCGGAGGAGGGGTGGAACAAATAAAGTTTGGCAAATTGATGTATGCGCGATAACGCGCCATGCTTACGTTCATAACCAATGGCAATGAGCTTTTCTTCGGCTGAAATGCGATCTAATGCGTTCCAGGCAGCATGTACTTCAATATGATCTATTCGTTTTCCCCAAGGATCATAAGGAACATGTTTGGGAGGGTAAGCTTCTGCATCTTGTCCTAACTGGTAAATCTCTTCAATAACTCGTTGCCCTAAATGCTGTAATTCAGGTTGAATTTCACTAAGCATGGTTGCAGGCAGCTTCCACTCGAGATAGTTTTTGAGAACTAAATCATCATCGTATTGATTGTTTAGACTTGGGGGTGTTTGAAAAAAATCACTCATTTGGAATCCTTTCTTATGATTTTTAAAGATACCTTATATTAGCTGGATTTTAATAAATTTAAAAATAGGGTGATTCTTGACCTTCATCCTGAAAAGTGAAACTCTATCTCCTCGCTTTTCTTCACTGTACTTGATTAATAAGGAGATTATTTAATGTTACGTAAAATAGTAGTTCAGGGTAAAAAGCATGTGTTGGCATTGATGTGCATAGCTTCAGTTGCGGGTATGCTGCCTCACAGTGCACAAGCAATTCCATTTAGTGAGATCAGCCAGGTTTATTTTTTTGGTGATAGTCTTACAGATAGCGGTTTTAATAATAATTATACAGCGCTGGTGGGTTTTCCTGTTAAGGCACCGACTTTTACTACTTTAAATGGTTATACCTGGTCACAGTATGTGGCGCATGACATTAAAGGTTTTGCCTTACCTACTGGCCCATTTCCCACCCTTGCCGATAAGATTACTAATAATACTACCCCAATTAGCCCTGTGGTTCCCTATGTTATTCCGGACTTAGCCGGGATTAATTATGCTTGTGGTGGAAGTCGAACGAATACTAATCCTGGCGTTGATTTTATTTGGGCTCCATCTTTGCATCAGCAAATCCAGCAGTATTTATCTACGGCACCCAAGAAACTTGATCCTAAAGCGGTATATTTCGTTTGGTCAGGAGCTAATGATTTATTAGCCGCATTGGATTCAATGCCACTGCCTACACCGATTCAATTGTTACACGTAGCGGATATTACCAGTACTCAGGTAGTGCAAGAGGTTGCTACTTTAGCTGCTCGAGGAGCGAAGCGGATTGTCGTGATGTCGCTTCCTAATGTGGGTTCTACCCCATTTGCTAATGATTTGGTATTGGAAACTGGTGACTCGACAATTCCTGCAAATATTAAAAACTACAGTTTTTTGTTTGATTCCTTTATGAATCAGAAGCTAGGTTCTGTGCAAAATAGACATCGAGCTAAAATATTGTATTTTGATACCTATACTGCATTGGATAATTTGATTGATAATGCCAAATTAGGACAGCCTACAGTTATTAATGGACAGTCCTTTTTCTTTACTAATTATAATACGCCGGTATGTGGAACTTTGCCTGCGATTGTCTGTGATACAACTTCAAATGGTCATATTTTTGCCGATTCGGTACATCCAACAGATATGGCTCATCGCGCCTTGTCTTTGGAAGTAGAACGACGAATAAGGATATGGTAGTAAAAGGTAGTTACATGAACGCTTGCGAAGAGATGTGACTCATTTCTACATAATTCTCGAATTACCCGGTATCCATAAGTTCGGAGTGAGACGCAAGATAAATCTGGATACCGTGGCCATATACAAGCCACGGTAATTCGGTTTTTTTCATGGCAGTGAGGTTTTTCCCGTTAGCTGATGGCTATACGCTTCATCCCTACGCTTTTTTCCGTGTACGCAAATAAAGCCATAAGGGTATAAAACCAGAAAGAATACTCCCAATACCAATAATATTAGTTACCAGACCAAACTTAGGAATACTCAGACAGGCGATAAAAACTAGAAAGATCGCGCTTAACGCTGGCCAAATAATATAACCTATTAATTCATAAGTATTTTTATATATGTTGCGATGGTACCAGGCACAAGCAAAGCCGGTAAGACTGTAATAAAAAGCCACCAACAAGCTAATCGCATTGATAGAGTCATGGATGATGTGATTTACGGTGGAATAATTAGAGGATAAAGTCAGAAAGATAATGCCTAAAATCCACAGAATCACAATGGCCACCCAAGGGGTATTCCATTTTTGATGAAGATGGGCGTAACGTGAATGAATGATTCCATCTCGAGCTTCAGAAAAAAGAGTTCGAGTAAATTGAACAATATTTGTTTGCAGGGTACCGATGGAACTTATCATGACTGTGATTACTGCCAGGTAGCTCCAGGGCCGCGGCATAATTTTATCGGCTAATGCAAAAACTATATTGGCTCCAGAATGTTGAATTTCGCTGTCTGTAAAGGCAAGGAGTGTCACTATTGCAAACCCTACAAAGATTAAAATAACAATTAATACAGACCAAAAAGCACCAAGGCCTGGAATATGTTTTGTATTTTTAGTTTCTTCATTTAAATTTAAGGTGACATCCCAGCCCCAATAAAGAAATACAGCAACTAAAGCACCGCTGGAAAATAAACTGGGAGTAAAATTGGCTAGAGAAAGCCAGGCGATTGAAAATTGATGGGCAGGGGCTTGGGCAAAAAGAATAGAGCCCATTACAATCACATAAAGCAAAAACAGGATTTCAAAACCGGTCATTAATACTTGCAGGTAGGTGGTTGGTTGAATTCCTCTAATAGCTATTGCAGAAATAACGGTGATCCAAAGAATGCTTACACAAGCAATCCAGCCAGGGCTATGTACCAAGGATGGCTTGATGAGTAGTAAGGTCGCCGTTGCTGCGGGGATGGAGCCTGAAACCATAAATAATGCGGAAGAAACTAAAACGGTCCATCCAACAAAAAACCCCAAATACAAACCAAAAATTTTGGAAACCCAGGCATAGGAGGCGCCGGCATTAGCCAATACCTTATTCAGATGAATAAAGGCTAAAGAGATTCCAAACATGATCAACCCGCAATACAAAATGCTGGCTGGTGCTAAAATTCCTACGGTTACTACGAGCGGTGCGGTGGCTGCAGAGACACTAAAGGCTGGCGCGGCACCAGCGGTGCCCATAGCAATGGATTTTCCTACTCCTAACGAATCAGCGGCAAGTTGGTGTTCTTTCCTGTCGTTCATGGTATAAAGGTTCCATTGCTCTAGGCGCATAATTAATTATTAGTTTAGTCGATAAAGGTTTTTATTGTTGGAAGTATAATCTGCTGTGTTTTTCTGTATGCCACTGGAATGGTCAATGATCATAATGAATTGTTTTTGTTAAGGGAGCATTCTTGAAACTAAAATCCTATAATTTATTAACTTGGGTGCCTCATCTTTTTTTATTTTATCAAGAAAAGGTATTTCGAAAATTATTGCCAATTATTGCAATTGTTACTATTTATGCAATTTTGATCCTGTGTTTTTTTGAAAATGCAAAAAAATACAATATAGGGCAATTTCATCTGATTTTTAGCTTTATCTTAGCAATCGTTATCAGTTTTAGAGTGAATACCAGTTATGCTCGCTGGTGGGAAGGGCGCATATTGTGGGGGGGGATTAATAATAACTGCCGTAATTTAGCCCTAAAATTTGATGCATTCATTGGTTTAAATAAGCGTCAGGACTTTTATGAGTTACTCACTAAATTACCTATTATTATCAAAGCACATTTGCGTAAAGAAACGGGTGAGTTGAAAACGGAATTGCTGTCTGTATGTATTCATGAATTAGATTCAAAAAATCCAGTACTTTTGGTAACACAGAGGATGTATGCCATTCTCAATCAATTGCGCCAAGAAAATAAATTACAATTGGAGCAATATTTGGCATTAGATACGCATATGGTTAATCTAATCGATCTTGTTGGGGGGTGTGAACGCATTGCTAATACTCAGGTGCCTGCACCATTTGCCTTCTTTGTGAAGCAAGCCCTACTCTTTTACGCACTAATTTTTCCGTTCGGCTGGGTTAATACCTTTGGTTTCCTTGTGATTCCGATGATGGTGATGATTGTCTATATTCTACTTGGTTTGGAAATTTTATCTGAAGAATTGGAAGAGCCTTTTGGAAAAGGCGATAATGATTTACCACTAAATAATATTGCGAAAAATATTGTACGCAATATGGAGCAAATCGCAGTCGAATCGCAACAAAGAGGCTTATAGCTTAGGTGAATCATTCGTTGGGTCTTGCTCCTCTGGTTCTTCGTGCTCGTGTGCTTTCATGAGCACGCGATTTTGTTCGATATAATGCGCTAACGATTGCGTTTGTTCAGCACGAGTTCCACTGAACTCTTGCTCAAAGAGTTGTAAGGTTCTAATTATCGCCATAGGAGTAACGTGTTTTGCTTTGTACCTTGATGAGTTGGGATTTTCATTGATGTGCTTAACTATTACATTGAGATCTGCTCGGATATTGACAGGTACTATGGATTGGGCAATAAATAACTCCTGATAAATAGCCGCCTTAATTTCATCAAAAGTATCGACATCAATTAATTGAATCACTTTGTTTAAATGCTCAGTTAGGTTCGTTTTTTGTGAACGAGGATCCATGAGCCAGGCACTAAGTGAGAATGAGTTGTCTTCCATACCTTCAGCAATATTCGATTGATAAATATAGCCGAAAACGTCTTTATCAGTCTTTTCGCAAGCGAGCATCACATAGGAATGTCCTGGGATATCGACGCGAATTAATTTAGGTAAATTTTTACCTAAATCTTTAGCTAGAGAGGGGAGTTGGGGTGGTTTTTGCGTACGGGGAATAAATAACGTACTTTGGGTCAATAGTGTGCAGAAGGCATTTGCAATGTCACCACAGCCCACAGGGTAAAATAGCGATTGCTCAATCGACTTTTCCAATATGCCTGTTTTGTCAAACACCAGAAGTATGTTTACCATGGTCTGCAAATCACATCCTTGCAGTGCCAGATGAAATTTAGCATCCGCTACGCTATCAAAGCGTTTTTCATAGGAATCGAGAACTAGTTTTCTAAAATACTGAGCAAAATCATCCAGGGTGAGCTGTTGGCTGTCGTTTTGAAAAAAAGAGAATTCAGTTTTAAAATTCATAAAATTTTTGACCAAATTAATATATAATTGTATCAGGTTAATATTTTTTTTCCTTTCTGCAAAGTAAAAATAGAAGATTCTTATGACAAAAACAAATGTGAAGACTTATAAATTTTTTACTGAAATCAATTCGGTACAGAATTTGCTACAGGTTTTATTGAACCAATTAAAAAAAAGTAACTATTCTCGTGCGGAGCTGGTTAGTTATTTACAAGCGATAGTAGAGGGTGCGGACATTGGTAATTTACCTAAGGAGTTGGAGCCAATAGTTATTTTTTTAAATAAGCCCGAACTAATTATTTCAAACCTCAATTGCGAAGATAAAACATGCTTTCATACGGCAGTGAAGGATAAATTATCTAGCTTTATCACGGAATTAAAAGAGCAAATTAACTCAGAAGCGCCTGATCCTGCAGCACAAAACCCGTTCCGCAGCTAATAAACCGCCAATTGCACGTACTTGGGGCATATAATTTTTTAAATTTAAAATAAAAAACTATCCTGTTCCCCGCAATGATGTCTGATTTTATGATAGGTCCCGTGGCAAAGCCACGGGACCTATCATAGCTTATATCATACCGCCGGGAGATAAGTGTTCTATACGGTTTTCCGTTGTTTCTATATGTGTTTTAATAGCAAGATTCATCTCTTTTATAAATTCTTTAACCTCTCGGGTATTCGCATGTGGGTGCTTTACTTTCGCATAATTTAAATATCGTTGTGCTATATCCTTGCAGTCCTCTGGCCCATATTTTTTTTCCTCATATAGTTTTTTTAGTGCTTCAGCCACTCTGGGGCCGCTTTGTTTGTTTTCTCTCACAAGCAGTTGCAACTCACCAGGATATGTTTTTCCAGTGGGTCTCTCTCCTGAATGTCTGTGGAACAGTGACTGGTTATGTAGCTCACTTAAAGACATTTTTTGGGCGGCTCTTGTTTCCGCATATTGTGACGATACTTTTATTGTTTCATCCAGTATCTCTTCGGGGCAAGAATAGTTAATCTTTAGGTTATGTTTTTTAAATACTTCGCTCACCTCTGGGCTACGCAATACATCAGCCATTTCTGATAAACTATGAAAACCAGACTTGCAAGTAAATGAAACGAAGACTTGTACAATGTTGTCGACGTCCGTTTGTAAATTAGGCTCTTCTGTGTTTTGTTCAATGTATTGATCCAATACGGCTGCTAAGGTGTATGCAGTACCGGAAACAGAGTTTACAAAAGGAACATCCACGTTTGTTGACGAATAACCACTTTCAACTTTATCACTAATCAAAAAACTGTCCGTAATACTGCCCGTAACCGCTTTTTCCCGACGCTCACCTCCTGGGGTAGGTGTATTCGCTTTAATAATACCTGGATTCATTGTTCCACCAACATCGTTAATATTGCGTTTCTCACCTCGGTCCTTAAATTTTGATAAGGGCACATTTTCTTCTTTTCTCATGGAGGATTCGCGTGACATAATAGATTCTGTTTTTTCACCAAAGCCTCTCATTGCAGCAATAACCATTTCCATGTCTTCAAGGTTATTAACTTTCTTCAATTTTGAGAATTTTTCTTTTTCAGCGTAAAGTAAATTGGCACCCGACATGAATTTGGCAAAACGATCCATACTGTCTTTATGTGATTCGTTGTTAAGAGATTTCCATTGCTCATTGACCAGGTGATTTTCAAAATACCGTCTACTTTCAACTTTTTCAGGCTGGCTATTTTTTGTGGCTTTTTTGGCGGTTGATTTGAGTAAATCTGCAATGCTTGTATCATTCAGAGTTTTGGCTGCGTTAATAAGTTTTGCTGTTGCTCCTTCATAATCAAGGTTTAAATAATCCTGCATACATTCTTTGATAGATGCTTTAACTAACATGTCATTCGAGGACGCTGCTTTTTCATTACGGAGTATATCTAAGGCAATCAAAATGAAATCAGAAGTATCTAAGTTTTTAGAGGAAAACATTTTCTTTAAATCGCTAGTTTTTTTGCCCATGACTTGCTCCTTAACGCATGATTGTATAAAATGTTAACAAACATTGAGTCTAGCAAATAAGCTTAATGAAATAATTTTGTGCTTATTCTATAATAATAGAACAAAATGGATTGATAATGAACGAATAGGGGTGATTTGTGAATTTTAAGAGCTCTCCTGCCATTTTTAAGGCAATTGAAAGTAAAGATATGAAGCAGTTTCGTCAGGAGTTAAAGAATCTTACTTCTGAAAAGGTTGTATTGCTTCAGTCAGGATTAGTGAGAGCTGGCAACATTTCCAGGAATTACAACCTTCTTGAAGCGTGTTGTTTGACAGAAAATGAGAGTGCTCTCCAGGAGCTGAAACAGCGTGATTTAACTTGGTCAGAGGTTCAATTAAAAAGAGCAGCTGAGTTAGCTGCGCGTGCCAAGACTAAGAGTAAGAGCTTAATGACCGAGCTTCTTTCATTAAAATTTCCCGATCATGAAGCGCTTATGGCGGCATGTAGTGCGGGTAATAACGAACTTATTCAGACCCTTTTAGAGAAAAATAATAACATTAATAAACTCGATCCGGGCCCAATCATGAATGCTGCGTCGGGTGGTTTCATTTCTGTTTTGCAAACGTTAAGTGATTTTGGTTTTGACATACAGATGGGTAATGACGAAGCGTTATGTCTTGCTGTTCGTCATCGTCAGCATCCATGTGTTGACTATTTAATAGCGAATGGTGCTAATGTTAGTGCACAAAGGAGCTTGCCATTAAAAATAGCTATATCTATTGGTGATATAGACGTAGTAAAGAAGTTATTGGATAAAGGGGCTGATCTTAAGCCTGTTGCTGAAGAGGAGTTTGTCTCCCAAGCAGAGCGCCACGGTCATACTGCATTAGCAAATTTTCTGCGCCAGAAAATGGTAACAATGAATATAGCTTTTCCTCTTAATATTAAACAAAGCACTCACATAAGCAGTGTGGATAGAACCGTTGCAGAATCAATCTTACGACTTAAAAAGCGTTATGGAGAGCGACTTTCAGCAGATGATAAAGCTAAAACTTTAATTGATTTAACTGCCTGGGCTCAAAGTTTAGATGGAACTAATGCTACAGCTAAGGCTGCTCAAAGAGCGGTAGACTCGATTTTAAATGGCAATCCTATCATTCAGGAAGAAACAGGAGTTTCTTTGAAAGAACTTTTAGTTTTTTTTTGGATGGCCATTCATGACGCACTCCAACGAAAAACGAGTATAGCTGATGGTCTTGATATGCTACAAGAAGGGCTTTATGAGTTACAGCGAGGATATAATTTATCTAACAAAGGGGTCGATTTAGGGGGGGATGATGAAGAGGTCTGTGAACCTGGAATGTTTAATAAACTAGCGGAAAAACTAGTTACTATTAGCTCTGATGTTGAAATTGATTTTATTACCAAAGAAGTTGCCTCATTAAAGTTAAATGCAGTAGTGAGAGAAGTGGCTTTATCCTGGTATAAAGCAAATGTTCTTTTAGTTAATGGCCTGTTTAATAAAAATTATGATGTGGAACCTATCTGGAATAAGATTCGTGAACAGGTGAAGCAGAAAATGTTTGACGAGTTCTCCTCTTTATTTTCATCCTACGATGATCCCGAATTTAATGCCTTCATTGATGCAGGTATTGATGCCGATATACGTGGGACTGCTTCCTCTACTGCGGCTCCTCCTGCAGAGCCTTCACCGGGTATGTAGCCGTCACTGCGCATGCTTCAAATCAGGTTGCAGCAGGGCATATTAGGTACTCGGATAGCGCTTAATAAAAGTACGATTTTACCAGAGGATGTAAATCTCTTTATTGCGAGCCTTGACGAAGTAACCCAGTTTCGTTGAGATCGCAATTGACGGAGTTAATTTCAGAGATTCAACGGCTTTCCATTAATCTGTAATTTTTGATTTTCCAATGTAAAGTCAACCACATAATTATCGCCATCCACTTTTAAGAACCCTTTATTAGTTAAATCAGCAATTAACTGCTCGGCTTGTTTTTGTGCTTCTGCATCGAGGTTTGCTGCAGCTGGGGCAGGGAAGGCTGCTATTGGATTAGTTACCGATGCAGGTTGCTGCTGCTGGGCTTTTTTTGTCAGATCACTCTTAATAGAGGCAGTCATTAGGGATTTAACTAAGCGAATAGGCGCTTTAAAATGACCTTCACCTCGTACTTTTTGCATTGCTTGAGAGGAATCTTTAGCTTCATTCTCTGGAAGCCATATTTTAAAGTTACCGTTGATTTGGCCTTCGGGTAAGGTTAGATTCATCTCAGAGAGTTCAATAACCGGGCCTTTGCTAAGTAGTTTGGGTAATTCTGCAGCTATAGCCAGCATCGCAAGATTCGGATCCACATTATTCTCAACCATATTGGCTTCTTGTTGGTGGAGTTTGGCCATTACATTCGGATCTAAATTTTTAATGCTGAGTTTAAAAACGCCAGGACCATAGTTTTGATTATCGACCATGAGTTTATCCAGGGATAATTTACAATCAATTTCCATTTTATTATCGGTTACATCAGAATTAAATCGCAGATCAAGTCCTTGCAGTTTAAAGTTCTGAGCGTCAGGTGCATTAATTGTTGCAGAAGCGAGGCCCAAATGAGACTGGCCGAGCCATAACCATTCCTGATGACGCCATAACTGTACATCATGCTCTAATTGTCCAAAGTTAAAATCAACATTGCTGGCCGAGCCACTAAAACCATATAAGTTAAAATTTGCATTAATTTTGTCAAGATTTGATGAGGCTTTCAGTACTGTCTTTAAACCCTCCCAATTGATTTGTACTGCTCCATCAGCAGTGCCATCATTGCCTTTTAGAGCAAAAGAGGGAAGGGAATATTTAATTACGGTTTCCCTTAAATAATTGATTAAGGCCTTGTAGTGTGTCTCTGGACGTGTTGCTATTTCGGCAATACCAAAGCGGAAGCCATTATCTGTCCAAATGAATGGTCCATGTTTGATGCGAAGGGGGATGCTTATATCCAGATCAAGGGGCGTATCCATTTTTGCAATGCCGCTTTTATCTGTAATTTTTTGGGCAGGTATATGCATTTTTACATCTAATTGAGCTTTAGATGAAAACCAGCCTTGTTGGTATTGCTGCAAATGTAGGTTTATTACGGATGATTTAGGAAATGCATCTATATTCCGGGTTAATGTGGTTTTTGCCATACTCCCCATAACGTAATAAGCGACGAGAACAACTACAACGAGAGAGAACAACCCAATCCATTTTTTCATGATTATTTTTATCGTAGTCCTTCGGGTACTTAATTATGTAGCTTATAAATGGTTGTTTGTAAAATGAATCACATCGAGCTAATGATGTTGCAGACGAGCAATCGCCACGGTCAGTCTCTGCTTTAAGGTGTTCGGGATGAACACTTAAGGATTTTCACCAATCTTTTCAGTGTCTGTTAACAGACTTATCCACAGATTTTGTGGATAGTTTTTAAGGAATAATGGGTATGATGTTGTGCGAAATGTCCTATGAATAAAGGGCTAGAGGATATTTTTTGATTTTTCTTAAATAAAAGGATTGGAATGATTTAGAAGTTATTCACAGGAATTGTGCATGGATTAATAATCTTGCCACGGCATGATAACAAAAAAAAAAATGAAAAGACAGCTTGAAAAAATTCTTTTTTATACTACGGAATTCTTGTTTAAAAAAAGCTACATCATACGGCTCCATGGTTCGTTTAATTCCTTGGGTCATTACCATTTTTCTTGACCCAGTTTTATATTTTGATTAATTTTAATGATGCATTAAATAAAAAATGCCCCAAAAAGGATGAGTAGGAATGGAGTTATTAGAGGAACAGTGCACAAATTCCAAGACATCAATAAGCGTTCTAATTTTAGTAACCATTGGTGTAGGTATTGGTTCTGGTTTAATTGGGATGTCATTGGCATTATTACTTCATTATTTACAACATATTGCTTATGGTTATAGCCCCTTACATATCATCAGCCCTGAAAGTTTTTTAGAGGGGGTGAGCACCTCTAGCCCAACACGTAGACTTATCGTTTTGGGATCTTGTGGCTTAGTCGCCGGAGGGGGGTGGTTAATTATCCAGCGTTTTGGTAAGCCCTTAGTGAGTATTGCTCAAGCCATCAAAACGGGCAAAATAATGCCTCCGTTAACTACGACGTGCCATGCCCTATTACAGATCATTACGATTGCATTAGGTTCTCCTTTAGGGCGTGAGGTTGCTCCGCGAGAAGCTTCGGCAGTGTTTGCTACTTGGCTTTCTCATAAAGCGGGTCTCTCTTTGGATGAAACGAAAGTGATGCTTGCTTGCGGCGCTGGTGCCGGTTTGGCTGCAGTTTATAATTTGCCTTTGGGCGGTGCAGTTTTTGTAATGGAAGTACTTCTGTTTAATTTCCATTGGTCTATTTTGCTTCCGGCATTTGTTACTTCTGCCATTGCTACGGTAGTGTCTTGGTGGGGATTAGGGCAGGAGGCGACGTATCATATTCCAGAGTTAACTTCGATTAGTGCCTCTTTAGCGATTTGGTCTATTGTCGTTGGTCCTATTTTAGGTTTTTTAGCTTTTTGGTTTATTGAAATTGCCAATAGGCAACGAACTAAGGCATTTCATGGCTGGCCTATGTTCTTTACATGTTTGGCCAATTTCCTCATGATTGGTTTTTTGGCTATTTATTTTCCTTCCTTACTAGGGAATGGGAAGAGTGCCGCACAGTTGGAGTTTAGTCAGTTATTATCAATAGGCATGAGTGCTCTGATTTTGATATTAAGAAGTTTCATTGTGTGGAGTAGCTTGCGTTCTGGCGCGTGGGGTGGGCTTTTAACTCCTTCACTAGCTAATGGTGCATTATTGGGGGTGTTTTTAGGTGGTATTTGGAATTTCATTTGGCCAGGTGCCCCATTGTCTGCTTATGCTGTGATTGGTGCTGCTGCTTTTCTTGCAGCGGCTCAAAAAATGCCTTTAACAGCAACCATTATAATTTTTGAATTTACTCGGGTTGATTTTGTCTTTCTAGCCCCCGTGATGTTTGCAATTTGTGGGGCAATGGGGGTTGCGACTTTAGTGAGTAAATGGCTGGAGGAGGCTCATTCGTGAACGTTTGAGCTTACAATTCTAAATATTACTTGGTTATTATGTTGCTTATAGACGCTGCGGTAATTCGAGTCGTAGGCGTTTACGTAAATGAGTTGTTGCAAACATCCCTACCCTTTGTGTAGGATTGATTTTTACTTCAACCCATCTGCATCATGAACTATTTAAAAGCTTACTTTCTTAACGGAACAACCCTAAGACAAGAAATTCTGGCAGGTATTACTACCTTTTTAACCATGGTTTATATTGTCTTTGTAAATCCAACGATTTTACATGATGCGGGTATGGATCAAGGTGCGGTGTTTACTGCAACCTGTTTGGTGACTGCATTTGCCTGCGCCTTAACTGGTATCATTGCCAACACGCCAATTGGCATTGCTCCGGGGATGGCCTTAAATATTTATTTTTCCTACAGTGTGGTTCAGGGAATGGGGATTGACTGGCAACATGCGCTGGCTATGGTATTTATTTCTGGGGTATTGTTTTTTTTCGTGACCTTAACCGGGGTTCGGCGCTTATTAATTGAGGCAATTCCCTATAATTTACAAATAGCAATTCTGATTGGTATCAGTTTACTAATTGCTTTGATTGCCCTTCAGGCCAACCATATTATTGTTGATGATGCGCATAATTTAATGCGCTTAGGCGATATTCGCAAGCCGGAAATTGGCTTGTTCTTTTTGGGGTTTCTCATCATCCTCGTGCTGGATTATTATCGTATTGCGGGGGCGATTATTATTGGCATACTCAGTATTAGCATTTTAAGCTTGATATTGGGAATGACTCAATGGCAAGGTGTATTCGATTTACCTCCCTCAATCGAACCTACCTTTTTAAAACTTAATTTTTCCGGGATGACGACAGCGCTTGCTTTAAAAGCCATTTTCACCTTTTTCTTGATTGCTATTTTTGATGCGACTGGAACCTTAATTGGGTTACTTAATCCCACCATTTTTAAACACAAAGAGGATTACGCTCGTCGCATTAGTTATACCTTAACCGCTGATGCGGCTGCCTCAACTTTAGCTGGACTTTTAGGCTCGGCGAGTACGTCTCCCTATATTGAGTCAGCTACAGGTATTGAAGCAGGAGGGCGCTCTGGGCTAACGTCTTTAGTTATTGCCCTGGGATTTATTCTCATGCTGTTTTTCTTTCCTTTGGCAAAAATGATTCCTGCTTATGCAGTAGGGCCGGCATTACTTTATGTGGCCTGTTGTATGATGAAACATTTAACCGATATGAAATTAACGGATATTAGCGAAACGGCTCCAAGCATGACCACAATTATGATGATTCCTTTTACCTCATCGATTGCCAATGGTATTGGGGGCGGAATTATTCTTTATAGCGCGTTGAAGCTTTTAACCCGGCAAAAATTGAATCCTTTAGTGATTATTTTGAGTTTGATTTTTGTGCTCTTTTTTTTAATTAGTTAAAGCGGTACTACCCAGCAAGAAGGCCTGGTTAAAAATTGTATACCTATATGGAAAAATAAATTACAATGTGTGTTTTTATTTTGTCTTGATTTGGGGGGGCTTGTTGTGACCTTTGATGAAAAAAATAACATTGTTGAAGTTTGTATTTTTGAAAGTTTCTTAGCGAAATATTTTCTTGAGCATTCAGAAATTTTTGATGCGCTTTTTAATAAAATGTACAGTGCACTAGATGCTGTGATCAAGGCCAATCTAGATACTGTGATCAAGGCCAATCTAGAGAATGGGAGCTTTGAGCGAAGACTGTTTATTGCGCTAAGCGAAGTAAAGCAAAGTCATCCCAAGATTATTGATTTAAATGCAATAAAAGAGTCAGGCTCAGTGCTTGTATGGAATGAATTTTTAAAGTTTTTCTCAGAATTCGCTATGACCATGGAGGGGTTACACTACCCTCCGTTAAAACCAGTAAATCCTATAGAGTCTCTTAAAGCGTTGGCACATTATAGTTTATTTAGCAATGACCCTGCCCGGGCTCAGAAACTATTATTGGAGAAAATGCGTCCCGACTATTTGTATTCAGATGATGAGAGGGGATGTATTGAGCTGGATGATGCTAAAGTAAACCCAAGTTTTAATATAGGGATTTTATCTGAAAATACGAATACACCTATTCCCGAGATGCTGGTAAATTATTTGAAATTTGAAAATTACCCCTCTAAACAAATTTATGCGCCCAAAGAAGATAGTGAAATGGCTGATTGGCTTCGCGAACATTATTTACCTGTTATCAGGGGCGCCTCAGGTACTATTGGTAAGACAGTAAGTGCTATAAATGCATTGTGCCTTCTTTCGCCCAATGAATATAAACTCTTGGGATTATTAATTGCTTCAGCAACGGTTGCTTTAGGGCATCATTCCTTTTTTGAGGTACTGAGACCATTGAGTTTTATGACAGGTTTTATCGAAGAGCAAAGTAATCTCTTGGATTTTTATGAACAAGCTATTCCGAAAGAGGTTAAAGCGCTAGAGTCCTATAAAGCACATATACGCAGTCCTTATGGTGCCTCGTTGATTACGGAGATGAGTTTTGAAGAAACAGATGATGAGGAATTAGTGCTCAGCAATTCTTTGTAACGATGGGATGTAGCCTGTTTGGCAAAACAGGCTATGCCTAATAAAAATCAATTGTAGTCGTCGTTATATCAACGGGGCTTCTATATGGATACCTTATTAGCGGTTCAACCACCGTGGCAGAGGCACGTTCCCTGCATATAATTTCAGAGCGAAAACAACATCCCTGAAGCGATAAAATCGTTAATGCTAAAATGGTCCATTTCATTCTCAATCTCTATATTCATCAGCGTGTAGGGAAAACAACAAAAAAGACATCTATATCAAGTATATACCATAAATCAAACAAGCAAGGGGCGCATCTGAATTGCAAACCGAAGCAATTAGTCTAGAGTTATTGATAATAAAGAGCGAAGTAACAGGGAGAGTTCAAATGAAAACGTATAAAGCAGTGGAAATTACGACTCCTGGTCAGTTGAATATTGTTGAACGAGCTGTTCGTGAACCAGGACCTGGACAAGTTCGTTTGCGCGTCGAGGCCGCTGGAGTGTGTCACACCGATGTATTGGCCGTTGAAGGAATGTGGCCTGGATTACAGTATCCCTTAGTGCCAGGTCATGAAATTGCTGGCCGGATAGATGCTCTTGGCGAAGGTGTAACTACGTGGAAAGTAGGGCAGCGCGTTGGGGTGGGTTGGTTTGGTGGTGAGTGTGGCGCCTGTGAACCTTGCCGACGTGGTGATTTTATCAATTGCATCAATTTGATTGTTCCAGGTTTTACTCGGGATGGGGGGTACGCTGAATTGGTTATTGTGGAAGCCCGTTCTTTAGCATCTATTCCGGAAGAACTTAGTGCGGAAGAGGCGGCACCCCTGCTTTGTGCTGGGGTTACGACGTTCAATGCCTTGCGAAATGCTAAACTATGTTCTGGTGCGGTGGTTGCTATACAAGGTATTGGTGGTCTTGGTCACCTGGGCGTTCAATTTGCACGACGAATGGGATTTTATACGGTTGCGATTGCTCGTGGAAAAGAAAAAGAAAAATTAGCATTAGAATTAGGGGCTGATAAATACATTGACAGCAACAGTGAAGATCCTGCGGAAGCCTTATTAAAACTAGGTGGTGCCGATGGCATTTTGGCCACTGCAGCAAGTGGAAAATCGATGGGTGGTTTAATTGCGGGCTTAAAGGCACGTGGTAAATTAATAGTTGTTGGCGTTTCCAATGAGCCCATAGAGATCTCGATTCCACAGCTCATTTCCGGCACAAAAGATATTCACGGGGCAGCATCAGGCACTGCAATGGATATTGAAGATACACTGAAGTTCAGCTGTCATCAGCATATCCATTCGATGAATGAAGTGGTTCCTTTTGAACAAGCTGAAGAGGCCTATAAGAAAATGAAAAGTAATGCCGCGCGCTTTAGGATGGTTTTAACATTTAAATAATGTGGTTAAAACCCGTATACGACTGCATCTTTGGAAATTAATCGAAGTAGCCTGGTTGCTTGCAACCAGGCTTTGTAAATTGATGCCTGAGATAAAAAACAAGATAAAAAAATACAGTAAAATAGGCATGCATTCATTTTTTAATCTTCTGATAAAACAACTTGCGTGTTGTATTTGGTGCGATTAAGGCAAAAACTACTACGAAATTGTTTAATATTGGGCTCATTCGCAAATACTCTTCGTGCAAATTCATTATAGTCATTCATATCTTTCACATGAATAATGAGTAAATAATCCGTATCCCCAGAGACAAAATAGCATTGCATGATCTCAGGTTCTTCTGCCATCTTGCGTTCGAAATGTGCTAACAGATCTTCTCTTTGTTTTTCTAAGGTAATATTTACAAAGACAATTAACGGCTTGCCGACTTTAAACGGATCAACTAAAGAAACATCATTGAGAATAATTCCTTCATCACGTAGGCGTTTTACTCGCCTAAAACAAGGAGGTGCTGAAAGGCCCACTTTATCTGCAAGTGCTTGATTAGTAATTTGATTATCTTTTTGCAGGATATTGAGAATCTTTCTATCGGTTTTATCTAATAGTTCATGCGCATGATTTTTATCATTCAACTTGGATTGCGGAGAACCATAACTCTTTTTCATATATTACCTAATTTGGAAAAAAATCATTATAAAAAGTAATTTTTATAAAATAAATAAGAAATTTTTTAATTTAAATTTTATGTTAGATTCTTTTTTCCAATAAGCATAGAGGAACATTATGATACACATAAGAGTCGCTAATCTTGATGATATGCAAAACCTAAATGAATTAATTACCTTATCGGCTAGAGAATTAAGTCGCGATATTTATTCGGAACAAGAAATTGAAGGGGCAATTCAGTATATCTTTGGGGTAGACACGGAATTACTTCATGATAAGACTTATTTTGTTATCGAAAAAAATAGGGAAATAGCGGGGTGTGGGGGATGGAGTAAACGTAAAACGTTGTTTGGTGGGAATCAATTTTCAGCAAGAGAAGAACCTGCTTATCTTGATCCAATAATAGACGCGGCCAAAATAAGGGCTTTTTTTATTCATCCTAAATTTGCCAGGCAGGGCTTAGGCAGCAGGCTGTTACAGCATTGTGAGCGAGATGCTGGTTTACATGGGTTTACTCAATTTGAAATGATGGCCACACTTCCTGGGGTTAAATTATATTCTGCCTTAGCATATAAGGCTGTTTCAGATGAGCGGGTTGTGCTTCCGAATAATATTTCTTTAAGATTTGTACGTATGGCTAAAAGGAATTTATCTAATTTTTAAAGGAGTAAAATAATGCAAATAACTACTCTACGTCGAACCACCTTAGTCTCATTATTAGCCTTTGCTGCTGTAACACAAGCTGAGCCGCCAGGGAATGTGGAGCAATATGGCGGAGGGCCTCATGTCCCAGCGTCCTATGTAGAGTTGTTAATATGACATCTTTCGAATTACCACGGTAAAGCCGCGGTAATTCAGCCTCTATAAGTCACGTAATACTTTGAGCTAATTGTAAGCGTTTACTAGACCATCTGCGAAATTCTGTTACTTGAAATAATCAGGCAACATTTATTTTTTTTCCATATTGTTATTATCGTAGGTAGTGTCATTAATAACTTCAGATTCTTCAGCAGTATGGTTAAAAAAGGAGAGATCACTTACCCTTGGTTGTTGCTTAACTTGGCGCATATAGGTAATAAACGCAGGAAGGTTTTGTGTAATCCAATCCTCTATATCTTCAAAGGTGTCGAGAGACATCACTTTGTCAGGGTCCAGTCTATTTTCAAGTGTAAATTTCAACAACATATAAATAGCTACGCTATTGCTCGATGCACACGCAACATCTAGTGCAGTTTCTTCATCTTGGTTTTGATCCGTTAAGCTGGCTCCATGGTCTAATAAGAGTTGAATTATGTGTTGGTTCTCTTCCAGATTGGGTGATGCGCAAGCATAGTGCAAGGGGGTATTTCCAGCATCCGAAGGCTGGTTAATATTTGCTTTCGGTACTAATGTCCTAACAATATCAACATATCCTAGGGAAGATGCCACACATAAAGGGGTTATACCTTGAGCATCACCTTGGTCTATTAGAATATCTTCGCGTTCGATTAATTTTTGGACAATGTCATGACATCCATACTCACAAGCAATGTACACGGGGTTTTTTTTATTCTGGTCGTTAACTACTTGATTCACGTTAATTAGTTTGTGGTCTAATAATACTTGAACCGTATCACTATCTTCATTTTGGCATGCCAAGTGCAGGGGGGCTTCTCCCTTCTCTGTCGATTCATTAACCAGGGTATCTGTGCGTTCTAAAAGTGCTCGAACGATTCCAGTATATTTCTTTACACAAGCAAATAATAAAGGCGTTTGTTTTTTTACATTACTTTCATTAACTGCGGTGTCAGGGTGTTTTAGTAATTCCTGAACAATCTCAAGATATCCTTTTGCACAAGCAATTAATAAAGGAGTTTCGTTGTTTGGGCTCGTCGCGTTAACCAGTGCATCAGGGTACTTTAATATATCCTTGACGACATCAAGATGACCATGTCGGCATGCAAAAAAAAGCAAGCCAGTGTTGAGATGGTCATGTATTTTAGCTTGTTCGGAAGTAATAGGGTGTTGAGCATGCAAATTTTCAAGCGCTGATTGGAGTACGTGGTTTACCTGGGTTGTTAGTATTTCCATATTCATGACAACATGCGGACATTCGTTGGGTACAAAGGACTTAAAAATGCTGTCGGCAAGTTCCTCTCTACTCAGGTTGCGAAAATAAGAGCTATCCTCCAGATATTGCTCATAGTCATTGATATCTACATAAAGCCAATTTCCATTGGTTTTATTGTATTTAAGGCAAATCGAATGATTGATATTTCTTAACATGATAGGGGGGGAAGTATTTGTATCGTTAAATATTTTTGCTAAATCATTTAAATAATCCTTTAGGTTTTGTTTATCAAAAGCATAAGGCTTATTTAATAAATGAGTTAATTTAGTGTCTGTGAGTTTTTTTGAGCTTATGAACGGATAAATCGCGTTAAGGTCTTCCTGTGAGTGGTCGTTGTCAAATAAATCAACGTGTTGATTCGGCGCCAAATATAATTCTATTCCATCAAAAAGGGCTAATATTTCGAGTAATTTCTCGCTTTTTTCATCAAGAGGTTGGTCTCTGGAGGATTGGACCTTTTTTTTCGCTTCTTCGATGTCTTCTTTTAATTTATTAAAAAGAGGCTTATAAGACGCGATCAAATCAAGTCGCTCAAAAAAGCTTTGCTCATCCTCCGCGAGAATAGCTTGTGCCATCATAAGCGTAAAACCGTGGCATAGACCGTTATCTGATAATTGATAATCAAGTAATTTACCTAACTTATATAAGTCTACATGGGTTAACTTGGTCATAGTCCCGTCTCTTTTATTTTTTTACAGTAAAGATCATTTTTGATTCTTTTGATTTATTTTAGAGCATTAATGGAGTTGCAACAAGATTTCATCGGTACGTCATCCTAAACTCTGTGAGGATGACGTAGTATTAAGAAGATTATGCATTAAAAGGATTGTTATAATGTTTTAAATAGCGGGTTGCCAAATGATACGAAGCGTAATCGCTTAGATGGCCTCTATCACGGAGCAACGGTATACCATTTATCTCGGCTCTACATCTGCCATGAGGGCATTGTACTTTTACTGGGTCGATAATGATTAACTGAGAATATTTATTTTTCAGACGTAAAAATAACTCATCTTGCCACGGCGACTTCTTCGCATTGATATCAAATTCACATTGCTTCGGGTCATAATTTGTACGTGTTTTTAGGTGATGCAGAAAACAATGATATGAATTATTTGTTACAATGGATTTAATTAAAATTGGCTTTGCCCCCGAATCAATAATAATTTGCAGCGCTTCATTTAATCCCCGTTCAATACGTTTTTTTACCAGTGCAGCAGGTTCATTAGGAATTAACATTTTCCCTAAGTAACCCTCCCAATTTTGGCCTAAAATCACAAAATCGTAATGATTTTTCTTGATCAGTGTATAGTAGCGTTGAGTTTGTTCATAACAGGCGGTGTAATCTTCGGCATTCCAATTATATTGACGTATTCCTGGTAATGAAAGGCAGGCTGAAGTTGCATGGGAGAGGACTGATAAATTGGCTTTTTGGGCTAGGGTATCTATAAATCCCCAGAAGTGATTTGCATGAGAATCCCCAAACAAAAAGCCGGTTTTACTGTTGGAATGGTGCGAGCCGAGAACACAATTGGTATTGATTGCCACATTTTTTTCGTCAAGACATAATGGTCTTAATGGATTAGTGTAACGTTTAAGTTGGCTTGCGATTCGAGCGGTTTCCTCAAAACGCTGAGGATAGCCCTCATGGTGTTTGACTAAAGAGCTACCCAGATTTATTAATGCAAGAGGAGTGATGAATAAAAGAACCAGGCTATAGCCGAATTTAAGCGTATTGAACTTTTGTGCCGGTTTTTCAATAAATTTCCAGGATAAAAAGGAAATAATAAAAATAAAGCTGAAGGCTAAGGCGAGAACCGGAGTCGTTTCGCCTATTCCCAAATAATGTATTAATACAAATACAGGCCAATGCCAGATATATAAGGAATAAGAAATTAAGCCGATAAATACTAAAGGTTTTATGGAAAGTAACTGGGTAAGAAGAGATTGCGGGTTATTTTTACCTGCGGCGATGAGGATACTTACTGCGGCACATAAAATAAATGCGTAACCATTTGGAAAGCCCCAGCTGATGTTGCTGCGTGTTGCTATATAAAATATCACCAAAAGTGCAGCGACATTGAGTGATTCTGAAACGTATTTGTTTAATGAAAAACGATTCGAGTTAAAGGCAACACATGAGCCGATTAAAAATTCAAAGATCCGGCTGGATAAGTAGTAATAGGTTTTGGTGGGTTCCTTTGCGGAATAATATAAAGCAAGTAGCAAAAAGAATAGAGTGAGTATGTAGATGACCTTGCTAAGATGGCGTGGGGAAAAAATACGATGTAATGCGTACATGATAAGGGGCAGCACCAAATAGCATTGCCATTCTATGGATAATGACCAGGTATGTAATAAAGGTAATTCATTCGCTTTAGCTGAAAAATACCCCTTGGTTGCTTTTTCAAAAAAGGAATTGGACGTAAAAAGCGTGGTCTTACGAGCACTATTGAAATAATTTACTAAATCTTCAGGCAAATAAAAAAGATAGGTGACGCAGATGGTGGCAAGTATTAAACAAATAAAGACGGGCTGTAGTCGCCATAGCCTTCGACTGTAAAACTCGAGGAACGAAAAACGATTTTTTTGCAAAGAATTGTGCAGGATACTGGTAATTAAAAATCCTGAAATGACAAAGAATATATCAACCCCAATAAAGCCTGAGGGAACTAATTTAAGGCCGCTATGGAACAATAAAACAAACAGGATCGCAATCGCTCTTAATCCATCTATATCTGGACGATAGGTCACGTTAATCTACCTTAAATTCTTATGCGTGCATTTTATAGCATAATTTTGTTTGTTTATAGTAGGAGGTTCTGTTCGATTTACAGGAAGTGTTTTACAATCCGAAACCAGAGCTAACCCACATCAAATCGAACTATTTATAGAGGGAATTATGAAGGAATTAATACAGGCTATAACCACTAATCCTGATGAATTTATCCGCTTACTTTCAGAAACCCCCCAAGGTTTTTCCCTCGAGTATGCTACTTATTTGGATGAAATTGACCCACTAAAAAGTACCCAGGAATTATTTTCCTATGCTGATTTGATTCCTTTTGCAGGTCATTCTTTAGGGCCTGTATTTAAGCCTGCGGTTGACGAAATTGAACGCATACATCAATTACAAGCAATTCAGTTACACGAAGGACATTTTTCTGAAACCAAAGAAGAAAGTGGAAATTGGTTTGATGGTGATATTGAGCAGGATGCTATTTCCGCCATGCAAGACATGTTAGGTTTTTCGGAGCCTTATGAATTCCTTTACACCCAAGAGGGTTTGTCGGCTAATCTTGGTCGTTTGCTGGATACATTTTACCGGCCAACTTTAACTGACTGGCAATCAGGAAAAACAGCGATTTGTCATTTAGGAAAAGAGTTTTTTTCGGATCAGGCGATTATTGAATCCGTTTTAAAAAGAGGGATACAACAGGCAAAGAATTTTGGTGTTTTTGCTAATTCAACTATCCCTAAACCGGAACAGTTTGCCTTAAAAATTCTTCCCGAGGAAAAAGGGCTTTATTCTGAAGAGGCAATTATTGCTTTTATCAAAAAAAATGCGGAACAAATTCAAATTATCCATTTATCTGACGTGGTTTTTAGTACCGGCCAGCGCCTTGATCTGAAGCGCATCTTCACTGAACTAAAAGAGCTTATCGAACAACATCAGATTATTGTTGGTTTGGATTTAGCGCATACTGGCGGGAATAGGACATTAATGCTGCGTGACCTACCTATTACTTATGCCGTAGGTTGCAGTTACAAACATATCTGTGGTTCTGCAGGTAGTGGTTTTGGTATTTATGTGAATAAGGAAACCGATTTAGAAAGATACCCACCGATTCAAGGATGGAAAGCCGCTGCGTCAGAAAAGGTTTTTGGCATTATTGATGGCTATGATTCGCAAATTATGATGTCAAAGGGAGCTTGGGCATTTCGTTGCAGTAATCCTTCTCCCGTAGATCTTGCCCCAGTAAAAACCTACGTCAAAGCGATGAGCCAGATAGGTTGGGATAAACTTCAAGCAAAATCAGAATGCCTTACGCGTTATATGCGTAGGGTATTGCAACAACATCTGGGGGAGCACATTGAGTGGATTACTCCTGAAGAGCCTTCACAGCGTGGTGCTATGTTAGTCTTTCGTCTGCAGGGCATTGATGATGTAAGGCAGGTTGAAACTTTATTGAAACAAGCAAGTGATTTAGGACGATTTGAGGTGGACGTACGCCCACCCAATAATATCCGTGTCACGGCACATTATGGTTATGCCCGATTTGCAGATATATATAAAATGGTTCTACGCTTAGATCAAGTGGTATGTTTATTACTCGAGCAAAAAGAGCAGGCGACATCAAGACAGGAAAATGGTTTTTTTAGGCCAATAAGCCCAGAACGAATAAAACAAGTAGGTGGGCCGACGCAAGATACCAGCTTGGGGATGAACTAGCTTTTTATAGGGACGTTATGGGAGTTTACTCAATATGCTAATTAAAAACATGTACGTTTATAACCTTGTTGGTATTAAAGAATTAAAGCATGTGCTGATTACTACTGAAGGAGAACAGATAGTTTTTAATCTCGATACGGATATAACTCAGCTTCAAGACCCCGATGTTATTGATGCGAAGGGTGACTATTTCTTAATGCCGGGAATGTTAGATTCTCATGTTCATGGACAGGGTGGTATTGATTTTGCTGATTTAGATGATGAGGTTGATAATGAACGATTAGAACACATCGTTAAGGCGCTAGGAGCAACAGGACTTGCTTATGCCATGGCAACTTTTGTCTCGATGCCCATCGTTTCCTTAAAAAAAGCATTGATAAAAATTAATGGATTTATTCAGAAACAGGAACAAAATCCTATTCCCGGTCAGACTCAAATTCTTGGGGCGCATCTAGAAGGCCCGTTTATCTCGAAACATTGCAAAGGAGCTCATGCTGAAGAAGTGCTGCAAGAAAGCATTTCTATGAGCAAATTTAGAGAGATTATCAATGTAGCACCGAACATCAAACATTGGAAAATAACCATGGCTCCCGACTTACCGGGTGCTGAAGAGTTTATTAAACAAAGCAAGGTTCTTGAGCAAGAAGGCATTTTTGTAAAGGTTTTTATTGGCCATTGTAATCCGGAAAGTATGGACGCTATTGACCGTGCCATTGATGCGGGAGCTTGTGGATTTACCCATCTGGGCAATGCATGCCAAGAACCGTGCAGCCGGGATGTACGCGAGCTTAGTATTCATGATGCTAAAAGTCATTTGGTTCAATGGGTACTTAACAATCCTGAACGCTGCCCGCCGGGAGTTGAGCTAATTACTGATGGGGTGCATTTATCGGCCTCTTTTATTTCACTTATTCACAATACGATTAAAAATAAGATTATTCTTGTAACCGATGCGTTAGGCCCTACAGGGTGTAAGAATGGATTATATAAACTAGGCTCGTTGGATATTTGCCAAGAACAGGCTAGTTTTTATTTGACCAATGGAACAGGTGATTTTCTGATGAAAGAGGGAATCTTGCCAACGGGTGAAAAGGGTTTAGTAAAAATACTTGCTGGCAGCGCTGCTCCATTATCCCTTTGCGTGCAAAAATATTTTGAGGCGATGCCTCAGGCAACAGTAGAACAGAAGATGGACTTCTTGCATGCAGCACTGATTACCAACCCTAGAATGAGCTCCTTATCAAATGAGGCAATAAAAAACCTAGTGGATACTAATAATTTTTCTGTCTTTAATAATAAGGGGCAACTGATTTTAAGCTCATGCCACGGTAAAGTCATCGAACATCAGGCATTGCGTTCAATTCCGGGTTTGCATCAGTATGGATTTTTAGCGCCGTTACTCACTGGAGATAGTAAAGACCATGGGCAAAGTAGCTCGTATAACTTGAGGTAGATAATTCATGTTTTGATCTATACTCATTAGTAATTGATTGCAAGCAGGAAAAGAAATGAGCCAAAATAAATTGGATAATCAGCAGTTAATTTTTTTTCAAAACTTAGTTCCTGGGACGCATAATTCTCCTTTTATTGACCGGTATAAGAATGCTTATTTAAAGGATGAGGCGCCGAATAGTGAACGAAAAATTTTTTTAAATGCGTTCCCGCCAGTTTTATCGTTTTTCGAAAAACAGAAAAAAGAATTTTATGATCAAGAGGCACAAAATTGCACACAATTTTGTTGTGGTGGCATGGGTATATCCTATGGCATAGAAGGTAACGTGAATTTTAAAACCGTAGATAATTATATGTTTTCCCCTGGCTCTGGTACTCTTTATGAAGGAAGGGCGAATAATATCAAGTCACAAATCCAAAGTGATATTCAACAAAGTGGGTTTGGAAGTAAACAGCAAAATGATTTAATCAGTGGATTACAACAATTTAATTCGGTCATTTCGGAAAGAACACAGCGTATGGGCATGGAACCCTCTCATCGGAGTGAAATGACAGGTCCAGAAGATAGTTCATTGAATCCATTTAAAACATCGCCTACCCCGCCAAAAGAGTAAAGTATGCGGTGTCGAAGACGTTTGCTGGGCCTGCCGCGGCCCAACCTACATCAAGATAAGCTCAGACTAATTAAGAGCCATACGTTGGTAATCATTCTCTTGCTCATCAGCGCGGCATGCATTAACCCAAGTAGATAATAGCCGAGTAATAAAGGCTAAACCTTCTGCTATAGCATTGATTGGCGTCATAATAGCGAGGCTCAACGATAAACTAAAGTGCACGCCTAGATCACGGACATCTTCCAGAGCATGTCTTGGTTTGCATATAACTATATTGGTAATTAAATCAATTGCTGCGGTAACTGCCTTAGCTGCATGAACTAATGAATCAAAGCCGCTTTCGACTGTAATTACTACAGGAGAAAAAAATTGACCTATAAGGTTCACTGCGTCGTTATAGGGAGCGAAAAATCGTGTGCTCTTGAAATAAGCCGCTGAGGGAAGTGTAGTTGGGTGCTTATCAATTTCTTTAGAAAACTTGCCGATAAATCCCCGTTGGCTTAAATTCTCACGCGGTTCTTCACCAACAAACCATGAGGCAATGAGTCGAGTAAGTAGTTCGACTGCATTGGTTAGCGCATGAATTGGTGCCATCACTGCAACACAAATACCTAGAGTAATATTACTACCAACATCATCGAGTGCCTCTGCCATATAACGAGGTTTTAATATTAATAAGTTACCTACTGCACGCATTACAGCCCATACCGCACGAGCAGCGTAATAACAAGTTGCTAAACTATTTACAAGAGGTAATCCACATGAGATACCAATGTGAGACCAAAACTCCACACTATCAGCAAAATGATTGGTAAATCGTTGAGGAGAAAGGTAATTACTGTCAGGTAGCAATCCATTCTTAGTTAATTCAGTAAATTCATCATGGTAGTTCATAAGTCCTCTGATGTGGATATTTTAGGAGTCAGGAGTATAACAAAATTCCATTTCTGATCAATATTAATTCATTTTGTATTTATGGAATATTCATATAAAGGTGATTAAATTTGAACTCAATGAGTTAGTTCTGTTTTTCTAGCCCTGTGGCATTTCTAAATAAAATTCCCATCATTACCATTGCCATAGGTAGAGCCCAAAAAAGTCCGATGCCTAATGGTATGGCACTAATCGTTAGGATTATTCCCATAAGTAGAACGCAAACAATTACGATAGGTCCATTGTTATATAAAATAGAACCGGTTTGTTTAATGCAGCGAAAATGCATATACCTCATATACACATTAATTTACTATTTTAATATCAAAAGGTTGCAGATCTTTATTGGTTTTTAAGAAATCACGAACCTCTTTTACTCCTTTAGTGGTTGCCGATGAATAGATTCCAGTGGTGCAGGTTTTGTCATTATATGTATCGGTCACAATGACATAATCTCCTTTATTTTTGACAACTGAGCAAAGACAAGCAGCTTTGTTTGGATCTTTTTTATCAATCTTACAAGAGCTATCTAAGCACCAAGCCCAAGGGCGATCATTTTTACAAATCGCATAGGATTTAATAGGATAATAACGTGATTTAATCACCGAGCCTGTAGTACTTTTTTCTAGGCTTGAACAGGATTCTGTCCCCGCTGAATACCCTTTTTGAACGCTACAATGACAAGAAACCCTACCTTTTTTTCCTGGTATTGGATCACACAATGCAGTAGTACATAAAGCAAATTTACTTTTACATACAGTAAAATTTGAGTTTTTCGCGCTTACATGGCAACTAATTAGCACTAATAGGATACAGATTAGATTTTTTTTCATGACAAATATCCTTATTAAACTGTAAATTCCCAATAGGTCAAAAACATCACATGACAAGACATCTTAACTTTGGTTCTCACTTTGGATTTTGTCAAGCTGATAAATGAAGGGTTATTTTTTCTGATAAATTGGGGGGAAAGATATGCCACATCCTTGTGGCGCCACCTCGCATCCCTGAGGCGTTGATACTCCCTGTGCCGACATCCGTTGTCTCTTCTCACTCTTTAAGTTTAGAACACGCAGAGTAAAAATGCATCATAAAATATGCTTATATTTTTGTAAGATATTTCTCAAGTACTGAAAAAAATCTTAATTTTTACATTGGTCGGTATTCTATAATAGACTGACCTTCTTGATTCTTTTCATTTTCAGTACATGCAAACAAAGAATTATAGAGCGAGTTGAAATAGGATTGTTCTACCTTGGGTTTAGCGGGCATCATTGTGCTCATAATGGCAAGACTGTCTACTATTTTTGCTTCGTCTTGTGGGTGTTCGATGGGCTGCAGTGGGTTTGGTGCTGTAAAGCATCCTTTATAAATGTTATGACCTGCATAGGCAATCAAACCTGCTTCGGCAATTAAAATGCCTACAAAGGCAAGGGTTGGCAGTTTGAAAGCAATAACTGTTAAGGCAATAAGCGAAGCAGTCCCTAACAATGCAAGCAGGCCGTAATAGACAAAAGCAGATTTTAATAATTTGCCAATACCGCTTTCTCCTCGAAGGCTTGGGAAAAAGCCTTTAATCGATGGGGTGATTAATTGGCCAACAAAATGCACGCCACTAGAGATGAAGTGCCCAATTTTGTAAGCGGATTGTAGAAAATAATTCGATTTAGTTTGGGTTTTTCCGATATAACAGTACTCTTCGGCAAGTCCCGGAAGCAGTTCGGTAATGAGCTTGGCTGTACTGCTGGGTAAAACCAATAGTGCTACAGCAAGATGAAACATGGTTCGCGGTATTGCGAGTGGGATTGTTGTCCACCCCATTTTTTTATTTTTTTCATTCTCAACATCCCAATGGATTACATTTTTTAACACATCGAAGAAAGAGAGTTCTTTTGAAAGTCGTTTATGATTGGGTAAATTAAAAAAAGAAGTCACCGCAACCAATGGTTGGGAAACATATTCATAATCTTCTTCAGTTAATGGTTTAGAGCCTGATTCATTATATAAAGGATACGTTTCGGTAAAAACGGTAATAAATGATTTTTTAGTGAAACTTTTTTCATTCGAGGTATTATTAAGCACTATAAATCGTTCCAAAAGGAAAAACTGTATTATACATGTGTTTTAAAATTAATCAAGCAGATTCTAATTTGTGTTATTTGATTAACACATGAAATCATTTTTTAATGACTGGAATGCCGGCTGGGCAGTTAAGCCCGGCAAATAATTTAGGTAGAGTACTTACATAAAATCTAATTGCCTCCACGCCTCATATAAAACAATAGCCGCTGCATTTGAAAGATTCAAACTGCGATTATTTTCTCGCATGGGAATGTAAAGCGATTTATATTGCTCCAATAGTTCCAAAGGCAAGCCACGGGTTTCAGGTCCAAATAAAAGCATGTCTTCTGGAGTATATTGAACGGTGGTATAGCATGTATTTGCACGAGTACTAAGGGGATAAATAGTTTTGTTTGGATGTTGCTGAATAAACGCTTCCCAGTGTTCATATTGAGTAATCGAGGCCCATTCATGATAGTCCAACCCTGCGCGCCTTAAGGCTTTTTCCTCTAATGAGAAACCGAGAGGGTGAATTAAATGCAATTTTGCTCCAGTATTGGCGCATAAGCGAATAATATTCCCTGTATTCGGAGGGATTTCGGGTTGGTAAAGAACAATATGAAGCATAAGTTTTATTGGCACCTAATTAATTGAAAGCATTAATAATAAATGTTTGAGTAGGGATTAATCAAATGATTTATTTTAAAAAAAAACATTTGGGAAGGCCTTGAACTTTAGCTGCAACTCAAAATTCAAAGCCTGTTCCGAAGCTATTTATAGATATCGATTTGCGGTAACACATTGCTAAAGTATCGCACAAGACGTAGTGCACCGAGTGAGACAATCGGTGGCGGCGGGTGGTTTTGTGTTAAAAAAACGATGCTGAGCGATATTATTGCGTTCTAATAATATTGGCGAGGGGGCAGGTGCCTCCGCGCTAAGGGGGGGTATTGGGATCGAGGGTTTTAATCTGGGTAAAGTAGGCTTGTGTGTATCCTCTTCCCATGCTCGGCGAGCAAGAGGGGGCTTTTCTTGGTTTTGGTAATAAGAAGGTCGTTCTGGGGCGGGAGCAGCTACAGGTATGTTTGCTCTACTTCTTTTTCTTAATTCTTCTTGAGTTTCTTCTACCTCTACTGACGAATAATAGGCCGCCTGTCCTCTTGGCCCAAAAATTGCACTAATTGAGGTTAGGGCTTTTTCTTCACTCGTAGGAAAACTCCCTGATTTTCGATTAATTAATAGTAACTCTCCATTGCGATAATAAAGTTCACCACCAACAATTTTATCTTCTTGAGCGTATGGTTTATAAGGAGAGATTAAAAAGTCATGTCCAGATAGCGAGGCATTTTTTCTCAGTAATAAAGTGAATTTTTGGGAGTTCCGGTCATTATTTAACGCGTTATGGGGACAAATAATATAAATGTAATCATCGGTCATTATTTTGCTAAAGCCCTTAGCCGCAGGTATCTGAGCCGCCCCAAAACAAATGTTGGATGGGCTATCTGATAATAGTGATTTTCCTTGGTATTGGTAATATTGAGAGTCTTTTATAAACAAGAACAAAGCACTTTTCAGCGTTCCCCAAGGCTCCCCTTGTTCCGGTAAATTGCCAACAAATTGGTACCCTTGATTTTGCAACATAGCTATTTTTGCTTGTGCACTTTGATAGCTATAGGTTTCCTTTTGGGGGTGAGGTGTGCATTTATTTTGGTACATATTTAATTCGCTACAAAAAATCGTTAAGTGTAACGCATATGGTGTAATTTTGCTGTTGGTATTAACTTCCGAATAGATGAAAACAGGCCTTGTATTTTGAATATAAAGGTTTTTATTGAGTGAAGTTAAAATTAAGATCCAGGGCCCTAAAGATTCGCATGTTAAGTTGGCGGTTGTATGGGTTGGTTTTTACTTTTAAGGTATTCTATCAATGGTGTGGCCTCTTGTTTAATTGCCAACTCCATCAAGTCAACTCCAGGCGTCTTAAAAAGACCTTGGCCTGATTCAGGTAAACTCGTTAAAAAGGGTTTTTTCAGTAAGAGTTCTAATAATTTTTCATTCAATGGTCGTAGATTGGTTATTTGCCAACGTTCTGCAATTCGCGCGATAAATTGCGAATTCGAATTCTCTGTAAAATGTGTATTATCAATTTCATTGATTAAATAATCGCAATAGTTGTCCATCGTACGAGGAACTAGCAACCTGCTCTGAAAATCAGGCGATGAATAGGCACTTTTTTGAAAAAGTTCAGATATACGCAAATTTGCACTTTCGAGAGGTAAAAGAGCCCATGCAGAGATTGTTGTATATAGTCTTCTTAGGGCAAGATATTTATCCATATCTGAAAGGGGGTGTATCGCACAAAGCCACTTCGCATATTCAAAGGGAATTACATGAGTCCCCAAGCTATCTTGATATGCGCTACTAAGAAGGGATGCTACATCTTCTGGAGCTAAATATTGCCGCATTAAATCTACAATTTTTTCTAGTTCAGCCTCCTGCAGACGGGGGAAATTTCTAGGAGCCCAGGAAGCTAAAAAAGTCTTTAATATTTTCATTGCAAAAATAGGGATTCTATTATGTAAGAAAATGAATTTTTGAATTTCTTCAGGTGAAGGATCAATTTCTCCTAAATTATCTTGTAGCTCATAATTCGTCTTTAACGTCTTGGTATTTAAAAGAAAATTGAGCGAAAAATCAGTCATCCAAAGATTGGTTAAGTGCACTGTTTCAAGTTGCGCTACCTCTTCGGGGAAATGACTAAATAAGATAGTAACAATACTATCTATTAGATTATTCTGATTCAATGTTTCTGCAAAAGCATCAAGATAGAGCACTCTTGGTTCGTGCGACAAATCATTTAAGATGATAGTTAATATCCATTTAATAAGGAGCTCATTAGGGGTGTTTTCAGGGAAGGATATTTCTTTAAATCCCCAAGAAAAACAATTGAACATAGCAAAATATTGGTAAGGTACTACATATTCCTTTTTTAATACCTGGTTGGAAAAGAAATAGTCCGCAATAATTTTATTTATACGTAGGAACTTATCAATGACAGCGGGGCCTAGAAAAATAACTCGTGCTGTATTTAGTACTCGACTAGGAATTTTTTGAGCGTCTTGTTTATAGTGATAAGTTTTTTTATTAAATCCATTATGGTCAGGAGCATCGATTCTATCATTAAATAGCATGTCATTCGTTGTTAAGTATCTTTGACACATCTCAACCATCAGAGCATGCAAATGGTGGTGTCCTTCTACACTTGCAATGATATCATTATTAACACCAACGTTATATTCTGCTTTGAATTGCTGAGGATTATAAAAATCATTTTTTCCAGGGCTTTTTGGAATAAAATAATCATTCCCTCCGCAGTTAAGTAGAATTCCAAATTCAGCGTTTACTATCCCCATTGGCCGAATATTACGGATATCTATATCGCAATATATCCCCCCAAAAAAGTGAAGAATAACTAAACGCAATACATCAGAAGCCCCAGCAAATTGCCTTCGAATTATTTCATTTGCATATAAATCGTCTAGCCTCACCGTTCCTTTTTTTGTTTGAATCGTTTGCATAGAGCCGATGAGCGTTTGTTCTATGTCCATTAAGTTAATATTATTTTCATTTGCCCACCTGGCTACCTCTTCGCTAATCATCGGATCTTTAGTTACAGCATGGTGCCATAGATAAATTTGATAATCAGGGTTATTAGAGGCCCATTCTGCCACTACTTTACGATATAAAGGGTTGGTGAAATAACTTCCAAGCCAAATGAAATGAACTCTTTTCGGTATTGTTTTATTATCATCTACAACAGCTTTTCCAGTACATATTGTTTTTTTTAAATCTTCAATTGAGGTAGTAGCAGGTTTGAATTGCCGCATTCCCCATGGGTCAATTCCAACACTATCTCTTTGGGAGGTTATTGAATTAGCAATTCTTACCATTGCTTCTTTAGTTTCGAAACTTGGTTCTTGCTCAAATTTTTCAAAAGACATGAATCTGCTTGCTGCCGTAATCGATGCAACATTATAAGCCAATGTGGTTTTTTTTCAAAATTTGTACTGTTATCTGGGCTTTGCAAAAGGGCTTGAAATTTATAGGAACATCCATGCTGAGAGGTATTAATAATACCCATAGAGGGCCGTCTTGGCTCTACTACTAAGGATTATATTATATTGTAGGTTGGGCGGCCCAACAAGGCATCGAGTCACACTAGAGCTCAATGTTGAGCCATGGGCTCAACCTACAAGTAATAACCGCATTTATTCGCTATAACGTTCATTCGACAGCGATGAGTACTTCAAATTAAAATCACTATTAAGTATTTTTCTATGATTCGCTAATTTTAAATGCGCTAAATCATTTTTTGTAAATTTAAATTGGGAAGAATCAAAGGGCGCATCTCCAGATATTAACCAATCCCGAATCCATGTATAAACATAAGCTAAATGTCCTATCGCATTGAAGGTTGACTTGAAATCTAAAATAGAATCATTTTCGATGTCTAATACTGTTAAATCGAGTTTTGCAAATTGATAGTTACGAGTCGTTCCTTGGGTTTGAAATGTGAGCTTGTTATCATTAAATAGTTTAATGTTGTGCAGTGGAAACCCAAATACAAAAATATCTTCTAGGTCAAATTTCAGTTGCTGAAATTCTTGATCGAATACTTCTAGATCTTTGGATGATGAGGTCGTGGAGGCCTTATCGGCAAACTCCATTAAAACAATTAACCTGTCTTTTATGTTGTTATGTGCCATTACCAGTGAGTCTAATAGTTTTTTACTGGTATCAAGTGAAAACATATAAAATGTATTCGTCTGTTGGGTTTCATTTGATTTTGTCTCTATTGCAAATCGTTTGAGCTGAGTTTCTGAATCATCTAAGGGAAATAATTCGTCAATCTTATTGATGGCATTTTGCAGATGAATAAGGGCATCTTGTGCGTTATCTAATGAAGCTAAATCGTCATCAGCAATACCCAGATTTTCTAGAGTTGTTTCAGGGAAATTAAAAAATAGAGAATTACCATTGCCGTCATCATTAATTTCTATAGTTACGGGTTGATCTAAAATTCTTAAGGAGGAATTTCCTGCATTTATTGCTTTTTCCAGCGCTTGTTTAGTCGATTGAAATTTCAAGTTTAAATCATAAATTTCCGAAGTTGATAGGGCTCCATCTAATGATTTAATTGCCAGTTGGATTAATGCTTCATTTTTTTTATGAATTTTATGCAGTAATAAAAAAGCATCATATACCATCCACTTGCTTTGCTCAGCATCAGAGAATGAAACTTTCGCGGCATAATTTTCCGTTTTATTTGCGAAGGCATTGGATTGACAGAAGGGGGCGATTAGGCAAGCGGCACAAGTAAATACAAAAGTACGAATGAATTTCATTAGATAGTTTCTCCTTAAACCTTATTTATTTTTTTGCAGTCACTTCTCACTAAGTGACGCGCGTAACATAATATCTTATTACGCTATGATATTCATACATTAATAAGCTTTCGACTCACTAAAAAATCATGGGCAACTTTTTGCGGGGGGATTTTTTTTACATCGATTAGGTAATTTAAATGTTGCATGGTTTTATTATCAAGAGTTCCCAATAATGGAGCTAATATTAAGGCAATTTGAGGATTGTTTTGAAGAGTGAGGTTACGAATGATGGGGGCAGCATCATACGGCGGATAAAAATGTTTGTCATCATGCAAGGTGCTTAGATGAAACTCCGGTATTTTTCCATCAGTTGTAAAGGCTTCAATCGCTTGTACTGCATCGTTTTTAATGGCCTGATACACCAGATTAGGCTGCATTTGTATGATTTTCTTGAAATGAAAATCATAGGTTCGGGTAAGGCCTGGCAAGCCATCGGAGCGTTTTAAGAATTCAGCAGGAGCAGCAAGTGTCAGTTTGTTGGCCATCTGACTTAAGTCACTTAAATTGACCAAATGATGCTCTTGGGCAAACTTTTTTTTGACGGCTAAGGTTTCGGAGTTTTCAAATCCAAAAGGTGGCAGCCAAATCAGGTCATAATTTCTTTTGTACGCGGCGCGTACATAATCATAGAGTCGCGGGGAGTTTAGGTGGTCCTCTTTTTTAAGCACTACACGATATGCGGTACCTGTATATTCTGGATAGAGGTCAATTTGCCCTGTTAATAAGGCATTATGTAAAATCGTTGTGGTTCCAAGATTAAATTTTCTCACCACGTGCAAATCAGTTTTTGCTTCCAATAATTCAGCCATCAAATAGCCTAATAGGTATTGCTCAGTAAAGTCTTTAGAGCCAATAACAATAACGTTTTTGGAATTGGGCGAAGAGATTAGAGGCTGGGCGACAATGAACAATAATGTTCCCATAATGAGGCTTACCAAAATCAGTTTCGTTTTTTTAAAACGCAGTGTTAAACGACGCCGTCCTGATAGTAAAACGGTCAATGTTGCGATGACATAGTCGACATTCAATGCAAGTAAGGCAACTGGAATTGCACCTAATAAAATGAGCTGAGGATCATTTAACGATAAACCTTGAGTAATAAAGTCGCCTAAGCCGCCAGCGCCGATAAAGGCGGCAATGGTTGTAATTCCTATGACCATAGCCATGGAGGTGCGAATGCCAGTCATGATTACCGGAAGGGCTAGGGGGAGCTCAATAAGGTATAAGCGTTGCCAGCGCGTAAACCCCATGCTATCCGCAACATGCAGGTAGTTAGCTGGAACTTCTTTTAATCCGGTATAGGTAGTACTGGTAATCGGTAATAATGCATAAACAATCAATACGATTAATGTAGGAGCTAATCCGATTCCTACAAAAGGAATTAAAAAGCCGAGTAATGCGATGCTTGGTATGGTTTGAAATATATTGGTTAGCGCGAGAATAGGTGTTCTTAATTTGGGTAAATGGTTAATAAACAACCCTAAACTTATACCAATCACAACGGCTATGAGCATGGCTGAAATAGATATGGAAATGTGCTCAATTAATTTAGTATAGAGCTCCGGCAAATGTGTTTTTATTACATCCCAAGAATTATCCATAATTTGTTTTATTCAGTAATTGCTTCACAAAATCGGTAGCTGGTTGAGTGAGTACATCTTCTTTCGAGCCGACCTGCTCAAGGCTCCCTTGATGCATAATGGCAATCCTATCCGCTAAACGAAAGGCTTCGTTAATATCATGAGTAACAAAAATAATGGTCTTATTAATTTTTTTCTTTAACGCGATGATTTCGTTTTGTAATGCGTCACGGGTAATGGCATCAAGTGCTGCAAAAGGCTCATCCATGAATATGTAGTTAGGATTGGTTGCTAAGGCTCGAGCAACGCCAACCCGTTGTTGTTCACCGCCTGATAGCTCATCCGGATAGCGATTAACATAATGTTTGGGTTCCAAATTAACTAATTCTAATAATTGATGAACACGGCTAATTCGGGTTTTCTTTTTGATGTTCATTAAGCGCATGAGGATGGCTATATTTTGTGCTACTGTCATATGGGGAAATAAGCCAATATGCTGGAATACAAATCCCATTGAACGTCGTAATTGAACTTGAGGATAATCATTGATTAATTTTCCATCAATTTCTATCCTGCCTGAGCTAGGTGTCAGTGTATTATTTATTAATTGCAGTAGTGTTGATTTCCCACTGCCCGAAGAACCTAAAAGTACTAATGTTTCACCATCAGCAATCCCAAGGTTAACGTTTTTAACTGCGTAAGATGCATTGCCATCAAATGATTTGTGAACATCATGTAGTGTAATCATCGCTAGTTGAGATTCCTTCCAAGATTATCTGCATAATAATACCTATTTAAATGACTTGTAAATGATATGTAAATTTAATGCCCTGGTTAAAAGAGGCTCAATTCAATTAAAGTATAATTTTCAGACTATTAATATTAAATGAGCAGCAAATGATAAATTCTATTAATAACTTCTTAGCTTTTGTGCCCAAAACTGAATCTGGCGCGATTGATTTGACTCAAGCTGAGCGTATTGCCGAAGGCGGAACGCATATACTTTATCGATTTCCAGAAGCTCCTTTTGTTATTAAATTAATGAAACAAAATTCTACTTCTCAAGAGCTTGAAGAGCTCGAGAAAAAGTATGCCGTTTTATATGATTGCTTTGATAAAGATGAAAAGCAACGATGCATACGAGAGCAACATATTATTTCAAAGGTGCAATTACCTAGTGAAGAGCCTCGAACTGCAGCATTGTCCATTGTTCCTTATGAGAAATGCTTCAAGGCAGATGTTAAATTTGATTTTAAAATAGAACCTACCGAGTTGGATCTTTATTTAATGGAGCATCAATACGAGTTATTTGCTAAGGCAAATAAAGCATTGATGCAACCCAATCGCGCTGAACTTGAGTTCGCTCTAAATGATTATGGAGTTTTGGATGAACGAATAGGCGCTATTTTGCAACGTCTAGATGGCGATGCGCAATTGAAAGAGGTCCTGGTTGAGTTTTTAGAACACTATCGTGATTTTTATCAAAGGACTAATATTATTCTGGATGCAATGGGATTTGAGAACATTCTATTTTTTAAGGATGAACAAGGGGATTGGCAGTTTAAAATAGGTAGTGCGATTAAGCATGATACTGGAAAATACACGCAAGAGTTATTTGACGCAGTCCATGCTGGAGAACCGGTTGATTTGACGCGCTTGGTAAATTATACACACGCTTATTTTTCACCGGCAAACATTAGGGCGCTCAATGTATGCGCGATGAAACTTGGGTTAGAGCCAGTTATTCATGATGTCCTGATTGAGCCGCAGGATTTGTTTCGCGTCTCCCAGGAATTATCGATAGGGGAGCGAATGCTCGCTTATGCACAGCATGGTGATTTCAAAACAATGGAGAACATGCTCGAGAAGCATAAACATGAACTTACTTTTAATCTTAAAGATTTTTGGGCCTACCCGCGAATTGCCGATGCCTACATCAAACATGAGCAGCCATTGGGAAATCTGAAAAAGTATTTGGATAGTGTAAGTGAATTACCGGTTGTTTTGCCTGAAAACAAGGAAGATGCAAAACGGGTGCAAGACGCAAAGTTAAACATTATCGACCGGAAAGTTGGTTGTGTAATGCTCGTTTATAAAGAAAAATTACACAAAGTAAAAACGGATGAACCAGTTACTTCGAGCACGTTAGAATTCAGCTAATGTCATCGTAGCCTTGCTACAGCGCATAATCAAGGCTACGTTAGGTTATATCCCATAAGACGTATTTTGATTAGGATAAGGTACTATCTCATCTTTTACTAAAGACTCTGGTTCTAATGCCAGTACCTCTTTTCATGGGGGGCGGGGAGTCGGTATTTCACGGCTTATGCAAGGAGTTAATGAATTTACTACGATCCGCAGCCTGGATGTTAGTCCAGACTGCGTTTATTTTATCTATGCCAGGTACCACTGTGCCTTACTACTTTACAATTACCATGATAGCAGGCTTTATGAACTGAGGTTTTGTGGCAAGTATTGCCCACACAATTCACATGATTTTTATTGTTGACCCAAGCGGCAAAGCTGGTAGAGGTAAAACTGATAATAACTAGGCCTAATACAACTTTTTTCATATGGGACATGAACATAGAATTGCTCCTTTAGTAGATTGTTATATCCTCAAAGTGAGTATAGTTGAATTTTTAGGGTTTTCTAATTTATGGGCAGTTAGTTTATTTTTTGACTCTTTGGCGGCGTGATTTTTACTTCTATAGGGAGGAGGGGGAATTGTCAAGAAATTTTGGAAGGGTTTTTAGGTTCGGCCTTGGCCTAATGGTACTTACTTAAGACTGATTACTCATTCGGTTGGTCTGCTTCATGTAGGCTGGGCTGTCAAGCCCAGCATTGGCAGTAGCACAAACTGTGTTTGCTGGGCTTTTCAGCCCAGCCTACTAAAACAAGCTCTCTTCTACAGGTGCTATTTGCCCTTGATCATTGCTGGCATTGTAAATCAGAGTTGGATCTTCCTCAGCAGGAACTTCCTTCTGACGGAAATACTCAATAATGCCATTGGGCTGATTAGGTCTAGCCAGTAAACCGCTGCTTGGGTCAATACGCACCGCAACTACATCTTCAGGTTGCTTCATATCATGCTCGGGCTTGCCTTTCAGCGCTACTTTCATGAAGTCAATCCATAAGGGTAGGGCAAGACCTGCTGCGTATTCATGTAATGATTTTGGATTATCAAAACCTATCCATGAGGTAACGACTAAATCACCATTAAATCCAGCAAACCACGCATCTACTTGATCGTTGGTTGTACCCGTTTTACCGGCAATATCTTGACGATTAAGTACTCTTGCTGCTCTTGCTGTACCGTGTTGAATTACATCTTTTAAGGCAGATGTCATTAGATAAGCAATGTCTCCAGGAATTACCCTTGGTGCTAAGGCCGAATGATCAACACTCGTATCGCACTGAGTGCAGGCAACAGAAGGTTTTGCTTGCAGCAGAACTTTACCGTCTTTATCGGTAATGTGATCGATAAGATAAGGCTCTACTTTATAACCACCATTTGCAAATACGGCATAGGCAGCGGTTAAATCCATAGGACTAATTGACAAGCTTCCCAAGGCAAGAGACAAGCCTCTTGGTAATGTTTTCTTGTTAAAGCCAAAGCGAGTAAGGAAGTCAATGGAATAATTAATACCAATATCATCCAGAATACGAATTGATACCAGGTTTTTCGACTGAACTAAGGCTTGTTTTAAGCGTGTTGGTCCATTGAATTTTAAATTAACATTATGGGGACGCCACAAATTAGGCTGGCTTGGATCATCAACAACAATCGGTGCATCGTTAATTAAGGTAGCTAAGCTGTAACCATTATTTAATGCTGCTGCATAAACAAAGGGCTTAAAGCTGGAGCCAGGTTGCCTGCTTGATTGAGTCGCCCGGTTAAATTTACTTTTTTGGAAGTTAAATCCACCAACCAATACTTCAATAGCACCATTATTAGGATTTAAGGCGACCATGGCTGATTCAGCTTCAGGTATTTGGGCTAACTCCCAATGTTCTTTGGTTGAATGTACATAGACTATGTCACCTACAGCAACAACTTGCATGGCTTTAGTAGGGGCTTTACCCATCCAACCACTTTTAAGTGCAGGTCTTGCCCAAGATAAACCTGACCAGGGGATAATCACTGTATGCCCATTTTGTAAGGTTACGGTTGCAGCACGGTCATGAACTTCAGTAACTACTGCTGGCACCAAATGGTTCAGGGCAGGGTATTTTTCCAAGTTCTTTTGGATTGCACGCAACGACTTGCTGTCTTGCTCACCAATGGTCGCAATTGGACCGCGATAGCCATGGCGGTGATCGTAGGCAATCAGATTCTTTTCTACAACCTGATTTGCTGTATTTTGTAGATTACCGTCAATGCTGGTGTACACCTTATAGCCTTTTGTATAGGCATCAGGACCGAAGTTATCGTATAAAGATTGGCGAATCATTTCAGCAACATAGGGCGCGCTGACTTTAATGTCAGTGCCATGATATTTTGCTGTGATCGGCTGGCTAAGCGCGTTTTGGTATTGTTCTTCAGTAATGTATTTCTCTTCCCGAAGGCGTTCTAATACGTGGTCGCGACGTTTTTTAGCTGCGAGTGGATTCGCAATCGGATTTTGCGTTGATGGTGCCTGAGGAAGTCCTGCAAGCATTGCCAGCTCAGATAAATTAAGTTCTTTTAAAGATTTACCATAATAAACCATAGCTGCCGCACCAACACCATAAGCGCGGTTACCTAAATAAATACGATTCAGATAGAGTTCCAGGATTTTTTCTTTGCTGAGTTCGCGGTCTATTTTTATAGCCAACATGATTTCATTGAATTTACGTAAAAAAGTTTTTTTACGCGACAGGAAAAAGTTCCGCGCTACCTGCATGGTAATAGTACTACCACCTTGAGACTTGGTTCCTGTGCGAACCATACGTACTGCGGCACGGCCTAATCCCATAATGTCCACGCCTGGATGTTCAAAAAAGCGTTGATCTTCAGTCGCGACGAGGGCATGGATTAATGTTTGTGGTATTTCATCATAGGTTACGGGAATACGTTTTTTCTCACCGTACTCTTGAATCAATAAACCTTCTTTACTGAAAATCTGCAAAGGAACTTGCAATTGGACTGTTTTCAATGAGTCTACATTGGGGAGCTGGCTTTCTAGGTAAAGGTATACGAAACTACCTGCAACTAATAAAAGGAAAAACAGGCTCATTAGCGCCCATAGACCTTTACGCCAGAAATATGCCATTTTTTTCATAGAGTCATGTTGTTTAAAATGAAATTAGGGGCGTATTATACCGTGATTCCTCCTAAGATTGCGAGTTTTGTACAAAAAAGAGCAGAATTTTGCAATTAGTTAGATTCTTTGGAGCGCATAGCCCAGCATAATATGGGTATTAGAGTCACAACATCCCGTATGTTTAATACGGGATGTGCATCCTGATTTAATTAAAGATCAACTGTTGGGGAGGTGGTAGTGCTTGGTTGCTTGCCCTGATCTTCGTTTATTGCTCTGTTGAAGTTTTGGTAGAATAGCAACGGAGACGGTCTCGCATAGAATGGCATAAGACCATTAGGAATAACCTGCCTTACTTTTTCTTCTCTAAGCGCTTTTATTTCCTGCTGCAATTTTTCATTTTCTGCGCCTTGCTTAGAAATTCTAGCCTCAGCCTCTTTTAATGCCTCTTCGGTTTCATTAAGTTTAGCTTCTAGCATTTTACGTTCTTGAGCATTAGCCTCTATTTTTTGTTGAAGTTCATTAATGATATTTTGTAATTGCTGCAGCTTTTCTTCTGTTTCTTTAAGTTTTTTTTCTAAATGCTGCAGCTCAGTATTTAAACGACTACGTTCTTCGCTATGTTGTTCTTTCAGCTCGTGTATTGTCGTTTGTAATTCTCTATGTCGGGCCGCCATCAATGCATGTTGATGACCTTCACAGATGAGTTCTGCAACAATTTTTATTTCAGTCGAAGTGGATAGTTCCGTAAGATTAAATCTATCTAACAGCTCCACTTTAACGAGATCCCCTGAATTACATAAATGAGAGCTTTTTAACATCCCAAACATATTGCTAACGCCTACAGAGTCAATCATGCCATGTAGCCCCCATTTAGTTACAATTGGATCATTGAATTTTTTAATACGCGCTTCATAAACGTTTGCTTTCTGAGTGTTTAATAGACCTTTAAAGTCTGTAAGTAACATCGCGATTTTGTTCTTATAGTCATCAAATTCGCTATTTGTTGACTCATCATCTGCTTCTAAAAAAGGAGTCGTGCGTAGAGATACTTCTTTAAGTATTTTTATTTCATCCTTGATAAATGTAAGCAAATCAATGCGCTTAAAGTCTGCGTATTGTTTGGTACACTCTACATTTAATCTTGCAAACTCTTGGTCAAAATCTACTGACTGCAACAGCTTCATCGCATATTCACGAGAGGCTTTTTTCATTGCGGTTGGTTCGGTTTCTTTAATACAGACATTGATTTTTTGGCTGTCGTGATAACGAATTAAAATCGTCGCAAGCGATGTAATTAAGTCATTTAATGAATGTGCCATATAACTCTTCCTCCATAAAACAAATGTGAAATTCCATGACAGATTGATTCTTCACTATATTAAATGTTTTCTTGGAGTTCAAGACGTTTGGGACGTAAAAAAAAATATTCAATTTGGTATAAAGTTACGTTACTATTCGCATCTAGATTTATGGAGTTTTTGTGATGCATAGGCTACTCAATGGAATACGAGGCCTGCAGAACATGGTTCAACCTAAGCGTAATTCAATTATAGGACTGGATATAACCTCAACAGCGATAACTATGTTGGTGCTGTCTGAGGATGACGGAGTACTTTGCGTCGAACATTATGGGCGCGAACTCTTATCGTCTAATGCTTTGGGAACCATTGATGCAGTCCCCACTACAATTAAAAAACTGGTTCATCAGTTGCAACCTAATGGCAAACAGGTCGCTGTGGCGCTCCCTGACGCGGGGATTATTACTAAAATAATCCAGGTAAATGCTTATTTAAATGATATCGAAATCGAGGAATTAGTTTATCTCGAAGCGGATAAATACATTCCTTATCCTATAAATGAAATTTATCTTGATTTCGCAATTATGGGGCCTTCAAAAAAAAATCTCACTTTAGTTGATGTGCTTATTGTTGCCTCACGTGCTGAGCAGGTAGTGAATCAGCTTGCTTTGGTAAACAAGGCTGGTTTGCAAGTACATAGTGTCGATGTCGCTTCTTATGCTGTCGCCCGAGCAACACAGCACTTGGGTCATGATTTACCTGTCGGTATGCTCGATAAAACAATTGCTGTTATTCAACTTAATGCACAGTGCATCCACTTGTTTGTGTTACAGAAAATGGAACTGATTTATTCCAGAGAAACACAATTGTCCTGCACACAATTACCTACTGATTTAGAGGCTCTTAAAGAATATCTTGCAACGCAAATAAAGAATGCTCTGCACTTTTTTTATTCGGTAAGTCAAGAGCCTAATGTGGCGCATAGTGTATTAGCTGGTGGTTTAGCACAGATGCCTGGTTTAGTAAGGATGATCCAGGAACACATTGGAATCACGACAACTATTGCGAATCCATTTTCTCATATGATTCTTGGAGAAGGGATTAATCAGAAGGCGCTTTATCATGACGCTCCAGAATTGATGGTTGCTTGCGGATTAGCACTAAGGAATATAGCCTAACATCATGATCCAAATTAACTTATTACCTTGGCGTGAACACAAACGTCAGCAAGAAAAAAGAGCATTTTTCAGACGATTAAGTCTTGGCAGTGTACTTGCATTATTAACGACACTTTCAATTAATTATTACGTATTGCATTTAACAAATAATCAGCAAATTAGAAACCAAATGCTGCGACAGGAGCTTACTGTTTGTGAGGGAAAGATAAATGAGCTAAAAATTTTGAAAAAGACGCGAGCCAGACTCTTATCGCAAATTTCTGCGATACATCACTTACTCTCAAAGCGGATGCTGATTGTTCATTTATTTGATGAGCTAACTTGGGTTGTTCCGACAGGTATTTATCTACGTAAAGTAGAAGAAAAAGACAATGTGATTTCCCTATTTGGTTATGCTAGGTCCAATATTGATGTCTCTTGGGTCTTGCAAAATATGGAACATAACGAATGGATTCAGCGCCCAATTCTTCACGTGGTTAAGCAGGTAGATGATCAGCAGCAATCCGTAATTAATGGCTTTAAATTAACATTTACTCTTGGGGCTAAGCACTCAGTTGGAACGCAATCATGAGCCGTATTTCTTTCCATGAATTAACTTTAGAAACACTGGGGCAGTGGCCAAAATCAGTAAAAACAGGCTTGTTGTTAGGTCTGAGTGGCTTGATTATCATTTTGGGATATTGCTTGGTAATCCATGGCAATCTCACTAATTATGCTGATTTACAAACCCAAGAAATTGCTTTGAAAGCCGATTTTGAAACCAAGCAACGACAGGTGGTTAATTTAGGTGCTTACCGTCATCAGCTATTGACGCTGAGGGGACAGTTTACTTCCTTACTTAAGTACTTGCCCGTAGAGGATGAACTTTATGGTTTATTAGAAGAGATTTCGAAAACCGGAATGGTTTCTGGCCTTAAGTTTCTCTTATTTGAACCTCAATCTGAAGAGGTACATGGGTTTTATACCATATTGCCAATAAAAATTTCTATTGAGGGAGATTATTTTCAATTAGCGTCATTTCTAAGTCGAATAGCAACCATGGAGCGTATTGTTACTTTTCATGAGTTTAGTATTAAAGGGGGGCTACCGCACTGTAATCAACCAGCCTGTGAAAATGTGTTGGTGATGAATGTCCTAGCTAAAATATACCGCTACCGTACTCAATAAATGAATCATAAATCGCAAATTATAATCTGTATATTTTCTTTATTATTAGGGGCCTGCTCCAGTGATAATCATGATTTAGCGCAGTATATTCAGCAAGTGAAACACCAAAAACAAAACGCTGTACCTGCCAATCCTCTATTAAAACAACAACCTCTTTTTAAATTTCCTAATGCGATGAAGCAACGAAATCCATTTAAACCAATTGGTTTACAAAAGCAGAGCTTGCAGCCTGGAAAAAAGTGCTTAGCGACCCATCCGTTGCATTCATTAAAATTGGTCGGGGTTTTAATGCAGGGAACACGACGGTTAGGGTTAATTACCGGGCCTGAAACAGCGATTACGCAAGTGCATGTTGGTGATTATCTAGGAGAGTATGGGGCGCGTATAGTTGCTATTAACATGGATGAAATTAACTTGGAAGAAACCATCAAGAGCAGTTCTGGAGTCTGGGAAAAGCATAGAACTACTCTGAAACTGCATACAGAAAAACAGGAGTAACGGTGCAAAAGATTTTCGTGTTCATTAGTTTAATAGTTGCTAGCTTTACTGTGGTATCTGCGCAGACTAGTTTATATCCTCCAAGGCTAATTAGCCGACCTATACTACCGCAAAAGCAGGAAGCTAAAAAAAGCCTGGTTGCTGGTAAACGTATTTCGCTTAATTTTCAAAACGTCAGTGTTCGTGCCGTATTGCAGATCATTGCCGAGTTCACTCATTTGAATATTGTGGTGAGTAAGCGAGTGCGCGGGAATATTACTTTGAGTTTAAATGATGTTCCTTGGGAGCAAGCCTTGGATATTATTTTAACGACTCATGGCTTGGAGATGCATGCTGCAAATAATGTTATTTTGATTGATACCAAAGCATCGAGGGATAAGCCTGATTCTTCACACACTAAAAATCGGCAACGCATCGAGCCAGTCCGTTCGGAACTACTACAAATTAAGTATGCTAAAGCGGCCGATATTGCAGCTTTAGTGAAAGACAGTCAAAACTCTATACTTTCTGAACAGGGGAAGATTAGTGCTGATGTTCGCACTAATTCCATTTGGATTCAGGATCGCGTTGATAAAGTTGCCGCGGTTCGACAGTTAGTGAACCAGTTGGATGTGCCTGTCAAACAAGTTTTAATTGAGGCGCGCATAGTTGAAGTATCCAAGGACTTTTCTCGTGATTTGGGGATTCGTTGGGGTGTTTCCAAACCAGGCAGGCTTAGTGGTACTTTGGCAGGTGTGAATCAGATGGGGCAGGGTGTCCCACCTACGGACGTTAATCCCTATTCGCAACGATTAAATTTAGACTTGGTTGCCCTACCCATTGCGGGGATGAATCCGGCCTCTGTCGGCATTGCACTGGCAAAACTTAGTGATAACCTCTTACTTGATTTGGAGCTTTCTGCTTTGGAAAGCGAGGGGCGCGCTGAATTAATTTCCAGCCCAAGATTGATTGCGACCAATCAGCAACCGGCTTTAATTAATTCAGGCCAAGAAATTCCTTATCAAGAGGCTATGGCTAGTGGTGCTACGTCGGTATCTTTTAAAAAAGCAGTCTTGAGCTTAAAAGTGACTCCACAAATTACTCCAGACAGTAAAATTTTGATGGAATTAAAAATTAATCAGGATACAGCGTCAACGCAACTATTTAATGGGGTTCCTGCTATACTTACAAAGGAAATTAAGACAAATGTGCTAGTAAGTAATGGTCAGACTATTGTTCTTGGTGGTATTTATCAGCAAGACAAGAGTAAGACAATCACGAGAATACCTTTTTTAGGGCAGCTGCCTGTTGTTGGGAATTTATTTCGAAATACGCAAGTCTCATTGAGAAATGATGAGTTGCTTATTTTTATTACGCCGAAAATAATAAATTCCTTAGTTAATACGCCCTCACAAAAGTAAGATTTTGTTAAGGTTAACAATTTATCATTCTCCGGAACAAGCCGGGAGAGTGCTAAGACTGTAAATTTAGGCGCAAAATCGATATAAAAAATAGTATTATTTCTTATATCCAACTCATATTAAATAATTTTATGGGTTTTTGTCCTGTATTTGTGTAGAATATTCAACGTAGTTTTAGGAATAGTTGATAATTCTCCTACAAATAGCACAGTTAATGACTGCGGATAGTGGAATTTATTGTTATAATAACATGTTTAATTTACATCACAGTAGAAAGAGGTATGTAATAAAAAATGAGCATAGTTAAAGTACGAAATATTTTTCTGATTGGGCCTATGGGTGCTGGAAAGAGCACAATTGGTCGTGCTTTGGCAAAGGAGCTCAAATTAGAATTTTTTGATTCAGATGAGGTCATTGAAGAGCGCGCTGGTGCAGATATATCTTGGATCTTTGATATTGAAGGCGAAGAAGGATTTAGACGCCGTGAACAAAAAGTTATTGATGAGTTAACGCAAAAGACCAATATCGTTTTGGCCACAGGTGGTGGAGTTGTAATTACGCCTGAGAATAGAAACGCACTTGCTGGACGAGGAACTGTTATTTACCTCAAAACATCATTGCAGCAACAATTTGAGCGAACCAAGCGTGATACCAAACGCCCCTTGTTGCAAACTAATGATCTTGAGGGACGATTAGAATCACTCAGAGATGAGCGTGAGCCCTTCTATGATGAGTTAGCCGACGTAAGTTTTGAAACAGATAAATTAACAGTTAAAGCGGTGGCAAATAATATAATAAAATATATTTATGGCGAACTTTAAGGTTTATGAACAGGTTGATGTTTCATTAACCGGGCATTGTTATTCTATTAGTATCTGTCGCGATGGTTTGTACTGCACTGATTGGTTGCGAACCTTCGTGAAGTCTCCGCAAGCTCTTATTGTCACGAATTACACTGTTGCTCCCCTTTATTTAAACTACATACACTCGGCCTTGAGTGGGATTCAATGCGATGTAGTTATTTTAGAAGATGGGGAGCAGCATAAAAATCAACACAGTTTGTTTGCCATTTATGATGCGTTAATTCAAAATAAACATCATCGAGATACCACAATTATCGCCTTAGGTGGGGGGGTAATTGGTGACATGGCTGGTTTTGCTGCCGCAACCTATCAACGTGGGGTTGGCTTTATTCAAATACCAACTACTTTATTAGCCCAGGTTGATGCTTCGGTTGGGGGAAAAACAGCAATTAATCATCCTCAAGGTAAAAACTTAATTGGCAGCTTTTATCAGCCACAGGCAGTGTTAATAGATACTGCCACCTTAGACACCTTACCTGAACGAGAGTTTCGCGCAGGTGTTGCGGAGATAATTAAATATGGCTTGCTGGCTGGTGGGGATTTTTTAGCGCAATTAAGCCAAGCATTAAAACAGGGTTTAACTGCGAAGAGTCCAGAGCTACCGCAGCTTATTGCTGCGTGTTGCCAGATTAAAGCCCGTTTTGTTGAAACGGATGAAAAAGAAAGAGGGCAGCGCGCCTTATTAAATCTTGGCCATACCTTTGCTCATGCTTTGGAAGCTTACACTCAGTATCAGCAATGGTTGCATGGCGAGGCAGTCGCTATAGGTTTATACTGCGCTGCGGTGTTATCTCATAAAGTCGGTTTGATTAATGAGCAGCTCGTTAATTCCGTTGAACAAATGTTACGTGATGCAGGGCTACCTCATAAAATTCCAGCGGCCATTGATTTGCAAAAATTAAGAGAGCTGATGAGTTTAGATAAAAAAATTAAAAATAATTGTTTGCGTTTTGTATTGATTAGAAATCCAGGAGATTGTTATCTGGAAGAACAGGTAACAGAAGATAGTTTATATGATACGCTGAGTGTTGCAGTTGAAGGAGAGTAAAAATGAGGGATGGATTGTTTCAGTCTGAGTTAGCAACTGTGATACAACCTAGAACATTGTTAAAGCCAGAATCTTGGTTATCAAAAATTGAGTTCATTAATCATTTGATTCTTTTTAATAATACGCTGATTACCGTATTGTCTGAAAAAGCAGGGGGCAAAACTTCATTTGCTTCGTTACTGCAAGAGAATTTAGATCCACAAATAAATCCTCTCTTAATCACCATAAAAGCACCCTGTAATCGTGAAGACATCATCAGCAGTATTGCTGATCAATTTCATTTGAAGCAGGATGAACATACGGATATATCCTCCTTGGTAGCGCAAATTAATGAGCGTAGAGCCCATGTTTTGTTGTTGATTGATGATGCGCAGCATTTACCTGAAGTCTTTATTAAAGAAGTCATGTTAGCGATTAAAAACCAGGAAGATTTTAATTTTTTTCATCTGTGTTTATTATCCGATTACTCAATTGTCGCTGCATTAAATGCTTTCTCAGCATCATTCTTTAATGGTTTAGTGCATACCATAGAGTTGGGTACATTAACTGAAGCAGAGACAAGAACTTATGTACTTGAACGGGCGACAGCTTCTCGTTTAATTACTAAGCCACTTTCTGAAGTCCAACTGAAAAAAATTTATCAGTTAACTAAGGGAAATGTAGCCAAAATCAATTCGAGTCTAGAATCATTCATTTTTAACTTTGCCAATAAGAAAGAACTCTCAACTCTCGATATGGTGAAAAAGTTTGGCATTCCGGTAGGGAGTGCAGTTCTTTCGACGCTTTGTTGTTTGTATATTGTTAAGGCCTTTAATCAAGAGCCCTCCACAAATAGAGTAGCCGCCGCAGTTATTAAACCGGTTCAGCAAGCAGTATTAGCTAGTCAAATCCCCTCATGGCAAGATTCAGCTACACGAGAATTGGTTGAGCATACCTTAGCAGTAAAACAAAATTTAGATTTGATTAGCAAAGAAGCTAATGGAGCCACAATCGCTCTTGTAGAACAGGCGCAAAGGCATGCTAAGATTGAGCAGAACAAAACCGCGATTGCACAGGCTTTGCAAGAAAAATTATATACGGTTCAACTAGTTGCCAGCACGGACAAAATTGATATGAAACGCTATATCAAAAACAATAAATTACTCTACTCCACAGCAAAGTTAAAGCATTATAAAGAACATAATGTTATTTGGTATGTACTTACTATCGGAGAATACAGCAATATGACTGATGCACAGGAATCTATTAAAAAATTGCCTCCGTCATTGAAGCGGCTTAATCCTTGGGTACGACCTATTGCTACGTTGGGCTAGTTGCAAAACGTGTAGGTTGCGCCTATGGCTCAACCTACACGAAAAAGATAATCCTTGGATAAATGTGAGCGAAGGTGCCACTAAATATTTAAGTCGAATTTCCCCTATAAGCATCCGGTGCCACATCATTAGATGGAGCCCCATTCTCATTAGCTTGAGGAGCTTTGGGAAAGAATGTAAGAGGATTATTAGTATGCCTTTTCTTAGTTGGAGGTGCTTCTTGTTCAAGCTCCTTATGAAATTCCTCTCCCAGAGCCTTTCTTTTCGGCCTATCAGGAGGATTTTCAAAATCATAATCCACATCCATTCGTACTGGAGCAGAGGATGCACCAGCTGCATCTCTTAATTGCTGTACTAAATTCTGCTGCTGATTTTCATTCAGTATCTGTTCAAGGTTTTTACCTGGTTCTAATCGCATAGAAAGATCCCCTTCTGTCAACAGACCTTGCTCAGCTAATTTTTGCAATAACTCAAATTGTTGGTGCTTAACAAGAAATTTGAGAGGGGATTTAGTGCCTCTTGTTATCCTAACTTTTTCATTTAAATCCTCTGCAGTTAACAGCTGATGATCGATTAATTTAGCTAATACAGAAAATTCTTTTTTTTCTGCAAGTACAAGCACATTAATTGCTTTTCTTTCTAGCAGTGATTTAATTAAATCAAACTGCTCTGCTTGAAAGAGCCAATCGAGAGCCGTTTTTCCTCTATAAGTACCACTTCCTGCTTTAGCAATGAACTGATCGGTTTTAAATAGTTGTTTATCAAGTAAATTTTGGAATAAATCTATTTGATTATAAAGGATTAAAATCCAAACGGTATTTTGTTGATAATGCTCTCCAGCTTCTACTCTATAACTCAAATGCTGAGATTGAATTGCTCCCTCTGCCAATAAAGAGCCAAGAATCTCCCATTTCTGGGCTATAGCAAGCTGTGCAGTAGTTAATGAACCATTTCGAAAAAGTTGCTTAATCAGGTTCGTTTGGTTTTGATTGTACAATATCTTTAAAGCAGGAGTTTTAAGGCTGGTTGATACGCATAGAAGCATGGATTCAGAAATTAAGCCTTTATCGGATAGTTTACCAATCAAGTCAAATTGTTGATTTGAAGCTAATACACAAATGGTTTTCTCTATATCTACATGTTTATGAGGGCCTACTAGTGCATAATTGGGAGGATAATGAAAATGGTCTGGGCCTAATACATCGTGCTGAAGTAATGAGTTTAATAGCTCATATTCTTTATTTAGCGCCAGTTTATAGGTATCAATTATCCCGCATTCACCTAGCTGCTTCAATACGTCAAATTTTTCAGCTCTATGCAATGAGCGCACAACGTGCAGATCCACCACAAATGAAAATGCTCTTTGGGGTTGAAGTTGATTGCGGATGATTTCTTCTATGAGCTCCACATTAGAGCCTGCTAACAAATAAGCAACATCAACATCGGGGTCACGGAGACATTGAACCAACTCGCTTTTATAGCTAGGGTAATGTGCCCATAATTGATTAAGTAGTTCAATTCCTTGGTTTGTTGTTGTGCCGGGTCGCGTAACTTCACGATGTGTAAATGGTTTCATTTCTTTAAGATATGGCGCAAAAAATTGTTGTGGTGTACAACTTTTTATTTCTGAACCCTCTTCAATCCAGATAAACGATTCAGCGTAGTTCAGGGTAGTGGAGCCTTCTTCCAGGCTTACCGCATGGGACATTGTATTCCACCGACAAAATAATCTGTAGAATTGTTTGATTGTCGTTACTTGAAGCCAGGTTTCATTAATTGGTTTAGGGCTAAGTATTAATCCATCTTCATCGCTTTGCATTATTGAGTGCATATCAATCGTCATTAATGGGCTGTAACGATCATTAAATAGCTTGATGAGTTTTTCTGCTTGATTAATGAAATCAGCAGACCATTCTACCGTTTTTTTTTCTTTAAATAAGGTTTCCTGGAGTGGTTTGAGATCCAGTAGCATTTGCTCAGTTAAAAAGCGAATTACTACCTGAGGAGTTAGTTGGGTGTCTATATACGCTATAAGCTCGTTGGAATATTTTTCAGAGCCCGGTATTTTAATATTATCATTTCTTTTGGCCACACCATAGCTATCTGCTACAACATCATAGAAGGCATTACCAAGATGTATTTCTTCGCCTGGTTTTATGTTGAAGTGTTTCAAATTGATAAAATTCAATATTTGTTGCTGAATCAGTTTTTTCTTAGCTGATGCTATAGTTTGAGCTAGGCCTGTTGCGGCTTTTAAATCATCTTTAGCATCGATAATATTGGTTACGGTGCCATCACCACATACCACAATCCCTTCCTGGAGGTTCATTAAAACATTTTTTTTACTATCAAATGGGATTCGTTCATCGTGCAATAATAAGTATAATTCTTCCAAGGACTTTTTACCTTCATCAAAAAGTATGGCAGCGCGAATACTAAAAAAGTCGGCTGGATCAAATAACCGATAATAAAGTAATCTAATTGCTGAAATTCCTTGAGGCTCGTCACTCCTTACTCTTATTAGTGGAACATTATTAGCGAGGCACCACCTTCTAATGCTGGCGAGTATTTGTTCATACTGATTCTTGAATGAGTCGAAAGAAGGATCTGCTTTAAATGCTAGTAATTGAGCATTTGTATTCGGATCATCGGTAGCGTTAAAATAGAGCGGCGTTTGTCCTTGATATAGCGCAGAATACTGTTCTTTATTAACTGGTTCTATCGTTTGGTTTCTTTTAAGAAAGCTCGCATCGAATATAAAATTGGGCATGAGGATCATTATTTGGTATATTTGATTTAAGTTTATACCATTAGGGCGAAAAAAAAAGGTTGTGCCTGTATTTTGTTCTTTTTAGTGCTAAGCCATCGTTGATATGAGGAACACGCTATCCTGAGGAGTTTACGACGGATCTCTTGCATGAGACCCATTTTTAGCACGAGACCCCTCACGGACTTTGTACGTGTTACTTCGATTTGATTTGTTCAATACGCTCATTTGCGGCCTGATATATTTTCTTAAAGCTGGTGAAAAAATTTTCCGTATCTAATGCCTTTAATGAGTGTTCGGTAATGCCATGGGGAGTCGTTACTCCTGCTCGTAATTCAGCAAAAGAATAGTTGGACTGCTTGGCTAATACTGCTGCACCACTTACTACATCAATGGCTATTTTTTCTGCTAACGCTTCAGGAATATTTTGGCTGGCTGCCGCTTTTTGTAGTGCCTCCATGAACAGGAATACATAAGCCGGAGCACTGCCAATAGCGGCTGTCAGAGGGTCTAACAGTTGTTCTTTATCAACCCAGAATGCAGAGCCTACAGTGTTAAATAGTGTCTCAGTTATTTTTTTATGGGCGTCCGTGGCACATGAGTTTGCAAACAGGGCAGAGGTTCCCTTGCAAAATTCCATCGGGGTATTGGTCATAACTCGGATGATGCTTAAATCAGTGACTCCAAGCCATTGCGCAATTTGTTCTATTTCCGTTACTCCCGCTAATGAAATAATGAGTGGTTTTTTCATTTGCACTTTCGCGGCGATTTCTTGACATACATCCTGCATAAATTGAGGCTTTACAGCTAAGATGAGTATTTCGGCCCCATCGACTGCATCGTTATTGCTTGTTGCGGGCAAAACAGCCAACTCATGCACCAGACGATTTAATTTGTCTTGATTACGATTACTAACTGTAATTGATTGAGCAGGATAGCCACTTTTGATTAGCCCGCAGAGTAACGCACGGCCAAGATGGCCTGCGCCGATGAGGGAAATAGACTGTTTATTGTTCATGTTTATACCTAGGCGTATTGTTTAAATATTTTCTTAGCGCTTTCTACACCTGGCTGATCAAATGAATTAATGTTCCAGATTACTCCTTGCACAAAAATCTTATGCTCATACAAAGCAATAAGCGCACCGAGTGTTCTAGGAGAAGAATCCGCTAAGGAAATGTGATTTACAGGAACCTCCCCATGCACATAGCTGTAAGGATTATCCTCTGTAGCAACTCCTTGGGTGAGTACTTTTCGATGACCAAGACACATCTTATTAATGGGCTCCTGATCAAAGGTTTTAACACTGATTAAATCCGCAGCAATTTTGCGTGTTCCCTGACACAGTAGTTGATAATAACTATGTTGGGCGTGATTTCCTGGGCCTCCCCAAATAATAGGGCCTGTATCGTAATTAATTCGCTGCCCTTGTTTATTCACTGATTTTCCATTGCTTTCCATATCCAGTTGTTGCAGGTAGGGAACCAGGTATTTTAAATCTTCAGAATAAGTCAGCATTAATAAGTTGTTATTATTTAAAAAGTTGATATTCCAAATACCTAATAAAGCTAAAAGTACGGGTAAGTTTTGGGAAAACTCCGTGGTTCTGAAATGCTGATCCATACTGTGCGCTCCAGCAAGCAGAGCAGAAAAATGCTCATAGCCTATAGCAATACAGGTAATTAAATTAATGGAAGAGCAAACCGAATAACGACCACCTACCCAATCCCAAATGGGAAGAATTTGCTTAAAGCCTAGCTCGCACGCTTTTTCTACATTGGCAGTGACGGCAATAAAATGTTTATCTACATGTTGGTCTTGATTCATCCACGCTAAAGCTTTTTCCATGTTATATAAAGTTTCTGGCGTCGTGAATGATTTTGAGGAAACAATGAACAGAGTTGTCTCTGGATTTAATTTGGCGCTGACGCGTGCAAAGGCATTCGGATCAACTTCCGCGACAAAATGAAAATTTAATTGATTTGTGACGTAATCGCTTAGGGCATCGATGCAAAAGAAGGGACCAAGCATGGAGCCGCCAATTCCTAAATTAACCACATCGGTAATTGGCTTACCCGTATAACCCAACCATTTTCCTTCTCTAATTTGTGTGGAAATCGCCTTCATTTTGTGGCGCACGTCAGTGACATCAGGAACTACATTATGGCCATTTACATAAATTGCATCCTGCTCTTGAGCACGTAAGGCAGTATGTAGGGCAGGGCGGTTTTCTGTATTATTAATGTGTTCGCCTTTAAGCAGGGCATGCATATGTTCAGACAATTTGCTTTCATGAGCAAGTTCAATCAGAAGGTTTAATATTGATTCACTAATTGGCTGTCCGTTGTAATCCAGAGTAAGGTGTTCGCTTGAGACGTATGCGTTTTGTGGCAAGGATGATTTAGGTAAACTAGTGGCACATCCTTTAAGCTTTTTCCATGAGTTTAGTTCAGTTGGGCGATTCATTCTTTATCTCTCGTTGTTATATGTTGCCGAAGGCTACGGGTAACAGCCCCTAGTTTCTACCTAGGTTTCGATGTTAATCTATCCAAGTTAACAGCAAATGCTATAGATTTTACGGATTATTTTTAAACTATGCACTTAAAATTTGTTAATTCAGGTAGTTTTTCCGATATTTTTTAGATAGGCGGGTTGTAATAATGTATTCTTTGGATTGGCCACGGGTTTATGGTTTACCACAATCTACGGCACATTTTAAATACGTACCTGAAGATTTTCAGGTTAACGAATTCTTTGATACTCCCTTTAGTGGTCAGGGCGAACATATTCTTTTAAGAATAGAGAAACGTGGTCTGAATACCGAAGAGGTGGTGAAGTCTCTTGCTTCCTTAATTAATAAGCCAGTTAAAATGATTAGTTATGCTGGATTAAAAGATCGCCAAGCATTAACTACTCAATGGCTAAGCGTGCATGCGCCAGGAGAGGAAATTCCTGGGATTGAACAGCTTTCAGCACCGGGATGGCGCGTTTTGGAATGTACTCGTCATCATAAAAAGCTTAAGCCTGGATTTTTAACGGGCAACCAGTTTGTTATACGTTTGCGTGATCTCACAAATGAGGCGGCGTTTTTACAGCGTGTGGAAGCAATTAAAAAAACAGGTGTACCTAATTACTTTGGTGAGCAACGATTTGGCCATGATGCAGGCAATCTAAGTCGGGCCGAAGAGATGTTGGTGCAGGGGCGTAAAGTAAAAGATCGTTTTCGTAAAGGAATGTATTGTTCAGCCGCGCGTTCATGGATTTTCAATTTAATTTTGGCTCATCGCGTTCGTGAGCAAACCTGGAACACTCCTTTGGCCGGAGATGTGATGCAACTTAGTGGCTCAAAGAGTATTTTTGTTATCGATGAGGTACAAGAAGACTTAATGCAACGCATTAGGGATAAGGATATTTCCCCAGCCAGCCCTTTAGCTGGAAAAAGTAAGCATAAGGTTCAAGGAGAGGCTTTGACCTTGATCGATAAAATCTATGCTGATTGGCAACATTGGTTGGCTGGATTGGAACGTGTGGGATTGGAGGAAGCCTGGCGGGCAAATATTTTGCATGTGGAACAATTTGATTGTGTGATTCAAGACCAGGTTGCTAAGTTGTCTTTTATTTTACCTGCTGGGGCTTATGCCACAGCGGTCCTGCGGGAATTGGTTTTATATTAAGAGGGTATTGGTGCCGCGGCATCGAGTTTTAAAATGAAATAAGAAAAGATCTGAGGTATAAATTAATCTAGGATCTTACCTCTAAACTTAAAAATCCTGCCGTCATTGCGAACGAAGTGAAGCAACCCAGGGTTCTGTGCCTCGCACTCCAGGTTTGCTTCGTTTTATGTTCTTCGCAATGCAATGACGAAACTTACATCCATCTTGAGTGTTTATTACAAGCTATGGCAGTGGATCAATTTGAGTCATATTGGATCATGTTTATCCTTCGCTAGTGCTTGAAAATAAATAATATTATGCTTTTTTTGGCACTTTCATTTCTGTTAACTATACTCAATTTAAAGTTGTGGTGATAAAGGAGTATCGTTCCATGAGACAGAAGGGTTCTATTACAAAGGCTGTATTTCCAGTAGCGGGGTTTGGTACACGTTTTCTCCCTATCACTAAAACAATTCCAAAAGAAATGTTACCTGTTATTGATACCCCATTAATTCAATATGCTGTTCAAGAAGCCATCGATGCAGGTATTAATGAACTTATTTTCGTGACCAGTCAAAATAAAGTCGATATTGAAGATTATTTTGATAAAAATACGGATTTGGAAAATAAATTAAGCCAGGATGGAAAGTCACAGTTACTTTCATTAATCCATCATATTTTGCCTCCAAACGTCACTAATGTTTATCTACGACAAGTGGATTTATTAGGGCTTGGGCATGCAATTTTATGTGCCAAAAAATTAATTGGTAATGAACCCTTTGCTGTTATTCTACCTGATGATTTGATGGAAGAACCTAATAGTTCTTGTTTAAAAAATATGATTTCATTATATGAATCGAATGAGGATATCTCTTGTGTCTTAGCAACAAAAGAGGTTGACCCAAGCATGCGTCATCATTATGGAATTGTTGCTTTGCGCAGCAATGATCCAGATGAAACTAAGGTGGAGGCGTTGATTGAAAAGCCTATGGCTAATGAAATTGATTCGAATTTAGCAATATTAGGTCGTTATATTCTTCCTCCAGAAATTTTTAGTATGTTAGAAAAAAATACAATGACTAAGAATAATGAATTGCAACTTACCGACGCAATTCATGGCTTACTCTCACGAGAAAATGTCCACATTTATCGCTTTAATGGCTCGCATTTTGATTGTGGTTCGAAGATAGGTTATATCAAAGCGAATGTAACTTATGCTTTGAAACGTGCTGAATTGGAAGAACCATTCAAAGAGTTTATCAAACAAGTAGCTCAGGATTTAGAGTAGTTGAATCGTTAAGTGTATCCTGATTGTTTGCAACCAGGATACATTTTCTCAGCCCCTACATACCGTTAAGTTTTTCTTGCTAAATAATACTTCCGAATTACAGAACCAGCGTTAACCGAGCGTCCGCAGCTTCTAACCTATCCAACAAATCTCGAGTTCGAGTGCTTACATATCCTGCCTTGGAAAGCCCAAATACCGTATGTCCAGCTAGTGCGGTTGGATAATCATTTTTGACCTGTCCCACTGCCTCAGCCACACTCATCGTATACGAGTTGGTTATCAGAGCGTTGAGTGCCTCCAGTTTCGTTTGCTTTAATGTCTTATTAGGGTAAGGCCAGCAGCTATGAATCTCTTTAAACAAATTACTGATTGCATCATTAACTTCATTCAGTTGCTCAGGGCTTAATGATGAGTTTTGAACTGATGTATCGGTACTTGATTTGGGATCTTCAACAACGGGAGGAAACATGCCAATGGAACCTGAAGACGATTTTCTTCGTGGTGGAATTGGCTCTATCACCGGAACATCAACTGATGAAGAGGGTATAGGTTTTTGCTCAGCGGAGGGTTGAGCATTAGTTACGGGAGCATCTTGATTGGTAGGAATAGGAGTACTCATTGGCACTGGGGGGGGAAGTACTGGATCCTCATGGGTCTCCACGGTATCGTGTTCGCCTTGTTCTACGGGGTTTTCTATCACAATAGGAGAGGCATCCGTATTGGTTGGCACTGGGGTTGGGCTTTTCTCCACTTCACCCACCGGAGTGCTCTCATTTTTTTGTGTTGCTGCAAGTTGGGCTAAGTTGCGTTCCACAATATTCGTAAAGGCTCCTGGATTAATACCATAGCTGTTTAATGGGGCCGTTGATACAGTACCAATATAGGCTTGTAATGTTTTCCCTGGATTTGTTCCTATAGTAAGCGTCGCAGATTGCCAGTGTTCCCCTACATCGCTAAGTCCATAGACTACATTACTGCTTGAGGGGTTATAAATAGCGCAAGATTTCCCTTCAGTATTCATCAAATAATCTGCAACCGCAATAATATCCTTGGTCGTACGAGCGACGTTAGCTGGATTGTTTGCAGTTTTTAACGCGCTATCAAATGCGTCTTTATGGTTAGCTGCATTATAAATAATATTTAAAGTCGGATATTCTTGAGCAACAGCCATCAGGGCACTAAAGTGCATCTCAGGACTACCGCCATGATTGGTTAACCCTGCCGCGGGCATCACGATATACTCACGCTGCTCAGAAACTGCTGCATTGAAGAGGTTGCGATACATACTGGTAATAAATTTTAATTGTTCGTCTTTCTCTTTTAGCGCTTTGCTGTGATCGCTATTGAGATTAAGTTTAGGGCTAGAAAGGAGAAGAAAGGCAGGGGCTTTTGAATGAATGCTGGCGCTGGGCCGAACCGTTGTATGAGCTCTTCCATGACTACTTACACTCGTTGTTACTAGTAAATCGATCTCTTGCGCATGGCAGACGGCAACAGCGAGGTTTTCCCAATCCACCTTATTATTTTCTTTAGGTAACTTTTTTTGCTGTATTAATTTTTCCGCTAGCGTTTTTTGGTAGTGGCCTGGGGGGAAAATACTGGTATCCACATAAATTTTAGCGCTGCTGAATAGGCGGTCCAGGCGTTTTCCACTAAGGGTTAATGTACTTTCCGGTGTGTTCGGCGCAAAACCACTTACTTTTACTTTGGAATTGCCGGTTGTTTTTATATCTTTTTGAGTGGTAAGTAAGGCATGCTTATCATAAGTTTCAGGACCACCAAGCGCTGCAATAACTTGTTGTGATGGTTTTGATGCAAAAGGAATTCTATATGTATGGCTGTTGCCTATGGTTTTATGTGATTTTGAAAAGCTACCAATTTCTTTATTTTCATCAATCGTTTTAACTAAATCTTTTAAGCCTGTCATGAACACATCTCCTTAGGTTGTGAGAGCAGAAGTATCGTAATACCTACTTCTACATTAACGTCATCCAGGACGAAGTAAGGGATTTCCTGAATAGGGCAAGACAACATAGCTTGGTATCATACTGAATTCAGAAGATCCTTCGTCGTAATCTCCATAGGCTCACTGCTATTAACTTAAGGATTATATTGATACATTGTAGGTTGGGCCCATGGCCCGAACCTACACATTATTGCAAAATTTCCTTGAGTTAATAACTGAGCTCCTTAGGATAACGTGCCTATTAGCAAGATTTAGAATATCGCAAGGCGTCAGGCTGTGCAATTACCCCTGTTCGTTAAATTCTTTAAGGGTTTTAAGAAAATCATTACCATAATGAGCTAATTTATGTTGGCCTACTCCAGGTACGGCAAGTAGTTGCTCGGTATTTTGCGGTTTAGCTTCAGCCATGGCTTGCAAGGTTGCGTCGCTGAAAATCATAAACGGGGGTTTGTTTACTTCATCAGCAAGCTTTCGTCTTAATGCACGTAATACTTCAAATAAAGGACTATTGCTGGATTGGAATGGCAGGCGCTCTTTCTTTTTCTTTTTAGTGCTTTGCAGATCATTATTAGGAATCGTTAATGAAATTTTCTCTTCACCTTTGAGTAGGGGAATTGCTTTTTGCGTTAAGCGCAGAACATTAAAATGGCCAATGTCCTGGAAACAATAATCTTTATGAATCAGTTGCCAAGCTAATTGTTTCCAATAATGAGCAGATTTATCTTTGCCAATACCGAATGTGCTTAATTGCTCATGGCCAAATTGTTTGATTTTTTCCGAACTGCTACCGCGTAAGACTTCAATGGTATAGGTAAGTCCATAATTTTGACGCAGTCGGTAAACACAGGATAAAAACTTTTGCGCATCTTCTGTTGCATCGGCGGTTATGGGCGGGCTATCGCAAACATCGCAGTATTTGCATTCATTATCCCAGGGTTCATCAAAATACCGTAATAAGATTTGCCGGCGGCAATGAGAGGCTTCAGCAAAGGCAAGCATGTGATTTAGTTTGTTGCTTTCTACCCGGCGTTGTTCTTCACCGGGGGTATTCATAATCCAGGAGCGTAATCGGGCACTGTCTGCTGCGTCGTATAGGAGTAATGCTTTAGCTGGTAAGCCATCACGTCCCGCTCGTCCAGTTTCTTGATAATAGCCTTCGATGTTTTTAGGTAAATCATGGTGAATGACAAAGCGTACGTTCGGTTTATCAATGCCCATACCAAAAGCAATGGTTGCAACGACTAGATCAATGCGATCATAGCGGAATAAATTCTGCACCTCTTTACGCTCTTTATGCGAAAGCCCCGCGTGATAAGCTCGGGCTTTGAAACCTAAGTCTTGGAGCTTTTCAGCGACACTTTCCACGCTATTTCGAGTACCACAATAGATAATGCCTGATTGTTGCTCCATCGATTCTAAAAACTGGTTTAATTGTTTGATGACGCTGGTTTTAGGAACAACCTTGTAGTGGATGTTTGGGCGGTTAAATGAGGCAATGTATTTTTTCGGGGCATAATTTAATTTAACCACGATATCCTGACGTGTTTGTTTATCCGCCGTTGCGGTTAAAGCAATCACCGGGATGCCAGGAAAATGGCTTTTTAACAATCCTAAAGAGGCATATTCAGGGCGAAAATCATGCCCCCATTGTGAAATACAATGTGCCTCATCAATGGCAAATAAGGAAATGTGACATTCTTGCAAGCGTTCAATAAAAGCAGGGCTGATGATGCGCTCTGGAGCAATATATAACAAATCGAGTTCATCATTATGCAATTGTGCCAAGACTTGTTTTGCTTCCTCACTGCTTAGCGATGAATTATAGTACGCTGCACGAATACCTTGTAATTTAAGGGCAGTTACTTGATCTTCCATTAAGGAAATAAGGGGGGATACCACAATACCAACGCCGGGCCGGACCAGAGAGGGAATTTGATAGCAAAGTGATTTTCCGCCACCTGTAGGCATTAGTACGAGTACATCATGTCCCGCAATAACATCATTAATAATATCTTCTTGCGGGGTTCTGAAGGAGTCAAAACCAAAGTATTCTTTGAGTACCGCCAGTGCTTCTTTATTGGCTGTCTTGGTTGGCGCTAATGTTTCCATATCTTTATTCTTGTTTCACCGGCCTTTGGAGCTTGCAATCATATCATCATGGCTTGGAAATAAAAGCATTATCTTTGATGTAAAATCGTAATAATTTTTCTGCCCATTCTTCGGCGTAATGCACCCCGATTCGCGGTTTTTCAACAATAGTAAAAGCTTCTTCATTTTCAGGGCCGGCAATATAAAAATTACCACGTGTCAGATCATGAGCATTGAGTTGCTTATCAATACGCATTGCTTTGGAGAGTAAGCCGGGGCCTTGGGTACGTTCGTGAATATTTTGTATTGGCTCCAAGGCACGTAAGAGCACTCCTGAACCAACACCTTCCGTTTCAGTAACAACATTAGTGCAATAATACATCCCATAAATAAGGTAAATATAGGCATGCCCTGCAGTGCCATAGAGTACTTTGGTTCTTGGCGTGAGGCCTTTAGAAGAATGCGCGGCAAGATCATGTTGACCTATATACGCTTCAACCTCGACAATTTTTCCTATGCGTTCTTCATGAATCAGGTATTTACCTAAAAGGTCTTTGGCAACCGTGACAGTGTCACGTTCATAAAAAACACGTGGTAATTTGTTCATGCGCAGGATAGTGAGTAATCAAGTGTTACATTAATCATATGCTATTCTCTATGTAGTATTGATAATAAAAAATTTTTAAATGATTTGAAAGTAGCATAATTTAAGTGAATAGTGCTCACAATAGGCTTAGGGGCATGTTGATTTAAGTAGCTTTAGCGAACTATCAATTAAAACGGAGAGTAAAATGAGTAATGTTATTAATATTGAACGCAATGCGGATGATAAATATTTGTTGATTTTCGATAGGCCTGGTCTGAAGATGGCTGGTAATTTCATACGCGATCAAGTCGGTGATGGGGGGGCTGGGTATGCGGAGTGGGATTACGCGCGACTGAAAGAAGCACATGAAAATAACACCGGTTTTACGATGACCTATAATACCTTGAATGAGCTGCGAGAAGCGATTGATAATGTGACCGAGGAACAGGGCGACTTATCGACAATGTTAGATGATGCGATAAATGAATTCCTTGCCCATAATCCTGACCTAAGACCTCGTTAAGTCAACAAGTAGGGTTCTGTAAAGAAAATTTTTGCAATATAACTCTTTCCCGGCTATGAAAAATTGGAAATAATATAGCGTTTCTATACCCCAGGTATATAAGCCTAAAAAACAGTTGAGCTCTTATTACGAATGTACTGTACAGAAATAGAGATTTTTCAGTACAGTAGTTATTTAGGTTATGGGCCAACTGCTTTTTTTTTTAGGATAAAAACTTAATAACAAAATTTCTAAGGATGGTTTATGGATTTTAATTTCACAGAGGAACATCTCGAGATCCAAGAGATGGCTGCGGATTTTGCTCGTGACAAATTGGCCCCTATGGCCGAACAGTGGGATGAGCACAGCGAATTTCCAATTGAAATTTTACGTGAAGCAGCCGCATTAGGAATGGCTGGTATGATGGCCCGTGAAGATATTGGTGGCTCTCAATTAGCTCGACTTGACTCTGCATTGTTATTTGAACAACTGGCAACTGGTTGCGTCAGTACCAGCGCCTATCTTTCCATTCATAATATGGTTGCTACTCTCGTCGATCGCTATGCAGGAAAAGAGCTAAGGGCTAAGTGGGGGCCCAAATTAACCTCAATGGAGGTATTCTCCAGCTATTGTTTAACTGAGCCTGAATCAGGTTCTGATGCCGCCTCTTTAAAAACCAAGGCAATTAAAGATGGGGATCATTATGTGCTCAATGGTTCAAAATCATTTATTTCAGGTGGCTCGGTAAGCGATGTGTATTTATGTATGGTGCGTACTGGGGATGAAAGCCATTATGGAATCAGTTGCTTATTAATCGAAAAAGATACCCCAGGTTTAAGTTTTGGTAAGTTAGAGAAAAAAATGGGATGGCGTAATCAGCCCACCTCGATGGTCTTTTTTGAAAATTGCCGCGTTCCCGTGAGCAACCGAGTAGGTGATGAGGGAATGGGGTTTAAAATTGCCTTAAATGCCTTGAATGGCGGACGCATTAATATTGCTTCCTGTTCCTTAGGGGGCGCTCTTGCTTGTTTGCGTTTATCCCAGCAATATATGAATGAGCGTAAGCAATTTGGTAAAAAATTAAATGAAATGCAAGCCTTGCGTTTTTATTTTGCTGATATGCTCACTGATTATGAAGCGGCTCGTTTAATGGTGTATCGCGCAGCAGCTGCGATGGATAAAGATGACCCGAAAGCACCAATGTATTGTGCTATGGCAAAGCGTATGGCCACAGATATTGCCTTTAATATTAGCGACAAAGCAATGCAATTGCATGGTGGTTACGGTTATTTACGTGATTATCAAATCGAACGTATTTTTAGAGATTTAAGAGTTCATCAAATTCTTGAGGGAACGAATGAAATTATGCGCGAAATTATCGCGAAGGCAAGTTTGGACGACGGCTTTGTTTTGCGTTAATCAATAGGATTAAACAGGAGTAATACAATGAATGTAGTTGAACAAGAATTAGATAGCCAGGGAATTTTACTGTTAACATTAAACCGACCTGATAAGCTGAATGCTTTAAGTACGGAAGTACTGAATGAATTAGCTGAAATCTTTCATGCCGCTAAAGAAAATCCCCAAGTTAACGCGTTGATGATTACTGGCAATGGCAAAGCCTTTTGTGCTGGTGCTGATATTAATCGTTTAGCAGAATGCACAGCGCAAACGGGTTATGAATTTGCTTGTCATGGTCAGGAAGTATTTCGTTTATTAGAAACTATGGGCAAACCTTCCTTAGCGGCGGTTAATGGTTTTGCTTTTGGTGGCGGGTGTGAATTAGCGATTTCGGCAACCTTACGAATTGCTTCAACTATGGCGCAATTTGGTCAGCCAGAAGTAAAACTGGGGGTAATTCCGGGTTATGGTGGCACTCAACGCTTGGCACGTTTAATTGGTAAAGGGCGTGCTTTAGATTTATGTCTGACTGGTCGTTTTATTAAAGCAGAAACTGCATTGAATTGGGGATTGGTAAGCGATGTGGTTGAACCTGAAACCTTAATCGAGCACGGTAAAAAACTGTTGCAAGGTATTTTAAGCATGGCGCCACTGGCAATTGCCGGGGTGATGGAGGTTATTGATCATGGTTATGATTTATCACTGACTGATGCCTTGCATTTAGAAGCGATTCATTTCGCCAAAGCATGCGCTTCAGAGGATAAGCAAGAAGGAGTTTCTGCGTTTCTGAGTAAACGACCAGCACAATTTAAAGGAAGATAATCATGACTGAAGACGTGCTTTTTACACAGGAAGGTCAGTTAGGATTAATTACATTAAATCGTCCGGGCGCCTTGAATGCGCTAACCTTAACCATGATTCTTGCCATGCAAAGGCAATTAAGTTTATGGAAAAATGATGAAAGTATTCGTGCTGTGGTAGTACAAGCAGCACCGGGGAATGCTTTTTGTGCCGGAGGAGACATCCGCGCACTTTATTTTTCTGGCCGATTAAATGATTCAGAGCAAATGCAGTTTTTCTGGCATGAGTATCGTTTAAATCATTTTATTCATCATTTTGGCAAACCCTATATTTCTTTAATTGATGGCATGGTTATGGGCGGTGGTGTCGGTATTTCATTGCATGGAAGCCATCCTGTAGCCTGCGATCGCTTTGTTTTTGCGATGCCAGAAACTAGTATTGGCTTTTTTCCAGATATTGGGGCAAGTTATTTATTAACTCGTTGTCCTGGTCATTTAGGTACTTACTTAGGATTAACCGGTAATCGACTCGGCCCTCATGATGCGTTGAAAGCGGGTTTGGTGAAGAATATGATGCCTTCAGAACATATTCCGGCACTACTTAAGGCATTACAGCAAGCTGATTTATCGGCAGATGCGTCTAAAGGTGTTAGTCAATGCTTGCATGAATATGCTTCAGTAGCTTCTGATTCTGAGCCTAGCCAAATAAAACCAGCGATTAATGTATGTTTTGCTCATCCAAGTGTGGAAATGATTAAATCCTCATTACAGGATCAGGAAGGCGTGTGGCCTGTTAGTATCGAGAATGCCTTATCACAAAAATCGCCACTGAGCCTTAAGGTTACTTTAGAGCAATTGAATCGCGCTAAAGGATTGACTTTGGCCGAGTGTTTGCAAATGGATTACACCCTTGTGAGCCATTTCATGCATGGTAAGGATTTTTATGAAGGCGTACGTGCTTTATTGATTGATAAAGACAAGAATCCTCATTGGAATCCTGAAAGCTTGGATATGGTAAGTGATACTATTGTGGCAAATTATTTTGAGCGCCGTCATACGGGCTTGGAGTGGGTGAGTTAAGGTTGTGTAACTTTTACAACCAATACTAGTACGTCATCCCTCACAATGTTCGGGATGACGAACATCGTGAGGGCTTAAATCATTTCAGCCAATCACTCAGAATATCAACAATCTTCTGCGCTTGATCTGCACTAGAAATATTAAACTTAGACTTTTGCCAATACTGATTATTACGTTTTTGATAACGGCGAATGGAATATTTCACTGGTCCAAAATCGCTTTTGCTATTATCCCAATCCTGATACTTAAATATAATTGTAGTCCAGGCTCCCTTGCTTAATACCTGTTTATCCAGCTCTTTAGTTACTTCTGTACCGTTTTCGCTAAAGGCAATCGTAATATCGTCAACTGTTTCTGTCATTCAAGTGGTACCTTATGTTAATTAGTTGATGGATTGTAATTTGCCATTAACAAAAGTCAAGGTTACAGTTGGTTGATATTGACCCGGTTGATAAATCCAGACTTTAGGTTTTTCTGCAGTAGGCACTACTTCATTAATGTACGTATTATTGGTTAGTGAGGGACTACCGCATGCATAATAAACTTTTTCCACTGGATCACCAACTTGAATGCTATTACCACCGCAAATAGAAACGGAATTACTATCGGAACTGTTTAATTTAATACTTCGTACTTTTTGATCGGCAACATCAACCTCTAGCTGAGCACCACCATTACCTGTGGGGATGTTCCATACACCGTAGAATGCTGTATCTGCGCCTTTGTTATTATAAATAAGTTGTTGTACAGGGATTTTTCTTAAAACAGGCTGATTCGAATCTTGTTGACTGATGGGTTGGCCACAGGCTGCGATAACCTCGTCTGGTGACATACCAATGCTAATGTAGGCATGGTTTTGCGGACAATAAAATTGGTCATCAGCAAAGAGACTAAAAGGTAAAATAACTAATGCTAAACCAGTGTAATGCGACAATTTCATAATTTCATCCTTGTAGCCCTTGTCTACAAATAAGTATAGTTTCGTTTTATAGTATTCTCCAGGGAAGGTTCGCATTAATGAATAATGTAATAACTTTCAAAATCATAAGCATAATAAAGGGGGAGAAATCAAAACCCGAAATATCAGGAATAATTTTGCGTCCTAATTTCAGCAAGGGGTCGGTTAATGTACGCAAAAAATATTCAATTGGACCATTCCAAGCTGGATTAACAAAGCTCATAATCACGCGAATCAAGATTGCGAAGAAGAGAAGGTCACAGGGCTGAATGATTAAATCAGCAATCACATAAAGTATAAAATAGCCTATAGGCATTAAACCGTGAAATGCGATCATGCTCAGGATAAAAATCTTCAGTATTTCAACCAGCACGAGCACGATGATTGCTGCTGTATCGTATTTTTTCCCAGGTTTGGGGGTTAATTTCAGTAAACGTTGTACGGGGATTACCAGGGGATCTGTGATGGTATGAATCAATTGGCTTAGTGGGTTAATTGCACTGACACGGAAGTAACGAAGTGCCATACGTAACCAGATACTGAAAATAAGTACTGAAAAAGCTAAAGAAACAACAAATAATCCTACAGTCGTTAAACCTGACATATTTACCCCTAATCCTATTACTTTTGTTGATGTACACAGCTAGTATATACCTAAATAGGGGAATGCAGAAAGCAGGTCAATAGAACGCACGTCATCCCGAACGCAGTGAGGGAGCTCCAGAAGGTGGCACCGATGGTTTAAATTACTCTTGTGCTACACTCAGGAGATCCCTCACTGCGTTCGGGATGACGTGGTGTGTTTGGGTCTGGGGTGATGTATTAGTGTCCGGAGTGGGTTATTCGCGCTCGGAGTGGCTGATTGGAGTTCTGAGTGGATCCTGCGTGTCCGTAGTGGCGTATTCGTGTCGGGGATGACGTATACCTGTTCGGGATAGCGCATGGTAGGAATTACTTTTTACGCTCACCAAAAATAGCTCGACCAATACGAACAATAGTTGCCCCTGCTTTAATTGCCGGAACCAAATCATCACTCATTCCCATCGATAAAGTATCTAGACTTAAGCCTAATTTCTGGTTCAGGGATTTTAAGAGTTGGTTCATTTGCATAAATAGTTCATATTGTTTTTGCGGATCAGGTTCTGGGGGAGGGATGGTCATTAAGCCTTTAAGTTGGAGATGAGGCAATTGACTCACTGCTAAAGCCAGTTCAGTTGTTTCTTCGGGACTAATACCTGATTTAGTTTCTTCAGTGATCAAGTTAACCTGCAAACACACCTTTAAGGGTGGTAAATCGGAGGGACGGTGTTCACTCAGTAGCTGGGCTATTTTTAGCCTATTTATACTATGTACCCAATTAAAATCACGAGCAATATTTTTGGCTTTATTACTTTGGATTGGGCCAATAAAATGCCAGCATATAGGTAAGTCTTTTAGCGCATTAATTTTTTCTTGTGCTTCTTGAAAATAGTTTTCGCCAAAATTTCTCACTCCTAGTTCAAATAATTTGGCAATTGATTCCGCACTTTGTTGCTTACTGACCGCAAGCAATAATACCTCATTAGCATTCCGGCCATTTTCTAATTCTGCCTGCCTAATAAGCTGCTGTATTTGATTTAAATTGTGTTGAAGATTCATCGTGCATGCGCTGTTTTTTAAAACACTAACAATAGCAAAAGATAGAGCGTTTGCCGAGTAGATCCTTCTATGTTAACCTGCTGCTCGTACTCAACACTCGCAGCAATTTGCAAGCATTAACTTATGGATATAATAGAATTATTGACTTTTGCAATTAAAAACCAAGCTTCAGATTTACATTTGTCCTCTGGTATCGAACCTCGGATTCGTGTTGATGGCGAATTACTTAAAATGAACTTACTGGTTTTAGAACATTCCGAATTATTGGCCATGATTCATGAACTCCTCAGCACACAGCAAAAGGAAGAGCTCGCAAAAGTTTGGGAGCTTGATTTTTCCTTGGAGATTACAGCACTAGGCCGTTTCCGGGTTAATGTGTTTCATCATCTGCGTGGTGTTGGTGCAGTTTTTCGACTTATTCCTTCAACGATTCCAAGTTTTTGCGATTTGAATTTGCCGCCTGTTTTTACCGAACTAATCAATTACCCTACTGGATTGGTATTAGTAACAGGACCAACGGGCTCAGGAAAAAGTACAACCTTAGCTACGATGATTGATTGCATTAATGCCTCTCGTCATGGGCATATTCTTACCATCGAAGATCCCATTGAGTTTGTGCATTCCAGTAATAAATGTTTAGTGAGCCAACGGGAAGTACATAACACGACTCATAGTTTCCATACAGCACTCCGTTCTGCTTTGCGCGAGGATCCAGATGTCTTGCTGGTGGGAGAGCTACGTGATTTAGAAACGATTCGTTTAGCTATGAGTGCTGCAGAAACCGGGCATTTGGTATTAGGGACCTTACATACAAATTCTGCAGTTCATGCGGTTAATCGTATTATTGATGTGTTTCCCACAGAGGAAAAAACGATGGCACGTTCTATTTTAGCGGAATCATTAAGGGCGGTTATTGCACAAAGGTTGGTAAAGCGAAAGGAGGGGAGGGGGCGCATTGCGGCTTTAGAAATTATGATTTGTACTGGCGCGATACGTAATTTAATTCGCGAAGATAAAGTAGCGCAGATGGTTTCTTTTTTGCAAACTGGGAAGGCAGTAGGGATGCAGACCTTGGATCAGCATTTGCTGGAGTTGGTGAGGAGCGAAATTATATCTAGGGATGCTGCCCGAGATGTTGCAGTGGAGACAGGGTTGTTTTAATTAAGGAATTCGCTACGTTGCATTCAGACTTGTAGGTTGGGCGCTTACTTAAGAAAAAATTATAGAGTAAGGCGTAGGCTGGGCTGAAAAGCCCAGCAAACACAGTTTGGCCACTACCAATGCTGGGCTTGACAGCTCAGCGCACATATCAGGCGTTCTTCTGTAACTCAATCAGATGAGGAATGCTAATTTCAGCCAAAGCAAGCATACTGTTTAACTCATCGCGATTGAAGTTTTTATCTTCTGCTGTTCCTTGCACTTCAATAAAGTGACCTGCTTCGGTCATTACAACATTCATGTCCGTTTCAGCAAGCACATCTTCTGCATAATCTAAATCAAGAACCGGCTGACCTCTATAAATACCGACAGAGACGGCGGCAACGTAATTAAACGTAGGCATTCTACGGATTTTTTCACGCTCAACCATCCAGGTAACAGCATCTCTCATCGCAACACAGGCGCCAGTAATGGCGGCAGTACGTGTTCCACCGTCTGCTTGGATCACATCACAATCCAGAGTAATGGTATTTTCACCCAAGAATTTTAAATCCACACAAGCTCTTAATGAACGACCAATAAGGCGTTGGATTTCCATAGTTCGGCCACCTTGTTTCCCTTTTGCGGCTTCACGCTCTGTACGGCTGTGGGTGGCACGAGGAAGCATGCCATATTCTGCAGTTACCCAACCTTGGTTTTTACCTTTAATAAAACGAGGTACACCATCAATTACTGAGGCGGTACACAGAACCTTAGTATCTCCAAACTCAACAAGCACCGAACCTTCTGCATGTTTCGTAAAGTTGCGGGTTAATTTTATAGGACGAAGTTGATTGGCTTCACGATTACTGGGACGCATGGGATAATCCTCGCAAAAAAGAACAATTATACTCCTTAACGCGTAGAGTTGCACCCATCATGTAATGATCTAATTAAATCCACTATTAGGATCCAGATTTTCACCTTCAGGAGGTTCCGTAAATTTCATGCGTTTTGCTTCTTGAATATCGGATGAAAACAATGATTTCCTTTTTAACGAGGAATCATTCATCGGACGAAGGGCTGTTACTAGGCTTTTAAATTGAGCGTCTATCTTGTTTAATGACTCTAAATACTGTGGTGCTTGACTTTGTGCAGCAAGAAATTGCATTCCCTTGGTATACCGACTATTCCACTCTTCTAATCCGAAAGCATGCGGTGCTGAGTAAAGCGAGCTGATGTATTCATTCGAGAATCCCTTTAAGTCACGAGCCCCATCTACTACATGCGGTGCCTGTGTGGTTTCACAGTATTTTTCAAAGGCCACTACAGTTTGATAGAGTGAATTAATTCTGTGGGCATGTCTTAATAACGTTACAATTTGTTCATGTCCATCGACGAAGGCCATATCCTGAGGAGAGAGCAGAATCTCATCATTGACAACAAGTTTTTGCTTTACTAAGGTGTTAAAGCGTTTATTAGACAGTGCATCTTTAGGTTTAAAACCTTTAATGGAACAGGCCAGAGAGATACTTAAATCAGCACCAAACTTTATTAACTCAGCAACTGCCTCCACATTCCCACGATTGACAGCCAGTAGGAGAGGAGTGAACCCGTTATGAGCTCGAATATTAAGGTTCGCGTGATTTTGGGCAAGACAAGTAATTACTTTGGTATATCTATCATCTACAGCGTAATGCATTGGAGTCCAGCCGTCCACTTGATCAACCACATTTAGATTCGCGTTCTGTTTTGCAAGCACGTCGACAACGGCATCATAACCATACATGGTAGCTACCAGAACAGGAGTAATTCCATCCTTGTCTGTAAACTCTATGTCAGTTCCATGTCTTGCTGTCTCTTCAACAATTTGTGCATCGCCTTGCTCTGAGGCTAGATAACACAGGTTAACTTGTTCTGCACGTCGAGCTAGATTACTCGTTACCGGGTGTTTTGCCCTGAGTTTGGAAAGTTCTTCAGTTAATTGATTTATGAAAGGGTCTTTTTTTACCGTAATCACTTTAGAGGCAAAAGCAATATAAGGGCTCCCATGCTCTTTAAGGCTTTCAATAATATTCTTGGCTAATTTTTGAGTGCTATCTTTTGGCAAAGACTCTGGTGGATATTCATTAATATCCATAAAACGCCATCCTCCTTTTCCTGTGGTGTAGGTTAGTGCAATTGTATGGGTATGACTGGATAAAAGAATGCCAACTTTTTTTCCATGGAGTGGACAGTGGTTTTCTATTGCAATCGCTAAATCATCTAAATAGCGCGTAATTTCTTCTTCGTTATAGATTAAAGGATGAGAATAAACTTTAGTAAGTCCGCCTAAGCGTTCTATTGCATCAGATGAAGCGAACATAGATGCTTCATCAATGTCATCCTGAAATACTGAATGGGCATTATTAAATAAGCTTTTCTGTTCATAGGGAGCTTGAAAAATATATAAGTGATCCATAAATGCTTGGATTTCAAGCAAATACTTATCTTCCTTAGTTAAGTTTTCTCCTCGTTTTGCTTTGACTGCCTCAATGGCTGTTTTTAGATATTGGCCGTAAGCTACAATCTTGAGAAGACGTTTATGAAAGACTGGTTCTTCATCTAAAAAAGAAGCCTCTAACCAACGAAGAGAGGTTCCATGACAACAACCTTGATCATCAATGGAATAACCTAGGGATACATAGGCATTAATAATGGCATCATGTGTATTCATTCCAAGCTATTTGATGATCAATATGTATTGATAGTATAATATTCGGGTTTGTTTTATTCAAATCACCAAGAGCACCAGTAGATTTATTTCATCTCTTGTCGTGGGGGGGGGGGGGCGCCGATTAAATTTTCGGTAATAAGCCCTCTAGAAATCCATCAAAAGAATCAGATATATGGGTGATTTCTTGATTAGAATCGCTCCATAAATATACGTTTGCTTGCTCGTGCTCCCATTTTAGAAAATAAATTGAATGAGCATCATATTCTGCAAAAGGAAGGGTTTCTGATCCTAATCGTTCGCTATATTTATTAATAGTAAACCAAATATTCAAGGTGTTTTTTTTATCTTTGCCCACGATATAAAAATGATTAATCTGATGTTGTTTAAGGCTCGCGCCATTATAATTTCTAAAGATTTCTTTCAAATTAAAAGGAATAGGATGATCAAAATAATTTTCTAATTCAATTATTTGCGCTTTATTGGCCGGTGCTGCAGTATGTTCTAGTTTTAATTCATTTAAGTTAAAAGACAGTTCATTCATAGCAAGTATCATTAGAGTTTATTTGTGCGCTATTGTGCATAAAAATTGAAAACAATCAATTCTCTTGGTAGTTAGCAGTTCTGTAGCCTTAATGCAGCGCAGCATAATCAAGGGTGTTGCGGCATGAAAACCAGGAGTACGCTGCACCGCAGCAATAGTGTCGTTTTATAATTGCTCAGTTCTGTCCAATTTTCTGAAATTGCGGTATAGTCGCGCGACGTATCTTCAATGGTATTTTTATGATTCAAAGTATGACTGCCTTTGCTCGGGCACAAAAACAGATCAATGCCGGAACTCTTTGTTGGGAAATTCGCTCAGTAAATCATCGGTATCTAGATATTTCATTTCGTTTGCCGGAGCCATTTCGTTTTATTGAACCTCATTTACGTAATGCGCTGCGTGATAAAATAAGCCGTGGTAAATTAGAGTGTCAGCTTAAGTATCAGGATGTTGGTTCTGATAGTCAGTCTTTGCTTATAAATACAGCAATGGTGAATGCATTGGTGGATTTAAGCCATCAAATGTCTGCTTCTCATCACTTGGCAAATGATTTTGGAGTAAGTCGTATTCTTGCCTGGCCTGGGGTCGTACAGGTAAGTGCTCCTGATGTTGAAGAATTAGGTCAGCAAGCAATTTCTTTATTTGAAGACGCCATCGAACAGCTGAAACAGGTTCGTGCTACTGAAGGCAATGCGTTGCAGTCTCATGTGCTTAGTCGTTTGCAGGACTTAGGTAAAGAAGTAACGCGTTCACGGGAGCTTGTGGCGAATCAATCCGAGCAAATTAAAGATAAATTATTTTCTCGTTTGCAGGCCGTGCAGATTGAAGTGCCTGAGAATCGGGTAGAGCAGGAAATCGCATTAATTCTTACCCGTTTGGATGTGAGTGAAGAATTAGATCGTTTACAAACTCATATTAATGAAGTGAGTCGGACTATAAATTGCGATAAAATAGCTGGAAGACGCCTTGATTTCTTAATGCAAGAGTTGAATCGAGAGGCGAACACTTTAAGCTCTAAGTCAGATTCTGTGGAGCTAACTCAGAGCGCTGTGGAAATGAAAGTACTAATTGAACAAATGCGTGAGCAAATTCAAAACATTGAGTGAGTTATATTGTGGGTAATTATTTGGGTAATTTATTTATTGTTGCTGCACCTTCAGGGGGGGGCAAAACGAGTTTAGTGAAAAATTTAATCGAGACTCTTGAACAGATTGAGGTTTCTATTTCACATACAACTCGTGTGATGCGGCCAGGGGAGGCTCATGGAGTAGATTATTTTTTTATTGATGAACGTCAATTTACTACTATGATCAATGAAGGTTCATTTATTGAACATGCGCAAGTTTTTAGCCATTTATATGGTACTTCCAAGGCACAAATTCGTGAGCGTTTGGAATGTGGCATTGATGTGGTTTTAGATATTGATTGGCAGGGTGCCTCTCAAATTAAGAAAAATTTCCCTGAAGCAGTAAGTATCTTTATTATTCCGCCATCAATCGAGGCCTTGAAGGATCGTTTAACTAATAGAGGTCAAGATAACGATGAAATAATTCGTGGCCGAATGAAAAAAGCCCAAGATGAACTCAGTCATTATTCAGAGTTTGATTATCTTATTGTTAATGATACCTTTGAACATGCAGCAGCAGATTTATGCACAATTGTGCTGGCTAATCGTCTGCGTATCGAGCGGCAGGTAAATAAACAAGCAAAATTACTTTCATTCCTGATGTCATCGCAGTAAAATAAGAAGTTTTGGTTACCGGAGGATGCAATTATGGCACGAGTTACAGTTGAAGATTGTTTAGAGCATGTGGCAAACCGTTTTGAATTAGTTATGGTGGCTACAAAGCGTGCACGACAAATTGCTGTGCGTGGTGATCAACCTATGGTTGAATGGGAAAATGATAAGCCAACGGTTGTTGCTTTACGTGAAATTGCTGAAGGCCTGGTCACAGCAGCTATTTTAGACAAAGAATAAGAGTGGGGCTTTGTCATTCTCGCGCAGGCGGGGATGACAAGGGTCCGTTTGAAGCCTGTATTAACGCAGCGTAATACGGGGAAATTTGTTGCTACAGCGTTTCCATATTAGTGCTTTGCCTAATATGGGTAATCGTTCACCGAGTTTTGTTATTTTTTTGAATTAAATAAAAAACTGCCGTCGCAATGACGAAATTTACATACAGCGTGAATGTTTACACTACGAATTATGTGTTTTTAAGCAATTTTAAATGGTCTATTGTGCAGGTGCACCATTTTTTATGGTTTGGACTATTATTTTAGTATAGGGTTCAATTTTTTTGCTTGGATGTATGGGGCTGTTTCCGCTATCTTAGCCAAAATGAGGTATGACCATGTTGGACATCAGGGAGTGCTGCGTGAGCTATTTTAAAGAGCTTGATGAGGAGCTGAAATGCTATCTCGAGCAAGCTCAAATAGAAAAATGTTACCAAGCTTATTTGGTTGCTGAAAAAGCACACCATGGTCAAATGCGCCGTTCAGGGGAGCCTTATATTACCCACCCTGTTGCCGCAGCCTTGATTCTGGCCCGAATGCGGCTCGATTATCAAACCATTATGGCGACATTACTTCATGATGTCGTTGAAGATACCACCGTAAGCAAAGAAGATTTAACCCGCCAATTTGGTGAAGACATCACCGCCCTAGTCGATGGGGTTACCAAACTTACCAAAATCAAATTTGAATCCAAAGCAGAAGCCCAGGCTGAAAACTTCCGCAAAATGGTTTTGGCTATGGTTAAAGACATTCGCGTAATTATCGTAAAATTAGCGGATCGACTGCATAATATGCGCACCTTAGGTTCCATGCCTGCAGCAAAACGCCGACGTATTGCTATTGAAACCTTAGAAATTTATGCCCCAATTGCCAACCGCTTAGGGATGCACTCCATCTACGTCGGACTCGAGGATCTGGGATTTCAAGCCTTATACCCCATGCGTTATCGAGCAATTAAATCCGCTGTAGAAAAATCACGCGGTAATCGGCGCGAATTAACCCAAACCATTGAACGTGATTTGCAACAGGCTCTGGCGCAATTAAATATTCCTTACGAGCAGGTATTTGGTAGACAAAAGCATTTATACAGCATCTATCGTAAAATGCGGCAAAAGAAGGCTTCATTTACAGAAATCACCGATGTATTTGCATTCCGGGTTATCACCGAAGATATTGACTCCTGTTATCGTATTTTAGGCGCTTTGCATTGCACCTATAAACCAGTTCCTCAGCGTTTTAAAGATTATATTGGTATTCCTAAGGCGAATGGTTATCAATCCTTACATACCACCTTGTTTGGTCCCTTTGGGGTTCCACTGGAGGTACAAATCCGTACACGAGATATGGATAAAGTTGCAGATAATGGGGTTGCGGCGCATTGGATTTATAAATCCTCGGGCTTAGAAGTAAATGAAGCGCAGCTACGTGCTCGCGAATGGGTACAAAGCTTACTAGAAATGCAGCGTAGTACCGGGAATTCCCTGGAATTTATTGAAAATGTTAAAATTGATTTATTTCCTGATGAGGTTTATGTTTTTACACCCAAAGGGCACATTATGGAGTTGCCCAAAGGGGCTACACCGGTTGATTTCGCCTATGCAGTGCATTCGGGAGTAGGGAACAGTTGTGTGGCAGCAAAGGTCAATCGGCGTTTAGTACCACTGAGCATCCCTTTATCGAATGGACAAACCGTAGAAATCATTACTTCCTCCAGTGCACATCCTAATCCGGCATGGTTAAATTTTGTGGTTACTGGTAAAGCACGCTCGAATATACGTCACTTCTTGAAAAGCCAACAAAATGAGGAATCCATTGTTTTAGGAAAACGATTGCTAGAACAATCTTTAGCTGAGTTATCCAGTGATTATGCTAAAGTACCGCCGGAGACACTCCAAGCCCTATTAAGTGATTTACACTATAAAGCAATAGATGATTTACTCTATGCGATTGGTATTGGTAACCAAATGGCCATGGTGATTGCAAAACGCTTGGTGGTCAGTCAGGACTTTCATGAGTTGGACAAAGCGGGCAAAGTTCGACCCTTTGCGATTAAAGGCACCGAAGGAATGGTGGTACATTTTGGTGAGTGTTGCCAACCAATTCCTGGCGATAACATCATTGGAGTCTTTCAGCAAGGAAGAGGAATCATTGTGCACAATAGCGATTGCGCAACCTTAAAAACCTCACGTATGAACCCTGAACAATTTGTTCCTTTGCGTTGGGATGAAAAGGTGGAAGGAGAATATTGGGTCGATATTACGGTTGATGTAGCTAATGAGCGCGGAGTATTAGCCGCTTTAGCGACCGCCATTTCCGAAGCGGGATCAAATATTGGTAACATTAACGTGGACCCTCGTGATGGGCGCCATAATGCAGTAACGTTTTCTATCAGTGTGATTGACCGGACGCACCTGGCGCGTGTAATGCGTCGATTACGTGCAAATAAAGTGGTGATGCGTCTGTACCGAAAAAAACAAGGGGATAATTAATGCAGCCTGTACATACCAAATTAGCTCCGGAAGCTATTGGAACTTATTCACAAGCAATTCAATGCGGTAACACCGTATACCTCTCAGGGCAAATACCACTAGACCCTAAAACCATGCAAATGTGCAGTGAAGACATTAGTGAACAGATTACTCAAGTTTTAGAAAATCTATCTGCGGTATGTGAGGCTGCGGGTGGTAGTTTGGCAAATATAGCCAAGTTAAATGTGTATTTGACTGATTTAAGCCATTTCCCCCTGATTAATGAAGCCATGGGCCGTTATTTTGTTGAGCCTTATCCTGCTCGGGCAGCAATAGGTGTTGCGGCATTGCCTCGTGGAGCACGGGTCGAAATGGATGGGGTATTGGTGTTGTCTAAGTAGGTTGTTGGGCTATTACCCCGCACCCGTCATCCCGAACATAGTGAGGGACCTCCTGAATCTGGCTCGGTGCTTGATTAGGGATCCCTCACTATGTTCGGGATGACGTGCATTGAAAGCGGGGGAAATGGCCCACAAATAAAAACCAAAATGGTTTAATTTTTAGAGTTTAAAGTATGAGTATTATTTCCCTTCATGACGTAAGTCTTAATATTGCTGGCAATCAACTGTTAGATAAAGCAGATTGGCAAATACAACCACAAGATAGGGTTGCCCTAGTGGGCAGAAATGGGGCAGGGAAGTCAACGCTTCTTAAATTACTGCAAGGAGATATTGTTCTTGACAGCGGACAAATCAATAAATTATCCGGTTTAAGAGTTGCAGGCCTAACTCAAGAGGTTCCTATCACTGGGGATGACTCCGTTTATCATTTTTTAGTGAAAAGCTTAGGCGAAGTGGGTGAGGTTTTATCTCAATTTAATGAATTATCTCAACAAGGGGATATGGAAAAATTAGCCCATGTCCAACAGCGTATGGATAATCTTCATGCTTGGGATAAATTGCCACAAATTGAAACGATGGCTAGTCGTTTGGGCATTACTACTCAGGAGCGGATGAATAATTTATCCGGGGGAATGAAACGTCGCGTTCTTCTGGGGGCAGCTCTAATTGCTTCACCCGATTTACTATTATTGGATGAACCAACGAACCATTTAGATATTGAAGCGATTGAATGGCTTGAAGCCTATCTCAAAAACTTTAAAGGTGCTGTATTGTTGGTTACCCACGATAGAGAGTTTTTAAGCCAGGTATCAAATCGGATTGTGGAAATTGATCGTGGAAAACTACATCAACATGATTGTGATTATGAAACGTACCTTGACCGACGTGAGACAATTCGTCAGAGTGAACAAAAGCAAAATGAATTATTTGATAAAAAACTCGCTGAAGAGGAAGTCTGGATTCGTACGGGCGTCAAAGCTCGACGTACACGTAACGAAGGCCGAGTACGTGCCTTAAAAGCATTGCGTGAAGAATATAAAGCACGCCGTAATCAATTAGGAAAAGTTAAGACAATTGCTTTAGATGTAAATCGTTCAGGCTCCGTAGTTATCGAAGCAACCAACGTGAATTACTCTCTAGGGCAAAAGAAGTTATTAGAAAACTTTTCCTTATTATTGACCCGTGGAGATAAACTTGGTGTTATTGGGCCTAATGGCTGTGGTAAAACTACTCTAGTGCGCTTATTACTCGGTGAGTTGCAACCCAACTCAGGAGAAATCAAACAGGGCACTTCCTTGAATGTGGCTTATTTTGATCAGTTGCGTCGCCAATTGCAGGAAGATAAAACGGTTATGTATAACGTGGGCGAGGGCGCTGATTACGTGACGATTAACGGCAAGCAAAAACATGTCGCCAGTTACTTACGTGATTTTCTATTTTCTGCAGAACGCTTTAATCAACCGGTTTCTGTTTTATCTGGCGGAGAACGCAATCGATTATTATTAGCTAAATTATTCGCCAAACCAGTTAACTTCTTGGTTATGGACGAACCTACAAATGATTTAGATATCGAAACGTTAGAACTGTTGGAAGATCTGTTGGCAGATTATCCGGGTACGTTAATATTAATTAGCCATGATAGAGCCTTCATTAACCAAGTGGTAACCAGCGTCTTAGTGTATGAAGAAGCCGGACAATTTAGTGAGTTTGTTGGTGGCTATGACGACTATAAAATACATAAGAAGCAACAGCAACAACAGAAGCGTGAGCGTGATACAGCGGATAAAAATCCAGCAGTTAAGCGCAGTCCGTCGACAAATAAGCTAAGCTTTAATGAGCAGCGTGAATTATCCCAGTTGCCAAAAAAAATTGAGCAATTGGAAAAGAAGATTTCCGAGTTGCAATTACAGATGGCTGACCCCGAATTTTATCAGCAAGATGCATCGGCCATTGCAAAAATAAATCAGAGCCTTGCTGAGGATGAGGCTGTATTAATGGAGTACTATGCGCGTTGGGAAGCTTTAGAGGAACGATTATAAAGCAGTACCCAATTGGTTTTGAGATTTATGTTTGAGGAACAAGTAAATGTTATTCACACTGACTATGGTTATCCTGCTGGGGGCTATTACGGTATTTTTTTCACAGGAGTTCCTCGGAGTCATTAAGAAAATTTTTGCAGTTAAAGGCGTTAAATTATTTTTGCCTTTATTGGCGGCATCTTGGCTTGTATTTAGTTTTGGCGATGGGGTTATCTGGGCGCTCACTTATTATCGTGAGACTCTAGTTGTGATATTAACGTTTATCGTGTCAATAATACCGTTTCCACAAATAGCAGAATATGTGGCCTTAGTGATTGTATTAACCCTTGTTTCAGTGCTTCCTGTATACCTGATTGATTTATTCATGCGTAAACGACGTAATAAGTCATACAATTATCCTCAGATAACAAGTCTGCTACTTTTCATTGTGAGCACCTTTGCTTTGTTGGCACTGTAACCACGTAGCCCGTATTAGAATATTTATCTAATACGGGCTACGAAAACTAATTACTTTAAGTCACTGTAAAGGGAAATGCAGCAGTTGCCGGAGAAGTATTGCCAGCTTCATCAGTAGATGTGAATGTGAAGGAATGCGCGCCTAGAGCTAGTGGTGGTGATGGAAACGTCCAACTGCCATCTAGCTGCACAGTAGTTGTTCCGATGGGGATTCCATTATCAATAACGTTGATAGTAGAGTTAGACTCTGCTGTTCCACTGAAGACTGGTTGCTTATCGTTAGTCGTTCCTCCAGGAGCTATATTACCCGAACTACTTGTTACAAGCACAAGAGTTGGCGTTATTGGTGCTATAGTATCCACGGTAAAGGTAAATGCTGCGGTTGGGGGCGAAATATTACCAGCTGCATCTGTTGCAGTGAATGTGAAGGAATGAGGGCCATCACCTAATAGTACGGGTGTAAATGTCCAATGACCAGCTCCATCTACAATACTTGTGCCGATAGTGGTGGTTCCATCTAAAACAGAGAGAATAGTGGTAGGCTCTGCAGTTCCACTGAAGGTAGGCTGTGCATCATTAGTCGTTCCGCCATTATTTATCGGTCCTGTTGGTGGCACATTACTAGTTACACTAGAAAGAACGGGTGCATCAGGTGCTATCGTATCTACGGTAAAGGTAAATGGTGTGGTTGCCGGAGAAGTATTACCCGCTTCATCTGTTGCAGTGAAGGTGAAGGAATGTGGGCCATCAGTTAAAGGTGAGGGCGGTGTAAATGTCCAATTACCAGCTGCATCTACCGTAGTTGTTCCCATAGGGGTGCCATTATCATCAGCGGAGATGACCGTGCCAGTGACTCCGGTTCCATTGGCGGTAGGCTGTGCATCATTAGTCGTTCCGCCATTATTTATCTGTCCTGTTGGTGGCACATTACTAGTTAAACCAGAAAGAACGGGTGCATCAGGTGCTACCGTATCTACGGTAAAGTTAAATGGTACAGTTGCCGGAGAAGTATTACCCGCTTCATCTGTTGCTGTGAAGGTGAAGGAATGTGAGCCATTAGTTAAAGGTGAGGGCGGTGTAAATGTCCAATTACCAGCTGCATCTACCGTAGTTGTTCCCATAGGGATGCCATTATCATAAGCGGAGATGACTGTGCCAGGGTCTGCGGTTCCATTGGCGGTAGGTTGTGTATCGTTAGTCGTCCCATTATTGGCTATTGGTCCCAGATTGGGTGGCACATTACTAATTACACCAGAAAGAACAGGTGCATTAGGTGCTATAGTATCTACGGTAAAAATAAATGCAGTACTTGGCACCGAAGTACCAGTAGCATTTGTCGCGGTGAAGGTGAATGAATGGGTGCCTTCACTTAGCGCTGTTGCTGGTGTAAATGTCCAGTTACCACTTCCATCCGCAATAGCTGTTCCGACAATGGTCCCATTATCAAAAGCGGAGATAGTAGCGGTAGCCATTGCAGCTCCATTGAAGGTAGGTGTGGCATCGTTAGTCATTCCACCATTAGCTATCGGTCCTATAGGGGGCACATCACTCATTACATTCGTCAGGACAGGTGCTGGAGGCGGTGGTGGGGTCACAGTTAATATGGCTGCATTAGTGATTGCCTGGCCTATACTATTCATAAAGACAGCTCTATATTGGTTACCATTATCACCAATTGACAAAATAGGCGTAGTATACGTACCTGAATTTGCTCCTGGGATGTCAATCCATGTAATACCATCAGTACTGGACTGCCATTGTATGGTGGGTGTCGGTGTACCTGTGGCTGCGGCAGAAAATGAAGCGGTGTTGCCCTCAACAGCAGTTTGGTTTACAGGTTGTTGAGTAACAATAGGGGCTGCTGTATAAACATAAGCATTAGGTTTATTTACACTTCCCGAGGATGTAGTTAGGGTTATGGGAACTTCACCTTGCATGTTCGCAGGGCTAATCACGATCACCTGTGTGTCAGTTACCTGCACAAGAGTGCCTGGAATACCACCAAAATCGACGCTTTGTGTGGTACCAAGATTAGTTCCAGTAATCGTGACAGTCGTACCACCGGTTATGCTGCCTTGGGTGGGGCTTATAGCGGAAATTGTTGGTAAAGAGTTTCCGAGATAAATATATCCATTGTTGAGAACGGATTTTTGCCCATCAGGGTTTTGTACTATCACATCGACCACCCCTGAGGAATTTGATATTGGAGGTACGGTGACGAGAATACTCGTAGATGAGAGTACTTGAATATTGGAGGCTAGCTGGCCACCAAAAAATACTAATAATCCCTGAACAAAATTAGTGCCTGTTATGGTTACTATATTCCCGCCAGCAAAAGAGCCGCTGTTCGGTGTTATACCGGAAATAGTAGGGGCTATTAATTTTGTAATTTGTTCAGCAGCAACCAGAACTTGTTGCATTTTTACTGCAGGTGCACGCACCCATTGGGCAATATCGTTGCTTACAAGCTCTCTATGAACTCTTTTATTGTAGAGTTTTGGTCCATCACCAAACAAACTTAAGTTGATGCTAATGCTATTGTTATCAGGAGTAGCATTATGAGACACAAGATGTTGTCCTACTACAGAAATCTCTGAATTGAATCCCCAAGAAGGAATAAAGCTAAAACCCGCCTGATATGTATCATAAATTTCACGTAAGCTCGCCTCACCTAATACTTTGAATCGTTGACCCAGAAGTTGATCTATTTTAAATCCAACCCCTATACCTGAGCGATCTTTTACGGAATTTGTATTAATGGCATTGAATTGAGTACGGTAATGTACTTGATCGTAATATAAATTAGTTTTTATGAACGTCGCAGGAGTTAATAATAAATCGATACCTGCATCTAATCCTTGGCTCGTAGCTCCTGCTAAGTGGCGGAAGTTAATACAGGTTAAACCAGCTCCATAACCACCACAGTTAAATCCGTTTGATGTAAACAGGACTGGATTTAAATCTTTATTATTTGCTTGTGCCCAATACCCACCAAGATTAAATTCTTGTACCCAATTAGAGTTTAATAATTGTTGAAATCTTCCCCCATAGGCCATTTGATGCACGCGTGCATTAATATCTCCAGAATCAAATTCGAAAGGTAAGCGTTGACCCAAACGCTCCGCGGTCGCTTTGAATTGGCTAAATGGCGTAAGGCTATAGCCTAAAGTACCATTGATGCGATATTGGTTAGCTCCATACTCACCTAAAGCGCCTAGAGCGAATCTCTCGCCAAGTGGTAGCACATATTGGGCGTTGAAAAAAGTGCCAGTCAAATCGCTGTAGGTTAAACCCCAATCTAATGGTCCTTTTAAGCCTAATTGACTATTTGTTAAGTTTAACGCTCCCGTTTGGGTGTAATTTAATAAAGGCGTAAATTTACCCGCCGATACAGGCGTATTTGCTACTGGTTTATTGATTTGGTAGTACAGTGAAGAGGAGGCTGAAGTTGTGGGAGCTACTGCGGCGCCAGCAAGTGGTACTAATTGACAGTATATGAGCGTAGCAGCAACACAACGACGAAAAAGATTATTCTTTTTAGGTCCTTTTTCGAGCACTGAACATTCCTTAAAAAATAAATAGAAAAAACATGTTATCACGATAAATTTATAAATTTCCAGACTGTAATTGCTATTTGATTTAAGTGCTGCCTGTTCTCTATCTTCTGGATGTAATAAACTTGAATTGTATGCATCTCATTACAAAAATAACTTAATTTTATTTGCCAACTCATCTTCCTCCGCATAAAAATATGCAGTAGGAACGGACAATACACGTGCAATTCTTTTTAAGGTGGAGAAATCAGGAGTATGTTTTCCAGTCTCATATTGATTGATACGTGGGCTGGCTGAAAACTCATCTATTCCTGCAGCAATGCCTAATCGTTTTTGTGATATCCCTGCGGCAACGCGAGCTTCTTTTAATCGCTTTGGTAAAGGCGAATCGGTCATATTAAATTTACCTACTAATTCTTCTCAAAAAACTAAGGATCGCTTAGTATCCGCGCCTCAATGAACCAAATATGATCAGTTGGTTTTTTATGGATTCATGAAGTCTAAATAAAAAACGAAACTGGTACTAACCAGTTAAATTTTATCAATTTTGTTTAGGGGTTCCTAATGAAATTAAGAATATTGTTAGTCAGTGTGTTTATTGGTCTTTTTAGTTCTTCTAATCTTCTGTACGCCTGGGGTAATTATCACCATCACCATAAACGCCGACATCACCACCATCACCGAATTCAACCTCATTATCCAAGACCACAGGTGCATGTGCATCAACATTATAGTACCAATCGCTATCCTAGTTTGCATTGCCATAATAATATATGTGAGTAGATGTACTCATAACATTGTTCTAAAGACGTTACTGTGAGAAAAGAAATGAAAAAATTTATCGCCATCATTCCTGTTTTATTACTACTGGTTAGTTGTGCTACAGGCTATCATCCAATGTCATTATCGGGAGGATTTGAAGATTTCCGTTTAAGTGATGATACTTATACGGTAAAGTTTTTAGGGAATGAATACTCAAGCCGCGATCAAGCGTATCAATATGCGTTAAGACGTTCTGCTGAAGTAACTAAGATGAACGGTTATCGCTATTTTAAGATTCTTGATTCTGCATCAACGGTAAATAAAAGAACCTATCAAACACCAATAACTGAAACTACGTCAATGGACTCGACTTCTGATCGTCATCATCATCGTCGCCATAATACAACCACTACAAGTACGACAACTATTTCAGGTGGGGAATGGGTAACGGTAGAAATTCCAACAACATTTATGAAGATTAAATTGTATCGTAGTAATGTTGGTGGCGTAATGGATGCAGAGGCTGTTTTAAGTAACTTTAAAAAGTAGCTAGACTATACTTTTATAACAGCTGTAGGTTGGGCCATGGGCCCAATGGCACTACCTTAAGCAGCTAGTGCCTCTTTTTCTATCATTTTAATTATTTTATTAGCTTTTTTCTGTAGCTTAATTTGCTCTGTTTTTCTTGATTTTTTTAGAACAGAAAAGGTTTTTGGCC
>JARLJR010000090.1 GCA_031291095.1 Legionella sp. | reverse complement strand
TATTTTGTTTAGACTGCATTTGTCAGTTTCCTTTTTTCTTTGTATGGCGGTTCTTCGCAAAACAATCATACATAAAAAAGGAAACTGATTTCATTTAAATTCATGTTATTAAACAAGTTATTTCTGCGGGTACTCGCTTAAGGTAGTGCCATTGGGCCCGTGGCCCAACATTGAATTATGGGGTGCCTCGATGCCCTTCCAACCTACAATTTATTAATATAATCCTGAGCCTAATGGGCTACGATACCGCCTTACGCCGCAACTCCAAATTTTCCTGAACGGGTTGCGCCATAAGCCTCCGCCACATCCCAGGAATGAAAATAAGTAAACTACATACAAAATATCCATATGGCAGTTGTGGATTTTCTGGACTATCCACACTCACTTCATAATCACGACCAGGGCGCAGATGGTGTATTGAATGACGAGGTAACTGAAACAAAAGGTAGTTGGTTAAAATATAATTGGAATTCCAACAATGCATGGCACTAAACTTTTCATAGCTTCCATCCGGTAACGTAAATCGCTCCAATCCATAATGTTGAATGTAGGCTGCGCCAAGAATAATAATACTGCTAGCGAGCACCGCTCCGATGAAATAAAAAAGTGCCGCTGGTCCCCAAAGAATTGCTAAGAGAAAGGCCAATAAAAACGTGCCGAGATTTAACGTCACTAAGCGATTATGCAAACTGAATATAGAATACCCCTTGCGCCGCATTAATTTCTTTTCTGCAGTAAACGCTGAGGTACGTAAACCTATCATAGACTTTAAATAATACGTATAAAAATTCATCCCATTCGGTGCATGCACATGATCCGCAGGAGTTCCGGTAATAAAAGGACCATGATGAACCAGCACATGTTCCATGGGGGCATGGCCTGTAGCAGTACAAATTAAAACAATATTCCCCATCCAATTATCAAAATGATTGTTTTTATGAATTAATTCGTGTGCGGCACAAAAGGCAATCCCACCATTGATACCAACGGCAATAGAATAGCCAATTGCCTCAAATAAGTACTGACTATGACTGGCAGCATAAGCTCCCCAAAAGGTTAAAATAACCTGGCTGATAACTACCCCATACAAAACAGCCCTATAGTAAGTATGAGAATCCGTTTCAAGAGCGTAAGGTTTTACATAATCCTCACCACAAAAAAATTCAGCGGCAGGAAGTATCATGCTAAAGAAGAACAATGTAGTAAAGCTAGCAATCCCGCTAAATACAAAACCAATAATTGCGGAAAGAGGAAAAATAAAAACCAGCAAATACCAGTAACGACTTTTCATAGGAGGCCTCGTCGCAGAGACATATTAGATAATTTTTATAGTCTATTAATTAAGGTATAACATAAATTTAAAAAAAATAAACTAGAAGCTAAAGCGATCCCTCGCGCTATAGCAATGATTTTAATTCCCTTTGCTCGAGCTTTGGAAGTCATTTTCGACAGTACCCCTTGTTCCGCCGTACCCTTCAATTAAAGCTATGGGTTCAGCACTGCCGTGTTTAACAGCCCAGTCCAAGGCCGTCTTACCATTACTCTTTGAAGGCTCATTAATATCAAAACCTAATAAGTCTTTGTAACGCAATAATATACTCATAAGTTCTATATGACCAATAGCACTGACTCTACGTAATGCCAAAGCATATTGTTTACTTTGAATAACGTCTAATACACTCTGATATTTTTCCGTACAAACATGTTTGATTTCCGAACATAATTGCTCATGTAGTTCATTTAAGTCAGCACTGCTAGTAGAAGGAAATAAGCCATGCTTAGATAGTGCACTTGAACTTGCAGTGGTTGTACTGGCTGGAGAGGTTAACTTAAACCATGGTAAATCTAATATCCCAGTGTATTTCTCTATGATTTTTTTAAATTCGGCCTGCATGAGGCGTTGAGTATCAAGCTCAATCTGATGGAATAAATGGCCTTTAGTATATACGCAAAGTTCCATGCCCAATCGATTACTGTATATTACTTTCATCGTACAAGAATCTTGGCCATGAAGAAAAGCATAAACTGACGAACTCCGGGGCATTTCGGTAGGAGCAGCAATCACACCCAGCCAAGTATCAACAACAAGACACTCATTACCCCAACTGGCTACATCAGTTAAAGGATAGTCGCCGGTACATCGATTAATCACTAAGAAATTATGGTTCAACTCTGGATCTATCTTATCCTGCACCACAATACTTTCAATAAATACATCAGGGTCAAACAAAAATTCTTTGTTTAATATAAGAAACATCAGTGTTGCATGTTCCATGCAACCATTAAAACCTTCTTTTAAGGATAAGCTACTGACCATTAAATCAAAATATATTCTTTTTAAGGAATTTCCTATGCTATTGATTGTCTTTAATAAATCAGCTTTTTGTTTATGAATTGGATCGAAGGAGTCTCTCTGTTCCAGCCCGGTGCTAATTCGTGCTGCTTCTATTTTTTGTACATTGGCAATTCGCTCACCAAGTTCTTTACCGAAAATCTGCATCGCCTTTTTCGGTATAGCAGATAGTGCTATGCGTGCACTCAAGTTATCATTTTTAAGTCTTTGGCGAAGAATATTCATGGCATGATGTAACTGATCTATATATTTTTTCATCTTCTTGCTCAAAAAAAACCAAAGATGGGATTTTAAAGCATAAAAATACATAATTAAATCCATTTTGATAAAATAATTAGTTCTTCCTCAGAGTATCTTTAAAAATATCGTCAGATACCTATTCATATGCTATTGTTTTAGATAATAAAAAGGGGTCGTTACCTAAATAACAGGATCATTATGGAAGATTTACTATTTATTAGCATGACCATACTGTTTTTTATTTTGTGTCTGGGCTTGATCAATTTCTACGATAAACTGTCACGGAGTGAGCAATGATTACCTATTTGGTTGCGGGAATAATCGCTGTTGGCTTGCTGGTCTATCTGTTGTTTGTTTTATTTAAACCAGAATTTTTTTAATCGGATAAAAACAAGCTCTTAGAAAGGATTCTATGATTACATTAATAGGTTTATTGCAAACCATAGTTTTTCTTTTAGTCCTGTTAGCCACTGTAAAACCATTAGGCTGGTACATGGCTAAAGTCTATGAAGGAAAGCATTTCTGGTTAAATCGCATTGGGAATCGATTTGAACTATTCATTTATCGAGCATGCCATATTAAAACGAACCAGGTAATGGATTGGAAGTGCTATTTAACCTCCATGCTTATATTTAACCTCTTCGGTTTACTCGCAGTTTATCTCATTCAACGTTTGCAAATTTATCTTCCTTTTAATCCGCAGCAACTGCCCGCCCCTGCTCCGGATTTAGCATTAAATACCGCAGTAAGTTTTGTCACTAATACCGATTGGCAAGCCTATAGCGGCGAAACCACCATGAGCTATTTTACACAAATGCTTGCGCTAACCACCCAAAACTTTATTTCTGCAGCAACGGGCATGTCCTTATTAGTTGCCATAAGCCGGGGCATTGCCCAACATGAAAGTACAAATCTGGGTAATTTTTGGGTAGATATGGTACGAAGCATCCTCTACATTCTACTCCCCTTATCTTTTATCTTTGCGTTAATCTTGGTATCGCAAGGAGTAATTCAAAATATTAAACCCAATCAAACCATCCAGCTTGTGCAAGCCAGCAGCTACCAACAGCCACTTATCGATGCATCAGGACAGCCTATTAAAGACAAGAACAATACCATTCAGACAGCAACAAAACCTCTAACGGAGCAAGTCCTACCCATGGGACCAGTTGCCTCACAAGTTGCTATTAAACAATTAGGTACTAATGGTGGCGGCTTTTTCAATACCAACTCAGCGCATCCATTTGAAAACCCTACTCCTTTAAGCAACTTTTTAGAAATGCTCGCGATTCTATTAATTCCTGCAGCTCTTTGTTATACCTTCGGAGAAATAGTCCATGACAATCGCCAAGGTTGGGCGATTCTTACAGCCATGTTTATTATTTTTATTCCCTTTGTCATGCTCGGAATCATAGCAGAACAAGAAGGAAATCCTGCTTTAACCTCTATGGGTCTTAGTCCAACAGCCATAGTCCACAGCTATCCTGGTGGCAATATGGAAGGAAAGGAAACTCGTTTCGGAATCACCAGCTCTGCTCTGTGGAGTGTGGCTACTACTGCGGCCTCCAATGGTTCAGTAAATTCAATGCTCGACTCCTATACTCCTCTTGGCGGATTAATTCCCTTATGGATGATGCATTTAAACGAAGCAATCTTTGGTGGAACCGGCTCAGGCCTGTATGGAATGTTAATGTTTGTCATCCTTACCGTATTTGTGACGGGCTTAATGGTTGGCCGAACGCCTGAATATTTAGGTAAAAAGATTGAGCCCTATGAAATGAAAATGGCGTCCATTGCCGTTTTACTCATGCCACTTAGTGTTCTTGTTTCCACCGCATTAGCTGTGGTAACTCAAAGTGGTTTAAGTGCTATTACCACCCCTGGAATGCATGGTTTTACTGAGATTCTTTATACATTCACCTCCATAGGCAACAATAATGGTAGCGCTTTTTCCGGGCTTAATGCCAATACCCCGTTCTATAATTTGCTTGGTAGCCTCATCATGTTGATTTCTCGCTACTGGATTGCCATACCCACAATTGCCCTTGCCGGCTCACTAGCACAAAAAAAGATAATTCCTCAAACTGCAGGAACTCTAGCTACCCATACTCCTCTGTTTATTATCCTACTCATTTTCATCATTTTTCTGGTCGGTGCACTCTCATTTTTGCCCGCCTTAGCACTAGGGCCAATTGTGGAACATCTAACCTTGTGGGGCCAATATGGATCTTAAAATGCATCGTTTATCCTTTTGGGGTGGCGATATTGTAAAGCTCGCCATACGTGCTTCATTTTTAAAATTGACCCCGCAATACCAAATCCGTAATCCGATTATGTTTACGGTTTATATTGCCTCACTATTAACGACCGCCTTATTTATTCAATCATTATTTGGTCAGGGAGAGGCTGCTACTAGTTTTATTTTAGCAATCACTTTATGGCTTTGGTTTACCCTTATTTTCGCTAATTTTGCAGAAAGTATGGCTGAAGGACGTGGTAAAGCTCAGGCTGAAGCCTTAAGAAAAGCACGTCATGAACTTCAGGCAAAAAAATTAGCCAAACCTAAAAAAGATGCCGCAATTACCCACATCCGCTCAGGATGTTTGCGTGCTGGCGATATTGTATTAGTAGAAACTGGGGATTTTATCCCCAGTGACGGAGAGGTAATTGAAGGGATTGCTTCCGTCAACGAAAGCGCCATTACCGGTGAAAGTGCCCCTGTAATTCGTGAAAGTGGTGGCGACCGCAATGCGGTTACTGGAGGAACCCAGATACTCTCTGACTGGTTAATTATTCGGATTACCTCCAATCCAGGAGAAACATTTTTAGATCAAATGATATCTCTGGTTGAAGGAGCACAACGTCAAAAAACCCCCAATGAATTAGCGCTCACCATTTTGCTTGCCGCCCTGACGATTGTTTTTCTTTTGGTTTGTGCCACGCTTCTTCCTTTTTCTATCTACAGTGTAAGTAGCGCTGGAGTTGGTAAAGTAATCAGCATCACCGTCTTGGTTGCCCTGTTTATTTGTCTGGCACCAACGACCATAGGCGGTTTACTATCCGCCATTGGTATTGCAGGCATGGATCGCATGATTCAGGCAAATATCATTGCTATGTCTGGCCGCGCAGTAGAAGCCGCAGGAGACGTTGATGTATTACTGCTCGATAAAACCGGTACGGTTACCTTAGGTAATCGGGAAGCAATTGAATTTATCCCCTTAGAGGGTGTCTCCATTGAGGAACTTGCCGATGCCGCACAACTGTCTTCCCTTGCTGATGAAACCCCCGAGGGGCGCAGTATTGTTATCTTAGCTAAAGAACAATATGGTTTGCGTGGCCGTGACATCAGCGAATTAAAAGCAAGTTTTATCCCCTTTACCGCCGAAACCCGAATGAGTGGTGCTAATTTGCCTGGGCGGCAAATTAGAAAAGGTGCAACTCAAGCAATTGAATTGTATCTGCAAGAAATTAACGGCAGCTTCCCTGTGGCTGCTCATCAAATTGTTGAGCAGGTTTCCCGTCAAGGCGGAACTCCTTTAGTCGTTCTTGAAAATAAAAAAGTTTTAGGAGTAGTTCACCTTAAAGATATCGTCAAAGGAGGTATTCGTGAACGCTTTGCCGAATTACGCCGCATGGGTATTAAAACCATTATGGTCACCGGAGATAATCCCTTAACCGCCGCAGCAATCGCTGCAGAAGCAGGTATCGATGACTTTTTAGCTAATGCCAAGCCCGAAGAAAAACTAAACCTAATTCGTCAATTACAAGCACAAGGTCATTTGGTTGCTATGGCTGGCGATGGGACAAATGATGCACCCGCCTTGGCGCAAGCAGATGTTGCGGTAGCCATGAATTCAGGGACTCAGGCAGCCAAAGAAGCAGGAAACTTAATTGATTTAGATTCTAATCCTACCAAACTAATTGAAGTCGTTGAAATTGGTAAACAACTGTTAATGACTCGCGGCTCACTGACTACCTTTAGTATTGCCAATGATGTCGCCAAATATTTTGCTATTTTACCTGCGGCGTTTGCCAGCACCTATCCTACTTTAAACGACTTAAATATCATGCGACTCAGCACTCCTGAAAGTGCCATATTGTCTGCAGTGATTTTCAATGCACTCATTATTATTTTTCTTATTCCTCTAGCCTTACGAGGCGTGAAATATCGCCATGTGGAAGCAGTCAAACTGCTGCGCAATAATGTTTTAGTGTATGGTTTAGGAGGCTTAATCATTCCCTTTATCGGCATTAAGATCATTGATTTGATCCTATCAGCACTCAAAGCAATCCACCTAAGCCCAATTTAATATAAGGACATACCATGCTAAAAGAAGCAATAAATCAAATGAAAACGGCGTTGATATTGCTTATTTTACTTAGTATTTTAACTGGCTTTATTTATCCACTTACCGTGACTGGATTAGCCCAGCTTTTTTTCCCTTGGAAAGCGAATGGCAGCTTAATAAAGCAAAATAATCAATTTGTTGGCTCACAATTAATTGGGCAACCCTTCTCCAATGAAGCCTATTTTTGGGGCCGTCCTTCAGCCACTACACCTTATGCCTATAATGGTGCCGCATCCTCTGGCTCCAATCTCGGTCCTTCAAATCCTAATTTTTTGTCTATAGTAAAAGAAAGGATGACGCACTTAAGGCAAGCAGATCCACAGAATGAACAAGCAGTACCTATCGATTTAGTTACCGCATCAGGTAGTGGTCTTGACCCCGAAATTAGTCCCTTTGCTGCTAAATACCAAGTGCCACGAATTGCCAAAATACGTAAGCTTCCTGAAGCGGATATCTATCAATTAGTGGAACAATACAGCAAAGCACGAACATTGGGAATCTTAGGCGAGCCGCGTGTTAATGTTTTGGAGTTAAATATTGCCTTGGATAATTTAAGGAGCAGAAATGCCCCAAAATCGCCCTAACCCTGATCATTTATTACACCGAATCGCGGAAGAAGAACGTCAAGAACATCATGGAAAACTCAAAATTTATTTAGGTGCCTCACCTGGTGTGGGTAAAACTCATGAAATGCTCCACGATGCCTATGAGAAGCAACAACAAGGGCTTGATGTAGTTATTGGCATTGCCGAATCCCATGGTCGTGAGGAAATAGATAGCTTTCTTAATAATTTTGAGATTATTCCTCGCAAAGGAGTATCTTATCGCGAGAAAACCTACTACGAATTTGATCTTGATGCCGCACTTCAACGTCATCCCGGGTTAATATTAGTAGACGAGTTAGCCCACACCAATACCCCAGGATTACGGCATGCCAAACGATGGCAAGACATTAAGGAGCTTTTAGAGCGCGGTATTGATGTGTATACCACCTTAAATATTCAGCATATCGAAAGTTTAAAAGATGATGTGGCACAAATTATTCATGCTCCAATTATCGAGACCGTTCCCAACTCAATGATTGAGCGTGCCGACACCATTGAGCTCGTTGATTTACCTCCTGAAGACTTATTAAAAAGACTGCAGGAAGGGAAAATATACATCCCGAAACAAGCAGAATTTGCCCGTGAACATTTTTTCCGTAAAGGTAATTTAATTGCCTTACGCGAATTAGCATTACGTGTTACGGCCGAGCGAGTAGGTTCTGATGTTTTATGGTACCGACATGGGGAAGGTGTTAAAGAGATTTGGCCTATAAAAGACAAAATACTGGTTTGCGTTGGTCCGAATCCAGAAACGATGAAACTAATTCGCGCGGCAAAAAAACTGGCCACACACTTACAAGCAGAATGGGTCGCCGTTTATATTGATGTACCGCAAAAAAATCTTGCTGCACGCAGTCACGCAATTAAAAATTTACGTTTGGCCGAACTATTAGGCGCACAAACCCACGTGCTGTCCGGGTTTGACATTGTCAAAGAAGTACTACGTTTTGCGCATGAACAAAACATAACGCAAATTATGATTTGGAAACACATTAGAACCCGCATTCGCGACTGGTTCTATAGAAATTTGACCGATGAAATTGTTCGTCAAAGTGGTGATATTGATGTATACATCATTACCGGACGTAGTACCAAATCACTACAAAAAAAAACAAAAGCCCCTCCGCGAACATACCCATGGAAGGTTTATGGCTTAGTCCTTGCAATTCTGCCTCTTATTACCTTATTCAATTTCGCCTTAGAACCGTTTCTTGACACGGTTAATCTTATTATGCTTTATATGTTGGGAGTCACCCTTATCTCTTTATGCGGATATCGAGGACCTGCACTATTAGCTTCGTTATTAAGCGTGATTGCGTGTGATTATTTATTCATTGAACCACGATACAGCTTTGCAATCAGCGACATCCAGTTTTTGATTACGCTGATAATTATACTTATGGTCTCGCAGACTATTAGCCATTTAACCCTCCTCATCCGTCATCAAACAGAATCGTCACGCTTTACGCAACATCAAACAACAGCCTTGTATGCTTTCAGTCGCCAACTTATCCGTTCACGTAGTATTAATAAATTATTAAGTTTTGGGGTCGAGTATATTGCTCATACCTTTGAAAGTGATGTTATGGCCTTGATGCCTAAAAAAAATCATCTCGCAGTTCAAGTCAGTTTTCCCACATCAATGAGGCTTGATACCAAAGAACAAAGTATTGCTCAATGGGTGTTTGATATGGGGCAACCAGCAGGAATGGGTACTGATACCCTATCCTTATCTAGCGCTCTTTATTTGCCATTAGCCAGCGCCTCTGGAGTCATTGGCGTGTTAAGAGTGCAATCCAGAGACCAACAATTACTTACTCCTGAACAACGTGGATTGCTCGATTCTTATGTGAATCAAATGTCCCTAGCTTTGGAAGTTGATCTGTTACATGAAAAAAATCGCAAAAAAGAGCTGGAAATAGAAAGGGATCGCGCTCGAACCTCATTACTAACATCAATTTATCATGATTTAAGTTTCCCATTGAAAAGCGTGATTAATGCCATAAACGGTTTAAAAAGCAATCGTAAAGCAAATCTTAGTATGATTGAAAGCAACATCGATCATGAGATAAATAAATTAAATCACTTAAATAATAACCTTTATCAAATGATCTGTCTTGAAACAGAGGGAATCAGTCTGAAAAAAACCCCCTGTTCCTTAGAAGAAATTATTCGTGCGGCACTCAAAATTTCCAGTGAACTCTTTGAACAAAGACCCATAAAATTAACCTTTCCCGCACATATGCCCTTAATTAATGTGGATCCGCGATACATTCAAGAAGTACTCATGCATTTGATCGATAATGCCATTAAATTTTCTGATCCCCAATCCCAAATTCGCCTTTCTGCACAAATTACCACGATTAATTTAATTGTGAGCATTGAAGATATTGGTCTGGAAATTGATTCTGAAGAGCGAACCGAATTATTTAAAAAATTCTACCGCAGTAAGGAGGCTCTTGAGGAGCATGGTTTAGGATTGGGCCTATCCATCTGTGAGAAAATAATTTCAGCACATCAAGGGACGATTTGGGTGGAAAATATTCCAAGCAAAGGAACGGTTTTTCGCTTTGCATTGCCCATAAATTAAAAGCAAGAAAGTTAGACTATACTTTTTATATCTCCTTGTTTTTAATTGGCTTGCTGATTAAATCATGAAAATACATTATCTCCCAGGTATAGCAATGATCGTTTCATCACTTGCTTTTGCAACGGCCAAGGAAAATTCTGTGTTTCATAGCGAAATAAGTTCCATTCCACCGACAATTGCAACGCAAATGCAGCACTATACTTGGCATGAAGGCTGTCCTGTGCCACTAGAGCAATTAGCTTACATCCAACTCAGCTATTGGGGCTTTGATAATAAACCTCATACGGGACAGTTAATCGTCAACCAAGAATTAGCACAGGAAGTCGTCACTATTTTTAAAGAGCTTTACCAGCATCACTTCCCCATTCAACGTATGGAACTTATGGATGCTTTTTATGGAGATGATGCCGCATCCATGGCGGTAAATAATACCTCTGCATTTAATTGCCGCGAAGTTACTGGGCGGGCTGGAGAATATTCACAGCATAGTTATGGGCGTGCCATTGATATTAATCCATTAATGAATCCCTATGTCAAAGGCAACCTTGTATTACCTCCGGAAGGAGCCGTATATGTTGGGCGTACCCAATCAACTCCCGGGCAAATTGTTAAAGACGATATTGTGTATCAAACTTTTATCAAATACGGTTGGGATTGGGCTGGTGACTGGTTTGATTTACAGGATTATCAGCATTTTGAAAAAAGAGCACATGGAAAAAAACGTAATCCTTATGGGTATGGATTTTAAGGTGCATCGCGGAAAAATCCGCTCCTGCATTTCATCTACCCCATTAAGGTGTCATCCCGAACGAAGTGAGGGATGACGTTTTGCCGTGAGGAAAGGGGTATTTCAATCAAGAATGCGTAAATGTATTCTCGTTAATAAATTGATTGAGATCGTCAAACTGCTGCTCTTCTATATACGCATCCTGGCGTAAATCTTGGGCCAAAGTCAATCGATTCAATTTTTGATACAACTCCTCCACATTTTCATGCCGACCCTTACCAAAAAAGTGCGACCGACTATAATAATTTGACCAGTTATTTTCAGTTTTTTGATGGCCAAATTCTTTTAATGCGCATAATTTTTCTATAGGTGACTTATTGGAATTTAAAATTCTAAAAATATGGGAAATACCCGAACTATTACTTCCCCGGAATTTGTTTTCATCACCCAGAATCTGCACATGCTGATTAAAACAATGTATGACTTTCTCCAACTTTAAGTTTTCTGCCCGCAATGCAGCAATCGCCTTACCTAATAGAGGATACGGGCTGTCTTCGCCGCCAAAATCAGCAAAGCGGTTTTCATTGATCAATTGCGTGGCCAGCTCATAATGAGACTTAGGTTTTTTAGTCAGCGTAGAAAGTAACTGATAAATTACCTCTTTCGATCGAACTATAGCCTGATTAAATGAATTACTTCGGGTCTCTGCAAGATCAAACCTATTTGACTTATAACGCTCTAACTGATTCCTTCCTTTTAAAAAATGCAATGCTAAATAGTGAGTCTCTAGCTGTTTAAATTCGTTAGTCATTAAAACCCAATCAGCACAAAATTTATTATACGCCTCCATCCTGGCTTGCAACAAAGTGAAAAACTTATTAACTACATTAATGGTTGGACGCAGCTCCGGTTGTTTCTCTTGCATCCGCTTGATGAGGGTTTTGATGTCGTCTAATAAAAAGGAATCAACACCAGAAACATCATACTCACTAAATAGACCATCCAAACTAAAAGGTGCATTAACAACTAGCTCGTCAACAGAGTATGCTCCTTTATAAAAAAGTACATTTTTACAACCAAAGAGCTCAGTAAAAATTCCTGCCAAAGAATATATATCTGATGCATAACTATTCCCAGCTCCATGAAATACCTCAGGAGCCATATAGCCAGGAGACCCCACTACCAAATTAGATTGATGCTCTGGTTTTTTTGCCAAACCAAAATCAATAAAAATAATCCTAAATTGTCCTGCGGGAACCCCAAGCTCACGATTTTCAGGAGTTTCTTTATAACAAATATTAGCCGGCTTAAGATCGCAATGTATTATTTCCTGTTGCTGCAGTGATAACATTTCATTGGCAATATGCAATGCAATTTCCACTCGCTTCATGAATGGAAAAAGACTCTCTCCACGTTTAAAAGGAAATAGCTTATCAAGACTAGTGCCACAATCCTCCATCACCGTAATTACTTCACTTTGAGTATCGATAACAGAACTCACCTGTACGTGCTGCTGTCTTTGATAGTGAGCTTCCCGCGCTATGCTTTTCACTAAATCCTGATGGGTAATCGTGCGATCGCCAATGTGTTGTATTTTCACCACCTCATTTGTTGCAGAAACCTCAGCCTGGTAGGTCTGCATCGCTTTTGTTATCGTAATTTTAAATTGTGACTTATAAACTACTCCAAATTTCCCTTGTCCTATAGGTTCTGGCTCCAAGACATGCCATTGATTCTCACCTGATTTAATCAATTGATGGCTAAATACGAACTCATCTTTAGCTGTTTTTACAGGTATAGACACTGGTGGAACTAACTTGGGTTGTTTGCATTCATGCAAAAATTTGGCAACATTGTTGTCCAGTAAAAAAGGGATTGTTTGTTGTCTAGCTAATAAACTTAGATCAATAAAAGGCATCGTTTGTATACCGAATCTCAAATTGGCACTATTTTACATCAAAAACATGCTCAGCAATATACCTAAGTTTCCTTTTTTTGACCTATTGAATAAATTACAGAGTAAATTTACAAATTTACTTACGAGAACAACAGATTCAGGTTAAAATAGGCTCCCAAGTAAATAAGAAGTTTAGAAATCACTCAATGCCATGCCCAATTCACTAATTCGAACCAAACAAATCTCTTGTGTAGTCCCAGTTTATAATGAAGAAACCATTATTGCGGAGTTTATTGGCGCACTGGACGCAACACTCAAGCAACTTGCTTATCCCTATGAAATAGTGCTTGTTGATGATGGCAGTCAAGATAATACTCAAGCAATCATCCAACAATTAAGAGGCCAATATTCTTTTCGCTACCTACGTTTTAGTCGTAACTTTGGTAAAGAAAAAGCGATTAGTGCAGGATTGGATCATGCCCGTGGTGATGCCGTAATTTTAATGGATGGAGACTTTCAACATCCGCTCGAGTTGTTAAGTGAATTTGTTGCCAAATGGGAAGAAGGTTATGACATGGTTTATGCGGTACGTCAAAATCGCGCCGACGAATCCTGGCTAAAACGCACTTGCGCAAAAACATTCTATCAATTCACCTCCAGAATCAACCGCGTTAACATTCCAGCTAATGCCGGAGATTTTCGCCTATTAGACCGCAAAATTGTCCACAGCTTGCAAAAACTTCCCGAGCGAAATCGTTTTATGAAAGGCTTGTACAGTTGGGTAGGTTTTAAACAAGTAGCGGTTCCGTTTGAGGTGCAACCACGAAAAGCAGGCTCTTCTCAATGGAGCTTTTATTCCTTAATCGATTTGGCGATTACGGGAATAACCTCATTTACAGCCTTTCCACTGCGCCTCATTGCCCTCGGTGGTATTGGAGTAGCTACCTTAGCAATACTTTATGCTGCATGGATTATCATAAGCACCTTAATTTTTGGTATTAAAACGCCAGGTTGGGCAACCATAGTCACCGCAATTACCTTTTTTGGCGGTTTACAACTTTTTGCTTTAGGGGTGGTCGGCGAATATATAGGGCGGGTCTTTGATGAGGTAAAACACAGACCGCATTATATTATTGATGAGGAAGCCAGTTTTGATGAAAGCGCAACTTAAGTTAAAACACCGACTGGTTTATTATGCAGGAATTGGGTCCGCAGCGGCAGGAACCCATCTTAGTATTGTTTTTTTACTGGTAAATTTTGCACATATGCACGCGCTAGTAGCCAATATATTTGCCTTTTTTACTGCATTTAATGTCAGTTTTTTTGGTCACAAATACCTTACTTTTTCGCAGCTGCATGATCAAAAAGTATTGAGCTTACCCCATTTTTTCCTGGTAGCAGCTTCCGCTGGCGCAATTAATGAAGGGCTTTATTTTCTAGTATTGCGCTGCACCCACTTAAATTATCTATTTGCCCTGGGCTTAGTTTTGTTTTTAGTTTCCGTTTACAGCTTCCTACTCTCAAGATATTGGGCCTGTCGCTAACATCCCATTCACAACTTCTACAGGCTCACGAATAATCAAACGAGTTCCAGACATTTCCTTAACCCTGGGTAAGATCGACTCGACACGCTCCTCAGTATCAATAAATTGCACAACCAAAGGTAAATGAGCGCCAATATCAACAAATGATGCCGTTTCAACCGGCTTTCTATAAGTAAAGCCTGCAATGGCACGCAATACGGTTCCACCCGCTACTCCTTCCTCATCCAACATAGACATGAGTTCTAAATGCAAAGGGCGATGCTTCCATTTATCGGATTCATTAATATAGATAGAAACTTTCATACAATTCATAGACGTATCCTTACGTTAGGCTCTATTTTTTTGACTACGAATCTAAATTGCTCGCGCAAGGATAACTCCCGCAATCACTGCAATGAGGCAAAAAAGATTATTACAGATAAAATTCATAGCAGCAAGGGCGTAATCCCCCTGCTCAATTAAAGCATAGGTTTCATAACTAAAGCTTGAAAAAGTGGTATAAGCACCACAGAATCCAACGGCAACAAAAGCACGCCACTTAGGATCAAGCTCGACTCGCCCCAAGCTCCAAGCCAGAAAAAAACCTAAGATAAAACTTCCGGTTAGATTAACAATAAACGTTCCGTAAGGAACGTCTGAAGACAAATAACGCAGCGAGAAACGATTCACAAAGTAACGCAAATTAGCGCCAATAATCGCCCCCATAGAGATCCATAAAATATCAATCAAGATGTCCCTTCCTATTCATTGCAGGTCTATTTACCCTATATTCTCATGCTCAATAGTTAGTATAAAAAATAATGTAAAACATCTCACTGATTTTGCCTAGAAAATAAAAAGATATCCATAAAATTAAAAGCTTGCATCTAAATAAAGTTTCGTATAGCCTCCCCTTCACGGCCATTGCCTTGTGAGTTAAGAAATAGCCTTCCTTGGTCACTTAAAAGAAAACCATAGACTGAAGGAATTATTATTCTTTATTATCAGGATAGATTAGGATTTTCTAATGAAACACTTCATTAAATTTGGATTCATATTAGGGCTAAGCATCAGCTCTAAGGCGTTTAGTTCAGACCCCGTTCAAGGCATTTATTTTGGTCTTCTTGGGGAAATCAGTCGTACGATTTCCAATCCCAGCCTTAATTTTAATATTGGTAATAATCAATTCGCGCTCTCGAACACAAGCCCTATTACACTAAGCCCTGTTGGCGGCGGTGGCGGTTTTTCTCTAGGATATAGAATAAATACGGTACGCTTAGAAGGACAACTCCTTTTTAATATCAATAATTATGGGGAATTAAAAGTTGGCTCGTGTACCCTAATCAGCCCTAACGTTATGGGCCCCGAGGGAATCTGCCCTGCAACAATAAGCAATGACCAGGGGATTGGCTTAGGTTTTAGTGGAAATACCACCGGCATTTATGGCATGTTTAACCTATTTTATGATTTTCTTTCCAGCGATCCGAACACCAAAATGTTTCCCTATATTGGGGTTGGTGTAGGTGGCGCTATCATCAAAAACAAGGCCAATTTTGAAAGTAACAAATATAACGCATTAGGCAGTACTTTTTCTAAAACGGTAAGCACTTCAAATAACGGTATTGCTGCTCAAGGAATTATAGGTATTGGCTCTAATTTAGATGATTTTGCAACCCTAGGTATAGATATCCGCTATACCTCAGCGTTCAAACCTAATAATAATAATAATAATTCAAGTACTACGAGCGCTAGTGGCTCCAGTAACCAACTTGGAATTGTAACGCTTAACTTTACGGGAACTTACGCTCTAGATAAGGGTAGTGATTAATCTAGGTTTAGGCGGGCCTAAATAAGGCGTGTAATGACGTGTAGGTTGGGGCCATGGCACAACCTACAGTTTATGAATATAATCCTACCAAAACTTAAGCCTTTTCCTTAACCTTGTCCTTTTCTGCTTCCTTTTTATTATCCTTTTCTGCAACAGAATCCACTCGCTTTTTCTCTTTACGATAATCTTTAGCTAATTGACAATACAATTTACGCAGCTCAGGTGTCGTATCCTCGCGACATAATTTTTGCAATCGCGATAAGGTTTTCTCATTAGGTGCCTCATTGCCAATGGCAATTAAGGGAGTGCAAAGAAGCATAAAAAATAATATTCTCATTAAAATCCTTAGTCTTGATCATGGGAATAAAAATTATCCTAAAGTGGGATAATCAATATACCCTTTTTCATCACCGCCATAAAAAGTAGCCCGATCCCATTGATTAAGCGGTGCATTAAGACGAAAACGCTCCACTAAATCCGGATTTGCAATAAAGTCTTTACCAAAGGCGACCAAATCCGCATAACCTGAAGCAATGACCTCAATCGCTAACTCGCGTGTATAGCCATTATTCACCATCCAAGGGCCATGAAACTCATCTCGTAAGGCATGAAAATCGAATCCTAGAAAATCACGAGAAGTTCCTGTTGTTCCCTCAATGACATGAATATACGCTAAATTTAAGCGATTTAATTCGCGTACCAATGGAAAATAAACTGCCTTAGGTGAGGTTTCTGTAATTCCATTCATAGAGCCAACAGGTGATAAACGAATTGCCGTGCGCTGACCGCCAATTTCACTAGCCACTGCTTCCATCACCTCTAATGGAAAACGTAAACGATTCGCAACGGAGCCGCCATAATTATCCGTACGATGATTCGCTCCGTCCGATAAAAATTGTTGGAGGAGATAACCATTTGCACCATGAACTTCAACCCCATCAAATCCAGCCTCCATTGCGTTGCGCGCAGCCCTACGGTAATCCTCAATAATTTGGGGAAGCTCGTCTAATTTTAATGCTCGTGGCTGGCCAATGTCTGTAAACATACCGGTTTCAATAAAGGTTTTTTGCCCTAGAGGTGTTAATGCCGAAGGAGCTACAGGCTCTACCCCGCCAGGTTGTAAACTGGGATGAGAAATGCGTCCTACATGCCATAATTGAGCATAAATAGTTCCCCCTTGCTCATGTACCGCCTCAGTTACCAATTTCCATCCAGCAACTTGCTTGGGAGAATAGATACCTGGGGTCCAAGCATAACCTTTTGCTGTTGGTGAAATTTGGGTTGCTTCGGAAATAATAAGCCCCGCTGAAGCGCGTTGCGCATAATATTCTGCATTTAATGCATGCGGAGCATCAATCTCATGCAGAGCACGATTACGCGTTAACGGTGCCATAACCAGACGGTTTTTTAATTGATGTCCTCTTAAATCAAAGGGGGTAAATAGAATAGATGCGTCAGTATTCATGATTTATATCCTTATAATGAGCGTCAGTTATCCTGCTGTTAGCATAACGAACTTAAGATTGAAATTATAGTACACCTAACGTCACTCCATACTCCTGGCAATCCTGTAGAAACTCATTACTGGAAAAATAATTCATTTCGATACTGCGAGTAGCAGCGATGACATCAGGTTCATTACAGTGTTCACCGGGATGACACATGATTAAGGTAGGCCCCGATATGGAGCACAACCAACTGCGAAATAAACTGCGATAATCGGTATGCGCAGCAAAATCATAGATACCAGAAAAAAAGGAATTGTGCGGGATCGCAGCCTTAGCTAAAGCGGCACGCAAAGCCCTACCCCCAGTAAATGCCAGAATTTTTGCTTTCAATCGATGTTGCTTCACATCAATGGTAGGATAAGTAGAGCGAATAGAGGCTCCATGCCGTCTTAATTCTTCTTCATAGAGATCAACTATCACCTGGCGTATGCGCGGAAATTGATGTACATGTTGATGGCCATCAACAAAATCAGGTAGTCTCCCCATCACCTGCACAAATTGCGCCAATTGCAGCTTAAACTCCTGGGCAATGAAGGATAATTTAATTGAGCCTAAATGAGTTTTAATGAGTAATTCATTGAGTGAAAAACAAGGGCGATTAGGCATTGATAAGAAGTTGCCTTCAGTTAAATTAAAATGCAAGCCAATCTGCACCTGTCCTTGTAAAGCCAATAATTCCTGAGCGTAGACAGGGAATGAGGGCATGGTTACCATGCAACTTACAGCGGATAAACGCCCCATTTGCACTAATTTTAAAATTCCTTGGGATACACCAGGATTTAATCCAAAGTCATCGGCGCATAACCGAATGCTTTTTATTTCACTCACAGCCCACACCTATTTTTCTGAGGAAAGCCTATGATAACGCATCTCAATAAGAAAATCAGGCTGCTTCCGCATCTACATTGATCTGGGGTTTTACTGCAAAAAATCGAGAACCTAAGATATTGATGCATAAGCCACTAATCACCAATAATCCAGCAACCAATTTCCACATATAAAACGGTTCACCCAAAAAGAACACCGAGCTTATCATGGCAACTACTGGAACTAATAGGGTAAATGGGGCCACCATACCTACAGGATAACGAGCCATTAACCAGTTCCACAAGCCATAACCAATCCAGGTTGAAGCAAAGACGATATAAAGCACCGCTCCCACGCCTTTCCAGGTTAAGTGGGCAAAGGTGGAAGTGAAGTTATCTACTCCCTCCACCATTAAAGAAATTAAAAACATAGGAATGCAGGCAACAAAACTACCCCAAACAATAAGTGCGATCATAGTCACGTGTTCACCCTTAATTTGCTTGGTAATTAAATTGCCAACCCCCCAAGTCGCGGCTGCAGCCAGAATAAAAACGAAGCCGGCCAAAGAAATATCATGGTCAAAATGCATGGCGACTAAAGCAATACCGGAAAAAGACACTAAGGCCCCCATGATCTGTCCGATATTGGGCTGCTCTCCTAAAAGAGCTACCGCAAAAAACATGCTAAAGAATACTTGCACCTGAATAAGGATTGAAGCAATCCCAGCAGGCATACCAAAACTCATGCCAATAAAAAGCAGAGAAAATTGCAGTGCGAACATCACCAAACCATATAAGGCCACCATTTTGAAGGATTTCTTAGGCAATTTAACAAAAAATATGGCGGGAACACTCGCTACGAGGAATCGTAAAGCGCAAAGCAGTAAAGGAGATATCTCGGTAAGCCCAATGCTTACAAAGAGGAAATTTACTCCCCAGACGAGAACGACAACCAGCGCTAATAATAGATGAGAAATAGGCATTTTTAGGCACAGCGAATAAAAAACTTATTTTAGCGCAAAATCTGTAACAAAGCTAGATACAAAGTTTAATTTTTATACACCAAATTGTGTAAAAAATGAGATATTCATCCTTGCGGGTAACGTAATCACGATGCCCAAAAGTCCAGAGCACGACACCCTGGGTTGCTTCACTGCGTTCGCAATGACGGTAGAAGGGAGCTAAATTAAAGAACAAAACTCATCTCGTTAAACAGCTCTCGTTATTGCGAGCGTAGCGAAGCAACCCAGGGGTTCAGAAAAGAGCTCTGAGTGCTTCGCTGCGTTCGCAGCAATGACGGTAGAAGGGAGCTAAATTAAAAAACAAAACTCATTTCGTTAAACAGCTCTCGTTATTGCGAGCGTAACGAAGCAACCCAGGGGTTCAGAGCAAAGAGCTCTGAGTGCATCACTGCGCTAGCAATAGCAGCGGTTTCGAAAAGTCCTGGTTGGCTACACCTCTTCCTTAAGCGCCTTTTCTACCACCTTAATCAACCGTGCGGCATCAGGTGATGTAGTTGAATAAAAATAATCAACCAGCTCACCTTTGCGATTAATCACATATTTATGGAAGTTCCATTTAGGTGCGGTGCCAAAGCCCAATTTTTGTTTAGCCCATAAATAAAATGGATGCGCTTTTTTTCCTGAAACAACTTCTTTAGCCGCCATTGGGAAGGAAACCCCATAATTAACCTGACAAAAATTAGCGATTTCTTCCGCGGCACCTGGCTCTTGGCTACCAAAATCATTAGAAGGCACGCCCAAGATGACAAAACCCTTATCTTTATAGTCCTCATAAAGCTTTTCTAAACGCGCATATTGAGGTGTAAAACCGCATTTCGACGCTGTATTCACAACCATTACCACCTTACCTCGAAACATATCTAGAGGTAATTCTTTATCACCAACCAGTGCATGAAACGAGTAATCATAAGCATTGTCATGAGGATTAGGTGTATCCGCTGATGTTGTAGTGTTCATAAGAAAACATCCTAGTATTAAAATGAGAAAACGCATTAATGATCCCTAAAGGGGCCTGTCTTATCCATTATATACCTAACTATAAAAAAATTCAGTTTCGCTTTGCAAATGAACAGGTTAAACTCGTAATAAAATCAAATACCTTCAAATTCTAGTAATCATGACTATTCCAATGAGCGAACTGGTCCTGGCCACCAGCAACCAGGGAAAAATTAACGAATTAAACGCGCTTTTAGCCCCTATCCAATGTATATCACAAACAACTTTAGGGATAACCGATGCCGTAGAAAATGGCTTAAGCTTTATAGAAAATGCGCTGATTAAAGCTCGCCATGCCAGTTTCCATGCGCAAAGACCTGCTCTTGCGGATGATTCAGGATTAGTAGTTCCTGCTTTAAATGGAGCTCCTGGAATTTACTCCTCACGTTATGCAGGCAGCAATGCTACTGACCAGGAAAATATCAACTTATTATTAAAAAATATGGCGCATTTACAAGGTGAACAACGCCAAGCCTATTTTTATTGCGCCATGGCGTTCGTATTGCATGCGAAAGACCCTACCCCCGTGATTGCCACCGGTATTTTTAAAGGCACAATCCACCCCAGCACACTAGGTGATGGTGGTTTTGGCTATGATCCCATCTTTTATGTTGATGAATACCAATGCACAGTGGCCCAGTTACCTGCTAAACTTAAAAATAATATTAGTCATCGCGCACAAGCATTAAAACAATTGCGCACACTTATTCAGAATCTATTATGAACGCAGAAATAGAAGGCCTCTTTGCCCAAGCCTATAAGCTCCAACATGAGGGAAAATTACCCCCAGCCATTTGTATTTATGAACAAATACTGGCTAAAGATCCGCAGCATTTAAATACCCTGCTTTTTTTAGGCTTAGCGTATGCTCAATCTGGAGACATGCATAATGCGATTCTTTATTTATCCCAAGCCCATGCAATGAATCCTCAAGATGCCACGGTACTGAATAACCTGGCGAATGCTTATAAAAAAATACATCAACTGGACAAAGCCGTTGACTATTATTTGCAAGCTATTGAATTAAACCCTGATTATGCCCAAGCCCATAATAATTTAGCTACTATTTATGCCTTGCAAAATAATTACAGCAAAGCCCTGCAGCATTATACTAAGGCCGTACATGCTGAACCTGATTTTAGTGCGGCGCACTTTAATCTCGGTTTGCTCTTGCTGCAAAACAATCAATTAGAAGCAGCAAAAGTTCAATTTAATAATGTAATTACCTTAAATCCAGACCATATTGAAGCCCATTTTTATTTAGGAATTTTGCATCTGGAAAGCAATACCCTCGATGAAGCAGAACATGCGTTTCAACGTGTTTTAGAACAAGACAGTGAACAAATACAAGCGCTCACCAACTTAGGTGTGGTGGCTTTAAAAAAAGAGCGAAATCAATTAGCTGTAGACTATTTCAGTAAAGCGATCGCCTTAGATAATGATAATATTGATGCCCGCAATAATTTGGCAGCTACCTTTATGCATCATGACCGTTTTGAAAATGCGCTCATGCATTATGATGTGTTGTTACAAAAAGATCCGGACAATATCGAATACCTGTATAATTCAGGGGTAGCTCAAATGGCTCTAGGGCATTTAAATGAAGCCATTATCTTTTTTGATCATATACTGCGTTTAGATAAGATTCATACGGCCTCTTTAAATAATTTATCCGCGATTTATCTGCGCATGGGCCAACGAGAAACATCGCGTGAGTATTTGCGACAAGCTTTAAACATTAATCCTGATGATCGAGTAAGTAGCTACATGTTGCATGCGATTGAAGGCGATTCAACAGCAGAAACCACTCCCGAGTATTCCCAGAATTTATTTAATAACTATGCTCTTTACTATGATCAACACATGCAAGGAACTTTGCATTATTCAATTCCCAAGCATATTACACGCATTATTCACCGGCTGGGACTACCAAAACATACACAAACGCTAGATTTAGGCTGTGGTACTGGTTTGACAGGGATAGTGCTTCGCGAATTAAGCAAACGCTTAACTGGAGTAGACATTGCCCCGAAAATGCTGGCTCAAGCCAAAGAAAAACACATTTATGACGAATTAATCGAATCAGAGCTCAATGAGTTTCTTGAGAATAACCAGCAACATTATGACTTAATTGTCGCTGCAGATGTTCTTCCCTACTTTGGCGAGTTAGATACTTTGCTGCATGCCGTACAACAGCATTTAACCCCTGAAGGATATTTTATTTTTACCACAGAAATTAGTGCAAAAGAGCCATGGTTTTTACAAACCAGCGCCCGTTTTAGCCATCACCCTGATTATGTAAAGCAATTGGTGGAGCAAAATCAGTTGCAATTAATCCAAAATGAAAAAGTCCCAGCACGCATCCAAAATCAACAGCAGTTAGAAGTAATGTTGTATGTGCTACAAAATAAGACTACGTCATCCCAAACACCGTGAGGGATCTTCTCAATAAGGCATACGTGTTAGAAAGAACGACAAGGCCTCACTCAGGAGATCCTTCGTCGTAAACTCCTCAGGATGACGTGCTTGGATGCTCCAAATCAATCGCTTCAAAACGCGCGTTCAATCTAGACTACGTCATCCCGAACACCGTGAGGGATCTTCTGAATGAGGCATACATGTTAGAAAGGACTACAAGACCTCACTCAGAATGACGTACCTTAATGCTGCGTCGCATCAAGGCTATAGTTTAAAATGGTAATTTTAAATCCGGACTTACCCGTTGTATTTCTTTCTTAAACAATTGCTTTATCTGCTCCAACGAAGCCAAATCTATCGCTTCAAAACGCGCGCTCAAACAAGGAGAGGTATTCGATGCACGTAATAACCCCCACCCTATAGGAAACTCCACACGCAACCCATCAATTGCAATAATTTTTGCCTCCGCAAACTCTGCCTGTTCGACAAAACGCTGCATGAATAAAAACTTTTCTTCTTCAGCAATATGAATTTTGAGCTCAGGAGTATTTACACTATTGGGAATTAAGGCAAATTGCTCGCCTACCGTTAGCTCTGAAGCACTAATGATTTCTAATAATCGGCATGCGCTGTATAAGGCATCATCAAATCCATACCAACGATCTTTAAAAAACAAATGGCCGCTCATTTCGCCGGCCAAAATTGCCTGCTCTTCACGCATCACTTGTTTCACAATGGAATGACCTGTGGGGCACATTTTAGCCACTCCACCTGCAGCCTTAATCTCAGCCGCTAAATGACCAGAGCATTTAACATCAAATACAATGGTGGCACCGGCGTGACTAGCGAGCAGCGCGCGCGCATAAAAGATCATCAAGCGATCGGGCCAGATTATTTCACCCGTATTTGTAACTAAACCCAAGCGATCCGCATCGCCGTCAAAGGCTAAGCCTAAATCGGCTTGATGCAGCGCAATTGCTGTTTTTAAATCATTCAGGTTCTCTGCAATACTGGGATCAGGATGATGACTAGGAAAATTTCCATCAACCTCACAATGCAGGGGAATTACTTCACAACCTAAGCCACTAAGTACTTTAGGAACCACTGGGCCAGAAACACCATTTCCACAATCAACAACAACCTTTATTGGGCGTTTCATCTGGATGTCACTTTGAACACGCTGCATGTACTGGGGTAACATATCGACCGCGGACTCTTTACCCACTCCCGATTCTCGCTTTTGCTCCGCAATCAAATGGTACAAAATATCAATATCGCCTTGCACCAGCGTTTTGCCCGCCAAAACCATTTTGATGCCATTATAATCTGCAGGATTATGGCTTGCAGTAACCATCAAACCACAGTCAATTCCTTGCGTGTGTGTTGCATAATACATGACTGGGGTTGCAACCATGCCAAGATCAACCACATCAATGCCACTTTCAAGCAACCCCTGTTTGAGCGCTAAAGCTAAAGCAGCACTCGTTAATCGCCCATCACGCGCTAAAAAAATCTGTTGACGTTGCAAAACATGCAAACGACAAGCAATGGCCAAACCAATGCTGTAAAAAGCATCCTCATCCAATTCTCGGCCAATGATACCTCTTATATCATAAGCCCGAAAAACAGAACGAGAAATTGGCCGTTGCTGATAGCGCATTAATGTCTCCCTGAGCTGCCAAAACCACCTTCACCACGAGAACTTTCCGTAAATTCATTAACAAGCTCAAATGCAGCTTGTACTACTGGAACAAACACTAACTGGGCAATGCGCTCACCTGGATTAATGGTGAAATGCTCACTGCTGCGATTCCAACAGGAAATCTTTAATTCCCCTTGATAATCTGAATCAATTAAACCAACTAGATTGCCTAAAACAATACCATTTTTATGGCCTAAACCAGAACGGGGTAAAATCACCGCAGCCAGTTTTGGATCACCAATATAAATAGAAATTCCAGTAGGAAGTAAGACAGTTTCTTGCGGAGCAATTTGTATTGGCTCATTAATACACACCCGCAAATCCAGACCCGCGGAGCCATCGGTTGCATAAGTAGGTAAAGGGATGCTCTCCCCAATACGTGAATCAAGAATTTTTAGTTGAATTGCTTGCATTATCATTGTTCCTAAATAGTCGTGTTATGCTCAGGCGCCATTGTGCAGAGATGCGGCAAGAATTGCAATAATTTGTCCTGCCAATCGTGTTTTATGGGTTAAAGGCAAGTCAATTTGTTTGCTTGGCGAGATTACCGTCACCTGATTTAACTCGCTTTCAAAGCCAAGCCCTCTTCCTACGGCATTAGCCACGATCATATCCAATTTTTTGCGCTTTAATTTATCTTGGGCATAATGGATCACATCCGTAGTTTCCGCAGCAAATCCCATAACAAAAGAGGTTTTGCCCGTTTCAACGACTGAGCTTAAGATATCGGGATTTTTCGTTAACGTTAAGCTGAGTTCAGCATGTTCGGTTTTCTTTACTTTTTCAGTTGCCGGTGATTGAACATGGTAATCGGCTACCGCAGCCGTACCAATAAAAATACTACCAACGTGTAGTTCCTGCATGACCACATCCAACATTTCTTGGGCTGATTCTACTTTTATTCGTTTAATTCCAGCAGATACAGATAACTCACAAGGCCCACTAACTAAAGTTACTTGCGCCCCCGCCATTGCTGCGGCTTCAGCCATCGCATAACCCATTTTTCCGGAGCTGTGGTTACTAATATAACGCACTGGATCAATTGGCTCACGCGTAGGGCCTGCCGTAATAAGTACTCTTTTTCCGGATAATAATTGATTCACTTTATACAAGCGCAAAGCGCTGATAATTTGCTCTGATTCACTGACCCGCCCCAAGCCAAACTCACCACAGGCTTGTGAACCCTCTTCAGGACCTACCAAAATAACGCCACGAGTCTGCAATAACTTACAATTGCTTTGGGTTGCGGGATGCGACCACATACTGTGATTCATTGCCGGACAAACCAAAACAGGTACTTCGGCAACCAGGTATAAAGTGGATAATAAGTCATCGGCAATACCATGAACCATTTTTGCCATAAAATTGGCGGAAGCAGGAGCAATCACCAAATAATCAGCCCAGCGCGCCAATTCAATATGCCCCATAGCGCGTTCGGCCTGCGCATCAAACAACTCAGTACGTGCGTCATTCCCCGATAATGCTTGCATAAGTAAAGGGGTTACGAATTGTTGGGCTGATGAGGTCATAACCACCTTAACCTCAGCTCCTAGGCGTGTTAAGTCACGGACTAAATAAGCTGACTTATAAGCCGCTACCCCACCACAAATGCCTAAAAGAATTTTTTTACCTGTAAAATCTTGCATGGCTTACCGTTTTGAAAAAAATAACGCTGATCAAAACATAAACCATGCAATAAAGAAATACAAAATATTAAAATCTGTTGTTATCTTGAACTAGAAACTCTTTATTTTCAGGCGCAGAGAAAAAATGTTGCAACTCCTTCTGTTTTTGATAAAAATAGCTGCGCTAAACTTCGCAATAAAGGAATGAATAATGACGTTTGTCCAAACAACACGACAGTTAAATCTGCGTGAACGATTACGTACCAATGGTGTACAAAGCTTATCCGACACCGAATTATTAGCTATCTTCATTAGCTCCGGCAGTGGGACACGTTCCTGTGTACAATTGGCCGCCGATCTGCTCAAGCATCTAGGGGATTTACGTGGGGTGCTTAATGCCAATCAACAACATTTTCAACAAGTCCCAGGGCTTGGAGAGGTGCGCTACGCTCAATTACAAGCAGTTAAAGAAATTTGTCGACGTAGTGATTTTATCCAGCTGCAAAAGGAAAGCCAAATTACCAATAGCAAACAAACCTATGCTTATTTAAAGAAAAGATTACGTGACTACAAAAATGAAACCTTTGCAGCCATTTTTCTGGATAATCAACATCGTATTATTGCTTATGAGGAGCTTTTTTCAGGGACCATTAATACCGCAACCATCCACCCCCGTCCCATAGTAGAACGAGTGTTACAGCTTAACGCCGCAGCACTTATTTTGGCGCATAATCATCCATCGGGGGTCTCGGATGCAAGCCAGCAGGATATTGCTGCAACGGAACGTATTCGGGACGCGCTTGAGTTGGTGGATGCGCGATTGTTGGATCATATTGTTATTGGTGATAATGAGGTGTATTCGATTATCGCTGAGAGTAAGTGGATTTGTAATTAATGATACAAATACCCCCTACTCCTCTTTCATATATAAGTTAACCCTACGTCATCCCGAACGTAGTGAGGGATCTCCAATGCATGCACCGAGCCAGATGCTGGAGATCCCTCACTACGTTCGGGATGACGTCTTAACTTAATGGTGGTGGACGATAGGCGCTGACCCAACCTACAAGTCATCACACTCTTCCGCTGGTATTTCTTGTTTTTATCTAATACACTAAGAATAAAATATTACTTTCAAGGACATAAATCATGTCATTTGACAATAAATTAATAGCAGACTACACCGAGTTAATTAACGAGGAACTCGATAATATTGCTATTAATACTATTGAAGAATATGGCCTAATAAGCTCTGCCCTGCAGAGGCTTCTTCCTCCTGAACCCGGCCTTTGGAACTTTTTACTGCGTCATTTGGGCAACTTCCTATTTCCGACACCACCACCTACACCGCTTCCAGAGTATATAGAGGAGCGAGTCTCTATGGTTAAATATTATCTGGACTCCCCTGAAGATTATGTGGCATTACCTGAAGATTATGCGGAGTATAAACGCATCCTTGTTCAGCGTATTAACGCCAAAATTAGTGAATTTGCTTCTCTTGATGCCGTTCAGAAAGAAAATTATATGCAAAATTTAAATGCTAAAAATGGTACAGTGCATCCAAGCTTGCAGCTGCTTGGGCCCAAATTATCCTCTAATACTCCACCTTATGAGAAAGAATTTGAATTTGATCTCTGTGAGGACGGCTCTGAACCAGAAAATTATTGGTTGCGATATAATGTGGGAGATGAGGAGACACTGTCTCATTTTGATATTAATATGGATATGAATGTTGATTATGATGGGGGACGGCGCTGGGGAAGTTTAACTGGGTGACGTAAAAGTGTAGGTTGGGCCCATGGCCCAACATTGAATTATGGTGTGGCTCGATGCCCTTGTTGGGCCGTGGGCCCAACCTACAAGTCTAATACTTAAGCCCGAGCGCAATCAAAAGAAATAATCTGCGCCAGCTCCGGTTTGTTTAATGCCAACGCCAGTAAACGATCAACTCCTAAAGCCACCCCACTACACGGCGGTAACCCATGCTCCAAAGCCTGTATAAGGTACTGATCTGCCTGAGCATCCGGAAATCCCTTCTCTTGGCGGGTGTGTACATCCAAAGCAAAACGTTTTGCCTGGGCAGCGGCATCGGTCAATTCATGAAAGCCATTCGCCAATTCAACGCCCTGATAATACACTTCAAAGCGTTCAGCCACTCCATCATTAATTTGTGCTAAAGCAGCTTGAGATGCAGGGAAATTGTAAACCGCAACGGGGGCATTTTCTTTGCCTAAAAACGGTTCTACCACATGACTCATGAGTAGAAATAAATACTGGTCCCGATCCTGTTCTTCAGGTGGGAGTACATTATCTAAATCATAACGTGCTAAAACCTGGCGCAATTGTTCTATCGATGCGATTAATGGATTGAGGGCACAAGCCTCCTCAAAAGCTTGTTGATATGTCTTTTTAAGCATTGGCGGCGCATGCATTACTGTTTGTAAAAATAAATCCATTTCTTGCATCAAAGCATGATGGTCTATGCCCAACTGATACCATTCCAACAGGGTAAATTCTGGATTATGCCAACGCCCTAATTCATCATCACGGAACACTCGAGCCAGTTGAAAAATAGGACCACTGCCTGCAGCAAGCAAGCGTTTCATGTGGTATTCAGGGGAGGTTTGCAAGTTGTAGGTTTCCCCACGAAATAAGGCTTTGATATTGCTTAAATAAACATCCGTTGTACCATAGCGCGCCATTACGGGTGTTTCTACTTCCAAATAGCCACGGCTATTAAAAAAATCACGTATATTCGCTAAAAACTGCGCGCGTTGTCGCAATGATTCTATGGAAGCAGAAGGTTGCCACATTTTAATAAAAAATCCCTAACTCAAGTCGTGCCGCTTCCGTCATTCGCTCTTGTGTCCAGGGTGGTTCCCATACCAACTCAACCGTGCAATCACGCACCCCTTCAACTTGATTTACCGCTTGCTCCACCGTTCCTGGAAAGGTTTGGGCAACCGGGCAGCCCGGTGTGGTTAGCGTCATTTGCACAGCGACATGCGCTTCTTCATCAATAGACACATCATAGATAAGTCCTAAGTCATAAATATTGACTGGAATTTCAGGGTCAAAAACGCCTTTGAGTGCAGTAATTACCGCCTCTTTCATCACTTCAGGATCTTGTTTTTTCTTTAAGCCAAACATACAGGTACCTGCTCTTATTCAGTTTTCACGACAGTGCTCTCTTTATTCAATGCCGCTTCCAAGGTATGCCAAGCTAAAGTAGCGCATTTTACGCGCGCGGGGTACGCTTTAACTCCAGCCAATACCGTGAGTTTATCCATTATCCGTAATTGTCCATCTTCATTTTGCGTCAACATATGGTGAAAACGATGAAAAAGCTCATGAGCCTCATCCACCGTCTTTCCTTTGATGGAATCAGTCATCAACGAAGCAGACGCTTGTGAAATTGCACAACCACATCCTAAAAAACTCAGTTCAGAAATCTTATTCTGATCCAATTTGACATAGACAGTTAATTTGTCGCCACATAAGGGATTAAACCCATTGGCTTGAGTGGTGGCATCATCCATCGCATAATGGTGTCGTGGGTTGCGATTATGATCAATAATGATTTCCTGATACAACTCACGCAAATCAGCACTCATGCAAATACCTCTTTAACTTGATTTAATGCATCAATACAGCGGTCAATTTCTTCTTTGGTATTATAAAACGAAAGCGAAATACGTGATGTTGCGGCAACTCCGTAGAAATCCATCAAGGGCATGGCACAATGATGGCCGCTACGTAAAGCAACGCCCCTACTGTCCATAATGGTACCGATGTCATGCGCATGAATGCTTTCATGGACAAAAGAAACCACGGGCACTTTCTGCTTTGCCGTGCCAATAATTCTAAAGCCGCCCAGCGATAGAACTCCTGCTGTAGCATAATCAAGCAACTCTTTTTCATAGGCTGCAATGGTTTCTAAATCCAAGGACCATAAATAGTCTATAGCAGCTCCCAAGCCAATTGCCCCAGCAATATTTGGAGTGCCTGCTTCAAATTTTTGTGGTAAAGGTGCGTATTCTGTAGAATCAAAAGTGACGTAATTAATCATTTCGCCGCCACCTTGGTAAGGAGGCATTTCTTCTAAAAGTGACTCTTTACCCCATAATACTCCGATTCCGGTTGGGCCATACATTTTATGCCCAGAAAATGCGTAGAAATCACAGCCTAATGCTTGTACATCCACCGGTAGATGTGCTGTTGCTTGTGCGCCATCCAATAAAACCGGCACACCGTATTCATGAGCCATTTCAATCATTTTTTTAACTGGATTAATAGTACCCAAGGCATTGGAAACATAATTCAATGAAACAAAGCGCGTTTTCTCGTTTAGTTTTTTGGCGAACTCTTCGAGGATAATTTCACCCTCTTGAGTAATCGGCGCTACTTGTAACTTGGCGCCAGCCTTTTTACAAATCATTTGCCAAGGAACAATATTAGAGTGATGTTCCATATGAGTAATTAATACTTCATCGCCTGGGAGCAAACGTGGAGCAACATAGCTTTGAGCAACTAAATTAATCGCCTCTGTAGTGCCACGAACAAAAATACATTCGCGTGCAGAGCGAGCATTAATAAAATGCTTTACCCGAGAACGCGCGACTTCATAGAGATCGGTTGCACGAACGCTTAAGGTATGTACGCCACGATGCACGTTCGAATTATCCAATTCATAATAATGTTTAATTGCATCAATAACCGCTTTCGGTTTTTGCGTAGTCGCAGCATTATCAAAATAAACTAAATCATAACCATTGACCTTCTGATGCAAAATCGGAAAGTCATCGCGGATCGCATTGATATTTAAGGTGTCAACTAATGAGTCAATCGTGTCCATGTGCTTACCCCAGTTGTTGTATTAATAAATGACCCATAACTTCCGCCAACTTAGCTTGCGGAATGAGCCGCAAATTATCCTGGGCAAAAGCATGTATTAAATAATGAGATGCTTCCACACGATCTATTCCACGCGTTGCTAAATAAAACAGTGCTTCTTCATCCAATTGCCCAACTGTTGCACCATGTGAACACTGTACATCATCGGCAAATATCTCTAATTGCGGCTTGGTATCGATCTCCGCATTAGCCGTTAGTAATAAGTTTTTATTTTGCTGTTTGGCATTCGTATGTTGTGCATCTTTCGCCACAATCACCTTGCCATTAAATACAGCACGTGCGCGGCCAGTTAAAATACCTTTGTAGTCTTGCTCACTCGTACAGTTCGGTACCAAATGATATACTGTTGTGTGATGATCCACATGCTGCCCTTCTGCAGGCGCATAAATCCCATTCATTAAACAGTGCGCTTTTTCTTCTTGCAAATACAGGCTTAAATCAGAGCGTACACACTTACCACCTAAACTTAATGAATGGTTCGCAAAGTCACTACCCATTCCTTGTTTCACCGAAACATGGCCTAAGTGATAAGCCATTTTACTTTCGCGTTGGACTTTACAATGAGTGAGTTTGGCATTGGCACCTAGAAAAACTTCTGTAACCACATTAGTTAAATAACTTGTACCATCCGCACCTTGATAGTCTTCAATAATCGATGCTTGGCTGTCCGCCTCGGCAATAATCAAATGTCGCAAGTGCACTGCCTGGTTGGCTTGGTCTTGGACATGGGTTAATGCAATCGGCTCATCCACACGGACGCCTTTGGGAATATAAATAAATACCCCACAATGAATCATGGCGGTATTTAAGAAATGGAACCCATGTTCTTCGTTTAAACTATGGCCCAAATGCGCTTGTACTAATTCAGCATGGCTGGTTAATGCATTCGCTAAAGGCAATACTAAAACACCCGCAGGCATTAATTTAGCGAGTTGCTCTATTCCAGAAATTAATCCATTGTGAATGAGCGCGTGCTGCGCAATAGGCAAATCGGAAACCTGCGGACTAACCGCAACTGCATCACGATTGTACTGCGTAAAAGACTGTTTTAATAAGGCATCAACATTCGTGTACTTCCACTCTTCATTATGACGAGTAGGGAAACCTTGGCGGTTTAGATTCGTTAACGCTTTTGTTTGCAACTGTGCAAGCCAGGGCGTCGTTGACAGACTGGCTGCGGCCTGTTGCTGATAAAAATCCAGAATCTCGTTCATCACTACACCGTTTCCTCAAGCCAGCTGTACCCTTTTTTCTCTAATTCGAGCGCTAGGGTTTTATCACCTGACATAATAATTCGTCCATTCACCAACACGTGAATAAAATCAGGTTCAATATAATCTAATAGGCGTTGATAGTGCGTCACTAAGACAATTGAACGCTCTGGCGAACGCATGGCGTTTACGCCATGAGAAATAATTCTTAAGGCATCAATATCCAAGCCCGAATCAGTTTCATCAAGGATTGCTAACTTGGGTTCTAATGCCGCCATTTGCAGGATTTCATTGCGCTTTTTCTCACCACCAGAAAACCCCTCATTGATGCTGCGATATAAAAAGCTTTCATCCATATCTAATAATTCACATTTTTCACGAATGAAGCTTAAAAACTCAATAGCATCTAACGGATTTTTACCCTGGCCTTTACGCACCGCATTAACAGAGGCCTTAAGAAAATTAATGTTGGTTACCCCGGGAATTTCTATCGGATATTGAAACGATAGAAAAATTCCCGCGCGTGCACGTTCCTCCGGCGACAAAGGTGCTAAATCATTACCTAAATACATCATCTCGCCACAGGTTACCTGATACGAAGGATGACCAGCCAAGACTTTAGATAAGGTGCTTTTTCCTGAACCATTAGGGCCCATGATGGCGTGAACTTCGCCTGGATTAACATTAAGGTTAATGCCTTTTAAAATCGATTGCTCGTTCACTTCAACATTTAATTCATTAATTTTTAACATATTAGCCTACTGCCCCTTCTAAACTTAAACCCAGCAATTTAGTGGCTTCCACAGCAAATTCCATGGGTAATTCTTTCAATACTTGCTTACAAAAACCGTTCACAATCATAGAAACTGCATCTTCAGTGTCGATGCCACGTTGTTGGCAATAAAACAATTGTTCTTCACTGATTTTGGAAGTCGTTGCTTCATGTTCTACTTGTGCGGTAGGATTTTTCACTTCAATGTATGGGAACGTATGTGCCGAGCACTCAGAGCCCATCAACATAGAGTCACATTGAGTGTAATTACGTGCATTCGTTGCGGTTGGTGCAATGCGTACTAAGCCACGATAAGCATTATGAGCACGGCCAGCACTGATTCCTTTAGAAATAATAGTAGAGCGGGTGTTTTTACCAATATGGATCATCTTCGTACCCGTATCGGCCTGCTGGTAATTATTGGTTAAGGCAACCGAATAAAACTCCCCTACAGAGTCATCACCTTGAAGGATAACGCTAGGATATTTCCAGGTAATAGCGGAACCGGTTTCAATCTGAGTCCAGGAAATCTTAGAGCGCTTACCACGGCAAGCACCACGTTTGGTTACAAAATTATAAATACCGCCTTTACCTTCTTTATCGCCTGGATACCAGTTTTGTACGGTAGAATATTTAATTTGTGCACCATCTAAGGCCACTAATTCAACTACGGCTGCATGCAATTGATTTTCATCACGCATAGGGGCGGTACACCCTTCAAGGTAAGAGACGTAGCTGTCGTCATCAGCAATAATCAAAGTACGCTCAAACTGCCCCGTAGATGCAGCATTGATACGAAAATAAGTAGACAGCTCCATAGGGCAACGTACGCCTTTAGGAATGTAAACAAATGAGCCATCACTAAATACAGCTGAATTCAACGCGGCATAGAAGTTATCACGATAAGACACCACAGAGCCTAAATACTTCATAAGTAACTCAGGATGCGTGTGTACTGCCTCTGAAAATGGACAAAAGATTACCCCTTTCTCAGCCAATTTGGCTTTAAAAGTCGTCGCTACAGAAACACTATCAAATACGGCATCAACCGCAACACCAGCCAATAGCTCTTGTTCTTTTAAAGGAATTCCTAATTTTTCATAGGTTCTTAATAATTCAGGATCAACCTCATCCAAACTCTTAGGCGCATCTTTTTTGCTTTTAGGCGCAGAGTAATAAGAAATAGCCTGATAATCTATTGGAGGATAATGCACGCTAGACCATTCAGGGTGCGGCAAAGTTAGCCAATGCCTGAATGCTTGTAAACGCCATTCCAGTAAAAACTCAGGCTCCCCTTTAATGGCTGATAAACGTCGAATCATGTCTTCATCCAGCCCAGGTTCAAAAGTTTCTACTTCAATGTCTGTTATAAAACCATGTTGATATTCTCTATCGAGCAGAGAATTAAGTTGCTCACTGCTTTTAGCCACGATTGACTCCACTTGCTAATTGTCGGATACGCTCTATATCACGTACCTGTAGAGTTGGTTTTGCCAAGGTATCCAAACTCACACTATCCAACGCGGTCTCTATCGCTTGGCTAATAAGTCGCCAATTGCCCTGAATAGTACAAACTCCTTGTAACGAACAGTCATTAGGTTGCAAACTGCATTCGGTGAAACCACGATGCTCTTCCAGAGCAAAAATAATTTGCGATACGGAAATTTCAGTAGCAGGCCTACGTAACCGATATCCTCCGGTTACTCCTCGCACGGAGGTGAGCAAGCCTGCACTGGTTAAACGTTTTAAAATTTTACTTACCGTCGGGACAGTCAAATGAGTATGTAAGGCGATATCACGGGCATTACATAAATCCTGTGGGTGCCTGGCAAGGTACACCATCACAACTGTTCCATAATCGGCCAATTTGCTGATGCGCAGCATAACACTCCAAAGCCAAATAATCTAGTACTAAATAAGTCTTAATTAAAGACAAAGCCGACGCATAATTATTGTTCTTCTTACTTTAAATATAGTACTAAAATAGTTCTATATACGGCAAACGCGAATGGTACCTTATTATAAGGGGTTGATGCAAGTTAGAGATGTTTGGAAATTCCACATCGTAGCCCGTATTAGCGCAGCTTAATGTGGGGATTATGTTAAAAAAATTTTCTAATAACATGTAGGGCCCAACAAGGTATTTTATTGTGCGCGCGAAGCGGGGGCAGATGTAATTACTTATCCCTCAGGCTACAAAAAACCAGCAGCAATTAAATTCCCCTCCAACTGTACTTGAACTCAGAGCATTACATAACGTATTATCATCTTCTTTTGAATTTAGAGTTTTTGCACATCAGAATGGATGACAGAGCAAAAAACCGTTTAGGAGCTACACGATGACAGCTGAGCTTTATTCCACCTCACTTGTCAGTAATCCCATCACGAATTCGGGTCCATTGCCTGTCCCGCAAGGCTATTATCGCTCTAAATTATTTATTGCTCCCTTTTCTACCAATACGTTGGTTGCAGCAACCGGGCCTTTATTATCCCTGTTAGAGCGCCTATGTTTAAGTGCTGCCCTCCCCCCGGTTGACCATATCAGGGAGAATATTGAGCATGAGCTATTGGCTTTCCACAGTAAGCTCCATGCTTCGAAATACCCGGAAGCATTAATAGGTATCGCACATTACCTGGTTTCAGCAACAATCGATGAAATGCTCGGTAAAAGTTACATGCGTGTCTATAATATCACCGCTGAATTCAAAGCATTTACCCCACTAACCAACGATAATGCCCAACCTCAAGACCGTTTCTTCGAGATCGTCGATTATGTTAAAGAGCGACCTAATCAATATCTTGATCTGATTGAGCTGGTGTATTACTTACTAATACTTGGGTTTGAAGGACGCTACCATCTTAAAGCGGATGGACGACAAGTTTTGGATAATTATATTGAAGATCTATATCAAATCACCCAACAGCATCGTTTTCACAAACCGCAACGCTTATTTAATGAAAACCCCATGCCTAAAATCGTGAAAAAGAATTATAAAACCGCTATCTTAACTGTAGCCATTGCTGCAGCTATAGTTTCTCTTGCTTTTTTTACCAGTCACATTTTATTAGAAAATAAAGCAAAAGCCGTTTTGTTTGGTCATAGCCAACTTGCAGTGCTGGATAAATAATGGACAACTCTTTACATGCATTATGTGATGCAATAAAAAAAACCCTCTCGCGATTAAAGCCCCAAAGCAACCAATTGTCGTTTATCGTGATCACCGGGAAACATGCACAAGGTAAATCCTCTTTATTAAAGCAAAGCAATATGGAAGAAATGCCGGTCTTCAGTGAAGAACATGCCAAAGTTTATTTTAATCTACGCGGCATTATTGTCGAACTTGGTGAAGGCTGGTTTACCAACAGTAAAACCTTACTGCAAAATACATTAAAACAACTCAATCGTTGCAGTAGCTACCTTAAAATTACCGGGGTAGTGCTGTGTATTGATGTCGAAGATTTACTCATTAGTGACCGTAACCAATTTGGTGAGAAAAGAAAAGCTCATTTACAATTATTAGAGCGCTGGGGAGTTAACCTAGGCTATCCCGTGGAATTAGCATTGATTTTCACCAAAATGGATACCTTGGCCGGTTTTACTGAGTTTTATCAATCAAATCATGCCTCTGAGTTACTAAAACCGTTAGGTTTTTCATTAGATTGCGTGAACGAATTACACAAAAAAATAGAAACCTTTACCTCACAATTCAATCAGCTGCTTGAAACGTTGGGACAACAAGTAATCCCCAAAATGCATCCTGCTCGTTCAACAATGAGACGAAGCTTAATTCGTGAATTCCCTATTCAAATAGCAGGCTTACGCCCCCCTATTCATTCCCTGCTTCAAGGAATTTCACCCAAATTATTTCAACTGCACTCGATTTATTTTACCAGTGCAGAACAAAGTGGGGTCAGTATTGACCGCTTAAATAAGAAAATCCAGCATGAATATGCATTGGTGGTGCAAGATACCTTCCCGCAAGCGACTAATTTTAGAGCCTATTTTGTTGAAGGGGCTTTAACCTCCATACAGGAACAATGCAGCCAAGCTCCACAAACACGAACCTTTTCACAAAAACCATTGGTTGCACTTACTGCCGCTATTGCGGGAATTACATTATGTATTTTAAGCTACCATCATTATAAAGCCGTGCATTTATTAGATGCGGCAAGTAAAGAGTTGCTTGCTTATGATGCGTTAATTAGCCAAAAAGATAAGGGCAAGCAAGCTCTGTATCATCTGTCAAATGCAGCTAAAAAATTAGCCCATGTTTCCAGTAATTCATTATCTTTGCCCACGGTGCATCAATTAAAATCGAATTTACGCAAGAATACTCAGCATCGCTTACAAGGTGAGTTTTTACCCGCAATCACTGCGGAATTGGAAACAGTAATTAACAGCCCGGGCAATACCCCTATTGCTCGTTATAATGCCCTTAAAGTGTATCTGATGTTAGGCCAACCCGAACATTTTTCTGCAGCACAGGTTCACGATTGGTTTAGTGCCCAATGGCGTAATTTGCCTGCCGCGGAATTGAAAAAGCAAGTGGCATTACTCAAACAATCGTTAAGCAAACCGCCTAAAGAAATGTTAATGAAATCGCAAGTGGTCAGTGATGCACGTAATTATTTAAATGCCTTGCCGAGCAGCTATCTTTATTACTCCATTGCCAAAGAACTCTTCCCCAGCACCCGACAAAAAATTACTGCTGAGGGATTTATTTTAGCTACCGATGAGTTGCCTGTTTATTACACCCGGACTGGTTTTAACGAGATAATAAAGAAAATTCCCGAAATTAGCCAAAACCTGCAAAAAGAAAACTGGGTACTTGCGCGTCAGGACATATCGGATCTGCCGAATATGCTCACTCAGGCTTATTGCTACGATTATGTAACCTGGTGGCAAACCTTTATGCGCCGCTCACAACCAGCGCATTATCAGAATTATCAGGAAGGTCGTCAGGTGGCTAAGCGCTTGGAACAGTCCCATACAGTCACAACTTTAGTTGGCTTATTGCAACAAGAAACCAAGGCAGATTTAAGCAACGAATCATCCTTGTTTAACCAGGCCATTGCCAGTCAGTTTACCGATTTAAATTTAATGAGCCTCTCAGGCACTAAAGAATTAAGCATTAAAATAGAAGAGCTGGATCGTTTCATTTCAACGCTTTCGATGATTAATGACGGTGGAAAAACGGCATTTAATATTACTAAATCCCGTTTTATGAGTGATACGGCCTCTGATCCAGTCAGCTTACTGTTTAATCAAGGACGGCAATTACCCGAACCCTTAAGTAATTGGGCGAAGCAATTAGCGGGTGAAACTTGGGGGCTCTTGCTCAAAGACAGCCGTCAATACATTAATCAACAATGGCAGCAAACGATTTATCAGGAATTCCAAAATCGAATTGCCCGACGCTATCCTTTAGATGCAAATCAATCTGAAGAAATCGCCATCGCTGATTTTAACCACTTTTTCGCGACCAATGGTTCATTAAACTCCTTTACGGAACAATTTGTTAAACCGTTCCTAGACACGTCTACTGCGGAGTGGAAACCTAAGGCTGTTAATGACTCTGTCCTGCCCATCGCTACGGAAACGCTGGATGCGCTCATGCGCGCTAATATTATTACGAATATGTTTTTCCCAAATGGCGGGAATGAGAGTCGTATTGACTTTAGCCTGCAAAAAATAAATCTGGATCCGGTAATAGCAAGTCTAGTTCTTGAAGTTGGAAATACCCAAATCTCCGACAATCAAAGCAGTGAATCGCATATCCGTTTTGTTTGGCCTCAACCCAATGTCAAACTCGCATTAGATTCTATTGATGGCAATCACTATGAATTGGCAGAACAAGGTAATTGGGCATTATTTAAACTTCTGGAAAAAGTAAACGTGTTAATTGATGAGCAAGACAGCTCCAGTTTGCAAATTCTTTTTGAAGTGAATAGTAATTCAGGGCGTTATTTATTAAAAACAAATAATCAAGTAAACCCGTTTACGCCGGGGATTTTAAATGGCTTTCTGTTAAATGAGGCTATTGTTTAATGGTAATTTGTTAAAAAATAAACATATCATAAACATATTGAGGATATTTGAAGAGTAGAATGCTGGGCTTTACAGCCCAGCCTGTATAGTTAAAGACCAGCAGTAAATCTATTTAAAACATTTGCCGCAGAATCAACAACCCCTTTAACACCGTCTTTAACAGCTTCCACTGCGGGCTCTTTATCTTCATTATAAAAACGATTTGTATCTTGTTTGGCGAATCCCTGTTCTACAGTAGCGATAGGACGGCTTACCAAGCTAATTAACGACTTTATAAAAGACACAGCAGAAAGTGTGAATGTTATAGCTGCTGCTATGAAAAACTCAAACGCCTTATCTGCATGCTTTATTCTGTCGTTACTAGCAAATCCCAAATGGATAGCTAAAGCTTGAGCACCTTCCCATGCAGCAAAAATAAGAGAACCAATTGCGGTCAGCATTCCCACTGCAGGAAAAACTGTAGCTCCCATAACCTCATCCATATAATCGTGAGCATCGCGTAGAGGTTGCAATATAAGATTGCGCTCATAAAATACGTTCTCAAGAAAAGCCAGCTGTTCATCTGTTGTATTCAACTGCTTAAATTTTGCATAAAGAGCTTCGGACTGCTTATTTAAAGCATGAAGATGATCTAAATAGTTATAGAAAAAATTCTTATCAGGATCAGGACGTTTAAAAAAACCAGGCATAATTACTCTCCACAACAAGGATGATATTGGACTAAATTTTCGTGGATTATAACAATGAAACATTAAGAGAACATTAGGAATCTTTATAAAACCCCAAAAGTGTATTATTTTTTTCTTACATGAAAAAATAAAGACCTAATGTAATTCTTTTGCGAGACCTACTTAGATGTAGCCCTTGATGCAAGGCTACATTATTTAATATTCACTAACTATCGTAAGTTATCCCTAATGACACTCCCTTTCTTTTCAAGTCGACTGCCTCCTCAACAAGAGCCTCCGTATTTGATTTACCCAAAGCCTTACTCCATTTAGGGTATTGCTGCTTATAAGCATTTAAAATACCAATATCTATATTGTCACACAGATAATTCTTCGTGGCATTTAACACCATAATTTTATGCTCATAGCGTGTCATCTTAGGATTTGTTACTTTTTCTTTTTGGCAATGTTCGATTTCATCTTCAATGCGATTGACCAAATCCTGTAGGGCCTCTAATTTATCTTGGGTAGAATAAGCCATATTTTTTTTAGGCTGATAAGATAGAAATTCATCCATAGCAATTCCCATGGAAGTTGGTGCAAATACCTCTTCAGGCTGCAGTATAAAATGTTCCGGTGACACTGCATGTAAGGGGTTAAGCAAACCTTGTTGGATTGCCATTTCATGGTAATTCTGTAACTCTACCGCATAAGTATCCCTTAATTGGATAATATTATTCATAATCCTGGCAACCATGTCTTCAACTTGGGAATCCTGAAACAACGTTATGGGATTATCTTTATCATCCCGGCTCGTATTGTAAACCCCACCGCGTCGAACCAAAGCGGAAACCAAGTCATACAGCGCCTCATCAGCTAAACCAGTAAAACGATATAAAGTACCAATATATTCATCTCGTTGTTTTGTTGTTAAATTATCAAAAGCAATGCCATTCTCCAAATTTTTACCTATTTGAATATCTTTTGAATGAGAATCAATATGCATGTCATCGCTGGTTAAAGCCTGTCCCGCATCAACAAGTACTGCTTTAGCTCTCCCATCGTCAATTACATAGCCGGTATTGCCACCACTTCCACCTAACCAATCAGGATCGCCCATAACTTTTGCCATGGCCGCAATGGACATTAACTGATCCAATTCATAGCGAACGCCATCTTTTGCGGTAATTTGTTCAGGGGGGATACCATGCTCCACAATATAATCAACTACATCAGCGCCTAAATCCGTATATCCCTTTACATATTGTCCCATGAAGGTAGCATACAAGGGCTTATTGAGATGCCCATAAGTTGCTTTGTCTAACATCATCGTAACCACTTCCTGTATGTCGCGCTCCTTGCTATTAATTAACTTTAGCTCCAAGGCATTGGTCCACTTTCTCCCAAGACTTATGACATCTTTTTTAGCTTGTTTAACCTCTTCCGTCAGAAAATAATCAAAAAGTAATTGCTTCATGTAATCTTGATCGCGCACAGCAATTAAACTGTAGGGGACTTTCGCAACTAATCCATAAAATCCCAGACAAATCTTTTCTTTTACTACACTGCCAAGTGCCCCATCCTCATGTTTTTCAATTAAATCAAAAACCTCTCCCTCACGATGCATTTGCGCTTTATCCAGGATAATTATTTTATGCTTACGCTTAGGTACAGAGCCTCCTTTTTGGCGAAAAAGACCGAGATCAATCATCAAGTCAGTATTTCTTTTTTCACGCATGATTATCCTCCCTTATCCTTTTTGGAGGTACATGAACAATGTCATTATGGCAGTTGATTCATATGCCTAAATTGCATAATATGCTCTTGCTCTTCTGCCTACATTTTGCTTTAGCAATCGAAGATAAGGGCTAAAAATAAAATATTTTCAAGAATTTTGTATCTATATTGACCTTCAAAGATAAAGTTCAATAACTACTTTATTAATTATAGTTTATTTTTTGACCACCCAGGAGAGAAATAGCCTTAGTTCATGTATACTTATACTCCCTATTTAAAGAAAGGTCAGATACTATGCGTACTCTCATTTCATGTTTACTTATCACCCTATTAAGCTTTGGTCTGTTAGTTAATGAAGCTGCAGCCAAGCGTTTTGGCGGTGGCAGAAGTTTTGGCGTGCAACGCTCACAAAGCAGTATGTACTCCCCTAATAAAGCTCAAAAAGCAACCCCTTTTGGACAACGTACTAACAATACCAGTAAATGGGGTGGGCTCTTAGGTGGTTTATTAATTGGCGGCCTGTTAACAAGCCTGTTTATGGGGCATGGATTCGGCACCGGCATACTGACTTGGTTAATCGTTGGTGCAGTCATATTTTTTGCCGTTAACTTTTTCCGCAGACGCATGCAGCCGGGAATGCAAACTGGACAGCAAAATCGTGCATTTAATCAGCAACAAAGCCCGTTTAACAATTTTAATCAAGCGTTTAACAACCCTACTCCCAGCAGTAGCAGTGCGGCAGACGTTCCAGCCGGCTTTTCACCAGCAAGCTTTTTACGCGAAGCTAAAGTAACATTTAATCGCCTGCAAGCAGCTTATGATGAAAAGAATACTCAAGATTTAAGAGAGTTTACCGCTCCTGAAGTATTTGCTGAAATTAAAATGCAATTGGATGAGCGTGGCAATGAGCCCAATAAAACGGAAGTAATTGCTTTAGAGGCGGAGTTATTGGATATCTCCAGACAAACTAATTCCTATATGGCCAGCGTGCACTTTACTGGTTCAATTAAAGAAAATGATGAACCAATTACGCAATTGGATGAAATCTGGCATTTCCGCCAATTTGATGGCAATAGCGCCTGGGTTGTTGGTGGTATTCAGCAAAACGATATTCAAGCTTAATAATTACATAGCCCGTATTAGACGAGGTCGTAATACGGGTGTTTTGCTCCAAATACACGTATTACGCTGTGCTAATACAAGCTACATCACTGCACAATTACCGTGGGGTTCATTTTGCTCAACCGAGTTATCTTGAGAACTTCCTCCAAATGCAAAGGAAATATCGGTCAACGTATCAGCAAACATGCTAAGGTTATATTTTTTATGAACGCCAAAGTGCTTGCTTATCACAACGGCATGGGCATTTTGAGCTACGTTACTAACTCATTGTTGATAATTTGCACTATCTTGATACGAAGTAGGTTTCCCCATTAGCCTTAATTAAAAACTGTCTCTTTACGTCTATTTTGCTGTCTATGGGTAATGATTCTTGAGCCCCTCAGAGAAACTTTTTTGTTTTTCTAAAAATGTTTCTTTGCTGCACATTAATATTTGCATCACGATCCGAAAAGTCAGTATCCGTTCTTTTAAGCTCATTATCTGCTTTTTTCTCATTCTGTGGCTTATATATATTGTAATCCTTAGCTTCCGAAAATATTAGTGTTGTTAATTCTTTTTCACTAATCGTTTGAAGATCTATTTCCCTAAACTCTCTAGCAAAAATAGCTCCTAAAGCCACATAACATCGTTCGGTCATTATCTTCCTCCTAATTTATAAGCTCAGAGCAATCCTAAGTAAAAAAATACCAAAGTAAAGCCTGAATGGCGTTGGGTTATAAAACCCAACCGCAGGAATATAATTATATGGTGATATAAATATTTATACGCTACAAAAGAATAGGCAGCATGGCTTAAACATACTGTACTTCAATGATTTCGTAATCAACCATACCACCAGGTGTATTGACCGTTACGACATCATCTAACTCTTTCCCAATAAGCGCGCGGCCAATTGGTGAACTGTATGAAATTTTATGCAGTTTGATATCTGCCTCATCTTCGCCAACGATCTGGTACGTAGTGTGCGCATCTGTTGCTACATGGCAAACCGTCACCGTTGAGCCAAATACCACCTTACCGTTATTCGCTAATTTACTGATATCAATAATTTGCGCATTAGATAATTTTGCTTCCAATTCTTGAATACGGCCCTCATTAAAGCTTTGTTGTTCACGCGCTGCATGATACTCGGCATTTTCTTTTAAATCGCCATGCGCACGTGCTGTAGCAATTGATTCTACAATACGTGGTCTATCGACAAATTTTAAACGTTGTAATTCTTCTTTCAGTGCTTCTGCACCTTGTATTGTCATGGGATGTTTATTCATATAAACCTCTAAATGTAATTCCCTGGTAAAGATATCTTATTGCATCTCTACTCTGGTTTTCTCCCCTAAACCAGAGTAGAGATTTTTAAGAGCAATGGAACCACACGCTGCCATTAAGTTACGTCATCCCGAACGTAGTGAGGGATCTCCGATACAGGCACCGAGCCAAATGCGGGAGATCCCTCACTACGCTCGGGATGACGTTTTTCTTTAATTTAATGGCAGTGATGGACCCACAGCCCCCCAATAAATGATACCTATAGTTAATGTAAATCCTGTAAACGAGTTACAGTCTCTCGGTCTTCATATTTCATTGCAAGACATGCCGCCTCAGCACCAGAAAGAGTCGTCGTATAACTCACCTTATGCTGTAAGGCATTGCGTCTTATTGCAAAAGAATCTGCAATAGCTCGCTTGCCTTCAGTAGTATTTACAATGAAATCGATCTCATTATTTTTAATGAAATCCAATACATGGGGACGTCCTTCAGCAACTTTAAATACTCTGCGACAATCAACTCCTGCCGCTTGTAACACTAAAGCCGTACCCCGAGTAGCAATGATTTCAAAACCTAATTCAATTAAGCGTTTTGCAATCTCTCCCACCCTGGTCTTATCCGCGTCACGCACTGAAACAAAAGCACGGCGCCGTTTAGCAATATTACATCCTGCACCTAATTGTGCTTTGGCAAATGCTTGTCCAAAACGTCTCGCAATCCCCATTACCTCCCCTGTCGACTTCATCTCAGGACCAAGAATCGAATCGACTCCGGCAAACTTGATAAAGGGGAAAACCGGCAGCTTAATGGAGTAAAATGCCGGCATATGATGATTTTGGCTTAATCCCTGCTCTTTTAAACTTATACCTAACTTACAACGTGCCGCAATCTTCGCTAAAGGCAAGCCTGTCGCTTTGGATACAAAAGGAACCGTTCGTGATGCACGCGGATTCACTTCCAACACGTAAATATCATCAGCTTGAATTGCAAATTGCGCATTGATTAAACCAACCACACCTAATTTCAACGCCATTTGGCGCATTTGCTCCATCAGATCTTGTTGCACCACCACACTCAAACTAAAGGGTGGCAATGTACAAGCTGAATCACCGGAATGGATTCCTGCTTGTTCAATATGCTCCATGACCGCACCAATCAATACATCCTTGCCATCACAGACTGCATCAATATCCACTTCAATAGCATCATTCAAGAATCTATCCAGCAATACCGGTGAATCATTCGATACCGCAACCGCATGGGATAAATAATGCCGTAAATCTTCTTCTTGATAGACTATTTCCATAGCCCTTCCACCTAAAACGTAGGAGGGTCTGACTACCAAGGGATAACCAATTTTATTCGCCAAATCGATGGCTTCTGCCTCACTACGCACCGTGCCATTCTCTGGCTGATGTAAACGTAATTCAGTAACCAATTTTTGGAAGCGGTCCCGGTCTTCTGCCTGATCAATTGCATCAGGTGAAGTGCCAATAATAGTCACGCCATTCGCCTCTAAAGCACGTGCCAATTTTAATGGCGTTTGTCCACCATAATGAACAATCACCCCATCGGGTTTTTCTACATCCACAATGGCAAGCACATCTTCGAGTGTTACTGGTTCGAAGTACAAGCGATCAGACGTATCAAAATCAGTAGAAACAGTTTCTGGATTACAATTTACCATAATGGTTTGGCATCCAGCGTCTCTTAATGCCATTGCCGCATGCACACAACAATAGTCAAATTCAATTCCCTGACCAATGCGGTTAGGACCACCGCCAAGAATCATAATCTTTTTCTTATCCTGCTCGGGACGCGCTTCGCAACTACTCTCATAGCAGGAATACATGTATGCGGTATCACTGGGGAATTCACCCGCACAAGAGTCAATGCGTTTATACACTGGCAACACGCCAAGCTCTTTACGTAAAGCACGGACTTCATCTTCAGTACAGCTTAATAATTGTGCCAAATAAGCATCAGCAAAGCCTCGGCGTTTTAATAGTCTCAGCGTCGTTTTATCAAGTTCATTAATCTTCTTGCCTAGGATGGAGCGCTCAAGCTGTACCAATTCTTCAATTTGGGCCAAGAACCATGGGTCAACTCGACTCTCCATATGAATTTCTTCACGCGACAGATTGTGACGAAATGCATCCGCTATGTACCATAGGCGATCGGGCGTGGGTTCGCGTAAATGCCCTCTTAATTCCGCCAAATCATCATTTTTAAATAACGGATGTAAACCACAACGCCCAGTTTCCAAACCACGAATTGCTTTTTGCAAGGATTCCTGGAAATTAGCACCAATCGCCATTACCTCACCAACCGACTTCATTTGCGTCGTTAAAGTATCTGAGGTTTGAGGGAATTTATCAAAGTTAAAACGTGGTATTTTAGTAACTACATAATCAATGCTCGGCTCAAATGAGGCTGGAGTCTTACCGCCAGTAATTTCATTCTTCAACTCATCAAGCGTATAGCCAATTGCTAATTTTGCCGCAATCTTAGCAATTGGAAAACCGGTCGCTTTAGAAGCAAGTGCAGAACTTCGTGAGACTCTGGGGTTCATTTCAACCACCAGCATACGGCCATCTTCAGGATTAATCGCAAACTGTACGTTTGAGCCCCCCGTGTCCACACCAACTGCGCGCAAAACTTTAATTGCTGCATCACGCATGCGTTGATATTCTTTATCCGTTAAGGTTTGTGCTGGCGCCACCGTAATGGAGTCACCGGTATGCACCCCCATAGGGTCAAGATTTTCAATGGTACAGACAATAATGCAATTATCATTTTTGTCACGCACCACTTCCATTTCATACTCTTTCCAGCCCAATACAGACTCATCAATGAGCAATTCATGGGTGGGTGAGAGCTCTAGACCGCGGGTACAAATTTCTTCGAACTCTTCGCGGTTATAAGCAATACCGCCACCGCTTCCGCCCATGGTAAATGAAGGACGGATAATCGCGGGATAACCTAATTGCGCTTGTACCTGAAAAGCTTCTTCCATAGAGTGAGCAATGGCTGAACGTGGCATTTCCAAACCAATTTTAATCATTAATTGCCGGAACTTTTCACGATCTTCCGCTTTATCAATTGCGTCGCGTGTAGCACCTATCATTTCTACGGAGTATTTTGCCAAAATACCTTCACGAACCAGATCCAGAGCACAGTTTAGAGCCGTTTGCCCTCCCATCGTAGGCAATAAGGCATCAGGACGTTCAATTTCAATAATCCGTGCTACTTCTTTCCAGGATACCGGCTCAATATAAGTTGCATCGGCTAATTCCGGATCCGTCATAATCGTTGCTGGGTTAGAATTAACCAGAATAACTCGATACCCTTCTTCTCTTAGCGCGCGGACTGCTTGGGTGCCAGAATAGTCAAATTCGCAGGCTTGCCCAATAACTATAGGCCCTGCACCAAGTATCAATATGGATTTAATATCAGTTCGTTTTGGCATGGCAACAACTAAAAAAATAAAGTGATGTATTTTACCGATTTTTGCTTAAAGTTTATACCTTTGATTGCGATTCTTTAATAAATTAACTGTACTCATTCGCCAGCACAATCTGTAGGCCCGCCTCAGTTAGGGATAAGTACTTATAATGAGGATCTGCGGTAGTACGCTCTAACCATTCATTGGCAATACAAATATCCGTTAATTTTTGTGCATCCTCTACAGAAACAGGCATATTAAGTTTCTGCGTTAACACCGCTGCTGCTTCGTCTTCAATTGTTAAAAACACTTGATCACGGGTAACCCCTAGAAGCTTCATCTCATCATAAAATAACTTTAAAATATCCAGCTCATTCACAATAATCACCTTAAATCAAAAACCTTCATTAATATCAAGTATTAATGAAGGTTTACAAAAATTCCAATCCAAGCGACAAATTTAACTAAATGCCACAATATTCGAATTTAAACCCGTACAAGCACTGTTATTACAAAGCTGAATAGAACAGCCAGAATACAACCCTGGAAGTAAGGAATTACCACCAATATTTAACGCATTCACAACAGATGCAACCAAACCGGTGATACTCACTCCTGCAGTACAGAGTAATCCACCTTTAATATTTAGGAATGTATTAGGAAACACGTTCATATTTGTTCCCACACATACCCATGCTGTAGTTAATATACCCCCAGGGTAATTACATGAAGTAATATTTGGGGCAACTGGAATATAAGTATAACCATTGGTTAATGTAGCGGTAGATACGGTATTGTTCACCACGACATTCACTGTCAAGGAGCCACTTATATAGGCAGGTGTTACTGCGGTTATCGTTGTTGCATTCACCACGGTAGTACTTGTTGTTGCCTGACCACCAATAGTTACGGTAGTTCCAGGAATAAAATTCGAACCTGAAATAGTAACACTAGTCCCTCCCGATGACGTACCTGAAGTTGGAACAATTGAGGTAATTGTTGGTGCACTAGCAATATAAGTAAACGCATTTAATAAACTCGCCGCCCCTACACCATTATTCACAGCTACAGTTTGCACTAAAGAACCACTAACATAAGCAGGGGTTGTTGCGGTTAAAGTAGTTGCATTCACCACATTAACATTCGTAGCCGCAACACCACCAATCGTTACCGTAGTGCCCGGAGTAAAGGCGGTTCCAGTTAAGGTGATTGAAGTTCCACCGCTAGTTGGCCCTGATGTAGGAGCAATGCTTACCAAGGTTGGTGCTGGAGCAATATAAGTGAAGCTGCTAGATAAGGTTGCATTTGAATTACCATTATTAATGATAATGTCTTTAGTTAATGAGCCACTTACATACGCAGGAGTTACTGCTGTTAATGTAGTTGCATTGGACACTACAACTGAAGTCGCACTGATTCCACCAACAGATACTGTCGTTGTTGGTGTAAAGTTTGTTCCTGTGATTGTAATAGTCGTACCACCAGCCATCGGACCACTCGTTGGCGTGACCATTGTAATGGTTGGCGCAATTGCAACATAAGTATAACCACCAGTTAAAGTGGCACTCCCTACTCCGTTATTCACCACGACGTTGCTGATCAAAGAACCACTCACATACGCCGGAGTGACTGCTGTCAACGTCGTAGCATTAACTACAGTAACACTCGTCGCAGCAATACCACCGATCGTTAGCGTCGTCGTGGGCGTAAAGTTCGTACCACTAACCGTAACTGCCGTACCTCCAGCCATTGAGCCGCTGTTCGGACTAATACTAACAATGGTAGGTGCTGCGGGTTGATAAGTGAAGCCGCCACTTAATACCGCATTGGAGACACCATTATTTACCACCACATTCACCGCCAGAGCCCCACTAACATAAGCTGGCGTCACCGCAGTAATACTGGTTGCACTGTTAACAGTGATTCCTGTCGCC
>JARLJR010000089.1 GCA_031291095.1 Legionella sp. | reverse complement strand
GAGAAAGAGCGCAGATACTTTCAGGGTCCGAGTGAAATACCACTCAACAAGAGACCGAATATATGCCTGCATCTCAACCAATTTTGCTAAAAAATAGTGAACTTTTCCTTGCAAAACCGTAGGGTCCATATATGCTTCACTTCGTTCGCAATGACGGGAATGAATTTAAATTAAAGAATAGGACTCTAGACATTAGTTATATTGCGAGAAATGTAGTGCGAAGCATCTCAGAGTTTCATGCCTCGCATTCCTGGGTTGCCTCTACGTTCCTCGCAGCAGTGACGGGGCACAACCTCTCAACTAAAACCTTCCGTCATTGCGAACGAAGTGAAGCAACCCAGGAGTGTGAGGCACAGAACCGGGATTGCTTCACTTCATTCGTATGACAGCTGTTTTTAGCTTTTTACCTTATTTTCCAGCAAGCATCATTTTTCCAATTAATATGGAACCACAACGTGTTGCAATATTCGGATTAATATCATTACCCACCGCCAAAATAGACTGGAACATATCCTTCAAGTTACCCGCAATGGTTACTTCATCTACAGGGAATTGAATTTCGCCATTTTCTACCCAATAACCACTCGCACCACGTGAATAGTCACCAGTAACGCCATTCACCCCTTGCCCCATCAATTCAGTAACTAATAAACCAGTTCCCATCTTTTTCAATAAATCAGAAAGATCACCCGCTGTAGGGTCAATGGTTAAATTATGAACGCCGTCACTGTTTGCAGTGGTTTTTAATCCTAAACGACGCGCAGAATAGCTTCCCAACACATACTGCTTTACTCGTCCCTTTTCAATAATATGATTTGGACGAGTCGGAACCCCTTCCCCATCAAAAGGTGAACTGCCTAGTGCTCCTGGCAAATGCGGTTGTTCATAAACATTTATAAATTCTGGAAAAATTTGCTGGTCAATTGAATCCAAGAGAAAAGTATTTTTGCGATATAAATTAGAACCGCTAATCGCATTAATCAAACTACCAAATAAGCCACTAGAAACACGAGAAGAAAAAATAACGGGCACCGTTTGCGTTTCAACCTGCTTTGCTCCTAAACGACTTAGAGCACGCTCTACCGCATTTCGTGCAATATGGTGAGGGTCGATAAGATCTTGAGCATTACGCACTGTAGTATAATCATAGTCTCTTTGCATTTCTTCACCTTCTGCAGCAATCAGCGAGCAACTTAAACTATGACGTGTGCTGTGAATAAAGCCTGAACCGCCATTGGTATTCGCAAAACCATGATGTGATTCATAACTGGAAACATTCACTCCATCAGAATTAGTAATGCGCTTATCTAAAGATAAAGCATGCGACTCGCATTTCATCGCTAATTCAATGGCTTGTTCAGGATTAACATCCCAAGGATGGTATAAATCTAAATCTGGATAGTCTGTAGTCATTAACTCTTTATCAGCCAAACCAAAACAAGAATCTTCTGCACTGACTCGAGCAATATCACAAGCAGCCTTCACCATTGCTTCTAATGCAGCAGGTGAAATATCGGTACTGCTCGCTCCCCCTTTACGCTGACCAATATAAACAGTTAGACCAACACCTTTATCTTCGCTAAACGCAACCGTTTCTACTGCTCCCATGCGTACGTCGACAGAAAAACCACGATCGTTATTCACTGCCACTGCAGCATCCGTTGCGCCTTCTTTTTTAGCAAGCTCCAGCACGTCATTCATCAATTGAGTTAATTCTATTGTTGACTTATGTACTTCAGTATTGCTATGTTGCGTTCTAATTTGCATAAAAAATTCCATGGTGTTGAGTGATGCAAATAAGGATACAATAACATGTCTTCGCAAACCAATAATTATGCTGAAAACAAATCATTTTTGTTTTATTTGCTGTTTTTTCTGGTCAGCCTGTTGACTCCAGCTTACGCTTATTCAGCAGGAAATTGGCATGAATTAAGCCCTGGTATTGAATATCAAGACCTTGCGGGAGGCTTACTCGCGCCCTGGTCTCATATTTATGCCTTTCGCATTGACCTTAATAAAAATAAACTGGCAATTGTCAGCGCCAAATCCTTAGCGCTTAAAAATGCATCAGCCGATCAATTTGCTGAACACAGCCAAGCCTTACTCAGCATTAATGGCGGTTTTTTTGATCATCAATTTAATCCTCTAGGATTGAGAATTAATAATTATCGACTGGAAAATCCTTTAAAACGCATCAGCTGGTGGGGAGTTTTCTACGTCAAACAGAACAAAGCTTATATCTCTAGCCTTAATCGTTTTCACCAAGATGATGAAATTAGCTTTGCCATGCAAAGCGGTCCTCGATTACTGATTAAAGGAAAAATCCCTTCATTGAAGCCAGGAGAAGCCGATCGCTCCGCCTTAGGTATCACCGCCAAAGGAAAAGTTATTATTCTGGTTTCAACCAATGCCACCATGTCTACCAATAAATTAGCTCATTTGCTAAAAGCCCCACCTTTATCTTGTATTGATGCCATTAATCTAGACGGAGGCAGCTCAAGCCAACTTTATGCTCATATTGGCTCTTTTCAACTCAACGTTCATAGTTTTTCGAATGTTAGTGATGCAATTATCGTAAAAAAAGCATAGAATCGCCGCCCTTGTGTAGAATCGTAGCCTGGATGGTGCGAAGCGCAATCCAGGATCTGCGTCGATCCTGATTACGCCTAGGGGGATAAATTTGTACACTAATAAAAAAATATAAAAACACACAAGTTATCCACAATATACTCCCAATTTATTCTATTGACCCCTACACAAAAACACATTATCTTGTATCTAAGGCGCGAAAAACATCTACATATTGGGTTTTTTGCTATAATCTAATTAATAGTGAATAAAATTCGCTCGACAACTGATAACAACCATACGAGGTGGAGAAAAAATGTCCGCAATTCTTGATCCGGTAAATGATGTGCCGCTAACGAGTCAACTGGAATTGACAGCTAATACTCCAGGTTTGCTTAAAACAATTAAACGTAACGGCAAAGTCGTGAATTACGATGACTCTAAAATTAAGGTTGCAATTACCAAGGCCTTTATTGCCAATGAAGGGGGTACTGCTCCTACTTCAGATCGTATTCATGAACAGATCGAAGAATTAACGCGTCAAATCACCCAAGCATTTAAACGCCGCTTACCTACTGGTGGTGCAATTCATATTGAAGACATTCAGGATCAAGTTGAATTAGCGCTCATGCGCAGTAGTCACTACAAAGTTGCTCGTGCTTATGTACTTTATCGTGAAGAACACCGTCTTGCGCGCCAAACGGAACTAACACAACAAGCGAGTGATGACAAAACTCTATTAATTACTATGCCTGATGGTGAATTAAGACCATTAGATATGGAGCGTGTGAATACAATTGTTAATGAATCATGCCGTGATCTAGCTCACGTTACTGCAGAACCAGTAATTAAAGATGCGATGCGCAATCTTTATAATCAAGCTAAATTCGAAGACGTGCATAAAGCATTAATTATGTCAGCCCGTGCCCTAATTGAAAAAGAACCCAACTACACCTATGTAAGCGCTCGTTTGTTATTAGACACCTTACGTATGGAAGCACTAGGCAAATTAAACATTAAAGCGGATGCTACCTTTGATGAAATGTCAGCCCTTTATCCAGCCTATTTCAAGACCTATATTAGTCATGGTATTAATCAAGGCTTACTCGATGCCAAAATGGCTGATTTTGACTTAGATAAATTAGGTAAAGCCTTATTACCACATCGTGATATGCAATTTACCTACTTAAGTCTACAAACACTATATGACCGCTATTTCCTACATGATCATGGTGTGCGTTATGAATTACCTCAAGCGTTTTTCATGCGTGTTGCTATGGGTCTAGCGATGCGCGAAAAAAATAAAGAAGAAAAAGCGATTGAGTTCTACTTATTAATTTCTTCTTTTGACTACATGTCTTCTACACCAACCCTGTTTAACTCAGGTACTGTTCGCCCACAATTATCTAGCTGTTACTTAACTACAGTACCAGATCATTTAGATGGTATTTACAGTGCGATTAAAGACAATGCCCTACTTTCAAAATTTGCAGGTGGATTGGGTAACGACTGGACTCCAGTTCGTGCTATGGGTTCACACATTAAAGGAACCAATGGTAAATCCCAGGGCGTTGTGCCTTTCTTAAACGTTGCCGATGCTACAGCGGTTGCAGTAAACCAAGGTGGTAAGCGTAAAGGAGCTGTATGTGCCTACTTAGAATGCTGGCATAAAGACGTAGAAGAGTTCCTTGAGCTAAGAAAAAATACTGGGGACGATCGCCGCCGTACTCATGATATGAATACCGCAATTTGGATCCCGGATTTATTCATGATGCGTGTTCGTGAAGAAGGCGAGTGGACTTTATTCTCTCCTGATGAAGTACCCGAACTGCACGATTGCTACGGTAAAGAATTTGAAACGCTATATAAAGAGTATGAAGCCAAAGCACGTCAAGGCATCATTAAAAATAGCAAAACACTCCCTGCAGTAAAATTATGGCGCAGAATGCTTTCCATGCTGTTTGAAACAGGCCATCCATGGATGACATTTAAAGATCCATGTAACTTGCGTTCACCACAGCAACATGCGGGTGTGGTTCACAGTTCAAACTTATGTACTGAAATTACACTGAACACTTCTGAAGAAGAAATTGCAGTATGTAATCTAGGTAGCGTTAACTTACCAGCACACATTAAGAATGGTCAGCTGGATAAAGATAAATTAAAACGTACGGTTACCACCGCGCTCCGTATGTTGGATAACGTAATCGATATTAACTACTACTCGGTACCACAGGCACGTAACTCAAACTTGAAGCACAGACCAATTGGTTTAGGTTTAATGGGCTTCCAAGATGCTTTATACGAGTTAAAAATTGATTACGCATCTCCAGCAGCCGTTGAATTTGCTGACTCCTCTATGGAATTAATCAGCTACTATGCAATTGAAGCTTCTTGTGACTTAGCCAAAGAACGTGGCAGCTATTCAAGTTACGAAGGTTCGCTATGGAGCAAGGGAATTCTACCTATTGATTCCATTAATTTATTGCAACAAGCTCGAAGCAAATACCTAGAGCAAGACCGTTCACAACGCCTAGATTGGGAATCATTACGCATTAAAGTACGTACTCAAGGGATGCGTAACTCAAATGTGATGGCAATCGCCCCTACGGCTACTATTTCCAACATTTGTGGTGTAGCGCAATCTATTGAGCCTACGTACCAAAACTTGTATGTAAAATCAAACCTCTCAGGAGAGTTTACAGTAATCAACCCATATCTGGTTGCAGACTTAAAAGCACTTGATCTCTGGGATGAAGTAATGGTTAACGACCTAAAATATTTCAACGGTAGCGTACAACCAATCAGCCGTATTCCTGCTGAATTGAAAACACGTTATGCAACTTCATTTGAAATTGACCCAATGTGGTTGGTTGATGCAGCTTCTCGTCGCCAAAAATGGATCGACCAAGCTCAATCACTCAATATCTACATGGCTCAGCCTTCCGGTAAGAAACTGGATCAACTATACATGCATGCTTGGATACGTGGATTAAAAACTACTTATTACTTACGTAGTTTAGGAGCAACGAATGCTGAAAAATCCACCATTACTGATGGCGCATTAAATGCGGTTAAAATTATCAGCGATGAACAACCAAAAGTATGTTCCATACTCGACCCAGACTGTGAAGCCTGCCAATAAATCAGGAGAATATGAATGCAAAATTTAGATACACAAAAAACAGCCCCTGCCGTAGGTGCAACGGGCTTTGAGTCTCTTGAAATGGGCGCGGCTCGCATCCACGTAGATGACAAGCAAATTATCAATTGCCGTGCGGATTTAAACCAGCTGGTCCCATTTAAATATAAATGGGCTTGGGATAAGTACCTTGCTGCTTGTGCAAACCATTGGATGCCCAATGAAATTAACATGAGCGCTGACGTAGCTCTGTGGAAAGATCCTAATGGACTTACAGAAGATGAGCGTTTGATTATCAAACGTAACCTTGGATTTTTCTCTACTGCAGATTCATTAGTTGCAAATAATCTGGTGTTAGCAGTATATCGACATATCACTAACCCAGAATGCCGACAATATCTATTGCGTCAGGCCTTCGAAGAAGCATTGCATACTCATGCTTATCAATACGTTATTGAAAGCTTGGGACTTGATGAGGCCGAAGTCTTCAACATGTACCGTGAAATACCCTCGGTGGCAACAAAAGCATCTTGGGCTCTACCCTTTACTCAAAGTTTAGGGGATGAAACATTCCATACTGGAACAGTTGAAAATGATCAACGTTTACTAAGAGACTTAATTGCCTTCTACGTTATTTTCGAAGGAATTTTCTTCTACGTTGGCTTTACGCAAATCCTCTCTATGGGACGCCGTAACAAAATGGTAGGAACCTCAGAACAGTTCCAATACATTTTACGCGATGAATCAATGCACATGAACTTTGGTATTGATGTAATTAACCAAATCAAAATTGAAAGCCCACACCTATGGACTCCAGAGTTCAAAGAAGAAATCATTCAACTGATTCGGGATGGGGTTGAGTTAGAATATCAATACGCGAAAGACACCATGCCACATGGTATCTTAGGCATGAACGCCGAAATGTTCGAAGAATATTTGCACTTCATTGCCAACCGCCGCTTAAGCCAAATTGGTTTACCAGAGCAATATCCTGGTGCTGAAAATCCATTCCCATGGATGAGCGAAATGCTGGATTTGAAGAAAGAGAAAAACTTCTTTGAAACCCGCGTTATTGAATATCAAGCTGGTGGGACTCTAAGCTGGGATGATGACGAGTAATCATCCTTTAAGCCTTACGTCATCCTGAAGAATTTACGACGAAGGATCTCCTAAATGGGGCATGATACTAATAGCATCTAGACCCCATCCAGGAGCTCCCTCGCATCGCGAGGGATAACCTTCCCCTACTCTATTGCATAAACTCGCACCAAAATTATACTTCCCTTTTACTTACGCAACTGTTACATTTCTAAACGGATTAATTACACAAGAGGTGAAAAAATGGGAAAACCGTTACGCCAACAGAATCAAACTAATAATTATTTCCTACTCCAATGCATGGCCGGACTCACTGTGGCCGCATTAACAGCCGCAGCAATCACAGCCCTTGCCGTACTAAAATTCAGCGCTACAACAGCAACAGCAGCAGGTTTGGCAGCAACCAACATGATGCTTGCATCTTCCTTGGCTGCAGCTTCTTCACCCATTCTCCCTATGCTTGTTATAGGTGCGGTTGGATTTGCTCTCCTCTTATCGTTATTTAATAGTTGTGGAAGCAATAATACAACCGTCAGAGTTGTTCCAAACAGACCATATGGAAGCTTTTGGGGCGGCTCAACTTATAGCAACTACTGGGATTCTTCACCAACTGTTCATGTACATCAAACTGGGAATAATCGTAGTGGGCAGGTGCATCATCATGGCGGACAAGTGCACGTACCAAATGGGCCATTTCATGATCATCCATCATCTAGTGGCAATGTACATAATCACTTCCCTGGCGGAAATGTGCATGGCCATAGTGGTGGAGCAAGAGTAGAAGTACATGGTAACCATGGCACAACACATAACCATAGAATGTAAGTATCCGTTCACGAATACGTCATCCTGAGGAGTTTACGACGAAGGATCTCCCGAATGTGGAACAATATCAATTCCATGCCTCATTCGGGGCTCCCTCGCTGTGCACGGGATGACGTAAACTTATCACATCAATCGCACAATTTTTTGCTTCACCAACTCTCGAGCATGCTTCCCAGTAGTAAACTCTTTATTATCCTTTTCCACCACAAATTGGACGAAATAAATGGTCCGCTGCTCTTTCTGAGCCCAGCCGACAAACCAACCAATTTGCCTATCTAACTGTTTCGAACCATCATCATTTAAAAGATAACCCGCACCAGTCTTACCAAATAATTTCCAATTTCCTGGCAATTCTTCTGCGAATAAAATCTTTTTGGTCATCGCCATAGCATGAGCGCTTACAGGCAACGTACCTTGATCTAGGCGAGTTAAAAACTCAATTTGCTGCTGTGGAGAAATACGCAATGAACTGGATAGCCAAGCACGAGTTAATCCGTTATTCGCTCCTTTATCCCCCGATACATCCTTATTACCATAATTAAAGTCCTGTACATACTGTTTAAATCGCTCCATGCCCAGCTTTTGTGTAATAACCTGACTGTACCAAACACAACTATTTTTTATCCACGTCGTTGGATTATGTGGCTGTTTCCAAACATCCAAATAATCAGAATACCCTTCTTTAAAAGGCCATTCCGGGTGGAGCGCATCAATTAAAATACCCTCATTAAACCCCATCAAACTAATCGCAATTTTAAAGGTTGAGCAAGGTGCTTGACGCAGCGCACAGGTTCCCTCTTGCTGCACAACCTTCCCATTTTCTTTCGCGATAAAACAATCGTCATTAGCCAATGCCTGCGTAGTTACAACCCACAAGGCAATAAAAAATAAAGGCCATTTTTTCATATTACAAAACCATCCCATTAACTTGGCTATCCCATAATTTTTTAAAGTAGCTTTGCTCATTACGAACCAATTCATCAAATGAGCCCTCTTCAATAATCACGCCACCTTCCATGACGATAATGCGATCCATATGGCGAATGGTAGAAAGACGATGTGCAATGGCAATCACCGTCGCATTATTTTGCTCAAGCATCGCATTAATGGATTGCTGTATTCCCTGCTCAGAAATACTGTCCAAACTTGAAGTTGCCTCATCAAGCACCACAATAGGTGAATTTTTTAAAAAAGCGCGCGCAATAGCGATCCGTTGACGCTGCCCACCCGAAAGTTTAACTCCTCGCTCCCCCACCATGGTGTCGTATTTTTCAGGTAAGGATTCAATGAATGAATCAATATTCGCCATTTCCGCCGCCTGTTTAATTTCCGCCAAGGTTGCATCCTCTTTTGCATAGCCAATATTTTCAGCTATCGTACGATGGAACAGCATAATATCCTGAGGAATAAGCGAGATTTGCTGGCGTAAGGCATCGGAAGTAATATTTAAAATAGACTCGCCATCAATTAGAATTTGCCCTGATGACACCTTGAAATTCTTTAACAGCAAAGCAATTAACGTAGACTTACCTGCACCAGAATGCCCTACCAAGCCAATCTTCTCACCTGGCTTAATACAAAGATTCAAATTAGAAAAAACCGGGGCTGCATGATCATAGCCAAATGACACCTGTTGAAACTCAATCACCCCCTTTTGAATTTGAAAGGCACGCGCTTGAGAATCATCCACTGCATCATGGGGGGTCTGCAAAATGGTAAATGAAGACTTAAAGTCCCCTATTTCTTTTAAGAAGGTACAAAGACCACTCATCAAAGTCCACAAATCAAAAGAAATCGTTAATGCCGTCAACATCACAAAAAGAAAATCACCCGTTGAAACACTGCCCTGTTGACGCAGGTAAATCATAAAGAAAAACACGGAGGTGAGCATAAACCAATACAGCACCGAACCGACCATATTAAATTTAAAATCATATTGGTAAAGCTCGATTTGGCGTGGAACAAAATCATCAGCCATGATCCCGTTAATCCGCTTATGTTCGGCACGTCGTTTCGCAAAATAAAATAAAGAAAAGATATTGGTAATATTATCGGAAAACGTTCCCATTACCTGATGCTTACTTTCTGCCGCTCGATTAGAAAGCTTATTTAACTTCAAAGCCATAGGCAGCATAAGTGCCATGACTAATACACACCAAGCAAGCATAAAGAAAAATACGCTCAGATTAACTATCATAAGTACAAAAACAGAAACCACCACCACACAAAAATGCTTACCGACAATATGATGCAAATTCGCAAAAACACTGTCATAACCATCCAAAATTCCTTTCAACTTACTAATGACCGTACCTGTTGGCGTATTTTGAAAATAATTATAAGAATGATGCTGCACATAATCATAAGCCGTAGACAACAAACGCTGCCGCGCGTAAGGCTCCGCCCGCCACTCCGCAAAATCGCTCAAACGCCAAAACACATCCAAAGAAACCTGCGCCACAACGAATAAGACAATAGGAAACAGCAAGTTAGAATAAGAGGAAACATCAGCCCCTGAAAACGCATCAATCAGTAGTTTAAAGGAGTAATTATTAGCAAAAATATAAATAGCGGTAAAAAGAGGCGCCTGCAGCATTAAGACATACCACCACCGGTAAGGCTTAATTACTTGCCATAGAAAGTGCCAAGGAGAATGAAACGGATAACTAATATCAGCAGACTTGCCCATAATAAAACGCTCTAAATCCAGTGGCACCTCAGTATACCACAACTGTAAAAAACCAGCCCATTAATTTCCAAGCAGGTTGTCATTTAGCCATGATAAAGGTAGACTATTCGATTAAGTCCCGGTGGCACAGCTGGATAGCGCAGCCCCCTCCTAAGGGGCAGGTCGGAGGTTCAAATCCTCTCCGGGACGCCAATGAAATCAATGGGTTATGAATTTAACTTTTATTTAGAGTAACTTTTCAGGGTGCAATCAGGGTGCAAACTGAAAGTGTCATCAAATACTTATATCTAATAAATATATTTGTTTAGAGACTTAATAAATCCGAGAAGTTTCTCATTAAGTTCGAAATTAATACTTTGAATATCAATGAAATATAAGTATCTAACTTCTTCGGCTTGAGAGCTTTTTAATAATGAGGATTTAGATAAAACATTTCTATATCCTGAACCCGTTGCATAATTTATCTCTTCACTATAAATTTTATATACGCCAAAATCAGTATGATCAAACTCAATTATATATTCTGATAAATCAGTATGTTCCTCTATAAACTCTTTAACCTTTGTCTCTATTAATGAAGTATATCCAGATTTAACTGTTCGAATATTAATACATTTACGATAGATTAGATTCGAACTTAAAAGTTTTAATAAACCAATTTCTTGACTTATATTTTTAATATTCAGAGAGGAAATTTGTTTCAATAGTATCCAAATATCGTAATCCGTAAGTGCAGTATAATAGGGGAAAAGGTTATACAGAAATTTGTTTTTCTTTCTTGGTTTAATCTCTGGTATTGCTTGCAAAAGGACAATCAAAGCTGAAGAGACTGTATATAAATTTGTGTAACTGTCTATCATAGCAGCCTTAAAGGCTAAGGATAGACAGTAATGAAAAGAGAAGAGTTAGAAGCATTTGCCCGAGAAGCAGCGAAGAGTCTAAAGACAGAAAAAGATCTCAATGATTTCAGTCGTATGCTATCCAAAATAACCGTAGAAGCAGCGTTGAATGCTGAACTCGAAGAGCATTTGGGATATGGCAGGCATGAACAGCAGGGTTCAAGTAATAGTCGCAATGGATATACCGCTAAAACGCTTAAAACAGAAGATGGGGAGTTTGAACTATTAACCCCAAGAGATCGAAATGGGACTTTTGAACCTCAGCTAGTCAAAAAATATCAGACCCGTCTTACCTCAATGGATGACAAGATTCTGAGTCTTTATGCTAAGGGAATGACAACACGCGAAATTGTATCACTATTCAAAGAGATGTATGACGCAGATGTCTCACCCACGCTCATATCCAAAGTGACTAATGCGGTTATTGAGCGGGTTATAGAGTGGCAATCCAGGCCTTTAGAGGCGATTTACCCCATCGTATATCTCGATTGTATTGTAGTTAAAATCAGACAGGACAAACAGGTCATCAATAAAGCCATTTATCTTGCTCTCGGTGTCAATCTTGAGGGGTACAAAGAACTCTTGGGTATGTGGATATCTGAGAATGAGGGTGCAAAATTCTGGCTTAATGTCATGACCGAGCTTCAAAATCGAGGTATTAAAGACATTTTAATAGCCTGTATCGATGGACTCAAAGGTTTTGCCGAGGCGATAAAT
>JARLJR010000088.1 GCA_031291095.1 Legionella sp. | reverse complement strand
CCCGTGAAGTTATATGATACAGTGCTCCAGAATACTCTATACGTAATGCTCTAACCATGTTGGACTTACCTTGTTCTTATTTTTCCATATAAGGCCAAATCTAATTTATTTATTCATATTATTCAATGAATTAATTGGGGTTTTTTCTCAAATATACGCAAAAAGCAAGGCTTAACTCTCTGGGTTTTCTAGGCCTTTCCACATTAGGAGGTTTATTTGGAACATCACTGGACCTCTACACCAATCCCCATAAACGCCAACGCATCAATAAAATTATTTAAAATTTTATTCTTTTTCTCCTCAGATATCCTTCTACCATCCTTCCATTGGTAAAACTCTTTATCATATATATAAACAAAATGTTTTCCATCTTTAAATCCATCTTCAACAGTAACATCAATATCACCCATATTTTCAGAATATTTAATAACAAATCGGCCTATGGATTGTACGACAAAACCTTTGTCACTTTTGACTCCTTGCTTATTTAACCATGTAAACATAGTGTTTCCTCTACCTTATCTTAAAATAGTTTCAAAACGGGGGCGCAGATACAGTTCATCAACTCCTGTGATCCTAGGGTTCATACTAAGCTCTAATAGTTCTTGAGATTGGTATATACTTTGGGGACGCACTTGACCTATTCGTGAACGAGCTTGTCCGCTTGCCTGCTGAAAGCACTTGAAGGGTCAAGCCTTGCTGTTGCCTGAGGAGAGACTCTCTAATGGGCTAGAGGGAGCCTAGAAAATACCCCCTCTGCCAAATTTTTATTACAGCTTTTTTAGTTGCAGAGCTCCATCTAATCATAATTTGATAATCATTTTTCTGCTCAATTAAGGAGTACGAATAAAAAGAATTTGCCTTAAGTATTTCAAAGACAACTTTATAAAAACCAGACGAATGTATAATGTTAGGGGTCACACTTTTTTTAAAATTCACATAGAACATTGGATATTTCCCATCTTGGGAATAACAAACTTTATCCAATGAAATATTGTATTTTTTAAAAACAGCTAAGACCGGATGTTGCCAATTCTCATAACGTTTTATTAAAATTTTTTCTGCTGCATGGGTATTCCCAAGAAAAAAAATAACCAGGCAAAAAGCAAAAGTTTACTATTTTTCATATCCATACTACTTTACTCACTAACTCAATTTTCCCATTCTAATTTTTTATATACTTATAACACTAAAAAATCATCACGGCTTTCTAGTTTATAGGACTGGCTCCAATTTAATTTCTCCAGGAGTCTTGGACAAAAACAAATACAGTTTCTGTATTTTATCAGTATCATATTTACCATAAACAATTAATTTCTTATTAAGTATCTGGTTTTTATCTATCGTTCCAAAAAACACTTCCTGTCTTTTATTGGTACGAAAAAAATATTTTTTCAAAACTGAACCATTTTCAGAAAAACCATATGCCTCATAAAACTTACCACCACATCCTGGCTGGCTAACGAACAATATGTCGTACTTCCCTTTACTTGCATTATGCAATGGAAATAAACCTACTTTATCAATATTCATTCTAACCTTAGTTCCAACAAAAACCGGCATTCTAGTGGATAAATAATTACCTGTTGTGGCATCATATAAGTAAATATAATAATTCCCCGTTTTACTGAAAATTCGTTCCTTTTTACCATCACAAAAAACGTATTCTTCTGGCTCCATCCGTTCATTTTCAGCAGATAAAAAGGCTTCTAAGATTGGCCCATCCGGTCTAGTAACTAGTACTCTCTGCAAAGGATTCCAAATACGATCCTCAAGCTTGGGAGTAAGTATAAATTTTTGCGCCCTATTCTCATTAGCCATAACAGTATGTTCTTGAGATTTACATGTAAAAACGCTCCCCCCTCCAATCACAGTTCCAATAACTGCTTTTTTACTCTGATGATCCCATCTAATCTGAATTTTTAAATTATCTTTTTTATCAATTATTTCATATGGATAAAAAGAATTGGCTTTTAATATTTCCGTACCGATTTTATAAAAATAGGGAGAACATATTGTTTTAGGAGTCATAGAATTTTTAAAATTCACATAAAAAATAGGATATTTTCCATTTTGTGAATAATGAACCTCATATAATGAAATATCATACATCTTAAAAACAACTAAGACAGGATGATGCTAATCCTCATAACGCTCAACTAAAATCTTTTTCGCTGCTACCGTTACATTCAAATATAAAAGCAGCAATATTAATAAGCTTTTTCTATTATTTTTAATATCCATGATACTCTCTCGCAAGCTTAATAGATTTTTTCATGGTACGACCCTGTGCAACTTCATTTAAATGCATTTCATATTGGGGATCTGTAGCATATTTTGCCTTTCGTAACACAGTAGCCTCTCTTATTAGATTACCTTTCGTGCCATCTTGAAAAATTTTAGCGTATGATTTATTTGTCGCACTTGACCCCATGGCTTCCTCTCTGGCATCTATCCACACCATGACTTCTGTGGGAAAGTACATTATTTCACTGCAGCTAAATCTTTTAGCTGAAGCAGACCCAGAGTATCGGATATGGATAATTTAAATTGCTCTTTTTCTCCCACAGTGGATTGAAACAGGGTTATTCCTTTATCATTATTAGCCTTTTGATAAATTTTTCCAAAAATCTGAAAAGCATCGTGCCCCTTTCCTTTAAAAGAATATTGATTTAACGACGTCCCATCATTCCAAAAGCCATAAGCTTCATACACTCTTGTGCTGCAACCAGTTGATTGGCTAATAATTAATATCTCCGATTGCTTCGGATTCCCACGAAAAACAAAGGGACGCGCACGTTTACTGCTCATATCAATGGACGAATACGTTCTTAAGACTTTAGTGCGTGAGGAAAAAAATGAATCTGCTTTTACATCATAGAGATAAAAATAATAATCTCCTGTTTTGATAGTCCCTTTGAGTTTTTCGCCTGTTTTGCATGAAGTAGAGGTATGTGGTGCGATTCGTTCATTTTCAGCATAAAGATATGCTACAAACATCTTGCCATCCTTCCTACGCAAAGAGGCCTTAAGTGGTGAATTCATAATCTGTTTTTTTAACATTGGGCTAATTTCAAACGTCTCATCATCAGGATTTCCTTGCCCATTTTTACAAAGAGAAAACGAAGCAGCTTTATCCGATTGAACAAACAACTTTTGATGCTCCTTATCTCTCCACCCAACATTAATTCTTAAATTATCTTCTTCACTGACTAAAGCATAGGGAAAAAATGAGTTTGCTTTTAAGATCGCAATATAAATTTTTTTATAATAAATCTCCGAAACAGGTGCCCGAGGATCCGGACAATATTTAAGCTTGGCATAAAAAGTAGGGCATGTTCCGTCAGGTGAATAACTTACTTTATGCAATGAAATACCATATTTTTTAAAAACTGCCAAAACAGGATGACTCCAATTCTCATAACGCTCTACCACAATTTTTTCTGCTGAACCATATGCTGTAAAATGAACAAAAAAAAGTAATAAATAAAAAAATATCTTAATCTTATCCTTAACCATGTTTTTTTCTCGCACGTTCAATAGCTGTTCTCATAGTAGGACCTTTTGAAACATTAGCCAAATCCTGTACATAATTAGGATTTGTTGCATATGTAGCGTTAAGTAAGGCTTTAGCTTCTTCTAAAAAATGTCCCTTGGTCCCCTCTTGGAACACTGCTGAATATCGTTTATTCTCTTTTAAAAACTGAATTCGATCTTTTACGCCTTCCTCAATATTATCATAGGCTCTAAACCTGTCATATACGATTTCCCATTTACCATTGCGAAACTCTCGCGTTTTAACTGGCTTTGTTTTAGCTCCATGCCATCCTGGATCTGCCTTTATATTGTACATATTATTGCTACCTGGAATAACGCTTCCTCCCCATCCAGTCTCTAGGGCAGCTTGCGCTAACATTAACTCTAAAGATAAACCGGTTTCATCAGAGACAGCTAATGCGAAGGGATATAAATCGACAATATATTGTATTTTATCTTCTCTTCCATAAGGCTTGGAGCGCTTTATTTTATCATTATCAGCTACATCTTGAGTAGGAGCTATTTTTTCATTAACATTGTTAGATGTCTCTTTTTTAGCACTTGAAGGGTCAAGCCTTGCTTTTTGCTTATTTGTTAATTTCATCTATTTTTTTACAATACAATTGGCGTGTAATAGGCAAAAAGCAAGGCTTGACCCCATGGGCTTTTTTTAGGCCTCCGGTTAGGGTGGCTACTCCTAATTCAGTCCAGTCGAAGTGTTGATGGCGTCTTAGGGTGGTGTTAAAGGCCTGACTTGCTGCGTTTTGTTCCATCATTTCAAAGGCGCTGGAGGTGCTAAAGTATTTATAGTCATACTTGCCTAGCTTGTTTGATAGGTTTTGAAGAGTCCCTATATTTTTTAAGCCATAGCCTAT
>JARLJR010000087.1 GCA_031291095.1 Legionella sp. | reverse complement strand
TCATCCCGAACGGAAGGCACGTCATCCCGAACGGAAGGCACGTCATCCCGAACGGAAGGCACGTCATCCCGAACGGAAGTGAGGGATCTCCTGAATGTGGCATAGATCTTATGTTTTAGTATAGTGCCACATTCAGGAGGTCCTTCGTCGTACCTCCTCAGGATGACGTGCATTTTAAATACTATTGAGAGGTCCTTTTTCGTACCTCCCCAGGATGACGCGCATTTTAAATACTATTGAGAGGTCCTTTTTCGTACCTCCCCAGGATGACGCGCATTTTAAATACTATTGAGGAGGTCCTTCGCCGTACCTTCTCAGGATGACATGCATTTTAAATGCCTGAACTATTACTTAAAACCCAGGTATAATATATACTTTTATAAATGAACAATCGGAGTTATTACAATGGCTGCTATAGATATATCCCCAACTGCCAGCGACATTCATTTTTCTGTTAATGCCGCAGATAAAGTAGCTGAATTAATTCGAGAAGAAAATAATTCCAATCTGAACTTACGTGTCTCCATCTCTGGTGGTGGCTGCTCCGGATTTCAGTATGGCTTTAGTTTTGATGAAGAAATTAATGAAGATGATACCGTAGTGATTCAACAATGCTCTGATGGTGCTTCATCGGTAAAATTGCTTGTTGATTCCATGAGCTACCAATATCTTCATGAAGCGGAAATCGATTACATTCAAGGTATTCAAGGAGAGCAATTCGTAATTCGTAATCCTAATGCGAAAACTACCTGCGGTTGTGGTTCTTCGTTTAGTATGGATGATGAGGATGATGAATAAATAATTTATAGCCTGGTTACAGAAAACCAGGCTATACCTATTAGCTCTTTAATAAGGCTTAATCACCACTTTAGTTCCAATCTTCATAAAGTTATGACTTAACCATTTCGCATCACTCGGCAATAACCGTACGCAGCCATGGCTCGCATTATAATTAGGCACTTCATAGGAACCGTGGATCGCATAGTTTTTACTAAAATACATGCAATATGGCATTGGAGCTCCGCCCTCTCCTACAGGATAACGACTAGAACGACATCCTGGACCACCTTTGCTCCAAATACGAAATACACCGGTTGGTGTTTTACAACCACGATGAATATCTGGACAATATTTTCTGCCCGCAGACCCTCTTCCAGTACGAACTACCTGACCATGTTCATTAATTGCCTTCCAACTTAAGGTATTCGGATTAAAAATGAAGGTATTTCCTGCAGAGTATGCCGAACATACAGGAAACATAAATAATAAAAATAAAGCCAGGGGTAAAAAGCGAGGTGCTAATACAGCAGATTGTTTTTCCATAATTGTTCCTTTTTATTCCATCTCAGCATGTAACTACACGTCTTATCTCATCACACTACAGCATTACAGCCAGGATAAGGAGTTACCTTAATTTTTAGTTTAGTCCAAATAAAATACAAAAGAAATTATTTTACGGCAAAATGAGATTATTTGTTCTACTATATTAATTGAGGGAAACAGATTAAGGATAATAGACTATGCAAAAACAAACACTTATAGCAGTCTCTATTTTATTGGGAAGCAGTATTGCGTGTGCGGATACGATGCCCAGTACCACAACAACTACAGCCCCTGCTGCCACGCCAGTAGCTCCTGCTTCAGCCCCCGATGCTGCAGCACCAGCCACACCTGCAGCACCAGAAGCATCATCTGATGTTACTTCTGAAATGACCAAAGACGCCTGGCTAAAGACGATTGGTCCTATGCTACCAACACTAATCTGTAAAGGATTTATGAATGATCCAGACTTGAAGCAGCGCCTTGAAACAATCAAAATGACTTATGATCAATGTGTCAGCGTAATTCCGGAAAGTGTGGATAAATGTCAAAATCAACTTTATGCATCAATTCCAGCAAAAATCAACAATACTGACGCATCTACTTGGGGGAAAACTTTAGGTGAGTGTATTGGTAAAGATTTTGCAATGAAATACCTCATAAAATAGTTCTTCATTATCAACCTGAATAGGTTTCCCCTATTCAGGTTTTCTATTTGTTAAAACTCCATAATACTCGCTTAAGAATCGCTTGGTATAATCAATTGCTCACTAAAACGATTTCAGTAAGGATTAAGGGTTTTTTATGGGTAAATATCTTAACCAGCTTAGTTCACGCATTCAACTAACAGATAAAGCAGCGTACCGAAGAGAACAATACCAATCCTTTATGACTGGGCCGGAATGGCGTAATGTAGAAATGGCAGAAGAGTATGCTAAACTACTTCGTGAAAACAAATCCATGTTCCAATTCCCTTACTTCCGACAAATTCTTGATTTATGGAAGGTTGTATTCAACTCCTACTCCTCAGCACGCAAATACGACAGTATCAGCTCAATATTGTTTTCTGAATACATGATTATGGATCTATTTATTGCAACATTTACGACGATGGAGCTACTCCCTAAAGGAATTATCTCGCTTTTACTTTATCCATTTTTAAAGAAAGACAATGAGACCGAAATGCAACAGCATTTAGCAACGACTTTTGAACAGTATGCTGCGAACTTACAAACGGTACCGTTCTATGATCATAAATACAGCGAAATGCGTGCTGATCTTGCGGAAAGATACCGCCAATGTGAAAATAAAACCTGGGTAGATTGGTTTTCTTGGACCGTGGTATCTTGTGAATTATGGGCTAGAAAATGGATATCCAAACCACTGAGTTACTGGTATCACCAAGACAACAATGAAGTACCTCCATCGACAGATATTTTAGTCAAATTCGATGCTCAAGACGTCGATAATCCAGAGGAAGCTAAACGCCTATTCCAACAGCAATTAGCACAAGTAGAACAAGAACATGCCGTTCATGTCGTGGATGCCCATGTTTATGCCAAAGACACTCCGAAAACTAAAGACGGACACACCTATACTTCAGTATACGCCCGCCTTAATACTCCACGTTATGCAGACTTTCAACCCGTAGTAAGAGCTCTTGGAGAACAAAGCATTTACTTACGTGAGATTGCCGGCGAAAAACGCATACAGGTAAAATGCACTATTGATACGGATAGCGCAGATAAACTTACAGCTAAAGAAGAGGCCTTAAATCAAACTAAAAAAGCAGAGGCGCTCTATACCTATGGGGATCATATTCATAGCAACCGCAAAATTTGCCTCTTTGATGTTCCCGTTAGAAATCTACATAAAACTCTTGAACGTTTAGAAAAACAAGACGACGTAGAAGTAAGTTTTATACACAATTTTTAAAGGATATTTACCATGCCTGTATTGAAAAAATTACCTAAGCTTGGATACTTTAATGAAATTCCAGCGGGGATGATTGATAGAATATATCGTGACAAAGCAACAACCTTTTTTGGAAAGGCCGTTCAGTTTATCCAAAAACGAGTAATTTTTGCCCTTGGATTTGTTCCCTTATCATTAATTGATATGGTTGTTAGTGGAATTACCGCCAGTATTTATTCGTTCCGTGCATTCTTCACCACCGATGAAACACAAGAAGCTCGCTTAGAACAAATGAAAATCTATGCGAACAATTTTAGTAAAAACCTTTATGCCCTGCTCGCCTCTGCATTTGGTTTAATTAGCCCCAAATTAGTAAGCTTGTACTTTGTTCCTAATGCGAATCAAACAGGAGTAAGTGCCGGTGGTGATTATCATCATGCTCGTAATGCCGTCATGGAATCACCAGAATCAATCGAAGATTTACAAGAGCTCGTTAAAAATGCAGCCCGTGAAGGCAAAAAAATAATGCCTATAGGGGCAGGCTTCAGTCAGGGCAAGCAATTTCTTCCTGAAGGGGATGAAAATCTAATTGTCATTGATTTAAGTAAATTCAATACCGTTGAAATTCACTCCAAAGAAAAGCAAGCCATTGTAGGCGCTGGGGCAATTTGGTCTGATATAAAACAAAAAGCGAACGAATTTAAGTTGGCTTTAAAAGTAATGCAAGCCTCGGATGTGTTTTCAGTAGGTGGCTCACTGGGCACCAATATCCATGGCTGGAACATTCACGATGGTATGTTATCTACGGTTGTAAGCTCCATCACGATTATCAACGCTCAGGGCGAGTTAGAAACCCTTACTCCAGAGGATGATAAATTCCATAATGTTACCGGTGGCTTAGGCCTGTATGGCATTATTGTTTCGGCCACTATTGCTCTTACCGATAACGAGTTACTTAAAGAAAAAGGCGTTGCAGTTGAGCCTGAGCAGTACGTTCAACATTTTCGCGACAGCGTAATCACTGATCCAAATACACGCATGCACTTATATCGCTTATCACTCGACCCTAATAATTTATTAGGGTCAGGCGTTTCAGTAAGTTATGTGAAAGAAGATGAGAGTAAACCGGTTCAAGATAATTTACGTCCAGAAGCAGCACATGGTACTCGATTTGATCGCATCATGATTAACATGGCACGCCACTCTTCATGGGCTCGCCAAAAATATTGGGATATGGAGCGCACACGCCTACTTGCCAACGAAAGTGAAGCAATGAGCGTGAATAAAATTATGCAACCACCTATTAATGCCATGTTTAATGCGTCAAAAAGTGAAACGGAATGGCTACAGGAATTTTTCTTACCCGAAGAAAACTTAGCCGAGTTCCTTAAAGAATTAGGTACGTTATTACAAGAAAACGATGTTGCCTTACTTAATGCTTCCGTACGTTTCGTTAAGCAAAATGATCGCTCACCAATGTCTTATGCTCACGATGGCGACCGATTTGCTGTAGTGCTTTGCTTTAACCAATCCCTGGAAGAAACAGCAATCATTAAAGCGCGTAAATGGATACGTCAAGCACAGCATCTTACCGTTGAAAAAGGTGGCGCTTATTACCTTCCTTATCAACACATTTCGAATCCAGAAGATTTTCATGCCGCATATCCTCACGTCGATGAGGCGTTACGTGCAAAAGATGAAGCAGACCCTGAACATTTATTTGTCAGTGGTCTCTACCAACGTTTTATGGAAGCAAAACCAGAAACCAAGAATCACTTTAAAGCGATTATGGCAAACGAAGAGACTAAGGCAAAATTTGCTGGTTTTTTGAAGAATGTATTACATCGCATAGACAGTGATAAGTTTTTTGCCTTATTAGAAGACATTCTACAATACAACGACAGTCATGAAGAAATTTATAAGGAATTAGTACGACGCTTACCGGAAATCGCGCCAGGTACTTTGGGTGATTTAAGTCGTATTCTTGATTCATTGTCGGCAATCAAAACCGACTTGGGTGAACAAGCACACAGCCTACTGCCTCAGGAAATGAAAACCATTAATGGCCTTGTTGAAATTGGTTATCCAGGCCGTTTTGTTAATGGCTTCAAACAACATTACAAAATTACCGGCGAAATTGTGGCGGTCTATGAACAACAATCAATTACGGATTACATTCAAACTGGTTTCCCACGTCCTTATGATCGATTCGAGCAATTGGATTACAGTAACCCTAATTTAGCCAATCTTAAAGATAATAGTGCTGATGTAATTACCTGTTATGTTGGTCTACACCATTTTGAAGATGATGAGTTAGAGCATTTCTTAGATGAAATAAAACGTGTTTTGCGCCCTGATGGCCGTTTCTTACTCGTAGATCATGATGTCACTGATGAAGAAACCATGAGCATGGCTCATATGGCCCATACAATCTTTAATGTAGTTACTGGTGTATCTCTTGAAGAAGAAATGAAAGAAACCCGCAAGTTCCACTCTATGGATCATTGGAGACAGAAATTACAAGAGCATGGTCTAGGCTATGCGATTGATGGTCCAGATGTCCCTCTAGTTCGTAATGGCGACCCTTCACGCAATCGTATGGTGAGCTTTGCCAAGCCTGGGCCGTTAAACCAATTAAATCCGGTTGTGGCGACTCAGCCTACTAATGATGCGGAAGTAGAGCACAGACAGAATCCAGTAATTGTGCCTAATTATCGACGTCCTAGTGCTCATTCGAATGCGCAAACGATGCGTCGTGATGGAGTATTTCAGGTGGGCAATACGGCTCCATCATCTACAGTTGTCAATGAAGCAGAGGATGACTCAACAATTAGAATAGTACTCTAAAACCTTGTAGGTTGGGGCCATGGGCCTGAGGTATCGACTCGTTTTTAAAAATGTGGACTTGCATCGTATAACGTGATCTCATTGATTCCGACCAAAGACTCATAGAGGAAGTACGATGCAAGTAAGCGCTATTTTACACGAACTATTATCTTCATCAATTCATAAAACACGTTTAAAAAGCTTAACTACGATAGTAACCGCATTAATAAAGAGTAAGAAGCTTCAATTAAGTCAATTAGGTCGAAGCTTGAATGGTAACGCGAAAGAGCGT
>JARLJR010000086.1 GCA_031291095.1 Legionella sp. | reverse complement strand
TGCGCGCACAGTTAGTGCATGTAACAATCTATCCGCAAGCAGGATAGAGGCATTGATATTCATATGCCACCATCAACCGACTAACCTGTGCGGGAAACCTACAGCAGGGACAATCGCATGTCGGTAACGCCGTAAGTCAATTGATTGCTAGATTGCGACTGAACGGCAAGATGAATGTATCGACAAAGATAAAAGCTATACTGCCTCAAGGACAGTCCGAGGAGGGTTACCCGGCTCACCGATGAAATGGCAATTGAAACATCGGGCGACATCAATATCGGAATCCCAGTATTGTTTCGATATGAATATCTGTTGTCGGCCAGCCGCAATAAGCGGAAAAGGACGAAAATCCTATCTGACACGATACACGCTATGTTACACACATGAACTGTGGATTGCCTAAATCTGTGAATACAGACATGGTAACGGAGTTCCCATAGTAGTCCGAGCAGTGGAAAGCACTGTACATGGCGAAGGGGAACAGTTTGTGATTTCCAAAACCTGAAGGAAAGATGCGTGAGGCATTATGAGAAATCCCGAAAATGTATTGGAAAGTTTAAGATCCTATGCAACTACGCCCAACTATCAGTATAAAAGGCTATACAGAAATCTCTATAATCCATCACTCTATTTACTGTCGTATCAGAAAACCTATTCGAAGCCCGGTAACATGAGTAAAGGCATTGACGGACAGACCTTTGACGGTATGAGCCTGAAAAGGATTCAGAACATCATCAGCTGTCTGAAAGATCACTCATATCAACCAAAACCTGCAAGACGTACTTATATACCCAAGAAAAATGGGAAATTAAGACCGTTAGGCGTGCCATCCAGCGACGACAAGCTCATCCAGCAGGCTATCAAAATGCTCCTAGAAAGTATCTATGAGGATACCTTTGCGGAAACCTCCCACGGATTCAGACCAAACAGAAGTTGCCATACTGCACTCAGCCAAATCAAAATAAACTTTACAGGTGTTAAATGGTTCGTCGAAGGAGATATTCGTGGATTTAGCGACATTAATTTTGGACGTGTATCGGATAATATTGGCACGTTAGATAGGGAATACTATTAAAATCTAAAGCAGACGCAGTATTTCATAAAATTTAGTTATGTTCCTGTACGAGAACCGTAAGGT
>JARLJR010000085.1 GCA_031291095.1 Legionella sp. | reverse complement strand
TCTTCGAGCCTTGCTTCCCAAATAACATTTATCCAAGTACTGATCAAACTCGTTGAGCATGATGTTTGATAGAAGAGGAGAAATAACCCCACCCTGAGGAACGCCTTCACTTGCGGCACAGAATAGATTGCGTTCAACATGACCAGCTTTAATGAATTGCCAAAGCAGGCTATTAAAACGCTGGCAGCTTATACGTTTACGTACGCACTGCATGAGTAGTTTATGATGTACCGTATCAAAGTAGCTTGATAGATCACCCTCAATTACCCATCGTCCTTTCGTGTGTGCTGAATCAGTCCGTTGTAATTTAACCGTTCGAATGGCATGGTGCACACTTCTTTCGGGTCTGAAGCCATAAGATAACGAATGAAAATCGTTTTCCCATATTGGCTCCATTGCCATTAACATCGCACGCTGAACTATTCTATCTCGCAGTGTTGGAATCCCTAATGGTCGTTGCTTACCGTTAGCTTTGGGAATATACACGCGCCTTGCCGGTAGAGGTAGGTAGCTTCCTGTTAATAAATCATTTCTGATCTGATTAAGGTAATCACTTAAATCCTCCGGAAGGTGTCGTTTGGTTATTCCATCTACACCAGGCGTATGAGCTCCTTTTGATGACATAGTAATCTTTGCTGCTTGTGATAACCATTCAGGATGACTAATAAGGCGCAGCCGCCGATCAACTCGTCGTGAGTTGCCAGATGCTGTCCATGTTGCTAATTTGCGTTGCATTTCGCTGATTATCAAAGGTCTTCACCTCATTAAGGTCAGTTAATCTGCGCCCCTTCGCCATGTAATGGGACTTCCCCATCCCCGACTACTACGAGCGCTCCGCCAGTCTATATGGTCATCAGGGTCGTGCTCCTTTGGCATTCAATATAGACCTTCCCCGGTTTGTGACAAAATACCTAATAGCAAACTTGTGGAATTATACGATGCCGATTGACGAATTAATAAAAACAATTAATAAGGAGCTTATTGAATTTGAGGATATTGGCACATCTGTTCCAGCAAGTCCGGATGAAGTCGCACGACTTAAGCAGGCTGTCTCAGCTCAATTTAATTACACCTTACCGCCAGCCTTTGAACAATTGTTAAGTTATTCAAATGGTGTGTTATTTAATGGGTTAACTATTTGGCCTACTGATAAATATTGGTTATTTCAAGAGTCATTTATTGATGCCAATACAAATCTAAGGAATTCATTTGATAATCAAATTATTTATTTTGGAACACGAGATGAAGAGTTGTATATCTACAATCCGAATTCAGAAATGTATCAAGCTATAGAATATGTTGGCAAATCAGAATGGGCCAGTTTCACAGATGCCGAAGAAATGTTTGAGTTTATGTTAGCCAGAGCACTGGATTAAAGGATATATAATGCCAGAACCACACAACGCACATCCCATGCTGGAACCAGTTAATTATGATTTGGATCCGGAACAAGCAAGCAAATATTTTAGTGGGAATGAGTTAAAAATTTATAATTTGCTTTGGAATACTGCGGTTGCTACCCATGTTGAAGGACGGGTCATACGTCAACATCAGCTTTTTTCGCGGCTATCTTTTAAAACAACATTATGCTTAACGTGGAATGAATTGCTAGAGCCTGGATGGTTGAGGTTCTTAACGGAATATTCGATAAGTAATACACATATTAATAACTCTTTATTTTCGTCTAATATGAACCCTGTTTTCATTTCTCCATATAATGAACATTGTTTGTTAAGCAAGGAATATTTAAATAATCTTGGTTTTTCTTTCAATCCTGAAATAGAGTTAACCATTTCTGTTAAAAAAGCTCCCGAAGAAAACCTTTGTTATTCAACGATCATTGAGCAGATGGCGAAACATAAAGTTGCTCGCCCATCTACTTACGCGAGCCGCTTGGAATCAACCATAAAAAACGGATTGATTGGACAAGATAACGACACCCTATTTTTAACTGCAACGGGTAACAATCTCCTTGATAAAATTGCACAGGTACCAGCTGATGAACAATTAAATAAACAAACATCTTATGCAATTGAAAATGCAATTGATGGAATTGAGCGTGACCACCAAAAAGCAGGTGAACTTCTAAATCATTTTTGTGAAAAAATCTTTAAGCAAACCAGCAAACTAGCGGTTTGGCTCGATAATCTTGAGATTGCAGGGGAAACATTAGAAGAGATTTATAATAAAGCAAGTAATAAAAAACATCTGTTTAATGAAAATATTGGAAAAACCGGAGATAAAATGCAAGAAGGTATGAGTAGTTGTTTAGAGTCATCGCTTGTAAATATTCTTCATGAAAAAAACAATTCCTCTAAAATCGAATGTATTGAACATGCCTGGGATGATTTTTCATTCCAAATGCAATTATTTAACACGAAATTCACAGGTCGTCTCTATGCACGTAAAGCTAATCGGTTGGAGACCCCAAAAGAAGAGGTATTTCAAGAGCATTTGAATGATTTTCAGACGGTGATTTATTATGGTTTTTGGATGAAAATTCCTCAAAAACACTTGGTAAAGTCGATTGACTTCACCATTTTAACGGATCGAACTAAAGGGAATTTGTACTTGGAAGAACTGAAAATAACTTATTCTTATGAATTTTTCAGCTACGACGAGTATAAAATTGACGAGAATGAAATTAAGAAAACAGTGTCAGATAGATTCAGTGAGATTGAACTTAGTGATTATCATCTATTTTCTTTGTGGGTTGAAGGACCTGAAATTGTAATTTTAAAAGAAAGGGAATAGTGCCATCCAAATAGTTAGTTTATCAGCTAACGCTTGAGGTAAGACATAAGGTTAATTTAGTTATTATACGTCTTAATTTAAGGCGGAAAGATTAGTTTTTTAAGTAATAAAATCGGTTACGCAATACGATTTCTTTGAGCATTACCGTATTATCATAAGATAAAATTAACTTTAGTGTTTTAATAATCTCATCAATCGGCATTAGCTCTTGTAACGAAAGGTTTTTCACATCAGATGTCATTTCAGTTGCTACTAAATTCGGGCAAATTGCTGTTACTGAAATTCCATATGGAGCTAGCTCAAAGTGCAAAGACTCATTGAACCCCATCAAACCAAATTTTGAAGCAGAATAGCCACCAAGCTCAGGTCTGGCTTCAACGCCAGAAATAGATGCTATGTTGACTATTTTACCACTCTTTTGTTTTTTCATCAGAGGTGCAAGCAATTGAGTTAGATTAAAAGGCCCTACTAAGTTAGTATTCACCATCTGCATAAATTCATCAGCTTCTAAATCTGATGTTCCTCGTTTAACATAACCAGCCGCATTCACTAATAAATCAATATGCCCAAGTTTTTGAATCACAGGCATCATTCGAGATTTCAAGGCAGAATAGTCCGCAACATCACAAGATATTGTATAGAACATAATACTTGTATTTTGCTTATAAAATTCAGTGGCAACTGACTCCAATTTTGAAGCGTTTCTGGCAATTGCGATAACATGATATCCCATCTCAAAGAGTAAGTACTGACAGATTCTTTTTCCAATGCCACTACTTCCGCCTGTTACAACTGCAACTTGTGAGCTCAATGTTGATCTCCCTAATAAAATTTAGCTAATTTTAACTTAGATTAGTTATCGCTTGATGGATTAAGACTCTTCAATCCTGTGATCGCTAAATGTCTGTCTTAATGAAAGGACAACCTGTTTACTATTAATAAAAATTTCTGGTTGATCAATGTGAGTATTATGCCCGCTTTTTTTAACTATTTTAAGTATGCTGTTAGTGGATAACGAAAGCATTTTAATTTTTTCAGCTTTTGCTAGTGCTATGGGTTTCTTGAGGTCAAGACTAAGCATTGCATTAAACGCACCACGTTGATCTTTATTAATTACTGCACTAACAAAATCTTTAAATTCTCGATAACGAGTAACAAAATGAATCATCTCATTTTGCTCGGCAATAATAACAACTAGAGGCTTATTTCCTAACATATGAGGATTTTTTTATTCATTTTATGCAAATCATCCATGGCTTTATTTTCTATCTTGCGAAAAGTATCGATTTTTTTTAGTAAATCATTAGGTATTGGTTGGAGTTTAATTTTAGCTATGAATTCTGGGCTTTGTTTGGCAGCTCGTAGTTGATTTTCACTAACCTCTAAATGACTCTTTAATAAGCCTCTTTTTTCATCAACGACGATCAGAGCGTCAACAAGTTCATCAGAAACGCCATAATCTTTCATGCTCATAGTACCTGAAGTTGCCTCAACTAAAACCATGCCAGTAACTTCTTGTGGGTATTGCGCCAAGAAATTGCGTACGTACAATCCCCATAAGAATGGCCAACTAAAATGTAGGGTGGAGGACTGTTTTTTCTGATTAATGGGTTGTTCAATAACGTATGTAAATCTTTCGTTGTTTTAAATGCATCGAACATTAACAAATATGAAAGCCTGGCCTTTAGGCAAAGAAACAATGTCATTAACATCAATCATTGGTACAGAGGTGGTTTGGGCTCGACCCTCATTAGTAGTATTAAAATATACTCCATCTTCACCATGTGGAGTGTCATTAACTATAGATACCTGAGTATGTCCCACCACTCCAATATGAGGATTTTGACGAGGAGGGGATGAGAATTTCGATGAATGGATCTGAGCATACGCAGGTGGATTTAAAATGACTATTGTGGTATTAATTTGATTTATTGAATTTAATTGAATATAGTTTTAAGGAGAGCACAATGGTTGTTGTTTCAGGTATCGCATCAATGATTGAATGGGGTTTACAAAATCCAGGGAGTGCCTTAGTGGCTTTAATTTCAACGACTGTCTCCGCGGTTGTAATAGGATATATTGCTGATAGATATTCCTCTTTTTCTGACGGAACCCGATTAGGTGGAGAAAGACCTTTACCGAGAGTTGCTGATCAATTACAAAATATTTGGCGACAAAGAGGCGCGCATTTGCGAAGAATGGTGGAAGAGACTAACTTGGAAAATCGTGCTGGGGCTGCGGCCTGATCCTGGTTTTATTTTACCAGGCACTATCCTATGCAAATTGAAGACAATGGAGTTTCAATAGATTCTAACCTTTAATATTGCGACCAATGCTTGCTAGAGCTTTCCACCATATTTTAAATAAATGGGCTTATAGGCCTTTATCTTAACTCACCAAGGCTCATGGGTGTTTGGATATGGGCAATTTGCATTTTATTTGATCGATTTCTTTGAACTTATTTACTATATGAAGAAAGTGTGGAGGAAAATAAAATGAGTATCAAGGAGGATTTGAAAACTGCTATAGATGCCAGAAATACGATATCCTTTAATTATAAAGGGCATTCAAGAGTAGCTGAACCCTATCATTATGGGGTACTTGTGATGACAGTACAGTTTAAATTAATAAAGAAACCACAGGCAGATTCTTTGCTTTGTTATCAAATTGGCGGTACTTCTAATTCTAATCTCACCAAAGGGAAACCAGTGACATTTAGAATAATGGCATTAAATGAAATAAATAACTTGAAAATAAATGAAAGCGAAAAATTTGATATTAGAAGTGATTATGACCCTAAAGATAGACGATGGAAGATTGAATATGGTGTTACCAGTTCGCCAAGCTATGGACCATAAAAAGTGAGATGTGAGCTTAAATACACATAGGTGTTATTAGATCTACGATTATTCATCAAGAGCATCAAATTAATTAATTAATCTTACTTTCTCTTAGATTCTCAATTTGATAATACTGTAAAAAATACGGTATTGGGGGCTCCTAGGGCCTCAGATTGCTTTTTGTCTGAACAATCTATAGGAGGACAGGTCCTTGCTGTTGAGGATGATACTCTCCAAAGCAACAGGCAGAGTTGCAATTCAAGATTCAAGGCTGTTCAGAAAGGGAGCGGAATCGGAATTAAAATAGAGATTCTGATAGTGAGGTGGATTTAACGTTTAATTTAGACGAATATGATGATTTTAAACCGTAAACATAGATTGGGCCATGATGAATTCCCTCCCGTGGTAAGGCACTCCCGGTAATACTTAAATTAAGAATACAGCTGCTTCCTGCTTTATCGCGAGGCGCCAATACGCAAGGAGCGATTTTGCTTATTCCTGGTGTTGTTAGCATGACGAGTCGTTTTGGTTTTTGTGATTGGTTTTGTACTTGATACTGCACGTTAGCGGTCCCATTTTCAGCAACTGTCTGTGTGGGATTGCTTCCAAAGAGGTCTTTACTAAAGATGTCCCGGTTCTTTATGTGTTTTGGAAATCAACTCAGCTGAGGCAAGGACAAAAAATAAAATCAATTTGGATGGCGGAGGAGACTAATCATGCTGCACCACCTAATTATAAAATTGATGAGGTAGAATTAACACTTGAGCCTGGGACGGCAACTAATCTAATTGCGCTGCTGCCCGGCAACCAATGGAGTGGTAAATTTAAAATCACTAAACCCAATAATGGCTGGCTAGTTGGTAAATATCATATGGATATTTATGTAGATAATAATTTAGTGAAATCAATAAAATTTAATGTGGCTCAGGCTGCTCAAACAAGTACTGAAAATCAAAGATCGGCTGATGGTTGGGGGGGGGATCTCTTTTGACTCTGTAAGCCATGATAAGGGTAGTGCTTATGGTATTGGTGGTGGTAGCTCTCGTGTAGAGGCAGAAAAAAATGCTCAAAATTTCTGTAAGGAAGCGGGCGGTGAACGATGCAGCGTAGTGGTGGCTTATCAACAGTGCGGGGCCTTTGCTCTTTCTAAAACTCATAACGGAGCGGGGCTGGGGGCTAGCAAATAAATTGCAGAAGAAATGGCGATAAATCACTGTAAAGACTCAGATTGCGTGATCATTGTTTCTGATTGCAATTAATCAAAAATCTTCGACGTGCCGCGGCTTGCCCTCGGCAGCATTATTTGCTTTTTTGCACTTGGTTAATAAACGCCTGTAAGGCTTTGCCAAGATGAGTAAAGAAGGATCTTTCTATTCTCAAGCACAATATTGCCAAGCAAACTTAAATCCTATTGCTAAGCAAGTTGCATCATTTTTGTTAAGCTCAACCCTCTGCTTCGCTCGCTTTACGATTGTAAATAGATCATCATGGCTTCGCGTAATAAATGCGAATTGTTTTGAGGGCTCTTCACCTAATGGGGTAACACAAATAGCGTATTCGGGGGATTTCATGGCCGTGGTTTGTGGTATCGGGCAATCGTGTTGAATGCATTTATTTAATAAATTGCATGTTAAAACCAGCAAAAATCTGTGTGGTCGGCTGGGCGATGCCTTTGGTCGATACAGAAAATTGTGGCTCAATAAATAAGTTATAAACCGTTTTTCCTGATTTAATTACTTTTCCCGCACCTAAGCTAAGTGGCATGACGTGGTTATCATTCTTAAAGTCGAAAACCCATATGGGTGCTGATCTTAAATAAAAGCCATGAGTTAGCTGTAAAAAACCAAACGGTTGCACTGCCATAACACTGGTATGCGCTCTATTTTGTGGACCTGAAAAATCTGTTTGGTAGGTTACAAGACCACCATATTGGACTTTATTTGAGTTGGCATTAAAGTAGACAGCGGCCAATCCTCCTTGCCATTTACCTGAGCCAAGCTCGGATGGTTTAGCTGTAGGGGCTACCAATAATGGTCCAATGCCAGTGCTTACAGACGGATTCCCTGTGTCAATCAAATACGCAGCAAAAACATTAAAGTCTCCCGAGCCACTTTTTTTAACGGTGGGTGCTACAGGATAGGAAGTAAAGGGCATAGAGGCACGCACTAAAAACTTATCAACAGGTTGGGCGTAACGGAGCCAGCCGGTATCTCCTTTTTGATCGAAGCCTGAAATTTGAGGAGAGTAGTAATTTTGTATATTAAATGCTTGCATGTTGGCTAAAGGATTATTCGCTTGGGCTAATTCATCCGCTGCATTTGCTGTTGTCGCTAGTATTAGAGACAGGGCAATAAGTAACCGTAATTTCATGGAAAATATCCTTATAAAAGCCACTACGAATCAATAGTGAGGCTGCGTCATTTAGCGATTAGGAGTCGTAATATTAAACCAAAAATCAAGGTTATCAAAATTTAGTAATTGCTTTAATGATTCTTGGTTACCATCAATTTTTAATTCTTGATTGGCCACTCTACTATCACTTGTTAAATAAAGGTCTTTTGTATCTTTAAAACAGAATTTTGACCATATTTTATTTTAATTGTCTATACTTAAACGCAATAAACTAAGCTTCCTTAGAAAGTTTGCTTTTTGTCGGTGTGTGTTTAAGAGGTGCGGATGAACGAATATTCATATTATAATAGTGCACTCAAAATAAATTATGCAGAGGGACCTAATCATGGTGCTCCCGTCTTATTACTTCATGGCGCTACCCATCGTTGGCAATCCTTTACACCGATAACGGCAGATTTGTGCGCTTATTTTCATGTGTATGCTATGGACTTCCGGGGCCATGGCAAATCGCAAAAGAGAGCGGCCCGTTATGCATTAGAGGATCATCTAGACGATACCCAATCATTTATCGAAGGAGTAACAAAAGAGCCTACAGTGTTAATCGGTCATTCATTAGGTGCAATGGTGGGATGCATGCTTGCTGCTGCTCAACCTCAGCTGGTGAAAGCGCTTATTCTTATCGATCCTCCTTTAAATTTAACGTATCTTCGCCAGTTAACAATGGGATTTAAAGATCAAATTAATCTACTCATTCAAGGACTTCGATTAAGCAATTTGGGATTGCCCATCGATCACTTTATTCCTGATCACGTGAGGCACTGTGATCCGGATATGCTTTCAGAAATGATCCATCAATTTGATGAGACCTTTAAGGATTACAATATAAATGAATTATTTAAACAAATAATATGTCCTACACTGTTACTTTATGGAAGTGCTGCTCTTGGAAGTTTAACTACTGCCAATGAGGTTGGAAGATTACTTACAATTAAACCTGATTTAGTGCCTATGCAAATTGAAAATGCGGGGCATTTACCCATTTGCGAAGATAAAGAAACAACATTAAACGCTATTATGCAATTTATGGAAGATGAAAATATAACTTCATTCAAAGTAAAAGAAAAAACTTAAATAAATTGGCGATTAGGTGAGCGATAGTTAACAAAGGATGAGGGTAAATCTGGCAATCCTATAAGGACGTGCACTTCAAGAACAGGCTTTAAAACATGCCAGAGGCTAGGCTGAAGTTCAAATCTAAAATGGCACTCCAAAATCTGATGTATTCAATCCAATCTACGATTTTAAATTACCGTATAAAATACGGTAATTTAAAGCTTATTAATAAGTGTAAAATGCCACAGGATCGCAAGCACACTTGTTAAACAAATTTTTGATGGAGATAAATATGCCAGATTCTAAAACTCACGGTACACAACCCAATGAAATTAAATTATGGTATGCCTACATTGGAGGCACGGAACCTGGTAAAAAAATCGAAGCTCATGACGTTGTTTTTGGTTTCGGTACAAAAGCGGAAGATATTTATCCTCTCGTTGAAAAATCCTGGAAAGGAATAAAAAACACCGTTCACATTGATTGTATTGGCCCCTTACTAAGTGCAGATGGTTATAATATTACGTTAGAGAGCGAGCCCCAATCACCTTGTGCCAGTTATTTTATAAAAGAGACTTCTGAAGAGCAGCTAAAAAAAGCTATAAGCACCTTGGATAAAGCATATATTTATATGCAAAAAGAACAGCAGCTAGGTTGGTTGTATGTTGAAAAAGGCGAGATTTTAAAGTCATTTGAAGTATTAGAAGAAAAAGCAGATCAAAAAATTATTCATATCTTAGAAGCATTTAATCAAAAAGATGAGTTAACGCAAGAACCTTTAGTGCTTTTAAAAGAGCAAGATCTTGAGTTAATTACAACGGTTACAGGACATGCACCTGCGTATAAGAATAGACTTTTTTTTGTAAACCTTGGGGGGTATCTTCCTGGAGTTTTTGCGGAATCACATGAAAATGTCATTATTGTCGCGCCTAATGAAGTCGAAGCAAAAAACCGTGCGCTTAAGGCAATAAAACCTTTAAATTTTAAATCTGCCCACAGAGATTTTGTTCATGATGTAGAATATGACGCTGATCAATTAACCGATTTAACTAAGCTTTTAAACAGCCAATCCGATAAATTATATGTTCATTTGCATCCTACAGATGCCCCTCGGCCTTTTGAATATGTTTGTAAATACACCCCTTTAAGAAAACCGAATGAATCCATTCCGAGTAGCCAGGAACGTAATGTCTCTTTGAATCCATTCAATTATTTCGTCACTCTTGAAAACCCGGAAACTCCCAGCTATAAAACGAGTTTAACCGCTTCTTTTGCATTTGGAGCATTGGGGCTGTTTTCATATGTTAATGGTAATAATATCGAAGCAACTGCCGCTTTTCTCGCTTGCGCTGCAGCTGCAAAGATAGCTTTTGGCCAAGCAGGTTTTAACGCTGCTCGTTTAACAAATACCTTCAATTTCTTTACGCAAACAACCTCTAAAAGCCACCAAGAGCAACAAAGCTTAGCTCCTTCATTATGATAAATAACTTTTCCAAGGTCAGGGGCTTTAAAAAGCCCTTAGCTAGCAAACGTAGCTCAATAGTTTTAAGAAGGTGGAGATGATTGCTGAGAAGTATTTTCAATTTTTTCTTTAAATTGCTGCTATCTTCCCTGGTCATATTTCCTGGATTGTTCATCCATATCAGAAATTTTTTATAAATGACCTGGGCTTTTTCACATCCTTCGATAAGTTGTTTCGAGCCAAGCTCATGTTGATGGAATACCGTATTTTTTACGGTATTTTAAAGGCAGGGAGCTAGTATAATGATATTCATGAGTTGTGGTCGGAGTTTCTTATGACAGATTTAGATAGAATAAAGAAAAAAGTAGATTACTGGATTAAAAGGCTAAAACATTTAAACAATCCAGAAGGGCAGGAAGCAGTGATCTACAGCTACGAGGTGCACCAAATTGCCATGGGCATTTATGTCTTGCGTTATTATAATGACATTGTAATTGAAATGCTTGAGGGTTCATCTGAAGCCAAAGCCCAGCTTAAAGAAGAAATCAGCAGCGCTCTTAGTCTGTGCGCTGACGCCTATGAATTCAATAGCGAATCTATTGCATATACCGTACGCAGCCAGTTCAGCAAAGTAGGAAAAAAAGAAGAGAAGGTGGCATGTTTCATTGATTTTTTAGAGGCTGCCATTGCTAGAGGATTAGATATTAACGAGCCCAAATATTCTTTTTTATCTGCGGCAGTTAGCTATAGGTTATGGCCTGTAGTGAAATACTTACTGCAACAAGAAGCAATAGATCCTAACGTGAAAGAAAACGAATTCGATCTTAGTGTTCTGTCTGATTTTTGTGCTGTACGTGACTTATTAGGAAGCTCCCTTAGCATAGTCATCAAAGAAATTACTCCTTTATTAATTCAAAAAGGAGCCGATGTGAATGATGGAAATCCTCTTGCAAGAGCATTGAAAACGAACAATACCATCATGCTTGATTTTTTACTTGCCGAACCTAGTCTTAAAGTTACAGCAAAACATTTGCTATTAGCGATTGAAAATGGATTAGAGAATCGAATTGTGAAGCTATTAGTCAATAGATGCCCCAATAAAGAAGAGGCTCAAAAGGCGCTGGGATATAATGATCTGTTTTTTGCCATTGTTATAGATGATTTGGGTGAGGTCGCTCGCTTAGCTAAAGAAAGGGATCTAATAAAAACAGTAGATCATTCTGGCAATACTGCATTGTTTAAAGCCATGCTTCAAGGAAACTTAGATTGTGTTCGTGTTCTAATAGAGGCTGGGGCGGATGTGAATAAAGTTTCTAAAAGCAAAGAAACACCATTAATTTATGCTGTTCGACAAAATAATTCAGAATTAGTGACCCTGCTTTTAACAGCCCCAAATATTGACTTTGATGCCAGATGCTTCGTGGAGTTTTCTGAGGGTTATATGAGGAGTTATGAGGAATGCTCTGCATTGGAATTGGCGAATCGTCTAGGATTTTCGGACATTGTAAACCACATAAACGTAAAGCTGGCTAGTAAAAAGACAATGGCTGACAACCCCAATTTTTTCTTTACGGTGAAGGAAAATGGGCAATTAGGAGACGCCTCATCAGGGAGTGCTCCAGCCTCAAAAATAGCGGGGCCTATCTAATCAATGGGATTAGACTCGATTGATTTTTATTTTTCTATTCAGTTTAAGGGGCGGGTCTTTTGATATTTAGATTTTCAATCGACCTGACCCCCTGGATTTTTGCATCAAATCAAGTCGGGATCCTTTTAATTTTCAAGATTTCTCCCCTATCAGCACTGCATTGAATGAGTTTCATTTTCAATGATTAACAGTTTGATTTTGCAAATATATTGTACTCTATGATATATTTCAGCTATTTTTAGCTTATTAGGCTTATTTTAAGCCCCAAAATAACGAAAGATTTTCTTCAAAATTACGCTAACGCTAGCTCAACATTGAATGACTCTTTGCCTTTTAAACATAATCATAATGCAAAGTGGCCTCGGGGCCGTGCATGACTTTGGACATACTCAATGGAAATCAAAGTAAATTTTCTCGACAATTTAAGACTTGAAGCCAAGTTCGATGATTTTACCGTCATCGCCGATCAACCTATTCGCTATAAAGGTGATGGCTCAGCTCCGAGTCCGTTTGATTATTTCTTAGCGTCATCAGCCCTTTGTGCCGCCTACTTTATCAAGGTGTATTGTAAGGCTCGTGATATTTCCACTGAAAACATTCGCTTATCGCAAAATAATATTGTCGATCCTGAGGATCGCTATAATCAGATCTTCCAAATTCAAGTTGAACTGCCTGAGGATATTTCAGACAAAGACAGAGAAGGAATTTTACGCTCTATTGACCGCTGCACTGTAAAAAAAGTGGTGCAAACTGGCCCAGAATTTAAAATCGAAACTGTTGACGACCTGAGCGCTGATGCTAATGCTATGTTGATGGGCCAACCAGAAGGTGATGTAAACACCTTTATTCTGGGGAAAGACTTGCCTCTTGAACAGACCATTAAAAACATGACCACCATGTTAGCCGACCTTGGCATGAAGATAGAGGTTTCTTCATGGCGCAACATAGTGCCTAATGTATGGTCTTTACATGTTCGTGATGCTGCCTCACCTATCTGTTTCACTAACGGCAAAGGCGCAAGCAAAGAAAGCGCACTGTGCTCTGCATTAGGTGAATTTATTGAACGCTTGAATAATAACTTTTTCTATAACGATCAATTCTTTGGTGTAGAAATAGCCAATAGCGAATTTGTTCATTATCCTAATGAAAAGTGGTTTTCATTAGAAGAGGATGATGTGCTGCCAGCGGGTATTTTGGACGACTATTGTCTCGATATTTATAACCCAGATAATGAATTAAACGGATCACACCTGATTGATACCAACTCAGGCAATAAAGCTCGCGGTATTTGCGCCATTCCCTATACCCGTAAGTCCGATGGTGAAACGGTGTATTTCCCATCAAACCTGATTGAAAATTTATTCTTAAGTAACGGCATGAGTGCGGGTAACAATCTAGATGAAGCCCATGTGCAGTGTCTATCTGAAATCTTCGAGCGTGCTGTCAAACGTCAAATCATCGAACAAGAACTTGTCTTACCCGATGTGCCAATGAGCGTACTCGAAAAGTACCCTCGCATTCTAGCAGGTATTAAAGGGCTAGAAGAGCAGGGCTTTCCTCTGGTGGTGAAAGACGCCTCCTTGGGTGGGCAGTTCCCGGTTATGTGTGTCACCCTGATGAACCCTAGAACTGGCGGTGTATTAGCCTCTTTTGGCGCTCATCCAAGCTTTGAAGTAGCATTGGAACGCAGCCTTACGGAGCTGATGCAAGGCCGTAGTTTTGAAGGCTTAAACGACATCCCAAAGCCAACATTTAATAGCATGGCCATTACTGAGCCTGAAAACTTCGTTGAGCACTTTATTGATTCTACAGGAGTGATTTCTTGGCGCTTCTTTAGTAGTGAATGCGACTATGAGTTCTGTGAATGGGACTTCTCTGGCACCAGTGAAGAAGAAGCTAACGAACTATTTGGCATTTTAGAGTCCATGGGCAAAGAAGTGTATGTTGCCAATCTCACTGATTTAGGTGCCTCAGCGTGCCGTATTTTAGTGCCGGACTATTCAGAAGTTTATCCGGTTGAAGATCTTATTTGGGACAACACGAACAAAGCGCTAATTTATCGTGAAGACATATTAAATTTGCACTCATTAAGCCCTAAAGAGCTAGGCAAGTTAGTTAATCGTTTGGAAGAAAGTCAATTAGATAACTATACCGATATCAGCACCTTGATTGGTATCGTGTTTGATGAAAATACTGTCTGGGGAAAACTGACTATTATCGAACTTAAAATCCTGATTTATCTCGCACTTGGCGCCCATGAGGACGCCATCGGATTAGTCGAGGAGTATTTACAATATAACGACAATACAGTCAAACGCGGTTTGTTTTATCAAGCGATAAATGCCGTACTCGAAGTTACCTTAGATGAAACTCTTGAGCTTGAGCACTTTATCGAGAGTTTCAACCGCATGTTTGGTAGCGAGGTGATGGAAAACGTGTTTGGCTCAGTCACAGGTACGGTACGCTTTTACGGTTTAACTAAAACAAGCATGGCCCTTGAAGGTATAGAGCCTCATTTACGGCTGATTGAAAGCTATAAAAAATTACATAAGTCGCGCAAAATACGAGCAGGAATCTAATCGCGGCGGTAATCGGCTTGCTATATATAGATTAGCAAGCATGGGCAGGCCATGGGCCCGACCAATGCTTGTTAAGCTATGTTTTTTAGTGGCTTAGTGAAAGGGGTTCATCAAATGCAGCTTCATCTTTTTTCAAACCTACCCACTCCTTCTTGTTCTCTTCTTGTGCTTTCTTATTTCCCCAAATGAGATGATGCTTTTTGCTCGATATATCTGTTCCAATTTCATCAATCTGTTTAGAAGTAAGGTCCTTGCTCTTGCGAAAATATGCGTAAATTTGTGCACAGATCTCCTCGATTTTTTCTTCATCTGTTAGGTTTTCATTCTCTGGTTGTAGATGAAAATCAATCACGCAACATCGTGTGGCAGTTATATTTCTTATGGAAAATAAAGAAAACATGGCACGATACACACTATTATTGAGAATAAAGGCAGGTAATAACGACTTTTCGAATCCGAAACCATCAAGTCGAATTACTTGAATGGGTGCTTTACTCTTCAATGCCATCTTAGCTGCTCCAGCATATACTGGGTGTGGATCTTGGCCTAGTTTTGCAAAATTACCTTGAGGAAACAAAGCCACGCAACCTTTGTTACTAAGTGCTTCGCATCCTAAATCTATAACTCCAGCATTCGCAGATTGTGTATTATTTTTAGTTGTTTTTGCTGCTACTGGGATGGTTTCAAACATCTTCATAAAAGCGGCGACGCCAGGTATGGTATTGAACGCATCTGTGGCAAAAAAGCGTGGTGGTGTTCCGGTAATTTTTGAGGAAGCAACAGCCGCATCCAGTAAGCCTGTTCGATGTGGACCTATTGCAATGATTTGACCTTCTGGGTTCGTAATCTCCAAATCTCCTCTCTTGGTATGTAAGGTGTTCACCATCAAGGTTAATACGCCGGCTATGAAACGAGCCGTTGGGTCTTTAAAGCTGAGACGATTTTGAGATGCGGCCTTAGTAATTAAATAAAGGGTTGTAGCTAGACCAACAAGAAGTGTGAATAGAAGATAATAATTCGTCGAAAAATCATCATCATTATTATTAACTGGATTTAAATCGCCAAGCATATTAATTACTCCTTTCAATGGATATTAAAATTTAGTAGGGGGATTGTATTTCAGAATTTTAAGGGGTCAAGTGTTTTTTATAATCAATGGGGTTAGATTCGATTGATTTTTATTCAAAGTTAAGACGTCATCCCGAACGTAGTGAGGGAGCTCCGAGGGAGGCACTGAGTCAGAGGCCGGAGATCCCTCACTACGTTCGGGATGACGTCTTAACTTTAATGGTAATGAGAGCAGGACCGACTTCTAGGGAAAATGTTGAGTCTGTGATTACAATTTCAAGATTCAAAGCCTGGCTCTCTAGGTTGTTAGCAAGGGGCTAGTGGTCGAATGCTGATCCCCGACCAACAGAATCAAAGAGTGATGAAAAGTAATTTTCTGGTTTAATTTTCTCAGGTACACTTTGCGGTACATTTCATTTTGTTGTTGGCTCGTCAAGCTGAGTACCATTACTGGGAAAAACGTCATCCCGAACGTAGTGAGGGATCTCCGGCCTCTGACTCAGTGCCTCCCTCGGAGCTCCCTCACTACGTTCGGGATGACGTCCTAATTTTAATGGTAATGGGATCGAGATGGGCCCCTAGGAAAAACGTCATCCCGAACGTAGAGAGGGATCTTCGGCCTCTGGGTCAGTGCCTGCCTCGGAGCTCCCTCACTAGGTCCGGGATGACGTCTTAACTTTAATGGCGATGGGGGCGTTGAGTCTGTGATTACAACGCAAGATTCAATGCCTGACCCTGTAGGTTAGCAAGGGGCTAGTGGTCGAATGTTGATTCCTGACCAACAGAAACGCAGAAGAAGATAAGCCAACTCACGTTGAAATTTTTAAAGAGTGATATAAAACATGAAACCTCAACTTATTGAAGCAACTAGCGATGATCTGCCCCTCATTCAGAATATGTGGTTATTTTACATCTACGAATTGGGGCGTTATTGCGGATTCAATAGAGGATGGGAATGTCCTGTAAATCTGGATTTTATTCCCGATGATTTAACTTCTTATTTCACCAAGCCTAATCAAGCATTTCTTATTAAAGTTAAGAATGAATTAGCAGGTTTTATCCTACTTAATAAAAAGGGCTCGCAACTCAACATTGATTGGAATATGGCTGAATTTTTTATTCTTGCTAAATTTCAAGGGAAGGGCATTGGCCAATCTATTGCCCATGAGTTATGGAAAACACATTCAGGTTGTTGGGAAGTATCAATTATTCCTGAAAATAAGCCCGCTTTAGCATTTTGGCGAAAAGCCGTATCAGCTTTTACAAAAGGTAGTTACACAGAAAAACTCATGGAAATTGATTATGATCCGCATCAACCAAAACGAACTATATTAAGTTTTGATACTCGCAATGAGTTTTCAGCCCCTGCTTTTAAAGAACATGATAAGGTTAAAATTACTTTTGTTGATAGTCTCAGTGATGAGCTAGAGCAGCGTATGTCGGAAGGTTTTGAATCTTATGAGGCGAGTCATGGGGTTGATGTTAATTACCAGCGGTTTTCAGTAGTTCTCTATAATACAAAAGATGTTGCTTGTGGTGTAATCAATGCCTATACAGCCTTTGCTGAAATCTATATTGATGATATATGGGTTGATGGTGATTATCGCGGCAAAGGTTATGGAAAGAAATTATTGCAAGCTGTTGAAGAGTATTTTCAAGGACGAGGCTTTAATAATATTAATTTATGTACAAGTGCTTTTCAGGCCCCTGAGTTTTATAAAAAGTGTGGGTTTAATGCCGAGTTTACCCGTGAGAATAAGGTAAATCCTAAATTATCAAAAACATTTTTTGTGAAGTTTTTTGAAGAAGAAAAACAAAATCAGGGGTTACTTAACCATTCTGGGGGTGTGTAAAATGTTAGCTGATCCTAATATATGTGGAAAATACAGGCATTATAAAAACGAAAAATTATATGAAGTCATTGGCCAAGCCCGTCATAGTGAAACAGAGGAAGATATGGTGGTGTACAAGGCACTTTATCATTGTGATGAATTTGGGGAAAATCAGCTTTGGGTTCGTCCGATGCAAATGTTTTTTGAGAATGTCATTCATAATGGAAAAACAGTTCCTCGATTTCAGCGAATGGAATAGATATATATGGCAACGATTGGGTCTAAACCTTTAGAAATCCGGCTTCTTAAAACGGAAGCAGATTGGCTGGCCTTCCAAGCTTTAAGACGTAGTGCATTGCAAAACACTCCTGAAGCATTTGGTTCTTCATATGAAGAAGAAATCATTATGTCTACTGACAGTTTTAAAGAGTGTTATAAAAAATGCGATGTATTTGGGGCGTTTATGGATAAATCTCTTGTTGGTTGTGTGGGTTTTTTTATCCAAGCGCCAATAAAAATGAGTCATCGAGGCGTTTTATTTTCCATGTATGTTATACCGACATGTAGAAATAAGGGGATTGCTAATTTGTTGGTTAAAACAGTTATTGAGCATGCAAAAAAATCCGTCCTCCAAGTACATGCCACCGTTGTTACTAATAACCAATCAGCTTTGAATTTATATGAAAAACATGGATTTGTTATTTATGGAACAGAGCCTAACTCATTAAAAGTTGATAATACTTTTTATGATGAACATTTAATGGTTCTAACGCTCAACTAACGTAGGTCGGGCCTCAGTCCCTGACCTACGATTATTTACACATGGAAGGAGAAGTTCCTTGGGAGTTTTCATTTTTTTTGATAAAATTGCAAAAATATTGATCTGATTTGAATTCAAACGAGGTATTTAATGTTTGATAACCGACTTTTTTTTGACCAACCGGCCAAAATAAACTATCACCGGAGTTTATGGCAAGCTGTGATCGATGATCAGCGGCCAAGAGTCATTAGAATTCTCAATAAATATCCGAATTTATTATTATTACCAGCCCCTGACTCGATGTTTATCAACTGTTTATATAGTAGCGAATTAAAGATAAATATTACTGGTGAGACGGTGTTATCTTTTTCCGCCAAAAATACTCAAATAGAGATGCTGAAAATATTCAAGCCCTTTCTGGCAAAATTAGCCCAGCAATCACAGCAAAATCACATCTTAATACAAACCGATTTGGCCAAATGGCCCAGCTATGTTTTTGTAAATGGCCAGTTTGCCTTACCTGAAAGATATAGAGAATTAATTGAGATGGTTTCCTCACGCCTCCTAAAGCATAGTCCTTTGGGGAATGCCAGTACGATCAAAGCATTTGAAAATAAAGCTTGGCCTGCTTTTAGAGATAAACTTCTCCCCGAAGAACCAGTGACATTAGGTGATGGCATCGATACGGGCTCTTGGAATATGGATTTATTGCTATTAACCGCCCGTGTAATTTATGAAGCTCGAATTGCCAAATTTGTAGATGAAGAGATACGCGGTGTTTATCTTATCCGTGTCCTTGGTTTTTTACAGCGTTTGGTCTCACCCGAGACCGCCAAAGTTTTATGTGCTGATTTAGAAAAGGTGGTTTATGAGGGGTATAAGGTAAGTGATCGTGTTGCGCATTTAAAACCAGGCCAACAATCCTATTCTGAACAAGAGATGGCTTTGAAAATGGGGGACTCAATGAATTTTTATCCAGCACGCTCAAGTGACACAACAGGCCAAGGTTATGAGTGGTTCTGTGATAGGGGGCTTATGACTGTAGGTGCTTACTCCGCTTCAGGAATAGCCTCAGCGACATGGACACAGTTTATGTTACAGAAACAGACGGAATATGAAGGGCTCCTTCATGAGTTGACACAGGAAAAAAACGTTGACTTTTCTGATGAAGATGAATTCAGCATATATGATTGGGCGCATAGATAGTATAAAAAAAGAGTAGGTCGGGCCCATGGCCCGACAGTTCCTCTATTGGATTTTGGCGAAAAAGGATAAGAGATGTAAGCCCAAGGATAATCGGATATTCGCCGGGAATATCCGATAAATGCCTTAATTCATATGGGTGACCCTTTAGTCTCTTAGAAGCAATGCTTATCGAAATTAGCTGTGCTCAAGGAGCCGGAGGGTTATTTTCTTTAACTTTATCGCAATGCCGTTTTAGATGCATTCCACCAAATATACAGGCTGCTACTAATACACCAGCAGCTAATATGATCGCTACAATAGCGAGATCGTAGCCAATAGCAACGCCATTTTTAGAACACTGGCTTGTTTTTTCAATAAAAGTCTCTTGTAAATCAGTACATCCATTTTCTGTATAATTCCCTACAAAAATTGTTCTTTTATAGCCCCCTGTGTTAGGCAAAGTAACCGTACATGCTGTATTTAATGGTTGTTCTGATACAGTTCCCAGTGCATTAATAAGTGTTGAACCAACACGTTGAACGGTCAAACACATATCTTGATACCAATGCCCACCTAGATCCCCCAAATTTGCAGCTTCGAGCGAACGACTAAATTGAGTAATCATTTGGCCATCACAATTAACATAACCTTGGATGCAGTTAGGACGGTCCTGGCAAAAACTATCATATCCTGGTGGAATGCCAGTAGAGGTTGTGCACTCAGAAGTAGCTTGAGCTGCCGCTACTGGAGTCACCGCTTGAGATAGTGCTGTAACTATGGATCCAATCTTAAAAATTGGCCCACTGTAATTTATTCCAGATTTCTTTTCTTGGATATTAGAGTGAGCAAGATTGCTTACTATCTCTTCTATTTGAACATAATTCTTTTCTAAGATAGCGCTCTCAAGAGTGTCTAATAAACTGGTAAGCTGCTCGGGATTTTTTTTGAAGCTATCTAGTAATGGTAAACACTGGCTTAATGGGGCAGTAAAAGATTTTTTAACATGCTCTGGTAGATATTCAGGTAAGTGATTCGATAATTCGATGAAAAAATCTTTAAGTTGCATTTGTTTGTTTAGAGAAAAAAAACTTCCGGGAATTAGCATAAAACTTCCTCAAAAAATGTAAGGGGGCGACTTTAACAAGTTTTGAGGGTATTCAATACCGTAAAAAATACGGTATCAACGATGGAAGTATTTTTTTTTACGTCATCGTCTTATTTAATGCTTAGAAATTTTATTGCCACAATAGACTATAATGAGATTAAGATGCTTTATCTAGAGAAATGTTATGTCCAAACAACCAAGCCAAGTAGATAACCCTTATACAGCCCTTGATAGTGCAGATAAGGTCAGGACCCGGATTAATAATACGCAACTAGGCAGCCCTGTTGACACAATAGAAGAGTATGACGCGCAACTCCATAACCTGGGGCCATTAGATTCTAAAACGGAAGTAGGTGCACTGAATCAGGATGAACCTGAGCATAACAACACTAACTCTAACAAACCTGGATTGCGCTAATAAGGGTGTTTCATTGGGTGTATGGTAAAAGTGCAAGGGCGATTATCGCAGGGTGGAGGGTCTTAAAAAATATTGAGCATTATTAACATGGCTAAACCTCACAGAAATCTTCAAATAAGTTTAAGCATTGGCGATAATATAGGCATGATGCCGTTTTCCTATGACCTTAATACAAGCTACAAGGTATCCGAGTAGTTTTCTGTTACAACTGGCTGGGCTGAATCATCGCTACGAAATAGAGCTAAGAAACCTCGTCTATACTTATTGTATATAAATTGTACATTGCCTATTATGCCAAATTTAAAATCTATTAATGATAAATTAAAAAGCGAATTTGCAATTATACATCCTCAGCCAGAGTTTACTGCTGAAGAAGTACAGCTTATGCAAAACGTAGCGGCTCAATGGAGAGGCAGGTTTAATAAAATTAGTTTTTCGGGGCGTGATGGAATTATGCTTGGATTTTTCCGAAGCCCTGAGTTTAAGCAATTGTGTGAGTCTCCAGGGTTAATACAAAAAATCATAGCTGCAGAGAGCAATCTGAATCAACTCAATGATTCTGTCTACCCTCGAATCAAGAGTGGTACCATCAATTTGACTTTCGGCTCCATTATAAAATTCGGATTACCTATGGCCGCTACCACTGATTATTTACGTATTGGCACGGAAAATGTGGATAAGGGTATACCGAAGGAGCATAACGATCCTGCAAATGCTCGATTAGGGTTGGCTGTAAATAGAGAAAAAAGATACCAGGAAAATACACTGCCCGCTTTGCAAGCACTAGCTGAAGAGTTAAATATCGGTCAGGAATTTGCTCAAGAAGAACCACAACCTGAATCGAAAAAAAACCTTGCTGGGCGTTGGAGTGCACTATGTGACTCCTTACTCTCGTTAAATAATCAACAGAAGGGCCAAATAATCAATGTTCCAGGCTATGCAAATAGTTCAATGATTGATCAGGCTCATTGGTGGATGAGAAATACTCTAGGTGCTGAAGATGGCACCCAAAAAGTATCCGTCAATCAGTTTTTTATAGAACAAAAAAATGCATCTGAATGTTGTGAAGGCAAACCAATAAATGAATATACGGAAACTTGTACTATACCGGATAAATATAAAAGTTTAGACGAATTAACGACCCATTTTTTAAATAGCCATCTCTTATTAGATGAATGGTTTGGCCATATGGTTACAGATCGCGCCCACCTTGAAGCTTTAGTTTTTGCAGAATATCCTGAATATGCTTTTTCAGATGGTTCCAAATATAAAATGCGAGATATTATTGGTGCTTTATGTATAAAGGCTCAAGAAAATCCAGAACAATACAAACAGGCTATAGACCAGTTGAATTTACGATTAGGTCGTGTAGAAGATCATTTGAAGCTACAAAATATTCCTCTTTTAAATGTTCAAGAAGCGCAGCAATCTCATCCTATGGTCAAAGCAGAACCCCCTCTTGCTAGAGATAAAGAGGACACTATAGTAGTGGAAGGCGAAGTGAATGCTTCCAGCAAAGCGCTTATGGTCTCTGAGGCGGTGGCTTCTAGCATCTTAGGGCGTATCGCATCCATATTTAATGCTTTTGGCAAAGCGATACACTCTGCTTGGGAGTCAATGAAAGAACTGGCTTTTGGTTCAGAGAATGACAAAGGATCAAAACTATGACACAACTCAATGCGGTGAATACTCAAATTAGTGAAAATCCAAATACCCAAAAGCTCAGGCTCTTGCTCGACGCGGTGAAACCACTATTTAACGATCTACAAAAAATTCTTACTGACTCGAAAAAATTACATTCTAAATATAAGCATCATCTAATTCATTTAAATTTATATTTTAGAATGAATAATGTTAAAGAACCTGAAGTGGGTGAGAAAGAACTGGATGAATGGGTTAACCACATTGCTTCTATTCTGGAGGGCATTGGGACTATTATGCTTGAAATTTCGCATGATAAGGAAGAAAGCAAACTCTATCTTGAAAATGGCATAATATCGAAACTCCAAGAAATAGCTCAAAAACTGGTGTTTTTAGTTTTTGAATGAGAGAGGGATTCTATGTATGTGGCCTGCATTACACTGCACCTTTAGTATCCTTTGCTGTGTATAATTTGCGCTATAATATGTTATAATATGAAAAAAGTTGTTTGTTTTTTGGAACTAAATCATGGCGCAGAATTTAATCACTATTGACGATTTTTATCATAAGCCAGGACATTGTTACATTAAAGATCCTAAAAGTATTCTTTTGGAAGCTAATGAAATGATGGCGTTACGTACAAATTTTTTAAGTACCTCTGAAATTATCGGTTTAGAAGATACGGCGATTGCACTTAATCCTGATGATGCGAAGAAATGGCATGAAAATGATAAATTGGCCTTATGGAAAGGCCAGCCTCAGATTTTTGTGGAGCATATGGAGCTTATAGACCAGAGCTCAGGATTTTCTTCTATTCAAACCGGCTTAAGTTATAAGGCACCTTATTATTCTCGTTCAGGAAAGATTATTGGTGTGATTGGTGTTTCTTTTTTTCAAGAGGACTTAAAGCATTTAGAATCTTGGAATGATCAGCCTTTATTGCGTTCTTTATTATTAATGACAGCACATCATTTTAATTTGTTTGAATCGCCACAAAATAAGTCTCCATTATCTCAACTTTCTACCCAACAAAAAGCAATTTTTGAGTTCACTACTCAAGGTAAAACAACAAAAGAAATCGCAAGACTCATGAGTTTATCGGTTAGAACAGTGGAACATTACATCGAGATTATTAAAAACAAATTGGGATGTGAGCGCAAAAAGGACTTTTATAATTTTTTACATCACCCACCTTTACGTTCGTAAGGGCATATTCAATTTACTTTTTCCGCTATTCATATAAGTTATACTTAGCCAGCTTCCAAGCGGAAGCTGGGTTAATTACCTATCAATTAAAATTAAGCCCTTTCATCGGTATGTTGGTTTCGTCAGGCTGTTCAGATTTAAACAAACCTAATGAAGCCATGCTGTGAGCAAATTTTCTTGCTGCAGAAAAACGTGTTTCTGCGTCTTTCTTTAAAATTTGCAAATCTGGGGAGGGTATTATTTTGGTTTTTGACGTTTTAGCGTAGTATTCATCTATCGTTGCCTCTGAATTCCCAAGGGAAAACCACTCGAAAGCGCTGCCTGCGAGTGTTTGTCCGGTTATTAATAATTTATAAAATTCATTCAGAGTAATTTTAGTTGCTTGCCCCCCAATAGTTTCTCGATATTTTTCAATGGACTTATACCAAGAATTTAACAAATAACCTCTAAGATAGATTAATGTATCCGAATGTAATAAAGCATTATTTAACTGCTGGGGGGAACCAAAATCATAATGGGTTATTCCGAGGCCATTATGAAGAAAATCAATTAAGTTAGTCCAAACCAATTCTCCATTGTCTTTTTTAACGTTAACACTGGCTCTGAGTACATCTAATAGAGTTAAATTGTCTTTAAAGTGAAGTAACTTTTCATCAAGGGCGCGTGAAATAATATACCATTGCAAATAATGGGAATATAAACCATGAATAAGAGCGGTGCCCATTAAAAACTGTTCTTTAAATAAGGCCCCGGATGCTATTAAATTATTCGCTAATTCAGGGTCAACAAATCCTGAAAAGGTGACTAGTTCACTTTGAGTTTCAATTCCATGCTTTGACAATTGCTCTCGTAGAAAATATCTTAATATCCCATGGCCTTGGGATATTTTTGGTCTGTCCTCTTCAGGAGGATCGGGCCATTGATAGCTTTCTAAAACGATACCAGAGCCGGGTTGAATACTAGAAAAATCACAACCTAAAAATGTCTGGGCTTGTTCAATTTGCGCATCCAATAATTTAAGGAGGTCTTGGCATTGTAATGGAGCCGCTAGCAAACCCGCTATTTGTGTAAAAGCATCTTTTAATGCATTTTCTCGTTCCTTAGTGGTCCCTTCGGGAAAGATAAGTTTCGTTGTAAACCACTTCACTGTTGTAAATTCTTCATATGCCTTATTTTCACGTAAAGCTCTATGATTATTAAATTGCAGATAAGGAAAAATTAATTTTGCTATATCTAATTTCAGATTGTTTGTTGAAAATAAGAACAATAACTCTAATTCTAATTGAGAGAACAACCCCGCATTATTTTCGAGGTACAAAGAGATGTTGTCAGAGTCTTCATTCTCAATATACTCATATAATTCTGCCGTATGCTGCTTCGTACTTAAAAGAATTCGAAACAAATTAGTATTATTGGGATGATTTAATGCAGTTTTCAATGCTTCAGTTTTTTTGTTCGTTTTTTGATAAGGATCAGCCCCGTGATTAATTAGCGTTTCTACAATAACTGCTTTTGCTTTGATTGCTGCTATATATAAGGCTGTTTGTCCAAAATTGTCTTCTAAATTTAGAGATGCTTTATGCTCAAGCAACATTTCAGTAAATTCGCTGGTGGGCGAATCTAATGCTGTTCGGTGCAAAGGGGAAACTCCGTAATGGTCTTGAATATTAACTTGAGCGCCTCGGGAAATAAGTAACTTACCTATTTCTGCAAAATTACAGTATGCAGCCTTATGCAAGGGGGTACGTCCCTCGGAGTCTTGGGTGTTGACTTTTGAACTATGTGTGGTTAAAAAATCCACTAAATTCAGATTCCCAGTAGCAACTGCGGGGAATAAGCACGATTCACCATTAGTTAAATGTTGAGCGTTAACATTAGCCCCGTGTGCAACTAAGGCATGGACAATATCTTCATGATTATTTTGTGCTGCGATCCATAATGGGCTAACTTGTTTTGCTATTGCTTCGGTATTGGCTCCATATTGAAGCAGCAGGGATACAATTTTTGAATGCCCGTGAAAAGAAGCAGTCCTTAGTGGAGATTGTTCTATTTGCCCTGTTGCCTCAAATGCAGCTCCTCGTTTAAGAAGCTCTTCACAAATTTTAGTTTCACCTTTTTGTGCAGCTAGCATTAAAGGTGTAAAACCATAGGTTACTCCCCCTGACTCATAAAAGGCTTGCTCATCAATAGCATCTCCTGCATCTAAATAACAGATTACCTCCTCTAAATCTCCATCATTCACAGCGTAAATAAGTCGGGTAACGTCCATTAGGTCTCCTAAGTTTGATGAGTTCGCCAGAAATAATGCCTTGTCATTGGGACACTATTTTGTTGATTTCTAGATAGTGGCGTAATGTTATAACTATTTGGGTTTTATAGTATCGCAAAAAATACGGTATTGTACTTTATTTGCTCAGTTCGGTGTTGCAGGAAAAGCTTGATTTCGCTGCTCTATATAAAGCTTCTGATTTTATGAAAATAGGCGTGGGGTGGGGATAAAAGTAATTCTTCAAGTTACTTATTTAATTAACTTATGTTATAAATTTCTCGCTTGCAAACACTCCTTGTGACATCAAAAGTGTTTGATTAAGGTAGTTACAATTGGACAAAATAAAATCTTTTAGATAAAATATCGAGCTTTATTCGATTTATACCATTTAATAAGGGATTACATGCCTCGGATATCACAAAATCCTTATTACCATAAGATTTATACACCTCAGACCAAAAAGAACTCTTATCTCCATAGAAATAAGAATTCATATGCTCAAACTCGTAAGTTAAATCATGAGCAAAAGCAAGCACAACAGGAGTTTGCTTCTTTAAAAGAGTTTACGCGGGTAAAACAGTTTTCTTTATTGGATCAACTTGCTTTATTTAATAGATGCCCTCGCAATGCGGTGGAGTATTTAATTTTTCTCAGCCTCATATGTCTTATTGGCCGATTGCCTACTTCTGAAGCAAGTTCAGACGTCCCTAAAGAATTTAATACCTATGAAAAGCTTAAACTGGGTACTCTGCAACAATTTAATAGGGCGGTATCCCTTGTGGACTCAGCTTCAATGCTAACTCCTGCTCAGTACCATCATGTCTGTTCTAGTGCGTTATTAGGCTATGAAGTTTATGGTTATTCTTTATCTCCAGCTTACTTGGCGCGTTGTGTCTCAAGTCTATCTAACATCGGAAGTCCTTTAAAAGTTATTGGGTCGCATGTGGGATTTGGTAAGTTTATCGCTCAGTATCGAAACACGTATGAACACGGAGTGGTAACAAGGGACATATTTCAATTTGCAAGTGATTTGTTTGATATGGAGGCAAATCGACGTAGGCCTACGTTTAGCAGCCTTGGACCGTTATTCTATGTTAAAAGTTCAGTACAGCTCCTGTATGCGGGGCTAAGTGAGCAATCAATAGGCGAATTAGATGGGCTTTATCAGCCCGCTCTCGATCGAGTACATAAACGACATGCAGCCTATGAGCTTCCACACAATATAGAAAGCTATACCTCAAAACCCTGGGGAAGTCTCTCTCAATATAAAACAGCATTAACGTTGAGTTCGTTATTAACGGTATCGGGGAGTCCGCGTGAATTACAGGAAGATATTTGCAGTGTAATCGAGATTGGAAAAATACATGACCATATGAGTAAGATTAGGCAAAAGAGCCAGGATCCACTTTTTTCTTCTCAACAGCTTTTTCCCCTGCGTTCATCCGATTATGCGATAGTCGGTTGTCATGCACTCTTTTTGGATTATTACAAGGGAGTGCAGGCGCATTTAAAACGCCCTAAAATTCAAACTCATTTCAGTCTTTTTGTGTATACAGTAGGGGAATTGGATAAAGCAGTGACTCTTGACGATAGGATGGTAGCAAGTTCTATTTTTACCTTCACGGACTGGATGGGGTTGGAATTAAAGAGTCCGGAGAAAAGTTTTGTTGGGAATCAGTTTATTAAATTTGCGACGTACTATTTAAATAAATATGGAAAGCACGCTTATAAATTTGATTTTGAATTGCCTAAATTACAACAACAATTTGAGTTGGTTAAAGCGAAGTATTTGGAAGATACCACTAATGACGTATCAAGGGCCGCGTATATATCCTTTTTTGGGGCTCTCATTGCCAGTATTCTCTTTGCGGCGTATTGGCGTAGGCAAAATCATATTGAGCCCATAAAGAAAAATGACAGACAAATACAGGCTCGTCCAGAGAAAAAGGTAGAAAGAAAACGCAATATGTCACAAATAGAAGACATGACGCAACTTGTAGCTCAAGAGGAGCATACAGATGCTACGATTTTATTAAGGGGCATTGATGCACACCTTAAGGAAATTGCGCATCTAATAAAACACGACACATTAAACGATGAAGAATTAAATAGAAAACACACCATTCTCGAGGAGCGCCAAGAGCTGCTCCTGTCTTTAAAAAATGCTATAGAAGTTCATGTAAAATTAGATAAGCTTAGCCTTGCTGCGTATCAGAGCCAATTTGACGCGTTGGCAGTCGACAATCAGTTTATACTGGAGTTTAAGGAATGGCATAAAAAAATAAGTAATCATTCTGCTCGTGTTAGCCAAAAAGAAAAAGAGGCTGAGATTCAAGAAAAATCGGATAAGCAAACATCATTTGCAGAAACCTATACAAATAATCAAAGGTTTTGGGGGGAGGGGCATAATTCTGCGCGAGTCAGGACCAAATCAAAAGAAAAGGCAGTAACGCGGGTATCTCCAATGGCCTTGGTTGCAACGGTGCCGGTATCAATAAGTCCAATTGCAAGTACTATACGAGATACAGTAGACGCTAGTCCAAGCTTTTTTAGACAGTGCCGTCCCTCGGATCCAACTTTTAGTTTTGCGGACCTATTTCCTGTACGTCCTAATATAATTTATCTGCAAAATGCGCGTAGATCTTTAGAGTGTATGCATGTTTTATGTGTTCAAGATAAGCAGGGCTTGTCGAAGAAACAAGTGCAGTTGGGGCTTTTATATAATTTAATGCGCTTCCACCATGTACTTGGTATTTTTCAGCGCAGATATTCTATCCGCAATCTTCCGATTGATGCAGAGACAGCTTATACCATTCGCAATATGATTCGACATGGTTATTTTATAGAAGAGTACAATGGTTTGCTTGTTCCTTATGCAAGGGCTTTGTACAAGACTTTTTATGTACATTTAGTAGCGGTTATAGAAAAGGGCGCATCATTGGTTTTTCCCCCTTTGAAATATACTGAGGTAATGCCTTTTGCAGCGGATCGAAATGAAGATATTAGGCGTTATCAGCAAGATCAACAGCTTATAGTTGAGGATATCAGAGCTAGCCTTAAGATTATGGGGGCTTTATATAAGTTTAGAGCTGAAGTGTCGTTTGATGAGGATGTATCGCTACATAGTGCAATTAAAATGCTTATTAATATCATTGGTGAAAATCTAAAGTTAGTGGAAAAAAAGGATATTTATACTATGCCAGAATGGGAATATTTAGATAAGAAGCAAAGAGATATTTTATTAAAAACAAAGTATTACGCTAATTTAATTGGGCATCATTTTGATCAAGAGGGTGAGGCTATAAAAGAACAGCAAGCGCAATCGAGTACTGCAAGAGACGAACCTGAAGAGCATGTGTTTGAGGAGATTACTTTATCTCAGTTGGAGGAGATTGCTCAAATGGCGATGAGTTTAATGGATATATCGACGCCAGAAATGGACGTGTTCGATAGCAGTAGACCATCTTTCGGTGGTTTGGGCTAGGAGCAGCACCTATGAATTGCTCAATAGGCGCTGCAAGCACGCGAACTACATTGGAACCTTAGCTAAATCTTATTTTGCAATTCTGATTTCGTTGTTAATGTTTCCTTGTCTTGGATGCGATCTAAAAACAAATAACCATTAAGGTGATCAATTTCGTGTTGCAGGATTCTCGCTTCTAGGCCATGAGCTTTTTTGCAAATGAAGTTTCCGTTTATATCCAAACCAAAATATTCAATTTCCATTGCTCTTGGCACTTCCCCCATGATTTCACCGCAATTGAGACAGCCCTCATAACCTGTTTGAATTTCCTCTGACAAAATATTTAAAGAGGGGTTTATCAGTGCGGTATCCGGTATTGCGTATTCCAGATTTTGGCGTTTTGTGTAGGCGGTGCTAAATACAATAACACGTTTACTGATACCTATTTGCGGAGCCGCCACACCTACAGCACATTGTTCTCTCATAATGAGAAACATGTCCTGAACTAATTCGTTTAGCCAGACACTTCCAAAGTCTGATTTTAGAACAGGCTCAGCAACTTGTCTTAAAAGAGGATCATTCTTGTCCAATAACTGCTTCATAATTCACTCGACTATTCATAGTAAAATTTAAATAACGTACTCAGGGGCGCCGCCTTTTTTATACACCAATACCGTGCGTTGAAAAGACATAATCAATTCATTATGGTGATTAATTCCTCTTGTTTCTACGGTAATTATACCTTGCTCCGGTCGCGAGTTTGATTCGCGTTTCTCCATGATTTCACTTTCAGCATAAAGGGTATCACCCTCAAATACGGGTTTTAGTAATTTGACTTTATCCCATTCAAGATTCGCCACGACCTTTTTGGATATAGTATTGACTGTCATCCCAGTAATAATTGCCAGCGTAAATGTACTATCAACTAGAGGTTTTTTCCATTCCGTATGCTCCGCATAATGAGCATCGAAATGCAATTGAGCCGTATTCATGGTTAACAAGGTAAACCAAATATTATCGTTTTGAGTAATCGTTCTTCCGGGTCTATGCTCTATAATCTGACCCACTTCAAAATCTTCGTAATAAAATCCAAAATCTTCGCGAAAACGATTATTTCCGAGTGCTATATAGCTTTGATTCGACATGCTAATTCCCTTGTATGCTTTTTGACAATTCAAGTACTTGCTGGGCGTGCTTATAGACGGGTACATCAATCATTTGTCCGTCATATTGGCATGCTTTCCCTTTATTTTGCTCATAGAGTTCAGTGATTTTCTTTGCACGCTCCACCTGTTCTTTACTCGGAGCAAAATTTTGCTGAATAGAGCGGATTTGGTTGAGATGAATCGCTAATTTCCCTTTAAAGCCTAATTCTTTTACCTTGATTACTTCAGCAATTAATTGCTCTTCATTATTAAAATCAAAGAAAGGAGAATCAATTGCGGCGATGTGAGTTAATGCGGCTGCTTGAATAATTTGTGTACGCGCCATTAACAGAGCATCCCAACTCATTTGACATCCAAGGTCTGCAGCAAAATCGGCAGCCCCAAAGACGAGGCCACTTATGGGAGCGTTAGCAACAATTGAATTTAAGTTTTGCAAACCTTTGGCCGTTTCAATTAAGGCTAAGAGTTTGATATTTCGCGCTTTTAAATTAAGAACCTTATAAATGATGTTTAATTCCTCTGCACTCTCTGATTTAGGATATAAGATGGCGTCAAAATGGAGCTGTTCGTCTTGAAGTGCTAGTAAATCCGGCAAGCCCGCTGTTGATGTTATATGATTAATACGAACAAGCGTTGGCATATTCGTGGGATAATTGGTCTTTAAAAATTGAATCACATTATCCCGAGCCTGTTTTTTTTCCTCAGGAGGTACAGCGTCTTCAAGCTCCAAAATAAGCCCGTTTGCCCCAGAGGTGAGGGCTTTGGAAAAGCGTTCAGGTTTATTTCCTGGGGCAAATAAAAGAGCTGGTGAAGTAAATAAATCCATTTTAAATAAATCCTTGTTGTTTGGCCTGTTGTTGTAATTGCTCATGAAAATCTGGATGGGCAATTTTAATTAACGCCAGAGTTCTTTCTGTGGTCGACTTTCCTTTCAACTGAGCCACGCCATACTCGGTGACTACATAATCAATATCAAGCCGGGTATCGGTGGCTATTGACGAGAGCCGGGGAACGATTCTGGAGATACGGCCACTTTTTGCGGTGGAGCTGCTGGCAATAATTGTTTTGCCACCTTCTGAATAATGAACACCACGAATAAAATCCAATTGTCCTCCTACCCCTGAAAATTGATGGCCTATAAATTCAGCATTAACTTGTCCGCTGAAGTCGATCTCAATAAATGCATTAACTGAGGTCATTAAATTATTTTTGCCAATAACCGTGGGTTCATTAACATAGGAAACGGGAAGGCAATTCATGGATGGATTATTATCAATAAAATCATATAGTTCCTTATCGCCAATCGCAAAAGTAAATACATTGGTATAAGGATGTAAGGTTTTATTGGTGTTGGTTACTATCCCTTTTTTGATTAAATCAACCATTCCTGAGGTGATAACTTCGGTATGAATACCTAAGTTTTTATGATCGCCTAGTTGCTCACAAACCGCGTTAGGCACCCCACCAATTCCCATTTGAATGGTTGCTCCATCGGGAATCAATGAAGTGATATGCTGGCCAATTCGTTTTTCTAATTCAGTAGCTGGTTGTGATGGCTCTTCTAATAAGGGGGCAGTATGTTCAACTACAGCATCTACTTCACTGATATGAATGGAAGTAGAGCCAGCTGTTCGCGGCATGTTTTCATTCACTTCCACAATTAATTTGTCAGCATAGCGAGCTAGCTCAATGGCATAATCACCATTAACACCTAAGTTGAAGAAACCAAATTTATCCATTGGCGATACGGTTACGATAAATGCATCCAGTGAGGTTAATGCCTTAATTGTATGCGGGTAGCGGCTAAAACTAACTGGCACAAAATGAATGTGTTTTTTGCCAACAGCATATCCTCGCTCTGCTAATAAAACCTCTCCTTTAGACATCATTGAGGAGTAAGGTTTAATAATGTGCAGTAACTCTTCTTGAAAAATTGTTTTTAAGGCGACATCCCCACAACGAAGATAATAAACTTTTACTTCTTTGAGATCGCCGGCTTTAGCTCGCTCTGCTAGAGCATGACATAAGGCGGGTGGAGTTGCCACGCGCATGCCCATAGAAATTACGGCTGTTGGAGGAATAAGGTTGATAGCCTCTGCTGCGGACTTAAATTTAGCGGCATATTGTTTCTCTACATCCATATTTTTTCCTTAGTACATTCCTTTGTTGTGGTTTTTTATATTAATGGAAATTTGTAAAAAATACAGTGATTCATTTTTGTGGGAGAGGGGGCACTGCCATTATCATCCCGAACGCAGTGAGGGATCTCCAATGCAAGCACTGAGCCAGATGCAGGAGATCCCTCACTGCGTTCGGGTCAAAAAATAATTTTCAAAAAACGTTAAGCAGTTAATCAACCCTTAAGCTTAAGTGTTTTACACTAATGAAAAGCCAAGAGGAGAAATACTATGTCAAACAAAAAACTAACTGAACGTTTGAATCATGAACTTGACGAGCTAGGTGTTCCATCCTTGATGACTGAGCGAGTGCAAGTATGCTCCAAACTATTTGAACTGCCTAAGTTTAAAATAGAGGCTTTATTAAATGGTGTGATTGCTTTAGATGCCTATGCCATGAAAAAAATTGCCGATGAACTTGAGGTCAGTTTTGATTGGTTGTGTGGTAAGTCCAAACATAAAACACAACACTAAGATTTATTATATTGACCCAAATGGCCTGGATTTTTTAACCTGAAAAATCAGGCCACTTGGACTTAAGTTAGCTAATATAAAGCACGAAGCTTGTTCTATTAAGAAATGCACTATACTTATAGCATAATCTTAATGGACAGGACGTTTGCCATGACTCGTACAGCTGCTCACTCATATAAGGATAATTAATGAGTAAAGCAAATATTGTTATGGGTAAGGAACAAATCAAACCCGGACAGCAAAAAACGGTTTTTTTGCCTTTACCTAAATTATATGATTGGACTCCTATGAGTTTACCAATACACGTCATTAATGGTGTAGAGGAGGGGCCTGCACTTTGTGTGACGGCGGCCATTCATGGTGATGAGATCAATGGCGTAGAAATCATTAGACGCCTATTACACAAAAAAGGTTTGAAACGTATAAAGGGCAGCATAATTGCTATTCCTATAGTTAATGTTTATGGCTTTTTATACCAAGAACGTTATTTAATGGACCGGAGGGATTTAAATCGTTCTTTTCCTGGAGGTCCGAAGGGATCGTTGGCATCAATTCTTGCTGGAATTATCAGTACAGAAATTCTTTCTCAATCTCAATATGTTATCGATTTACATACGGGGTCAAATCATCGTTTTAATTTACCGCAAATTCGTGCCAATCTGGATATGCCCGGCCTTGAGGCCCTCGCTAGTGCTTTTAACGCCCCGGTGATTTTGCATTCCTCTTTTAGAGACGGGTCGATGAGAGAGTATGCGAATGAGCAAGGAGTGCCTATTTTAGTTTATGAAGGTGGGGAGGCGCTCCGCTTTGATGAGTTATCAATTAGAACCGGACTTAATGGCATTTTAAGCGTTATGGCAGCCTTAGGTATGATTAAACCTGGGCGGCTCGGCATAAAAAAATTTACGCCAACTATTTCAAGGAATAGTTATTGGCTAAGAGCACCAATTAGTGGCATTTTGCGACATATTAAAAAAGCCGGAAATCGCGTCACCAAAGGGCAAATCATTGCGGTTATTGCGAATCCTACCAGCACCGAAGAGTACAAACTCAAGTCACCTATTTCGGGCATTATTATCGGCGAAAGTATGTTGCCGCTGGTTCATGCCGGACAAGCTTTATTTCACATTGCAAGTTTTGAAAAATTAAATGTTGTTGAAGAGCAGCTGGAAAATGTTCAAGAAGCATTTAATTTGAGTGATGAGGATATACAGTAAATATTTGTGCGCGCTATAATGCAGCTCCCCATTCTAGGTAACTAGATTCAGAAGGATTATAGCGTGTTTAACAATCACATAGAGCTGCGCTCCTATCATTCCGAAAGCCGCAGCCATGTCCATGATTTTGCCCAGTTGGTATTGCCTTTGTCTGGTTCTATGGAATTGGAGATTAATCAATATTCTGGCGTTATTCATCAGGATGTAGGCGTTTATATTGCTCCTGAAGAGCGGCATTGTTTTTCTGGGGGCGAGGATAATCTTTTTTTAGTTATTGATGTTAAAGATAAATGCTCTTTATGGAATGAGGGCACAATTCCCAGTCTGATGAATCTATCGAGCAGCGCTAAGAAACTGATGCAGTTTAGTCATCATTATTTAACCCATAATGAGCGTGATGTATTTACCGATGCATTAATGAATCAATTGCTGCTGCAAATTACGACCAAATCCTTTATTTCAGAAGGGGATGCCCTGGTGCAAAAAGCGAGACATTGGATTGACTTGCATTTTGCTGAACCGGTCATGCTCAGCCAGGTGGCAAGGCATTGCCATTTGAGTGTCAGTCAATTACAACGACGTTTTAAGGAGCAGATGGGATGTGCGCTTGCTGAATATTGGCGCATGAAGAAACTACAAAAAGCACAGGCTTTATTATCCATTAGTGCTCTTTCTATTGACGAAGTGGCCTTTAAGGTCGGTTATGGAAACTTATCTGCATTTAGTCGGCGTTTTACTATGGTATACGGGAAATCTCCATCACAATGGCGCTTAACGGCAAAACAGATGCATGAAACGGATAACTGATTGTGTTCTTAGGTCTGCTAGACTTGCTCGTACTTGGAAATAAAAAAAGCGGTACGCGATGCAAAAAAATGATTCTTTTGTTAAGGGCATGTTCTTTCTTTTTCTTGCTCAAATTATGGTGGGAATTAATATTGTCTTATCTAAATACATCCTGGCATCAATTCCTATCCAACTCATTCTAGTTCTTCGTTTCAGTTTGGCTGCCGCAATTTTATTCGTACTGCATAAATTGTCCCCTGCAAGAAAACAATCGATTGCTTATTATTTTTCGCAATTAAAACGACGAGACTGGTATTTCATTTTGGCCCAGGCCTTATGCGCAGGCGTTCTTTTTAATGCACTGATGCTATTAGGCTTGCATTATACTGATGCGAATGTAGCCGGTATTATTACCAGTGTTTTACCTGCAATCATCGCGCTTATGTCCTGGATCATTCTTAATGAGAAAATTTCCGGTAAGAAAGCGATTTGCATTGGCTTTGCTACTTTTGGGCTCTTGGTTATTGCTAGGGAAAAGCTTGGTGGCGCGGTTGTAAGCCATTCATTCTTAGGCGATGCAATTGTATTAATCTCTTTATTTCCAGAGGCTGCTTATTACATTTTAAGTAAAATGTATGTGAGTTCGTTGCCGGTATTTTTAGTTTCTTCGCTGCTTAATGGGATCAATGCCATTTTATTATTATGTTTTTTAAGCTTGAGTTCTTGGAGTGGCGTTCATATTGGTGTTTCTGGTTGGTGGATTTTAATTATTTTAGGTTTAAGCTCTGGTTTATTTTATGTATTTTGGTACTTTGGTTGTCAACGCGTTGATGGGGTAATGGCTTCGTTATCTACAGCCATAATGCCCTTGGCAACGGTAGTTCTTGCCTGGCTTTTATTAGGCGAAAAATTAACGATTGGGCAAATAATGGGAATGGGAATGGTTCTTTTATCTATTATCATTTATGCAAAACGCTAGGAGCCATTTATATTTCTACTATCCTGGCCAAATGTAAACACCTCATTTCTAATGATATTTGCAAATAATGTCCTAAATGTGGTCTTATATGTCAGTTTTTTTTATCAGATCGGATCTGATGTACTATGAGAGAGGATCTCGTGGCTGAAAGTAAAATAAAAGAACCAAAATCAGAACACTCTTCATTCGGAACAACAGCGACAGCTGCAGTAGTGGCTTCCATAGCTGCTTATGGTGCGATACGCACCGGTAATTATCGCGTAGCCTTACAGCTTTATGTCAAGGGAGGAGGGGGGCTAAACCTATACAAACAAATAGATAATCATTCACGACGGGTTTTTGCCCTTGATTATCACCCCTTTTGGAATAAGGCTACTCAAAGCAAAGAATGGAAATTGCACTATCATCGAGGCAAAACAAAACAAGAAATTAAAGAGCATAGACCTTATGATGGTCATTGGTAAAGGACGTACGTCATCCCGAATATAGTGAGGGAGCTTCTGAATGAGGTATGGGTGTTATGGATAAGTATAATGCTACATTCAGGAGATCCTTCGTCGTAAACTCCTCTGGATGACGTACATTGAGGCATTCCCTGCTTAACAGTTGTTTTGTTAAAAAAATTTTGTATGATGGTGAGATCTCTTACCACTTAAAAGTGATTTATGCGTGGAAAAAATGTAGTAGTTGTTGGTGGTTCGATTGCTGGTTGTGCTTCAGCCATTTTGCTTCAGCGTTTAGGGGCAAATGTTACTATTTTAGAGCAATCATCAGGACGGATAGGTCAAGGCTCGGGGATTACGCTTCCTGAAGCTGTAGTGAATCAATGTATAGAAAATGATTTGTTTGACGCCGATATTCCACGCCTACTGGTTACTAGCCGTTCCTTCGTTCGCAAAAATGAACAAGAAGAGCCGGATGATCAGGTTTTCTGGAGGCAAGCTATTCGGGTTATGACATTAAATTGGACGGATGCCTATCAAAATCTGCGTAAACGAGTTGAGTCGTTAAACTACCATACAAATGCTGAAGTTTGTCGTTTTGAAGAAACGCAAGATAACTGTTTGGTGGAAACGACTGATGGGAAGGTTTATAACGCAGATTTAGTTATTGTTGCAGATGGTGTTGATTCGACAGTTCGTGCTCATTTATTACCAAAATCCCAACCAGAATATGCAGGTTATGTGGCTTGGCGTGGGGTTATTGATAATGACCATTTAGCTTCTAACCCCCTTTTTCATGAGCACATTCCTTACAGCGTCTATCCTCATGGCCATATTCTTTTATACCGAATTCCTGGGGCAAACTACCAAAAGACAGGAAAAACATTATTGAATTGGGTGATGTATGAAGATCGTAGAGGACTGTCTTTAAATAATTTATTGATTGATAATGAAGGTAAGCAACGCACCCGCTCATTGCCTGCCGGAACATTAACTGTAGAGCACATGCAGTATCTTCATAATTTTGCTCAGGTATTACCTAGTGCGATTAAACAAATCATCATGGAAACCCCAAGGCCGTTTATCCAAGCTATTTTTGATTTTCATTTGTCTGCCTATGCAAGTAATCGGGTAATTTTTGTAGGAGATGCCGCCGCAACGTTAAGACCGCATACAGCTTCCGGAGTATTTAAAGCCTTGGCTAATGGATTTGAATTAGTACATCTTGTTGAGAGTAACCCGGAGCTTAAACTCATAGATTATGTCTCATTATGGAAGCAAAACCAGCAGCAGCAGTTAATTGAAGAAACCCAGAAGGCAAAAGCCATGGGTGATGCCTTAGTGAGCCACACCCCAGAGTGGTATTTGATGGATCAAGAATCAACAGATGCTTGGTGGGCTAAGGTGATGCAAGGAAAGGTTTGGTACGCTACGTCTAATGAGGGAGAATGCCCCCTATTAAATCAAGCCTGATTACTCGCAATTAATGGCACTTACTTAGGGGCTTACTAAATAATCCTTACGAATTACTGTGGCTTGCCCCTAAGGCCCCATAATTTTTTAATAAATTAATATATTGTCATTCCCTCCAGGCGGGGAGCTATTCAAATATTTATCATCATGCCATTTTTCTGGATGGATCCCTGACTACGCGGGGATGACCAGAGGCGACATTTAATCCTACATTAATGGGGCCTGTGGGTCTGATAAAATATTTGCCAGTTGCAATTGATCTATAAAGAAACATATAGTACAATTGTGGGCTTATATATATTGACATTGGAGTCTTAATGTTCTTGTTAAATGATTTGGTGCATTCATTAATTACCGCAATCGACGATAACTATCTCGATTTAAGCGACCTTGATCTTTATTCTCTCTCACAAGAACAGCTTATTTTGTTACTGAGCGCGATTCCTGCGCGAGTTACTCATCTTGATCTCAGCACAAACTCTCCAGAGACTAAAACACTGGATGAATTAAAACAACTAATTAATGCCATTCCGCGAACCATTACCCATCTTGATCTAAGTGGTTATGCAAAGTACATCCAAAACCGAGCCGAATGGGTAAGCCTTCTTTCTTCATGCCCGGACACATGGACAATAACCACCGAAGACGAAAAATTAAATGAATTTCTTGCCTCTCGTAGCACATTTAATTTCAAGAGCCGACTGAAAACAAAGCCTTTGTTGCATCCAACAGCCAGACTGTTGCGTGAGATTGAAGAACTGCAAGTACCTGAGTTATGGTACTATGTTGATGCACCTCAAAAACAACAACAAATAATACTGTTCCCATCCTCCCCCAATAAGACAGCCCCTGAGCAAACAACTACTGAAGAGGTAACTACTGAAGAGGTAACTACTGAAGAGGCAACTACTGAAGAGGCAACTACTGAAGAGGCAACTACTGAAGAGGCAACTACTGAAGAGGCAACTACTGAAGAAGCAAGTCCAAAACAGGCAATTATCGAACCTGACGAAGCAGTTCAGTATTTTTGTGTGACAACATCTGAGCTGCCAGTCTTACCTCTTCCCCCTTCTTTTCTGCAAGTGGCCGGCTTTACTACTGTTCCAAAAGATCCCCAGGATCCAAAACAACGTCCCGATGCACTACTTTATTTCAAATATCCTGAAGGCACCGATCGCGCTAAACCACCTATTAGCTTACGCGCCATACTCAGTGATAAGCAGTATAAGCCAACAATGACCCAGCTCGTCGACTTGATGACCAAAGTAAGTGCAGAGATGGATTGGTTATCCCCTGGTCTTACTTTTTATCTTTCGTTAGATACTATTTTCATTACCAACTCTGAAGCAATTAGTATAGATAAACCCTTAGCATTTCAATTATGTCCTTCAGGTTTATTGATGACTGATGAACTCGCACCTGGTGTGGAACGTTATAAAATACATAGACGCATGACGGCAATGCTCTTTTTGCACCTAGCTACTCAAACAATGGATCTAAACGAGCCCATGCTCACCGAAAAAATAAACGAAGCACAAAAGCAGTACCCAGCCTTTATCGCCGCATTTACTGAGCTGTGGGATTCAACCTGCAAGCAAAGAATAACTTTAGGGGAACGAACGCACCCCATGCAACAGGTATCACCCACGATTGGCGGACTGAATAAAATTCGTTCTAGAACACCCAAAACCTGGAATCTGGCCGAATTCTCGGCTCTGCTTTCCGGAACAGCCTGTAATCACTCACAAACAATGAGCAGTGTAGCTGCTGATGCATTACTTAATTTATATCAGAACAGCCCCGCAGAAGAAAAGCTAAAGATGACTAGGCACCTAGCCCAAAGCGTGGAATTATTGATGCCAATCGAAAAGTCTAAGTTGACAAACCCAAGTTCAAAATCCCAGAGTATAGATTGGATAAATCGGATGAATCTAATAAGTGCTTTATTGCAAGAGTTAGAGCATCAGGGAGATTATGAAGCCCTACATGAAACACAACAACGCTTATTAGAGGCAGGAATAGGAAAACAGCTTGGTAGTAACTTGGCTGATCATAATGGCAAATTCGCGCTTAGTGTTTTGGTGCCGGTAGTTAAAGTTTCGGTTTGGATGTCGTTCCAATTTGCTACACTCAAAACACGCTTGATGTTTGATAGAAATGTTAAAAAAATGGCACAAATGTTATTCGATGCGGCGCAGCCCAAGGTGGATAGACAGGGAAACGCCACATCGATCATGAGCGCCGCCGAGAGTGAACAATACATCCTGATGATGTTACTCATATCCGATTTTGGCAGTTGGATTAAAGGTGATCCCAATTCTCCATCAAATACTGATGATATTGATGCCAAACTGTTAAATCTCTGGAAGACTATAGACCTTCAAGTTCTATTAGACTTTGGCCTGCCTTGCTGCCCTGCATTGCTATCTGATGAGACGACGGTGCTCATTGAGAAAAAATTAGAACAACACATTACCCGCTTAATTCAAAAATCCGCTCAAACTCCATTAAGGGATAGAGAACAACAACAGCTGCGTACCAGCCTTAGTTATCTTAAATCCTTTGCCTGGCGTGCACATGAGCAAGTAACTGATGCCTCCTTCCGATCACTCTATACCAGCTACTCTCTAGCTCTTATTTTTGGCAAACCACAGCAGACGGTGTTTTATGAGCCTAAACCCTTGCTACCGATAAAACCTCTAGCTCACTCGATGCAACAAGTCGTTGAGGCCGCGCAAGCGTCTATGAATGAACCACATGCAGTGTCTAGTCGACAACAACGAAAGTTGGCACTCAGCCCTCAACACCTTGTAGGATATGATTCGACTCATCAACACAGCGTATCTCATCACTTTATTCCAGATGCCGCAACATCTGGGGCACCTTTAGATATCACGCAGTTTATTTTTTCCTTACCAGAACATGGGTTAATCCAATACCATTATGATACGGATAGTAATATTACTAAGAAAGAAAGCATCCGTAGTTTAAGCACTGGTGAATTAGAAAAAATAAATAGGGAATTCATCCCCACGACGCTTAGCACCGAACAGCGAATTTGCACGGTACAAGATAAAAAGACTGGTACACAAGGCATGTTCAAGGTGCGTATGGTCGATGCAGGTGCGTCCAATTCAGTACTCATTGGCTTAACTTCGAATAAAACCATAGATGGGGAGGACTCTATCCCAGGAGCTACCGCAACATCAATTGCCCTGGATACTGCTACCGGAATGATCCACTTTTTAGATCCTAATGGAATAAAAATACAATACCCCTATATCAAGCCAGCTCATACTGGTTCAAAGGTTTGCTTTGGGATTACGGGAACACAGGTATATTGCATTGTCGATGACACCGAATATCCGCCTATCCGTGGCTTTGAGCTACCAATAGGAGCTGATATTCATCCGTTGATTCGTATAGGCTGTCCAGGGGTTAAACTAACCGCACAAGTTATGGGTGCTCTATGGACACTCGAGAGGGATCAGTATGGTTCACTCAAGCAAGCCGCATCCAATCCTGTTGCTCATAGCCTCTATTTATATGGATTACGAGCAAAAGAGTGTCCACACTATGAGCCTCATAGGCATACATCGGGTATTAAAGGCTTTACTGAATTAAAAGACCTTCCTCAACTGATTGCCAGGCAAGACTTGAATGTTCAGTTAGATCTACTCATGATTCTACTGGCCAGGCATGAGTGCTTAGCTGAGTGTTGTGCTGCACCAGGGATATTAAAGAGGCTTATTAGCGATGTAACCAGTCAGCCTGTAGTATTAGCCGCAAAAGAATCTCATAGTGCAGTATCTCCAGAACGACTGATCGAGATCACTAAAGTGCTCGGGCTTTCTGAACTTGAGTTGGCAATCAAACAAAGATTGAGCGAGAAGCCTTCAGTGCTGCAATTCTCTGTATTTGCACGCAATAGAGTACCGATGCCCTCGGATGATAAATTATACAATGTATCAATATCGCCAAGTCCAATGAGCCAGTAATCTTACCAAGGGCAGAAGATTATTCTGCCCTTACATCACCACAATTGCACATCCAGAAATAATCTTCGCAGCGAATACAGCAAGCATATTTTATATAACATTCCGTCCACGAGTATAAATAAAATAAAAAAACGATGGACAATAAAGCATGATTCTTTGTACAAACACATTATCTGTTGCTAGTTAAGGAGTTATGCATGAATTCAATTGATTTTCGTAGTGATACAGTGACCAAGCCTTCTCCCGAAATGCTAAAGGCGATGATGAATGCTGAGGTAGGTGATGATGTTTTTGATGAGGACCCTACTGTTAAAAAATTGGAGGCTATGCTGGCTGAGCGTGCAGGGATGGAGGCTGCTCTTTTCGCACCTACGGGCACGCAGACTAATTTATTAGGGATTATGGCGCATTGTGAACGGGGGGATGAGTATATTGTTGGGCAAACTGCTCATACATATATGTGGGAGGGGGGCGGGGCTGCGGTATTGGGTAGCATTCAGCCTCAACCTTTGGATTTTGAACAAGATGGGAGCTTATCTTTACACAAGGTAGAGATGGTAATTAAGCCCATTGATAATCATCATGCTCGTACCAAACTGCTATGCTTGGAAAATACAACCAATGGCAAAGTTTTGCCCCTTTCTTATTTAGATGAAGTGCAAACTTTTTGCCAAACCAAAAATTTGGCGAGCCATCTCGATGGGGCTCGTGTTTTTAATGCTGCGGTTAAGTTGAATGTGGATTTAAACCGTATTAGTCGCGGTTTTGATTCTATTTCTATTTGTTTATCTAAAGGATTGGCTGCTCCTATTGGTTCGGTATTGTGTGGCCATAAAGAGTTAATCAGTAAAGCAAAAAGATGGCGTAAAGTATTAGGGGGCGGTATGCGCCAGGCTGGTGTTATTGCTGCTGCAGGAATTTATGCTTTAGAACATAATGTCATGCGCTTACAAGAGGATCATGAACATGCTGCTTTATTAGCTCAAGGTCTGTCTGGGGTGGGGGATTTACTTGTTGATCAGGAGTCATTGCAGACGAATATGGTATTTATTAAAGTGGGAAGTAACTACTCTAAACTTCAAGCCTATTTGTCTGAGCAGGGTATTATTTTCCCCAAGAAACCGAATAAAATGAATTCCATTCGTCTTGTTACCCATCGAGATATTTCTAGAGCGGATATTGAACGAGTACTCGTTACGGTAAAGTCTTATTATCAAAATACAGCCAAGGTCCTGATTTAGCCAGGACTGTGGTGTGAAGAGAGAAGGGGGATTGATTCTTGTCTCATATCCAGGAAAGGATGTCAGGTTCAAAACGGGATACTGGCTCAACAGGACCAGCTGGAACTCCGACAATAATTGGTGCAATTGCAATCATTTCAGCCCCAACACGTAGTTTTGATTTCCATTCAGGAGTATTTAATGCAGGTACAGCAAGCCCCACAACACAAGTACCTAAGCCATTCACACAGGCAGTAAGCATCAAATTTTCAGCGGCTAGCCAACAGTCAGCTACAACAAAAGGTCTTTGAAATCTACTGTAAATTACGATAAGGGTGCTTGCATTATAAAACGCATTAAAACTCGGGTTGTTCGTGAGTTCTTTGACGCGATTCATTAGCTTTGGGTAATTACGAGCCTCGTTATAGATTAAGCCTTGAATCGTGTCGGATAGTTGTTTGAGCATTTCTTTGTCTTGGATTATTGCAAAGGCCCAGGGCTCTTCACGTAATGCTGTCGGTGCGTGAACTGCGGCATTAAGTAAGGCATTAATCATTGGTGCTTCGATTTTTTGCGGTTTGTAATCACGTACCGTTCGGCGTTTATAGATTGCGTCTATTTCCCGCGCAGGGCGAGCTTCCCTAGGTCTTTTTGATGTAGCCATCATGTTCTCCGTTTCAGGTCCGGTCAATAGAATAGGAACTCGTGGTAATGAGTAAATTTTGGTCTATCCTTGGAGTTTGTCAAGTTCATTAGGCTAATATTAAATTATATTAGCTAACCTTTCTTTTGTGGGCATCAGGGATGCCTCTTAACCGCTCTCCAACATTGTGATAAATATTTTTTTTTTAGTTTGTTGATAACCTGCAGTAATCTGCAATCGTCAGCATTTTTTCTGTATTTTAATAGAAACTCATAATCTTAATTTAGAACCTTACTTGACAAGATTTAATATTGCTTTCTAAAATGCAAGTGGCCAAATTGTTATTTGGCATCTCAAGTGCTTATCAACTAAATTAAAAGGAATTAATCAAATGAACAAAATTAAATTAACTGGCGCTGTGCTTGCTGTTGGTGCTGCTTCTATGTTCGCTTTAGCTCCTGCTTTTGCTGATGATACGGCTTCTTCTGCACCAATGGTTCATTGCAAAGGTGGTAATTCATGCAAAGGTCAAAGCTCTTGCAAAACTGCTGATAATTCATGCAAAGGCCAAAATTCTTGCAAAGGAAAAGGCGTTGTTAAAATGACTAAAGAAGAGTGCGAAAAAGCTGGCGGTACTGCTCAATAATTTTTTTGCTTTACGCCAGGCATGAGCGTATGCCTGGTGCTATCTAGGTTTATTATGCCTCAATATAAATCCATACAAAAAATGCCTTTTCTTGGTTTTGGCCTTGGGTTAAGACCTGATTACTATGAAGAAGTTTTATTGCAAAAACCGAACGTGGATTGGTTTGAACTAGTTACCGAAAACTATCTGATTCCGGGCGGTAAACCGTTATATTATCTTGATAAGATTCGTGAACATTATCCTGTAGTAATGCATGGGGTATCTCTTTCTTTAGGAAGCAGTGACCCTTTAGATAATGATTATCTGCAGCAAGTAAAAAACTTGGCTGCGCGAGTAGAGCCTAAATGGATTTCCGATCATTTGTGCTGGACTGGGGTTAATGGTCTTAATGCTCATGATTTACTGCCAATCCCCTATACTCGATATGCTGTGGAGCATGTTGTGGCTCGTATCCAGCAGGTACAAGATTTTTTACAGCGCCCACTTTTAATTGAAAATGTGTCCAGCTATCTTACCTATAAGCAATCCGAAATGTCTGAATGGGAATTTCTTTTAGAGATAGTTAAAGAATCTGGTTGTTATATCTTATTGGATGTAAACAACGTGTATGTAAGCTCAATGAATCACCAATTTAATCCTATAGATTATATTCACGCTATGCCTAGAGAGCGGGTTGCTCAAATTCATTTAGCAGGGCATTCCAATCATGGTGATTATATTATTGATACCCATGATGCTCCCGTGACGCAGGCGGTATGGGATCTTTATGCAGCAACGATCCGTCATTTAGGAACGGTATCCACCATGATTGAGCGCGATGATAATATGCCTGTTTTTGACGAGTTATTAGCTGAAATGAATCAGGCTCGAAGTATTGCTGAATCCGTACTATGCGACGAGGTATTGGTATGAATGCTCTAAAGCAGCTTCAGGAACAGTTTCATCAATTTTTATTATCTGGCGATAATCAAATTCATAGTTCAATCATGCAAACGGAGCTGGTTTCTGTCGAAACGCGTTTAGGCATTTATCGAGATGCTTATGAGATGCGCCTAATCGAATGTTTGGCGGCAAATTTTCCTTGCCTGTATGCGTATCTCGGTACTGAGGAGTTTAACCACCTCGCACGAGCCTATCTTAAGGAATATCCTTCTTCATTTCGTTCCATTCGTTGGTTTGGAGATAATTTGGCGGCTTTTGTACGCACAAATTATTCCCAATATCCTTATCTAAGCGAGTTAACTGATTTTGAATGGAATATGACTTTAGCTTTTGATGCCGCAGAGGCGCCAGTAGTATCTGTTGCTGATATGGCAGCGGTCCCACCAGAAGCTTGGGCCAATTTACAATTTGTATTTCATCCTTCAGTACAACGGCTCAATTATTTATGGAATAGTGTTTCTCTTTGGCAAGCTTTGGCTCATGAGCACGATTTGCCTGAACTACAGCAGCAAACAGAAACTTCTGCTTGGATTTTATGGCGTACCCCTGAATTAATGATTCAATTTAGAAGCTTATCACCAGATGAAGCCTGGGCTTTAGATAGATTGGTTCAAGGGGCTTCTTTTGGCTCACTTTGCGAAGGACTTTGCCAATGGATAGCCGCGGAAGAGGTAGGAATACATGCTGCTTCTTATCTTAAAAACTGGATTCAGCGTGGTCTGTTGTCCGAATTATTAATAGGTCCGTCTGCGTCAACCTAAGAAGTTTACGACGAAGGATTTTCTGTTGTTCAGTATGGCGTGCTTTGCTGGTAGTTTAAATAGCCGCCCCATTGAATGCTTTGCTCTCTCGTAGTATAATAACTATACACAGTGGAGTATATCCTATATTCCCGGAGGGGCTATGACGGGCGGAAAAAATAACACACCTGAAATCCTAGGCACTAATCAGGAGCCTGAAAATTATACTGGGGTTCCTACTCCTGAAGGTGTTGGTAATATACCCAGCCAGATGGTTCTTGCTCAAGATGTAGAAGACGTTTCTTTGGCTTTTATTGTTGGTGATCTTATTAACAAAGAAAGGTCAGCCTATGTTCCAGTACCCCTCAAACGCATTAATAATCCAGGTGGTGGTAATTGCGCTTTTTATGCTTTTGCCATTGGTTTGATTGAGATTATCAAAAAAGAAAGAGCTGCACATGGTGATGTACGTAGTCCTATGTTTGAACGCTGGGCAGCTTTAGATCCTTCCCTTGCTAATGACTATTATACTATTTGCGCATTTGATCTCAATAATCTTAATAAACAGAGAGCATTATTAGATCGCATGCAAATGGGTCTTAGAAAAGTTACTTATCAGTATAAAATGATGGAGTTGAGTAGGACCTGTGCGCAGTCGCGAGTTGACGATGGGTATAGAAAGCTTGTTGCCACGAGTAGTTTTGTCAATTTCTCTTACTTATTTAATGGTTTAAAAAAGGATAATGACAGTAATTATAATGAGTTTAGTAATGCGAATATAATTGCAGAAATTAGAAAGGCTTTAACAACACCATTAAAAAGGATAAGCCTTGATAACGCTTTAGCCAGAAAAGACATTAATCAGCTTGAGTTGAAAAAGAGGGTCGGCCAAAGTACGCTCCAGACTTTTCTAGAACGGACCCTAAACATTACTGACGTTGACCACCAACAAGCATGGAATGTACTATTCGATGAGGCTTCTGGGGAAATAAAAAAACCTACGGCGATCCAGCTTCTACAAGCACATATATCAAATGCTACTCGCGAAGAACGAGAGGCATTGTTGGAGCAAGTAGTAAAAAACTTAAACAGTTATATTTTTAACGAATTAAAAAAACAGATGTCAACACTGCTTCCTGCCCCAAAGGTTTTAGGTGGGGAGTTGCGGATAAAAATAGAAGACTTGCTGTATGGAGCACTTGCTGCAGAAATTAAAAAGCATTTATCAATAGGATTAAATGAAGACGAGAGGATTTTGGCAGAAGCTCTACAGAGAAAAATAGGCACGGAACAATATAACGCACTTTCTGCGGAAATAAAAAGGCAGGTATTAGTACTATCCCAAGATGATAATATTTTAGCTGACGCTATGCGTAACCAACTCGAAGACGAGCGATATGAGGCATTTTCAGCAGAAAGAAAAAAACATGTAGTAGCACTTCTTCAGGAAGATCCGACGTTACTTGTTGAGAGCTATGAGAATTATACTTTGGCGCCATTATTTTTGCGTTTATTTTATGGCGCAGATGTTGACCTTGATACGACTACGGAGGCAACTCCGATAGCACCTAATTCAATTGTTCCCTCTGCAATACAACGTATCATGCAAAACAGATTTTGGGGAACTCACTTGGATTTGGATTATTTATCTTATCCATTTAATGTTAATTTACATACTTTAGAAAATTTTCAACAGAGATATGCTTTTCACGATCTACTCGATCGCCAAACTCTTACTGTAAATAATGAAGGCAATGGCCATTGGACTACTTTTATTGCACAAGCCCAGAAGCCTGAAGTTCGCCTGACAACTAATGCTGAAGTGTTAAAACAGGCGGAGACAAAAACAGCGCTTGTGGTTGATGCTGAGCCAATAACACCGCCAATAATACAGCCAAAGCCAACGACTACGACTTCCCAGCCAAGTAAACCAGTCGGTCGTAGAAAACTATTTAAAGAAATAAATGATGTTGAGGCATTGCAGCGCGTAATTGGTGATGCAGTGACACGATATTGCGCGTATAACGACAGTATTATCTTTTCTTTTTTTCACCGTCATGGCCAATCAGGGAAAGATCGCGCTCAAGATTTTCTAGCTAAAATCAATGCAGAAAAAGACTTTAATGAGGTTAAAAAACTCTTGATTGGCTATCTTGAGAATAAGAATAATGGTAACACCCATCCACATTCATTCCGGACTATGTTGTTACATGAGTTAATAAACGTAAATTTAAACTGTAATTTGCTAGAAACCTCAGCAAACTATGATTGGCAATTGGTACAGCTCAAAAAGCAAATACGTCTAGAAGAACATGCGGCAGCAACCATCGTAAGTTCGTTATAAAAATGTAACATGGTTGCAAGCCACCATGTTACGCTCAAACCCTCTTCTTGTTAACCAATGCGAATAAAGCAGGTAATAAAGAAACAAAAATAATCCCATAAATTACCAGGACAAAATTAGCTTTAACGACTGGGATTGAGCCTAAAAAATAGCCCAAACTAAGTAAACCACCGATCCAAAGTAGGGCACTGACTACATTATAAAGAGAAAAGTGCAGTACCTTCATGGTACCTACGCCGGCGACAAAGGGGGCAAAGGTGCGGATGATGGGAAGGAAGCGTGCAAAAATAATGGTTTTTCCGCCGTGTTTTTCATAAAAAAGATGGGCTTCATGTAAATGTTTTTTATTTAATAACCAGGATTCATTGGCTGAAAAAATACGCGGTCCTAATGCTCTTCCAATAAGAAAATTAAGTTGATTTCCTAATACAGAAGCAATAAAAAGTAGCACAAACAGGATGATTACATTAAATGAATTATCAGGTTGGGCCGCGATACTTCCTGCTGCAAATAACAGCGAATCTCCTGGCAAAAAGGGAGTGACAATGAGTCCCGTCTCACAGAAGATCACAGCAAATAAAGCAAGATAAGTCCAAAATCCATAAGTAGTAACAAAGGTATTTAAATAAATATCAATGTGAAGGATGTAATCAATAAGTTGATGTAAGTAGCCCATTTTATCCCTACGTTTCGCTTAGAATTATTGATGGTTTATCAAAAATCCCTGATGAAATATTAAGTGCCGGGGGGTCCCCGCTGCGGCCATTTTCACATACTTTATACTTCTTTGTCGATGCGCGTCATATAATGTAAGAATAGTTTTTAATTGGCGTCATTTCCGCATGAGCGGGAATCTGTGCATCAAACTTGCGATTTTATTCGGAGTAACCTCTATGAAGACCTTGTTTCATTTGGCTTTCCCAATTCATGATTTGGCTTTAGCAAAGAATTTTTACCAAGATAAATTAGGGTTTATTTTAGGGCGTGAATCGGAACAAGCATTGATTTTTAATTTTGGGACCCATCAAATTGTCGCGCATAAAATTGAAGAGCCTATACCTGTGCAGGAGAGCATTTATCCCCGGCATTTTGGTTTAATTTTCCTCGAGCCGGAAGAGTTTCTTGCGTTTATTGACAGGTTGCATGCGCAACAGGTGCATTTTGAAATTCCAGTAAAAACCCGATTTGCAGGTACGCGTATTGAGCATCAATCGTTTTTCTTGAAAGATCCCAGCAATAACTTATTGGAATTTAAATATTATTCTTATGATTCTGCAATTTTTGGTGAGCGGGATTATAAAAAAATCGGGGATACGCTCCCCTAAAGAGTTATTCCGGCGCGATAAAAAATAAGGGGTTTACCTTGGGTGAGCGTGCAAAATCGGCTGGCGTAATAAAACCTTCAGGATCATAATCCACGTTAATTCCTACCGATTTATAGCAAAGTGAAACATATTCGGAGCAAATATAAGCGTTATGCGCGGTAATTTCTGGACTTGTTATATCAAAACCAAAGGCAGACATTCCTAAACGCGCGGCAATACGCAGAATATCCTCTGTATTGTATGGATAACCTAATAAATCAATGGCTTGACGAGAAAGGCCGGCAACGTCCTGAGCTTGAAAATCTTGATGGCGGGCAATCATAATCCGTCCCGGATAAGCGGCGCCACTTCCATTATAATCGCGTACATAGCTACTTAATGGTACTGTGCGTACCCCAATACTTTCCACGCTCTCTAACACCATCACCCGATCCATAACTTCCAGGCGAATAACAAAGGCAACATGACTCCAAACACTGTTTGTCGCACCCTCAATCATTTTAGACATAATTGACGTACCCGCGCCAAACAGGAGATCTCCTGAGTTTATGGTATTTCTGATTTGCTCATATTGTTCAATTGGCACATTAGGGAATGGATCCATCATTACTCCTGTCAATTAAGATAGGTATAAATATGCGCTACTTAGTTCTAAATTACTAGGTCTGTTGATAATTTCCATTACTGGCCAAGCCATGGCACGGCTTGTAGCCCGTATCTTATGGGTTTAAGTTGAATATAAATTTTTATAATTTTACAATAATCTCCTTTATCGAATTTTGGGAAGCGTTCACGTAATGGTACCAACTTAAGGAAGGAACGCGTAGGCTGGCTGTAAAGCCCAGCAACACGGTTCGTGCTATTCCCCCGATGCGGGGCTTTGCCGCCCAGCCTACATTCATCGTGTTGGCGACATTAAACGTTCATGAGGGATTTAAATTTAAAAAATTACATCCCCGGAGCTCTTACGAATTTAGTTCTTCAACCAAGGACGAGTGGTGTTACATTTTCTATTTCCTGTGTGCTTATTCCTAAGCGCGGTTTTGCTGTTCAGTATTCAACCTATGGCCGCGAAGGCTTTATTACCTGTTTATGGTGGAACTCCCGCCGTTTGGACTGTCTGTATGCTCTTCTTTCAGGCAGTATTGTTGGTTGCGTATGGATATGCAGCTTTATTGAGTGCTTTTAAAAACACGAAGACTTGGCGGATAATTCATAGCATTGTTTTGGTACTTAGCCTTATTGCGATTCCTCTTTTTTTGCACCCAGCGGTTATGCCAGGAGCCCCTGAGTGGAGTATTTTGTATAATCTATTCACTCAATTGGGTTTGCCTCTACTGGTTCTTGGCGCCTCGGCTCCTTTATTACAATTTGCCTACAGCCAGACCAAGGCGAAAGGTGCTGCTGATCCTTATTTTTTATATAGTGCTTCTAATTTGGGGAGCTTATCTTCTTTAGTATTTTATCCATGGATAATCGAACGCTTCATCGGATTAAAGGGGCAATTCCATTGGTGGGGAATTGGTTATCTAATCTATATAGGGCTTTTATTATTGGTGTTTTGTACTAACCGATTCAATCCTTTGGTGTCAGATAATCGGGATAGCAGTCCATGGCCCTGGCGGCAGATGGCATATTGGGTATTTTTAAGCTTTGTCCCATGCAGTTTAATGTTAGGCGTTACGTTATATATCACCACGGATGTTGCTGCGACTCCTTTATTTTGGGTATTGCCCCTGGCATTGTATTTACTGACCTTTATATTTGCATTCTCATCTAAACCACTCATTTCCTTTAGCTGGCTTGCGCAAAATTTTGTTTTGTTTTTAGTGTTTACCATACTTTGTTTTGTTTTAAATGCGGGCCAAATTCGGGCGTGGCAGAGTATCTTATTTAATTTAGCTAGCTTTTTTATTTTGGCAGCACTCTGCCATCGGCAATTATTTCTAAAAAGACCCAAGCCGCAATTACTGACTTTATTTTATTTTTGTTTGGCTCTTGGAGGTGTTTTAGCCGGGATATTTAATGGTATTTTGGCGCCGCACTGGTTTAATCAGGTTTATGAATATCCTTTAGCGTTATTGCTCAGTTTAATTGCTTTACCAATAAGTTGGTCTGCAGAGGGGAATGGGGAAGTAAAACCTGTTTATCAACAGCAATCAACGCTCCTGACAATTAGTATTCCCGCGATCGTCTTGGTTATTTTATTGTGTCATTATTTTATTCCTGCTATTCAATGGCCAGGCCAATTATCGAATTTTCAAATAGGCGCTATTGTGGCGTTGGCAATCGCTGCTGTTTGGGGGCGAAGTAAAGCGAGTCTATTGAGTTCTTTATTTATTTTATTTAGCTTTATTTTTTCTCCTTATTTACAAGAAGATAAGATTTTAGTGCAGGAACGCAATTTTTATGGAGTGAAAAAAGTTGTTGATAAAGGCGTAGATAAAAATGCAGTGCATGCCTTAATTAGCCAATCCACCGTACATGGATTGGAGGCCATGAGTGACGCAATACCCTTTGGGTTTAGCTCTTATTATGGGGCGATTCAATCCGTTGTCCAGGATCTTCAACACGAGTGGCAGTCTATGTCGGTCACGATTATTGGCTTAGGCATTGGTACCATGGCCTGTCAATTTCGTCATACTGATGAAGTTAAGATTATTGAAATCGATGAGCAAGTGATTCAAATTGCTAAAGATCCGCACTATTTTACCTATTTGCGGGACTGTCCTCCAAAAATCGAACTCATTAAAAATGATGGCCGTTTGGCTGTGGAACAATTAATGGATGCCTCGCAAAAGCTTTTAATTGTTGATGCCTTTAGTTCGGACGCAATTCCTATCCATTTAATTACTTTGGAAGCTTTTTCTTTATACAGGCAGAAAATCACCGAAGATGGGGCTATCCTGATTAATTTGAGTAATCGGCATTTAGATTTATTACCTGTTGTGACTGCGGCAGGGCGTGCTTTGGACCTTATGGTATTTAGTAAAGTCGATCAGGGTAATGCCGCATTAGGGCAATTTGCCTCTCAATGGGCCTTATTAACAATGAATCAGGATTTAGCGTTTAAATTAATGAATGGCAGTGACTGGCATTTTGTGGCTAATAATAAACAGTTTTTATGGACTGATGATTATTCGAATATAATTCCCTTGTTGAAGTGGTAGGGATGGATGTAGTTTTGTAAATTTAAAATAAATGTATCCTGGTTGCTCGCAACCAGGATTTTCTTTGATGGTTATGGTGTTAATATCGTATTTAATTCTTCAATGTTTTCTTGCTTTTTATCTGGGAAAAACCAATCTCTTAAAGAAAGTTCCGGAGCAAGATCTCTTTTCAAAATACATCGTTGAGAAGGAGGCTCATTGTTTTGACGATTTGCTATTTTAGCATCAATTAAGATAGTTTCATTATCCGTCAATAACACGCTTATGGTTTCAAGAAAATTGGCTTGTTGCTCTTGAGTCCACATCCATTCGCCTATATTACTTACATAGACTGAATCTATTTGAATTGCATTATCTGTTAATAAACGACGGATGCGGAGGAAAGCTTCATGGGCGCAAATACTTTCTGTAATGACAACGATTTTATCAGTTAATGCTAAATTTCTAATATAGTGGTAACGTTCGTCTGTAAATAGCCAACTAGTCTCTCTTTGCTGTTCTAAAGCAATTTCCTCAGTTACGGCGAAGTGTTCTGGATATTCTTCGCTAATGTTTAAACTGAATTTTATGCTTTTAGGTTTAACAAAGTGTAGATCTGGGTTTTTTTCAAAATTTGTTCTAGAGCCATCATATTTATTTTTTTTAACGAATTGAGTCATTTTTTCAATGAATTCATCTCTAGTGCTACACCCTATTAGATATTTTAAGGTGTAATGCATAAACAATGCATTTTCTGGATTAATGTCACAAATAATCCCCCTGGATGATTCTCTTTGGGACATTATGTCAAAATTATGCCAGCCAGAAAAACCAATATGGATGGATTCGGGTATACGCGGGAAAGAGCTCACCTGGTCAAAAATAGGTTTAACTCGGTGTTCATTGGTATTGATATACACACCTGCTTGATTAGGAAATGGAAAGTTGATTTCCTTATTATCATTTTTGCGTAAGTGCCTGGAAATGGGATCTTGGACAATGAAAGGAGGGGCCTTATGCGGAACAGGAATGTGATGAGGCATCCCTTCACGTAATAATTTATCTATTTTTGATGTGGACATAAACGTGCATTCGGTATGTTAACTTTTTGTGCATTTAAATTAACATAAGATACTTAAGGGAAAATTAATTGATGTAATTTGGGTTGCTTGTAACTGATAATACGCCCGAATTACCGTAGCAATTCGGGTCTTCTATACGTCACATAATACTTATCTTAGCCAAATATATTAAGTAAGTACTATTAGTTGCTTGCAAAAGGATTCTAAAACTCTGCCAAATTCCCTTTCGTTTCCAACCAAGCCTTTCGATCTCCAGCGCGCTTTTTGTTAAGCATCATATCCATTACTGCTTCAGCATTTGCTTCATCATCTAAGGTAAGCTGAACTAAACGACGGGTGTTTGGATCCATCGTTGTCTCACGCAATTGAATGGGGTTCATCTCTCCCAATCCTTTGAAGCGTTGCACATTAATTTTAGCTCTGCTTGTTTGTGTTAAATGTGCGATTAAGCGATTCTTTTCTTCATCATCAAGCGCATAATGAATCACTTTTCCTGCATCAATACGATAAAGAGGGGGCATTGCTACAAACACATGTCCTGCTTGGACTAATGGTTTGAAGTGGCGTAAAAATAAGGCACAGATCAAGGTCGCAATATGCGCACCATCTGAATCCGCATCGGCAAGAATACAGACTTTTCCGTAACGCAAACCACTGAGATCTATTGAGCCTGGATCAACACCAATCGCCACAGAAATATCATGAATTTCTTGTGAGGCTAACACATGAGATGAATCAACCTCCCAGGAGTTTAGAATTTTTCCGCGTAATGGGAGTATCGCTTGGAAGTCTTTATTACGCGCTTGCTTGGCTGAACCACCTGCAGAATCCCCCTCAACCAGGAAGAGTTCGGCTTGGCTAAGATCTGTTTGCAAACAATCAGCCAATTTTCCAGGAAGAGCAGGGCCTTGGCTTACGCGTTTACGCGCTACTTGTTTGGCTTGTTTTAAACGGCGCTGCGCACGGTCTATCGCTAGAGCTGCAATAGCTTCACCCAGGTTTCGATGCTGGTTTAGCCAAAGTGAAAAAGCATCTTTTATCACATTACTGACAAAGGCTGAGATTTGTCGAGAACTTAAGCGCTCTTTAGTTTGTCCTGCAAATTGGGGTTCTTTCATTTTTACTGAAAGAACATATTGGCATGAATCCCAAAGATCATCGGCAGTTAGTTTAACCCCACGTGGTAATAAATTTCTAAGTTCACAGAATTCATTCATGGCATCAAATAAGCCAGAACGTAAGCCATTAACATGCGTTCCACCTTGAATGGTAGGAATTAAGTTCACATAGCTTTCACTAAAACCAAGGCTGGCGCCATCAGCCCAAACCAATGCCCAATCCACTGTTGCTTCATCACTTTTAAATTCACCCGTGAATGGTTCTTCAGGTAAATAAGCTCCATCGCTTAAGGATTGGTTTAAATAATCAACCAGTCCATGTTCATAACACCAGTTAGATACTTCATTGCTCGTTTTGTTAACGAACGTCATTGATAAGCCAGTACACAGTACGGCTTTAGCTCTTAAAATATGGGTGAGATGCTTGACGGAAATACGGGTGGTATCAAAATATTTCGCATTGGGCCAAAAACGAATGGTAGTTCCTGTGTCTCGTTTTTTAGCTACGCCAGACTCATTTAATTCACAGAGCTTATCCCCATTCGAGAAGGACATTTGATAAACAATACCATTGCGTTTAATCGTGACATCAAGGCGGTCCGATAAGGCATTAACTACGGAAACCCCCACGCCATGCAATCCACCAGAAAAGCTGTAGTTTTTATCAGAAAACTTACCACCCGCGTGCAGACGCGTCATGATCACTTCAACTCCGCTTAACCCTATTTGCGGATGGATATCGACAGGCATACCGCGACCATCATCTTCTACTTCAACAGAACCATCTTCATGTAGGGTGACAGTGATGTGGCTAGCAAATCCAGCCAATACTTCATCCACGCTGTTATCAATGACTTCTTGAGCCAAATGATTTGGGCGTGTGGTATCGGTATACATCCCGGGGCGACGTTGAACTGGTTCAAGTCCACTTAGGACCTCAATGGCCTGGGCGGTGTAATTTTCTGACATGGCACTCACTCAAATATATGTACTAGGGTTTATTTTATCATAGATATGGTAGAGTAGAGGAATATTCATGAGTAATAAAAGATATGGAACATCGGGTAGAAGCGCATTTATTGTCAGTAGCATTCAAAGAAGCACATAAAACGGTCTCCGCATTGGATAAGTTAAGCTTCGTGCTCCATCCTGGAGAAACGTTAGTATTGTTAGGTGAATCAGGCTGTGGGAAATCATTAACCTCCTTAGCCTTGATGCGTTTACTGCCGCATACGAGTGTTTATGGTTTTGACAGCCAAATTAATGTTGATGGAACCGACATTCTCAATTTGCCAGAACAGATGATGCGGCAACTAAGGGGCAAGCGGTTGGCGATGATTTTTCAAGAGCCGATGAGTGCTTTAAATCCCGTGATGACGATTGGCGAACAATTAGCTGAAGTATTAAAAAGAAAACAAGCCTATTCAAAATCAGGATTAGAACAGGCTATGCTGGCATTGCTTAATGAAGTAGAAATGCCACAACCGCAAATCAAAATGCATCAATACCCGCATCAGTTATCTGGCGGGCAAAAGCAGCGGGTTGTCATCGCGATGGCTTTGGCCTGTAATCCCGAAATTTTAATTGCTGATGAACCAACTACCGCGTTGGATGTAACGATTCAGGCGCAGATACTTGCCTTATTGAAAAAACTGCAAAGGACTCATCAAATGAGTATGTTGCTCATTACTCACGATTTAGGGGTAGTGAAGGCCATGGCTGATCGAGTGTGTGTGATGTATGCAGGGCAGGTCGTGGAACAATCAACGGCCCATGATTTTTTTACACAGGTGAAACATCCTTACGTGCAACAACTGCTTGCCTCCTTACCGTCATTTGCCAAAAGAGAAGAGCGATTATCGGTGATTCAAGGTTTTGTTCCTGCTTTGGATGCTTTGCCTTCGGGCTGTCGTTTTCATCCGCGTTGTCTTTATGCCTTTTCACGTTGCCATCAAGAAGAACCACAATTGCAAGAACAAGAGCAACGAATAGTACGCTGCCATTTATATCCAGAGCTTCATGAGTTGCCTCCTTTAGATGCGAAGAAAATAGCGTGGAATGCCGCAATTAACGAGGCAGAAACCATCTTGCAAGTTACTGATTTATCCGTTGATTTTATTCAGAAAAAAGGCTTGTTTAGTCGAAATAAAATACTATTTCCTGCAGTGGATAAGCTTTCTTTTTGTTTACAACAAGGAAAAACTCTAGCTTTAGTGGGGGAGTCCGGTTGTGGCAAGACCACTACCAGTCGTGCTTTGCTGCGTTTATTAGCCGTTTCTGGGGGCTCGGTGCAATACCGAGGTCAGGATATTTTATTGTTGCGGGGCAGGGCATTAAGAGAGTACCGTAAGAAGGTACAAATTATTTTCCAAGATCCGTTTTCCTCAATGAACCCGAGGATGACCGTAGGCGAAATCATTGCTGAAGGCATGCGTGCTCAGGGCATGAAGCGTTCTTTAATTAATAAACGGCAAAAAGTGCTTTTGAACCAGGTTAATTTGCCAGTAAGCAGTTTGGACCGCTATCCCCATCAGTTTTCAGGTGGGCAACGCCAGCGAATTTGTATAGCCAGGGCTTTAGCTACTGACCCGGATATTTTGATTTGTGATGAGCCCACAAGTGCTTTGGATATTTCCGTCCAAGCTCAGATTCTTAACTTATTGAAAGAATTACAGCAAGCGACCGGTATTTCCTATTTATTCATTACCCACAATATGGGCGTTGTTTCCTACATTGCTGATGCTATTTTAGTGATGAAGGATGGGCGGGCTATTGAATTTGGCTCTTGTGAAAAAATTTTCCAACAGCCAGAACAAGCGTATACGCGACAATTACTCAATGCGGTATTGGATATTGTTTAGTAAGTTCCCTACCAGCCTACGTCATCCTGAGGAGTTACGACGAAGGATCTCATGAATGGGGCAGGAATTTATTTGTAGCAATATAAAAAATTTAAATTTATTGAGTTAATAAATCATTAATAAAGATGATATATGATAGCCCTGCATTTCCAAAGAGGCATCAATTGCCTCAAACATAAATTTAACTCATAGGAGTATTTAATGCGTAAATTATTTACCTCATGCATGTTTTTCCTGTTTGCACTCGTGTTTGCAACAGGTGCTAACAGCTATGGTGTTCATGAAGATCATCCTTATGATTTAGCACTAACCAAAGATATTTATAAGTTTTCAGAAGTGTATCAAATCAAATCACCACTTAAAGAAACTTATCCAGGTTCAATAAAAAAGAGCGCTTTTCGTATTCGCACCAACTATGACTTATCAAATAAAGAGGGTTGGCAGGCTACAGGGATTACCCGTGTAATTTCTATGGGTTCAATCTATCCTTGGGCAACTGATATTGATATTTATGATACTCGCGGAATAAAAATTGGTCTGATTGATGGCGACATGGCTACTCTTGAATCAGCTAAATTTAATCTTTATGAATATGATGAATCAGGCAATGCAAAGTACATTGGTAGTGCTTATGCAAATGCAAATTTTGATCGATTTGTTATTCTTGAATCTAATACCAATCCTCACCCAATTGCTGAGTTTAATCGCAATAAGAGCGAAAGTAACTGGAGTGTTTCAGTACATTATCCTGAAAAAATTGATGATCGAATTGTGCGCATTTTTGCCGGTTTTGTTATCGATTTCGAAGATAAATTCCTAGCTACTCCTGAAGAGTTAGCCAAAATGAATGCCGCTAAATAATTCAGTAAACATCAGGGTGGTCATACCATCCTGATGTTTTTTTAATTTACACCTTGCAAAAATTATAAATATCACAGAATATCCTATCTTCGATAAAATGGATTGAAATAGGTTGTATGTATGGATAGTGCGGCAAATTCTTGGCTAAAAAATTATTTAGCGAATTATACGGATGTTCCTAAAGGCACAGGAAAAGTGATTCCCTTGGTAGTTATTGAATCAATAGCGATGTGTGTCTCGCATTTAATCTCAATTTATTTAGTTCATTCATTACATTTTACAACCTTCCAAGTCGGAAAATTAATGTCCGCTTTCTCCTTAGGAACCTGCGTCGGCTCATTAATTAGTGGTTATTTAACTACTAGAATTTCTGTGATTAAAGTATCTGCGTTTGGGATATTTCTTTACGCCTTAGGTTTCTTTTTACTTTCATCCGTAACTTCGTATTCTTATTTGCTGGCCATCTTATTTTTATGTGGTATTGGCGGGGTCTTTATGATGATCGCGAATCTAACTGCACTGATTAAACTGGCTGACAGTGATGCAATGAAAAATCGAATTATTGTTGTTCAATCCGTTGTATTTAATTTATCTTTTTCCATTAGCAGTTTTTTTATGAGTTACTTTCAAGCAGAGCGCTTGAAAAGTTTATTTCTGCTGTTTGGGTTTCTCTTATTATTCTCAGCTATTTTTTTACTGAGCAGGGATGATGGTTTTGTGATGGAGAAAAGAAAGACTGACTATCCCGTTAAGAAGAATTTGTCAGCTCTCGGCATGATTATACCCGTCGTATTTGTTTACGGGATTATTTATTCCTTAATTAGAATCTATTTTCCCTTAGAAGCCGTCTCACGCTTCGACAGCCCATTTTATTCCTGGCTGATTTTATCGTTAAATCCTATGATGCTTATATTTGTACAGCCACTATTGATCGGCAAATTGCAAGCTAAGGGAAATTTAGTCTTGCTAAGTACTGGGGCTTTCTTTTTCGGTGCAGGATATTTTCTATTTGGAATTACTAGTTATCTGGCGTTGAGTCTAATTTTTATATTCTTCGCCTCCATTGGCGAAATGCTCTTTTCGCCAATTTCAAAAAAAATAGCCGCAACGTCATTCGGCCCAGGAAATGAAGGTTTAGGCCTCGCTACTTGGAAAATGACTTATTATTTGAGCGGCGTAATTGGTGCCATTTTTGTGGGGTTTGTCGGTGAAAATTATTCGAATATAAATATTTGGATGATCTGCATTCCGTTATCGTTGTTTATTATTTTATTTGTCATTTGCTATGACAGATATGCTGGAAAGTTTCAGATGGGATGAGATCACCCGTTTGTACTCAGAACCTCTTGCCCATAAGTGGGAAAAAACTGCCGTCATTGCGAATGGAGTGAAGCAACCCAGGGTTTCGTGCTTCGAATTTCCGGTTTGCTTGCTGCCCCATTGATGAGTATGATTTGGGCTACTTACAGTTCAAGTGTGGAGTGTCATCTTCCGCTGTTTGGGCTCTCTTGGCTGGTGGTGCTTCGTCCAGCTCCTCAGACACAATCCTTTTAAACATACCTAATTCAGAGGCTCTGGCAGTAAGAGTAGTCGCTTTTTTAAAATAATTTTTTGGAATGTCTTTCAATTTGACATCAAATTTATCCCCAAAAAACTGTTGCGCCTGTTCCAATCCTAAATTAAATAACTGCTCTGTATCTATTCCCATTTTTTTTAGTAGGTTGTCAAATACAAGCGGGTTAGACATACCGTAATAAAAAGCAATCGATGTTTTTCCAAATTGGGTTTTCTGAATGTCATCATATATATCATGTAAACTATGCTCGTTTTCAAAATCTTCTTGTGAATAAGGCTTAAATTCATACGACAAATTATAATTTGAACCAAAATGGTGGAGTGCTTCTTCGATAGACATTTCGGCTAAATCATCCATTGTTAAGACATCTTGCCGCTGGTTTTTTAAAATCCTTTGATTAACTAATTGATAAAAAAAGCATTGAAATTTACTGCTGGCTAAACCGAATAAATTAGCAGAAGCAACGTGGCTCACTTTGCTTTTTTGGGGGTGTAGCTGCTTATTTTCAAGTATTGCTTGGTGTATGTCAGCGAGGCAGTACTTACTATGATTACGTTCTCTCGGAGCGTCGTATAAGCGTGGTAACTCTTCTGGATAAGCACGTAGGTAATCTATGCTTAACCCTCTGGAAAGTAATATTTTTTCAAACGCTTCGCTGCTTATTTCAAAAGATTTTGCTAAAGAAAAAATGGTTATCTCTTTATTATTCAATGTATTTTGTAATGCCTCATATATTGCACTTATATCAAGTTCCGCATTCTTTTTGCGCTTTTTCTTAACAGGTACCAAATAATTAGGAAACTTATGTTTTACCTCCATGCTATCTATTACATAAGACTTTAATTCATCATAACTTGTTCCTAATTGCTTTAGATAGGTTGTAAAAACAAAGGGGGCACGACCCCACTGGGTATTCAACATAGCCGCAGCTTGTTCCATCGAGTCTGTTATATCAATTGCTTCGTGCACTTGTCGAAGAGTGAAGATAGAGGTAGTTCCCTGTTTTGTATTTGGCATTTCTGATCCCATACGTTTAGATTTCGTTCAATTATATATCAATAAGAGCATAATTGAAACGCATGGGATTATTTGGATTGTTCTAAACCCTGGTTGCAAACAAACACCCAGGCTATAAGGGTCTTATTCATAAGATTGAGGAGACTTTCTTAATACTTTAATCGCACCTTTTTTAGATTTTTCATCTAACATTCTTTGCTTAGATCGCCTGCTTCGTCTTTTCTTTTGACGTTTTACTTTTTCAAGTTGTTGTTGTGCTTTGCTTTTTTCATCACTAACTAATGAGTGTATTTTTTCACAAAGCCGCATTCTTGCGAAATATCGGTTGTCTTCCTGGCTTCTGGATTCTTGGCATTTTATTTCCAGGCCTGAGGGGAGGTGTTTTAAGTACACTGTTGATGCTGTTTTGTGTAGCTTTTGACCTCCTTTGCCGCTGCCTACAATAAATTTTTCGATGAGTTCTGCTTCACCGATATTGAGTTTATGCATTAGCTCTGCGAGCTTGTCCCATTTTTCTTTGGTAATCATGAATCATGTTTTATTTTAAAACCTGGTTCTATGGTACTAAAATAAGTGGGCTAAATAAAATGCCTTTATTTCTGGTGAACGCATGCTCTAAAATAATTCCTGGCTTTGGAATACTTCTGCTGATGAGATATAATAGTTTTTCCTCTATTAAATAGGTGGATAACAGTTAAAGCGATGAGCATTTTATGGACAAAACAAGTTGTTCTTTTTGGATAAAGATAATAGTCAGTTTTTTTCTTTGTATTGGCATGCAAACCGCCAATAGTAGCAGGACTTATAGTAAAGATTGGGCGGTTGTAAACATTATTGGTCCTGTATCAGAAAATTCATCCTTTAAATATTACTTAGAACCACAACTGCGCTTGATTGATAACGCATCGGTTTTTAATCAGTTTCTTTTTTTGGGGGGATTAGGTTATCAATTTAATCCAAACCTGATGTTCTTTGTAGGCCCTGGCTGGATTTTAACAAAAACCCCCGCCAATAGAACCCATACAGAAAAACGACTCTGGCAGCAGCTAAACTGGCGAATAGCGAATGATTCTAATTTGAGTCTTCAGAGCCGAACTCGCTTGGAAGAACGACGACAAAGCAATCAATCTCAAACGGCTTTTCGCTTGCGTGAACGACTTTGGTTGAGAATTCCCTTTAAATGGCGCAACTATTCTTTTTCTACCTTCGATGAGTTTTTTTTCAATCTCAACCATCCTCAGTGGACCTCTCCTTATTTATTTGAGCAAAATCGAGCATTTATTGGAATTGCCAAGCAGATCTCTAAATCAACTATTATGGATCTAGGATATCTCCATCAGTCCATTCACTCACGTAACCATGAGACAAGCAATGTGATATTGCTTAGCTTGCTCATGATTAACTAGAATGGCAGGTATGGTAAACGCTCAATAAACCTGACTTAATCGTTCCTCAGAATAGTAGAGTTAATTAACCGGTGGCGATACATCAAAAACGCCCAAATGATCATATTTTAGTCATAAAGAAAAAACATTACACATTTTTTACTTAGTTGACTATTGGCCAAAAGTAGTATCATCTTCTACAGTTATGTTTATGAGAGATAGGATGTACGTAACTCATTAGGGAGCTTCTCATATTGATAATGAGGTGAATTATGAATAAAGTAACATGGGTCACTGATAAAGAACTCGCTGCGGTATCTGGTGGTGTTGGGGTGATCACCCCAGTTCAACTTGCCGCTCAAACCGCATCGATGTCCAAAGCTCAAGTACTGCAGCAAGCAGGAGTTAGCTCATTGGCTCAAGCTAATACCGCTCCCCAACAAGTTTTATCTTTACTAGCCTAAGCTGTCTATCTTTACTTTACTTAAACTGAGCCTGTTGGCTCAGTTCTATTATAAATAAAAGGATATTAATTGACACTCAAATATCGTGAAGAAGCATTAGCCCATAGACAATCTAATTTAAGCTATGATGAGCTAATCCAATTAACTCCTCCCTATCTCTGGTTGCTCTTGGTTATTATTTTTTTATTATTAACAAGCCTCATACTGTGGAGCTTTTTTGGCAGCGTTACCACACGAGCTACTGGAAGTGGAATATTAGTTGGCGGAAATGGCGGTATTTATAATGCCATCGCACCCGCTGGAGCAAATCAAATTAAAGAAATTAACGTAAAAGTGGGGGAATATGTTACTCAAGGTAAAGTAGTTGCCTCTCTAGATCGCCCCGACTTAAAAAAACAAATTGAAACCGCACAGTTATTCTTGCAACGCTTACAGAAAAAATATGACGAGTTACAAAAAACGGCTACTCAAGAAATAAAATTAAGACAAGAATACCTGGAACAAGAGCGACAAGGCCTGGAAACAAGTATTAAATCCCAACAGGAAGATTTAAAAAGCATTCTGAATTTACTGGAAGTGAAACAAGCTGCTTTTAAAAAAGGGCTTTTGACTCGACAAGATATCGCCGTCAGCGAACACGAATTTTATGCCGCAAAATTAACGCTTCAAGAAACACAAGACAAACTCGTTCAATTACAAATTTCTGAATCTAATACTCGAAACGAATGGCGTGATCGCCTGCGCGAACAGGAAACAGCTATTGCCGAAAAACAGCAAAATATTGCCCAGCTACAAGCTGAATTAATTAATTCTCAACGTGTGATAAGCCCTTTTAATGGGGTTATTAGTGGAATTCATAAGTCTGCCGGCGACAATGTGACTGGTGGTTCTCCTATATTAAGCATCGCGCAAACTGGCCAGGGTTTGGATGCAATCGTTTTTGTACCGTCTCGCTTTGGCCAACAAGTAACCTCCCATATGAAGGCTTTATTGACACCTATCTTTATAAAAAAAGAAGAATATGGTAGCTTAAAAGGCTCTGTTGTAAATACCAATGTATTTCCTAGCACTCCGGACAGTATGGAGGCTTTATTACATAACGAACAATTAGTAAAACAATTCAGTACCAGTGGTCCGGTCACCAGTATCCGTGTACGCCTATCGGAAAATCAAAACAACTACAGTGGTTTTCAATGGACAACAGGTACTGGGCCACAGCAAAAAATTACTGCAGGGATGTTAGTTACTGTACAAATTAATATTCGCCATCAGGCTCCGATTAGTTTATTGGTGCCTGCATTTAGGAAATTATTAGGTGAGTAATCAACTAAAGAATTTGTGGCAAAAAATAAATCCGTTCCATCGCAAAATTCGTACACCCATTATGTTACAAATGGAGGCGACTGAATGCGGTGCAGCGGCTTTGGCTATTATTCTCGGTTATTATGGTCGTTACGTTTCACTCGAAGAATTGCGGATCGCGTGCGGCGTTTCGCGAGATGGTAGCAAAGCCATCAATATTCTGAAAGCAGCCCGTGAGTTTGGGCTAACTGCTCGCGGAGCACAGATTGATGATGTGGCTGTTTTAAACCAAATCCCACTGCCCTGCATTTTATTTTGGGAATTTAATCACTTTATTGTTTTAGAAGAAATCAGCACTAAAAATAAAGTTTATATTAATGACCCTGCCACTGGTCCTCGTATTATTACTGAAGATGAATTAGGAAAATCGTTTACAGGAATTGTCTTAGCTTTTGAACCTAATGAAGAGTTTAGTCCTGGCGGGAAGCCACTTTCATTTATTAATTATTTGAAAAATCGTCTGACAGGTTCTTGGGCCACGTTCACATTTATTTTATTGGCTAGTTTTGCGCTGATTATCCCTAACATAACCATCCCATTTTTTAATAAAATTTTTATTGATGAGATTTTCATCCGTGGTCAAGATAGTTGGATAGCTCCTTTATTAACATGCATGTTTGCGCTCTCATTAGTGCAAGGAGTATTAATTTGGCTACAGCTATCACAGTTATTAAAGTTACAAGTAAAATTGGCCATAAGTGCTATTAGCACTTCATTCTGGCACATCTTATGTTTACCTGTTTATTTTTTCACGCAGCGTTCTGCAGGAGATATTAACCAACGACTCGCAGCTAATGATTCAATAACAGAGTTACTGGGAAGTGGTTTTAGTGCCAATCTAATTAATCTCTTTAGCATGTTTATTTATGCTTTAATCATGTTTTTGCTAAGTTGGCAATTAGCCCTTATTGCGGTTATTGCAGCACTTATTAATGCTGGTTTTCTTTATTTTGCAGCGAATAGTATAAAAAATTTAAGCTGGCGACTTTCTCAAGAACGAGGAAAGCTTTTTGGATTTACTATGAATGGCTTGCAGGGGATTGAAACAATTAAAGCATCTGCTATGGAAGATTTATTCTTTCAGCGCTGGGCTGGATACCATGCGAAAACAATTAACAGCCAACAGTATATCGCCATTTTGGAGCGATTCCTTTCATTACCCCCCCAATTTATCACTGCATTAACCCAACTGATTATTATTTGTTATGGCACCTTGCTGATTATGAATGGAGCCTTAACTATTGGCTCTTTAATCGCGTTTCTGTTTTTACAAACAAGTTTTAATGCACCTTTACTCAAATTATTGGATTTTTGTGGGCATGTACAAACCCTACGCGGAGACATTGCTCGTCTTGATGATATCGAGCATCATCCAGTCGCTTCGCGTTTTATGCTGGACGAGGAGGCTCAAATACCGCAGCAAATACGCTCAGATATTGAAATAAAAAATGTAAGTTTTGGTTATTCCAAATTAGATTCTCCTCTTTTGAAAAATTGTTCTTTAAGTCTTCCTCAGGGAAAAAGTGTGGCTATTGTTGGTGCTACGGGTTGTGGTAAATCAACACTTTCGAGATTAATTGCTGGTTTGTATCAACCATGGGAAGGCTCAATACATATTGATGGAATTGACATCTCAACAATGAATGGGAAAATCTTAGAGCAGCTAGTAGGCCTTGTCGAACAGGACAGCCATCTATTCAGCGCCAGCTTATACGATAATTTGACTTTATGGAAAAAAGATATTCCAGATGAGACGCTATTCGCGGCACTTAGAGATGTGGATTTATTACAGGTTGTGGAGCAAAAAGGCGGAATAAATTTAAAAGTAGGCACTGAAGGAACTAATTTTAGTGGGGGGCAGCAACAACGATTGGAAATTGCTCGAGCCTTAATTGCGAATCCGAAGATTTTGATTTTAGATGAAGCCACTTCTGCCTTAGATCCGATTAATGAAAAATTAGTTTATGATAATATTAAAAAACGTCAGTTTACCTTGATTATTATTGCCCATAGATTAAGTGCTATCCGCGATTGCGATGAAATTATTGTGCTCCAAGAAGGAGAAATTGTACAAAGAGGTTCGCATGAGGAGCTGCTTCAGCAATCAGGTTTATACAAACAATTGGTCACTATGGAATAATTATGGCGCGACTAAACTTAAGCGACGAAATTGTTGCCCAAATTAATACGGTATTCACCACTCAGGGAGATGAGCCATTTATTCATGGTTCTGATTCAATTTTTAAAGTCAGCCAGTTAGTGGCCCACGCTTCAGGGATTCGCCTCCAACCAGCCCCGTCAACCACAGCCGAAGTTTCTTTGGCGCAGCAGCTTAATGCGATTACGCAGGCATCGCAAATTCGCTATCGAAAAGTGCAATTATCTGGTGAATGGTGGAAAAATGATTGTGGTTCGCTTATTGTAGTTCGTGTCAAGGATAAGGTTCCTTGCGCCTTAATTAGTTCTAATACAGGAAGTTACAAACTTATCGATCCTGAAAATGAAACAGAGGAACAATTAACTCCGGAATTGGCAGCGACCTTAGAGGATATCGCCTTTTATCTTTACCGACCGCTACCAGATGGTCCACTTAATTTTTACTCGATTATTCAATTTTGTAAAAAAGGAATACAGTTCGAATTAAAACAATTAGTCTTGTTACAATTTCTTTTAAGCATTATCGGTCTATTTACCCCTATTGCCATGGGGATGCTCTTTAGTGATGCGGTGCCTAATGCAGACCAACATTTATTATGGCAGATTAGTGCTGTTCTTTTGGCGGGGCTTATTGTTTCCACTGTATGTAAATTTAGCCAGTACTACACTTTGTTGCGGTTCCGATTCAAAGTAAATATCTCGTTACAAGCAGCTATTATTGACCGTATGCTCAAATTGCCGCTAAGGTTTTTTTCTAATTATGATGCCGGTGATTTAGCCTCAAGGGTGGAAGGAATAGATCAAATACAAAAAGAATTATCTAATTCTTTGCTCATTACCCTCTTTAGCATCGTTTCTGTTTTGCTAAGCCTGATACTAATGTTTATTTATAGTCCTTTATTGGCTTTCATTGCTATGGCATTGGCGGTGATTAATTTAGTAGTTAATGTCTCGGCCATATTGCTGCAATTACAGTTTTTACGGGGCTATTTGTTTGTTAACGGTAAATACATTAGTCTGATACTGCAGTTTCTCACCAATCTTACCAAATTAAGATCGTCTAATGCTGAAAGTGAATCTTTTAGAGTATGGTCGCCCTTACTCATTTCAAAAAATAAATTACTCTTTAAAAATTATCGTATAAGCAATGCTCTGGTGGTTTTTAACACGATTTATCGAATACTAACCATCATTATCTTATTTGCTCTGGTTTCTTATGTAATCGAGCTTGATTTAGGTTCATTTATTACTTTTTATGCGGCGTTTACCGAATTTTTCTCTGGATTATTAGCAATAGCAGCTGTAGTAGATCAGTTATTAAAAATTGTTCCTTTATATGAGCGTACCCGACCTATTTTAGGCGCAACATTAGAAAATCGTAATCAAGCGATAAAAAATATTACTGTGACTGGAAAAATTGATATAAAAAACATTTCCTTCCGCTATGAACAGAGCACTCCTTACATTTTACATAATATTTCATTATCTATTGCTCCTGGCTCGATGATCGCTTTAGTGGGGCCTTCTGGTGGAGGAAAAACCAGTTTATTTAAATTACTGTTAGGCTTTGAACGCCCTGACACGGGACACATTTTATTTGATGATCTTGAAATTTCCAAATTAGATTTACTTGCGTTACGTCGTCAGTTAGGTGTTGTATTGCAAAATAATTTTTTATTAACCGGAACTATTTTAGAAGCTATTATCGGCAATAGTGATTTAGGGTTAGAAGATGCCTGGAATGCAGCTATATTAGCAGACTTAGCCAAGGATATTGAAGCAATGCCTATGGGTATGGAGACTATCATTAGTGAAGGAGGAGGAACTTTATCCGCTGGACAAAGACAGCGCCTCTTAATTGCACGTGCGATTATTCACCAACCTAAAATTTTACTTTTAGATGAGGCGACCAGCGCATTAGACAACATCACCCAAGCCACTATTCAGCACAATCTCACCCAATTGAAAATGACGCGCATCATTGTTGCGCATCGTTTGAGTACCGTTCGCCATGCGGATCAAATTTATGTTTTTAATAATGGCGTTATCGAACAACATGGAACGTATGCATCATTGATAAACGCACCTGGATTATTTGCACAATTTGCAAATCGCCAACTTACTTAAACTGCAACAAGAGGATGTGCCAAATACGCCAGTGTGGTGGGGCTGACCTGCTACTACCGGAGGGCGGTTTGCTCTAGAACATCTGCATCAGACCATTTACTTACGTAACCATGAGACAAGTAATGTGATATTGCTGAGCCTCATCATGATTAACTAAAGTTGAGCTGAAATTATTCATTCCTTCATATTATCTTAAGGCTATTTGTGCTATATTTTCGCACTCAATGAACAATAAGATATAAGTATTCATTATTTGAAGGGGATGGCTGCATGAAGATCACTGTGGATACGCTGAGTTTTGATACCGTCCAAGAGTTTACTGATTATTTAGAACGTACTTATGGACTGGCTCAACCTGCATCGAAAGAAGTACTTGTTCGCTTAAAATGTGAGGCGCTTGAAGCAGAGCATGTGGCGCAGCTTGTCGAGTTTCTTTTAAACCCTGCACATCCTCATACTTATAAATTACACATAGCATCTTTAAAGAGTAGTAGTGCTCAATTAGCTTTTGATGATGCCTATTTGGCAAGTAAGCGACGCAGATTAGCGCTTGATTTTCAACAAAATATTACTGAGTTACCTCAGGCTGTCCGATCTTTTCAACCTATTGTTTTTTCCCTAAGGAAATCTAAGAAAAATTGGCTTGAAGGCACCCAAGGGGCAAGTTTAAATATACAAATCCCAGTAGGGGAGTCCTCATTCACTACACAACCCAGCCTACCTATAGCCACAAGCTTAAGAACGCAACGAGAGGCTGTTGTCGTTGATGCGGTTGCTCAGAAGCCGTCTGTGCCCATGGATACACTTGGTGAGCTTATTGAGCGTGAAACGATTAATGCAAAATCAAAGCGTTTTGCTAATAAACTTTTTAAAGATAAAGCTCCAGATTTACAGCTCTTATGGGACCGATTGGTGGGAGTATCCACCGAGAAGGGTAAGAAAATAACCCACGTGCAAACTGAAGCCATGGAGCAAATTATTCGTTATTATCCTGAGTTCACTTATGGGGTAGTTTTGGATAATCTACCTGCGGGGTTTTCTCTCCAAACTACCAATGAAGAAGGGCTGGTTTTATGTTATAGCCCAGAGCTGGAAGCGCAGCATCTTGATACGATTACACCATTAACGATTCTTCCCGAATTGATGAATCCAACCGTTAGCGGTTCATTTCAGCAATTTACCCTACTTGGAGATGAATCACCGAATAGTGTACGTTATGAAACTGAATTTGCTCATTTATTTGCACCAAAAATCGCAACAGAAACACGTTTAAACGCGTTAAATTTTTTCCTTTCGGAGTTGGAACCGGAGCCGCTGAAAATACGACGTATTCATAATTTATTGAAATTTTTACCTTTAACTAATTCACATTATCACGGTTTAGCTTATGTATTGGCTAATGCCGGTGCTGATGGGGTTGTCTTAGTTCTACAGCAATTTAAAACGCTTCATGAGCAAGAGCTTTTTAACAATTTACATGCCTTATTTCTCGAAGCCCCCCAAAGTTATGAGGACTTGGCAACACCTAAGGGTATTGAGAATCTTAAAAAATTATCTGAGTTAACTCCTGAGCAATATATGTGGTGGTGCTCATTAGTGAGTCAGCATAAAGCAGCTGGTGCGCGAACTAATTTTAATGAATTATTTGATGCTTATTCTTATTTTCTCACCGAATTAGGAGAGCTTGCTCGGGATTTACCTGCGAGTTGTCCTCTAGTAAATATTAAGCATATGAAACCCGCTTTGGATAGAGCTTTGTTTATTATTAAAAATTCAGCTGATCCTAAAGAGCAATTGGCACATCTTTATGGTTTGGATTTTGCTGCTTATTATGACCTGGATTATCGTATTGTTTCCCAACACATGGGATTAATTTCTGGGCAGGTCAATGCGCTAGAGTTTAAAAATTCACAAGAGCTTTGTACGTTCTTTGCTGCTGGTGATCACACAGTTGAAGAATTACGTACCCAATTTTATCGCTTTATTGGTACACAGGATTGGGCTTATGGTTTGGATGTTTATGAAGCTATTGAGGCCCAAATAAACGCAAAGTACGGCCATTTAGGTCATGATATTAGAACGGCATTACTCGGTATTATTCTTTTAACTACAACCGGAAAACGTTCTTGTACCGAAGAGCACGACCCAGGTACTGCAGTCCAGAACTTAATTGATAAAATGATGGCTGTTGCCAAAACTATTACTCCTGGAGCCGATGTGAAGACAGGGTTGATGCCCGTTCTCTTAATGTGCCTGGGGGCGTTAGGGGCTTATGAGCAAGATCACATGCCATCTTTACATGAGTTGAATGTCCTGTTCGATACGTTATTACTCAATCATGGCTCAGCTATAGAGATACCTGAGAATAAGAAGGCTGATTACATACCCCTTATTTCAGCGAATAATGTGCATGCCAATAATGAAACGTTAAAGGTGTTACTGGATGAGCTGGCTAAACCACCAGTGGAACCACAAGAAGAGAATGTTGCGACCTCTGATGCACGAGTTAATATGCTCACACTCATGGCTCTTTCTCTAAACTCGCTGCATGCTTACGGCCATCTTGGCGCATCCTTTATTGATAATTACAAAACACGCCTTATTCTAGAGCAAGCCAAAACTACCGAGATTAATTCGTTTAATATCAATGTGCTATTAAGGCACTTACATCCGACTGCTAAGTTAGGCCAACACTTATCAGAATGTTTCGCAGAAGAGCCGACTTCTTTAGCACAATTCATGATGTTACTGTCCTTAATTAGTGATGATATTTCTCCATACAATGATGCGGCTGAAGTACCTGATTCAGAATTTGAAACTCAAGTTAAAACTTTAGCGCGGAATATTTTAGCTCTTCCTGAAGACCTGCGAACCTTATTATTAGTGTTGCTTGCTGATATTGATATTGAGACATCTTACCGTTTGCCGTCTCTAGAAAAATTGATTGAAATTGTTCAGGCAGTAAGCGTTGAAGCAGTTAATTTAGGCGCGATGGAGAATGTTGAGCAGCAAGAACTTACTATTTTAAATTTAATCCAGGGAGCTTTATCTAATACAATAATAGGCAGCATGCCGGTAATGAGTCTGAAAAAGCCAAATAATCCTGAAGATTATGAAGAATATATTATTAAGGCCATAAACTCATTGCAAACAGCAAATCAAGATTTTGACGATTATTTGCTAAGCTTAGCTTCTGATTTTTATGAAGATGAATTTGATGAAGATTTTGAGCTTGACCAAAGCAAACAATTTGATGAGCTCGCTGAACTCATTAACGCCTTAATTTATCTCAAAAATAATAATCATAATGATTTTCGCCGTTGTGTTAGTCGATTAAGTAATGAATTTAGTTCTAATGATCAACGCGGCACATTTACCCCTGAGCAGATGGGGAATTTGCTCACGGGGTTTAGTCAAATAGCAGAAGACAAGGTTGTTGACCAATTAGATATTCTATTAAATGCGATGCATGCAGAATCGGGTTATTCTGAAGAGCAATTCGATAATGCCATTCAGCAGGTGTCTAGCTTAATGCAATATAGAATAGCAGGCGTTGTTGATTTTGCTACTTATATGAAATTATTACAGTTGTCATTTGGACACAATTTGTCTAGGACTACGTTATTCCCATTTGAGCAGTTAATACAGATTTATGAATTATCCAGTAGCAAGCCCTCCCAGGTTTATGCTTTATTTGATGCTTGGATGGATTTGATCAAAAAAATCGATGTACAACACGTAAATAGTGTGTTGTTGGAGCAGATTATTGCTCACACTTTCTATGTTCTTGAAGGTTTTTCAGGTTCAGAAAGCACAATACTCCCTTTAATGGCCTCATTAATTAAAGCATGTAAAACAGGTAGTGCGGGGGAGCTGGCCCAATATGACGAGTTACTGGCTAAGTTTGTTCGTGCTAGTAAGCCTGTTGTAAATGCCTGGATCAAGATACTAACGGCTTATGGACAAAATGTTGCTGACGATAAATTGCCATTACTGTTTAAATTACATGAAGGTCTTGAAATACAAGAGTTTAATTTAGAAGAGATTGTTTCTTTATTTGAAAGCCCTCCTTACCCTGACTTAGAGCAGTTTATCAGCTTATTAAATGGAAGCGCCAAAGAGTTAAAGGCTTATATTGAGCAGTTTGATAAAGATCCTAAAAAAGGCCGCGCAGAGCAATATGATGTAGAATTTGGCATTACGGTTACTAAGACTGCGGAACAGGTGGTACAAGAACAATTTGATATGTCACAAGTAGCTCATGTTGTTGCCGAAGTTAAAGATATGCTTGGAGATGTTGATTTAACTGCCCAGGAGCAACATGACTTAGCCCAACAAATTACCTACATTAATGCTATTGGCAAAGAAGCTCCTTTAGTGATTAAAGGAATGGGCACAAAATATAACGATTTAACGACGCTTTCTCGAGCCGAGTTACGATTGATTTCAGATCATTTGATTGCAACGATACGCCAACCGAATAGTTCATCTGCAGACAAATTAAATGCCCAACTAAACTTAATTGCCGTATTGCGTGAACAATATGAACGGGCAACAGGCCAAATTATTTATGCTCCGCAACTGGCGGCGGTATTGTTGTCATTAAAAAATGAACGACGTAATGTGTTGATGCAGATTGCTTCTGACCAAGATGCACGAGTCATTAATACACTGTTTGCAGTGATGCAATGGGTCCAAGCTGATGGTGGCACAGTTGATTTGTGCTATGCAAATCGTGAGCAAATAACACACGATTATTATGGCCTTGGCCATAAAGATTTCTTTGCTTCTGTAGGCATTGATTCCAGTTATCTTGAGGCTGATTCAGCTTTGGGAACTTATAATAAGGGGGGAATCAATTGCTCTACCATGGGGGATTTGGCTTTATATCGACAACGTGCGAAGCAAAGACGAGAGACCTTAATTGCTGAAAAAAATGGTCATTCATTATCAACTAATTTAATTCTTTGCAGTCCCGATCTTTCGGCGTTAAATGACAAACAAGTATTTAGTTTGACAGTTAATAAGTCGGGTGAGCACCCTGATGCCTGGATTTATCCGTTGGTTCATGAGTTTATTAATCAGCCTCAGTTTAAAAACGTAACTCAGTTTGGCGCATGGAGCGAACGACAAGATATTACTCAGCTAAGAAGCTTTTTAGAACAACATGCTCCAACAGGCAGTCATCGGTCTAAATTGAAAAATATAGCTAATGATCAATTAAATGTGTGGATGGATTCTGCTGTAGCGGCTCAACGTATGGTCGAAGGGGAAGACTTTGAAGTTTTAACCCATGGGGCAAATATCTATACCGCAGTACCTTATAGCTTGAAGGCAGCTCAGAAGGGGATGAGCATCGCTCAAGAGGTAGCGCAATTTTTGCATGTCCGTTTAGAAAAAGAAGATGGAGCTTTAGGACGGAAATTCCCTCTTAATCCAGTACGTAGTACGATTGCCCAGGCATCGGTAAAAGATTTAGTTGATGATTATAAAGCTCAGGGACGCATTATTGGGCTGTCTAAAACAATCAATGCTGATAAGTTAGGAGAGTTATGTGAGCAGTTAAATGTCACTGTTGCCAGCGCTATTCCGTCATGCATGCATGACGCTCAGAACGAATTGGCAGTAGCTCCTACGAAACACGAAGAACAGTATTGTAGGATGATTCAAAATGTAATTGCTAATGCTGTAAATGATCAGCCTATTGTGTTCATTGCACAAGATGCGAATGAGGTTCGTTATCTTCAAGAAATGTTAACGGCACATTATGGTGCAGCACGTACTATTGGCGTGTTGGATATGGACAATAAGCAATCCTGGTTGAGAAAGGCTGGCAAGCCTAATACGGTGACGATTACCACAGCCGCTTCACTGGGGAGAGGTACTTTTTTTAATACCGAACTTTCCGAAGGATTTTTGACAATACAAACTTACCTTGATTCAGCAAGTCATGTGCGTGAGTTTTTACGTCGAATTTCCACCTATGAGAAGCCAGGTAAATATACAGCTATTTATGAGGCTCAAGACTTAATACGTGCCAGATCTTGGAGTTATTATGACGATGCTGAACGTGAGCGCATGTTTAACGCCCTTGATGTATTGCGTCATAAACGACAAGAAGTTACGGCAATTCAACATCGTTATAACCAGTCTGCTGCTGCCATGCGTTATGTGGCAATGAAACAATTTGATGGTTGGCAAGCATTTTTATATTCTATTTATTCGCAAGATGAATTATCGCAATTAAGCAATGAGTTGCTGGTGCTAAAAGATAATTTAGCCCGCGCTTTAAGCGAGAAATGGCACGAGTGTATTAATCCTCTTGGCGGACAAGAACTTTATCTTAGTGCCTATGCACGCCAAGATCTTGAGGGACAAAGCCTGTTACTTACAGGTTTTCAGGAAGCCATACTTGAGTTTGAGCAAGCCACTATAGACATATGGAAGACAACGTGTGCCGCATTGCAAACAAAAGCTGCAGCAGTCGTTGAACGGGACTCACTCGATGAGTTGCGTAGTAATTATTTAGCGAATGTGTCCATTAGTGAGCAATTTCGCTTACATGAAATCGAAGAATTTAAGAGTACAAAAACAACGCAGGTGAAAAAAGAACAAGCACAGCGTTATGTGAAGGCAGGATTAGACATAAATGGCGCGATGATGCGTTACTCTGATGGTGAGCTCGACACGTATCGGGCCGCATATACTAAAAATCAGGTTAAATCATTGCAACAGCATATTAGCACGATTATTGCTAATGAGACGGCGTTAAGCAAATCGGTTCGAGATAATTTGTTAATCCAAATAAATTATGCGGATACATTGAATGCGTTAATTTTATTTTTAAATTCCTACCTAGGATGGTTTGCTGATGCACATTTCGAAAAGAAATATGCAATGCAACCCGTTATCCAAGAATTGCTCCAAGTTGCCCAGCAGGTAGACTTTCCAGAAGATGCTGCTTTGACTGACTTAAAAGATAGTTACATTAATAATGTGGTCGATGAAATTACGGATGAACTGGAGCATAGCCTTTCATGGGCAGTTAAAGGTAATCGTGGTCTAGGATATTTATTAGAACGTACCGCAGTTACTGATGCGGCTAGTGATATTTTAAACGCAGCTACCTCATTAAGGACTCAGACCAACCCGGAGCGGCGCAAGTCAGCAATTAAAAATCTTTATAGGGTTCTAATGCAGCATCAAGCGCGATTGGATGGCCTATGGATATTTCCTTTGGGGCATAAAAATACGCGTAACTTAATTCAAGAAACCTTGGCCACATTAGATGGTTTAACTCTGATCGGCAATGGGCAGAAAACCTTGGATAAGGCCTTTATTCAAGAGAGCAAAGAGCAGGCTATTTATCAGGTAATGCGTGATAAGTTTAATGTTGCACTACGCCGGCTAGAGCAAGAGAAAGCAACCCTGTTGGACGGGCATAGCGGGTGGAGACAAATTAGGGAGCAACTAATTGAAATACAAAGAAATAGTGACAGTGTTTATGCTCTTTATGAAATGAATGATTTCATTGTCAATAAAATAGCTAAACTTGGCAAATCCGATGCGGGGCTTCTGGCACCACTAACCCAGTTACGTGGTGAAATAAATAAAATGTGGCATGAGTGTGAACAAAATCATCAAGAATTAATGGATGAGAGTAAGTACTTCAAGCTTAAAGCCACAAAAATTGAGACTCAATTGGCAGCAATGAATAATTTCCGTGTTAAGGAAGTTAGTTTAAAACCTGGCCACAATGGTTTTAGTGATTATCTGGATTTAGTGATCGAGGGCAGCGGTTCCAATTCAGCACTTAAAGACTTCGTTCGCTATAATTCTCAGGGCTCTGAGTTGAAGCGAATAAAAAGAGATCATGAGCGGCAGTTAGCTAGTGCTCGGGATTTATGTGTACAACTAGAGCAACTTAAACGTGAACAATTGCCTTTGTTAAGTCACAAGATTGTTAAACCCGTTGATTCGAAATTATTCCCTGCTCAGTTCCAGGCTCAGGTAGATTCTATTTTGCAATTAAATGCTTATATCCAAGGGGAAATACCTGATGATTTAAGTGGTTTTTCAGAGACAGTGCAGCATCGTTTCCAAGATAGAGATCGAATCAAAAACTTTACATTAGATAATTTAGATTTAGATGAAATAGATCCAATTCAAGACGAAGATTTAAAAGCAGATTTAATTCGTTTACACGAAAAAGTTACTGAAGCAGCAAAGCCTAAACCTATTTGGAAAAGCACATGGACTTTAGTTATTAGCACGGTGCTCTATCAGGAGTCTGAAGCGGATCGGCAAGAGCTGTTGGATGATCTTAAAAAGCATTGTAAAAATCAAGTGCAATACAGCTTATTGCCTACAATTAAAAAACAACAGGCCGAGTTGGCAAGCGCACTGGATGACTTACATCAACAGACGTTAAGTCAGGTAAAAACGCTTAATAAGAAGTTAGGGTTTTTGGCTCAAGAAATTGACCGGGAAGAAGCTAAAGGCGGAGTCTATTGCAAACGCTTTGAATCGGTAGCTGAGTTTTATCAATTTGAGACCCAGTTGCAGTCACATCTAGCAAATCAAATTCAAGAGCGGCTTGATGAAGGGATTGAGCACGGCGAAGAGGAATTATTCTTTGACGAGGCAGAGTTTGGCTTTGAAAATTACACTTTAGGCTTTTCGTAAATGAGCCTTGATTACGCTGCATAATTAGGGGCTGATGTCTATCTGGCTCCGTTCCCTTGATTATGCTGCGCTGCTTCAAGGCTGCAATTCTTTACATCACAGTATTGTACACCAAGATTTAGATTCAGGTTGCATGCAATCCTGGCGGGTAATGGCAATCCATGACAAACAATATAACTTATTAATTTCATTATAATTTCTATGGTATGCTTTTGATGGGTAAGTGTGGAAAGATAAACCCGCATCTAAGAGTTGTTGCATGAGGTGTAATTGTTGTAGTGAGCATGATAAAAGACAAGAGCTCAACAAGCTTAATCCGAGTTGGCATGCTTTTTGGCTGATATACAATAGATCTTGGTTAAGATGCTGCGGATAATTATTACTCGCATCCACCCATTCTAGTAAAGGGCGAATTGCTTCTTTTGCCGTTTCTTCATTGTGCAGATAATTATGCACGAGTTGATCCCATGCTTGTAGCATATTTAATAGGGTGCGCCGTTCTGTTAGGGAAACTGTTTGTAGCAACTCATAAGGAGTAGGGAGAACTAAAAACGGCGTTAACGATTCATCCATATCTAATCCATATTCTTTTAAAAGCTCTACTAAGGGCATGGGTAAGGGCGTTATTGGTGTGGTTGCTGTGCAAAAGGCTTCACAAATAAACCGGGCTTCTGGTCTTAATAGCACGTCGTCTGCAGCAGAGGGTGTAAATAATATTTTTTTTAATCCCTCACTCACCATTTTTTGGTTTGTCTCATTATGCGGCACAGACCATAAACTCAATAGGCGAGCATAAGCTTCCGTTTCTTCCAGTGGTACGACTTCTTTATGTTTCAGTATGCCGTCATAAAATTGCTGTAAATAAGTCAACTTCTTTGGTTCAGGTAAGGGAATGCGGAAATCAAGGAAAAAGTTATCGAGACAATCCTTAAACCCTTTCTTTTTAATCCATGCATCCACTAAATCAAAACATTGAGGAAGTACGCGTACGGATAAAAATGCCCAGGCTCTGTGCCGTTGTTGACGACTTAAGCTTCCAGGGCATAAATAGTGTGACGCGAGGAATTCTAAAGAGGGTTTATCTAAATAGGGCATCAGACGTAGCCCTAACTCTGCATGCTTATTAGAAAGTTTCACGCCCTTCTTAAAATAACTTAAAAAATTGTCTGTAAATTGATTAATGGATACTTTATCCAGATAAGGCAAAGCTGCGATTATGAATTGGTTAGGAAAAGGTTTCCAGTTTCTGTCTTTCTCTGCATAATTATTTAAAAAATACGCCGCATGTTTATTAAAACATAGTGTTCTTTTTTCAACAGACATCGATTCCAGAAAAAGGCTTAAAACATTATCAAGTAAGCTTAGGTCAAATTTTTTATATGCCTTGTAGCTTCTTAAATTAGCATCTCTTAAAAAGGGGAGAGAAAGGAGCTCATCCAGAATCGCGAATTTATCCTCATCAGAAAGCAAATTAATCAGGGCATATAAATTTTGTAATGAGCAAGTGGACAATAAAAGAGGTGTATTTTTTAGCGTAGTGGTAATCAAAGAAAGGAATTGTGCATTTTCTTTAAAATAAAGAAAATCAATCATGTTGCCAAAATAGTGTATTCTCCTATTTTCTTGTAGCTCATCACTTTCCATTGCGTCTTTGGCCAAGAGTTGTACTTCACCCGCTAAGGCATTAAATAATTTCTTATGTTGATGCTGATTTGTCCAAGGAAAATGCCAATAACTAATGGTATAACTATCTTGGATGGGATAAGACAATTTTTTTCTCTTAGCCATCAGTACAAGCATAAATAACCGTTCAGGCTCAGCTAAAGTAGGTAGATAATCGTGTAACTTATCATCTTCTGGAATTAACGTATTTTCAGGATGCTTTATCCATGAAGTGAGAACAAATCTCTGAAACGTTCTAGCCTCAGCTGTGGATTGTTTAAAAAGCACATCAAGGGCGTCAGATTGAAGCGATGGGGCACCTGATAATGCTAAGCGATAAAGGGTTTTAGGTGCTAATGATTGAGCTTGGTTTTTATTTTTTAACACTAAAATAAGTGCATCTCTTCCTGAGTGAAATATGCTTGGGTTCATGATAAGTCCTTTTATTAAAAAATCTATCATAAATTGCACAAAACTCAAAATACACTCATGGAACTGCAATTAGGCTGCGCGGCATCAAGGCTATAAGACCCCAAGTATTACAGTATCGTACACCAAGATTTAGGCTCAGGCCTCATGCAGTCCTGGCTGAACGTGCTAATCCATGATAAACAATTTATCTGATCAATTTCAGCATAATTTCTATCGAATGCTTCTGAGGGGTAAGGGTAAACAGATAAACCTACGTCGATGAGTTCTTGCATAGGGTTTAATTGTTCAAAAGAACACGAAAAAAGATAAGAGTTCAGCAATTTTAATCCGAGTTGAAACGCCATTTCACTGGTATGTTGCAGATTTAGATTACGATGCTGTGAAAAATTGTTGCTCGCATCTGCCCACTCCAGCAAAGGACTTATTGCCTCTATTGCTGTTTCTTTATGGTGAAGATAATTATATAGGAGTTGATCCCATGCTTGCAGCATATTTAATACCTCAGATCGCTCTTTGAGTGGAACGGTTCCTAGCAATTCATAAGGTTCGGGGAGAACTAAAAACGGTTTTAATGGTTCATCCAGATCTAATTGGTGTTCCTTCAAAAGCTCTACCACAAATATGGGCAAGGGAGTAGTTGGATTTGTTGCCTTACAAAAGGCTTCACAAATAAATCGGGCTTCTGGTCTTAATGACTCCTCGCCTGTTGCAGAGGGTGTAAATAATATTTTTTTTAATCCCTCACAAACCATCTTTTGGCTCGCATCATTATCCTGCACAGACCATAAGTTTAATAGGCGGGCATAAGCCTCGGCTTCTTTTATCGGTATAGCTCCTTCTTCTTTCCTTATGCTGTCACAAAGTTGTTTAAAGTAAGCTGGTTGTTTTTCTTTAGGTAAAGGAACACTGAAATCAAAGAAAAAGTTTTTGAGACAATCCTTAAATCCTTTTTCTTTTATCCATGCATCTACTAAATCCAAACATTGTGGAAGTATCCGTACAGATAAAAATGCCCAGGCTCTGTGCCGTTGTTTACGACTTAAGCTTCCAGGACATAAATAGTGTGAGGCGATGGATTCTAAAAAGGGTTTATCTAAATAGGGAATCAGCTTTAACCCTAACTCTGCATGTTCTTTAGAAAGCTTAACGTCGTTTTTAAAATAATCCAAAAAATTGCTTGTAAGTTGATTAATGGATGTTTTATCCAGATAAGGCAAAGCTGCGATTAGGAATTGGTTAGGAAAAGGTTTCCAGTGCCGAGCGTTCGCATAATTATTTAAAAAATACGCTGCATGTTTATCAAAAAATAGAGCTCTTTTTTCATCAGACATCGATTCCAGAAAAGGACCCAAAGCATTATTAAGTAACCTAAGGTCAAATTTTTCATATGCTTTATAGTCTGTTAAATCAGCATTTCTTAAAAAGGGGAAGGAAAGGAGTTCATCCATAATCGTGAATTTATCTTCATCCGAAAGCAAAGTAACCAATGCATGTATATTTTGTGGTGTGCAAGTCGTCAAGAGCAGAGGTGCTGTTTTTAGCGCTGTGCTAACTTCAGCAAGCAATTGTTCATTTTCTTTAAAATAAAGAATGTCAATTATGTCATTCAAAAGCCATTTGCTTTGACATCTTTCGGGAGGGATGTTCCGTACCGCCTCTTCTCTCAAGTACATTATTTCATCCGACAATGAATAAAATAACTGTGCACGCTGAACGTCATCTAGGCAAGGAAAAAGCCAAGGTTTAGCAGTATGCCAGTCTGGGATAAAATAAGAATATCCTTTTTTCTTACTCATCAGCTCAAACACTAATACCTGTTCCAACTGAGGTAAGGTTGTTAAATAACTTTTTAACTTATCATTATCCGGAATTAACGAACTCATAGGATTCTTGATCCATGAAGCAAGGACCAATCTTTGAAATGCCCTAGCCTCAGCGGTAGACTGCTCAAAAAGCGCATCAAGAGCATCAGATTGAATCCATCCGCTACCTGAAAGTGCCAAGCGATTAAGAGTCTTAGGCGTTAATGCATTTCTCAGTTGAGTCAAATCGTTCTTTTGTAAAGCTAACATAAGAGCGTCTCTTCCAGATTGGAAAAAACCAGGATTCATAGCACACCTTTTTGTTCTAATTTTAATCAGTTTAGCATAAATTCTTTGTGTGCGTAGATCTTACCTATTAGTTGGTTTTGGGTAATTTTAATGCCACTAAAATCAAAATAAAATCTTAATGACTATAATGTGGTCATTTCCGGGGGTTGCGACTATACTGAAAATACAAGCAAGGAATGCAGCAGTAGTAACTAACGTGAGTTCGAAACAAGGATAGATTCGCGAATGGAATTGACTCGGTCGAAACAGGATGTACCTGCAAAGGACGCTATGCCGTTTAAGTCAGTTATCAAGGCGAAAGCGGAGTTACACGAGACGGCTTATCCTTTATTAATTGCTTATTTACACGCGCTTCGTAAACATAACTCGGTACACAATAAAATCGATGAGCTTAATGAAAGTGCACATGCCCGCAATAAATATAATTATACTTGTGAGCATAATTTATTCTTCTTCTTGCTTACCACAGAACAGTTTAAAAAGATTCGGGAGCTATTTCAAAATCACAAGGCGGAATTAGCCCGAGCATACATGGTGCTTCATTACATTAAAAAGCGAAGACGCCATAAAAAAAGAGCAGCAAATCACCATTTTTTTCAGCACTTAAATGCAGCAAATGATGAATTGTCCAGGACAGAACATAGGGATAATGAATCATCCAGGTTAGCTACAAATCCACATCTATTTTTCAATAAACGTAGCCTTGATGCAGCGCAGGGTAATCAAGGTTTGGAATGCTTAGTGGACTTCGCATCCCTTGATTACCCTGCGCTGCATCAAGGCTACAACTAATGTTACATTGCCATAGATGGCTCAGTAGCTAGTTCCAGCTCAACATCTGCAGTTGCTTTTCTTGCTGATGTATCTGCAGCTAATATACTGTTCCTTCTTAAGCCTTCACTAACCGTAGCACGGGTGGCTGGTATCTGCCAGGCAGGCTGTGTGGTTGCCGGGATTTGCACTGGAAACGCGGTTTGTGGTGTTTGGATTGGTGCTCTTCCTGGATTGAGAATCGCCTCTTCTTCCGTAATAGTTTGCAGTTGCGCTGAGGTGAGTGGCTGTAGTTTGCCCTCGTAAAAGAAGGGTAAAACACGTAACTTGAATACCAAACGAAAAGCATCCCATTTATTCGACAACTCGGTATAGCCATTATTTTTTGGATCAGCGAAGGCTGCTTTCAATTGAGATGGAGATAAGGTCTTAATCTCACTTACGTGGGTACGACGATAAACCTTATTGTCTTCGCCCAGAATAATTAATGGTTGAGGTTGGCGATATTTATCATCAATATCTGGCATGCTTTCTAACCCGCCATACTGGGGTTGTTGTGGTATTGCCCCCCCTATAAACACCTTATCCAGATCTGCTAAAGAGCTTTGCATACCCGCGATACAGGCTACTTTATTAAAATGGTTGTTGGGGGCATCAAAGTCACCATCTCCACCAGCCTCAACTGGAGGGTCTTGAGGATTCGGGGTTGGGTCGTAAGGTTTTTTAGTATAAACAGCGACCCGATTTAGTTCATCATGCAGATTATTGACTAAGATACTGCCTAAAGTGCCGAATCGCTCAGGTAATATGGCTCGTAAGTCGCCCATAAACGCACCATGGCCTGCTGCAAAATGGTCCGTATAATAATGGAAACAAAAATATTCCATGCTCAGAGAAAGTGCTTGATGGCGGTATGATAGGTCTTGCAAATTCTTAGTTGATAAACCATCAGGTGTATTTTCTAAGATGCCACGAATGCGATTAAACTCTGCATTATCAGATTGATAATCAGGATTATCCGCGAGTTGCTTTAACTCATAAGAGAGGCGTGCATATTGCAGAGCAAGATGATGACCAATAGTATAAGCACGTACTGACCAGGGAGTAAAATGGGATAAATTTCGATTTAATATTTCACTGTAGTTTTTTACGCGTAAGGCAAACCATCCTTGTTGCGCATAAGAATTTAGGGTTGGGGAAAAAGAAATATAGTTTTTGTTATTAATTGTTAAAATCGTATCGATGTCTTTTTGAGTTACATCTTCATTAGCAAATCGTTTGTATGAGCAAACCAGCTTTTGGGCTTGTTCGTCAGTAATGGGCATCCTATTTAATAATTGCCCTAGAGTTTCACACGCATCATCACTATCAAGTGCTGCTTTATTGCGCTTAAAGTCATTAATCATTGGCAACTCATAGGCTACTTCTCGTCCACCAAAATAATCACCTGACATACCTATAATTATACCAGCAGGTACATCGTTTAGATTAATTGATATGGGCATGCCGTTAGCATCAAGACCCTGAAGGTCTATAAGCGGAGTGCCATCGGGAGCAGATTTGACATACGGGTTATCCTTAAATAGCTCCATCTGTAGTCTAGTCGCATTACCTAGTCGAATATGTTCATCTGTATCCATAGCAGCAATCTCCTTATTGTTTCTATTTCTTCTTCAAAATACCGTACTTTTTTGGCGATTACTATCGTAATGGGACAAACAAACCCCAGCACATCATTGTGGATGATGTCTCTGGAAATCTTGATGGTTTTGCGACTGTGAACGTAGGTCCCCGTCCTTCTAAAGGCGAAGGAGGGGATATTGAAGTAAAACTGAGGTGTGTATCAAATCAAAAACGGAACGATTTTGTATGGAACCAACTCACAATACTTACTCCAATAATGACCGTATTTCTCAGAGCATCGTTGGTCATCACGAAAAGCACGATCGACTAAAAGAACGGTTAGAAAACAAATATAGAAGTAAGGAGAGAAATTTTCAAATAAAGCAGGTACCGACCAAAAGAATGTACCAGCAAGTTCAGGAATGTAGTGAAAATGCCGGGCAACACCCCACCAGCCTGAAGCGAGTAGAATAGTTTGCTTTTTATCGCCCTCAGTTGTTTGATAATGGGCTACTAAGGTAACCGGCTTTTTACCCCAAACTTTACAATCACCATCGGTTGCTCGGGTTACTAATCGTTGCTTGTCTGCAAGATAATTAATAATGATGCCGGCTGCGCCTAAAATGAAGAAGGTAGCTGCTAGCCAGGGGCTTAACTGAATTGGGTGTAATACTAAGTACATGCTTGGTGAGGTGTAGATACAAGGAACCCAAACCAGACAACCCCAGCAAATATAAAAACCAGCACGATCGTGCATGATGTCTAGGGAACGTAAATAACCTTTTTCCCAGAGATAGAATTTGCCTAAATAGATGAACTGTAAGGCTACAGAGACCAGCATGGAATTAGAAATACCACTTAATTCACTTTGCTTGGCACAATAAGAAATCAGGAATAATCCCCAGCTCATCATACCGAAACGGCAGGTAATAAATTTTTTAATGCTAAAACCAAGAACTTTTGGATAAAGCTCGGTACCCCAGTAGTAGTCAAATATAAAGTTATTGGTAATACCTGAATCTGTGCTTGATGGAGCAAAACGTCCTTTAAGGTATAAGAACAGACAAATGACAAGGCTAAAAATGTTTAATGCGCCGAATAAGGCTCCCAAATTATCATAGAGAATTGTCGCTGGGAATAAATTCAAACCAAAACTGGCCACACAAAAAAGACCCATGGTGGTAACAAATGCTAAAGGGCCATTTTCTTTATAAGCAGGCACATTTCCTTTAGGAGTAATCGGGCCATCGAATGCTTTACCTGGCAGTAAACGCATTAACGCTAATTCAACAACGATAAAGGTAAAAATAATTTTCCAGGCAGTGGCCGAGCCCCAAAAATAAGGTTGCCATACGTTGTAGATGGTTTGAAAAAAGCCTTGCTCATTCATGAGGCTCCAGAGTGCTGATAAAGAGCCTTTTAGTTCAGTATTGGTATACCACATTAGCATGACAAAAATAGGGCAGCTAAGAATTAACAACAAAGGCCCTAGGGTATTCCGAATTTTAAAATACATATGCGTCCCTACATTAGTTATGGAGGGATAAGCGTATCATAATAGAGGAATTTTAGGCTACAATTTATGGCGTTAACTTTTTAAGGATAGATTATGAACAAGATTAAGTATAAAGGAGTGTTTGCTCTAGGCGTTCTTGCTTTGTTGGGATCATCCATAAGTCAAGCCGCTACGGTGACTAGTGAGGTAACTAATACAGCAGGTGCTGCACTAGGAAAAATTACTTTTGAAGACAGTAAATTTGGTTTATTAATTAAGCCTCAACTTTCTGGTCTTCCCGCGGGGGCTCGTGGTTTTCATATTCATCAGCATCTTGATTGTGGCGATCATGCAATGAAAGCGGGTGGGCATTTGGATCCAGCCGCGACCAACAGCCACCAAGGTCCTTATGGACAAGGTCATTTAGGTGATTTACCTGTATTAGTAGTTGATGCTAAAGGCATGGCCAATACACCTGCTTTAGCGCCTCGTTTAACCACAAAAGATATTCAAGGTCACTCCGTTATGATTCATGAAGGTGGAGATAATTACAGTGATAATCCTGCGTTAGGTGGCGGGGGTGCTCGTATCGCTTGTGGTAAAATTTATGGGTAAAAGCTAGATTAGAGCACGTCATCTTTTAGGATAACGTGCCCCTACGTTTCAATGCTTTGGTGGGCGTATCGTCAACGGAAGAGTGATCATAGGCACTCTCTCCATGCTCAATAATGTCAATGCCTTGGATTTCTTCTCTAGGAGTCGTACGGATGTTCATGATGCTTTTCAATAAAAATAAAATTAATGCCGTACCTGCTACCGAAATTGTAATGGCGACTAAAACCGCAATCAGCTGATGCCACAGCAGCATGTAGTTTCCCGCAAGCAGACCGTTTTTACCCGCTGGATTGACTACTGTAGTGGCAAAAACACCTGTCAATAAGGCTCCCATAACGCCAGCAACTCCATGACAGGCAAAAACATCTGCAGTGTCATCGATTTTTTTGATGTTATTTATATATAACAAAATGAGTTGCGTTGTTATTGCGCTGAGACTGCCAATAGCAATAGCACCCATAGGGGTAACAAAGCCGCAGGCAGGGGTAATGGCAACTAAGCCAATTACGGCGGCTGCAGAAGCGCCGACTGCGGAAGGCCGAGCTTTTCTGATCCAGGTGAGCAGGGTCCATGAAGTAACTGATGCACTTGCTCCAAGCATGGTAGTAATGGCCGCATTAATCGCAATGCCATCAGCAGCTAAGGCTGAACCTGCATTAAAACCAAACCAACCAAACCAGAGTAATGAGGCGCCAAGTACTACAAAAGGGATATTATGGGGTTTGTCTTTGTTGTGTAATGACTTAAGTCGTGGACCCAAAAATAAAGCGGCGACTAAGGCTGAAAAACCGGCACTGATATGAACAACCACCCCACCGGCAAAATCAATTGCTCCAATCTCTGCTAACCAACCGTTAGGCCCCCAAACCCAATGTGCTAAGGGAACATAAACGAATAAACTCCACAAGCTTACAAATAAAAAATAGGCAGCGAATTTCATGCGCCCAACAAATGCTCCGGAGATAATGGCAGGAGAAATGATGGCAAACATCATTTGAAATAACATGAATAGGGGCGGCGGAATGCTGCCATCCGCTTGATGGGCATCAACTAGATGGGATAAGCCAACATAGGTTAGCCCGCCAATCCATTGGTTATGTGCACTAAAGACCAGTGAATACCCCAGAATAGCCCATAATAAGGGGATAATGGCTAGGCAAATAAAGCTCATTTTAATTGTATTTAATACATTTCTTTCTGGTACTAGTCCAGAATAAAAGAATGCTAATCCTGGAGTCATGAGCATGACTAAAGCACAAGAAATTAACATCCATGCGATGTGACCTGTATTCATAAAGTACCTTGAAAAAGCAGTGGCATGGAACAACTCACGCCCAGATAAGCGAAGAATTGATCAATTATTTATCAATATAGACTAATAATTTAGAAAGATACAAACCTGGTTGCACGCAACCAGGCTACACCTAATTAATCAAAACCCCACCGGTTTATTCGTCATTAAATAAAAAACAATAATTAAACTAATAAACGCAGGCCAGCCTAAGCAAAACCAGTACTTAAAATAACGGTAGTAAATTGGGGGTAATACGGTTTTATTTTCTTCTGCTTCAACGGCAAAATCCCGCATTTTAATTTGCAGGTACACGACCGGGAACCAGCACAAAGCAGCGATTGCATAACCAATAATGGAACCCATAACCCATAAAGAGCTCCACGCATAACCGGCTAAATAAACCATCCATAAGCCTGTGAGGGGTTGGAGGAAACCTGAAGTTCCTGTAAAGATCCAATCGGCTAAGACCACATAACGTGTGGTCGCGGCAATGACCTGGGTGTTTCCTGTCCGATGACCATAGAGCATTGTGCAGGCAGTGCCTATGCCGGTACCAAAAAGTATGGTTGAACTCAAAACATGAATGAATTTAAGCCAAAAATAGAGCATTATCGATCAGACTCCAAAGACATAGACACTAATATAGCTGCCAGAAGTGGAATATTTTTTGCCAAAGGAGCAAAAGGTTCAAACCACAACGAGGGCAGCTTCCACGTAAGTATGACACTATAGCCTATTATCAAGGTAATTTGTAAGAGTCCAACTTTCGTAGATTTTGAGCACAAGACCGCTACACCCAGGGCTGCATCAAGAATACTCGCCCCATAAAATAAAATGGGTTGCCAAAATGCATTCACGCCGATTTGTGCCAATAGTTCATAAGATGAGGCTCGAGGATAAATGAATAAACAACAAATGGCGGTAAATAGCCAAATAAAGGCAATACTAAATTTTAACACTGGTTTGAGAAAATAAAGTCGCGAATGCCAGCGATCTTGGGTTGAGCTGGGATGGCTATAGAGACCAGCAGTAAATTCTCTCGGAGTAAAACCAATCTGTTCCTGAAACCTTTGGGTTTCTTCACTACTGGTCACATTGTTTTGAAATAGTAGCTTATATGAATTGGTATTAAAAATAGAGTAAGGTATGCGATCACCAATTAATGCGCCCAAACCAATTAATTTTAAAGGGATGTGGATTAATTTGGTTTTCGGAAAACCTAACCAGGTACGCATCTGAGTTAAAACGCTAGCTAAGCTAACACGTTTCGCACTTACAGCATTTAAGATTAAATTGTGAGCCAAGGGTTGCTCAAGCAGCCTGACGACGGCCTTTGATAAATCGTCTAAATAAATGGGTTGAAACTCTTGGCTACCTTTATCGGGTACGGGAGTAATCCAGGGAAGCCCTGCTAAACCACGAAATAAAGAGGAACCGCCATAGGAGCCTCGCCCATAAACTAAAGAGGGGCGTAAGATAATTGATTGGATTGGCAGAGACTGTAAATAATCATCCGCAGCTTTCTTACTGGTTGCATAAACTACATCCGATTTCTCAATACCCAATGCGGAAATTTGTATAATCTTTTTTACTCCAGTATTAACGCAGGCATCGAATAAGGCGCGAGGAGTATGATAGTGAATTGCCCAGGTTACTTGGTCATTGGGATGGTAAAGAATACCAACACTATTAATGACTATATCAATACGAGCTAAGCGTTCACTCCAAAGTGCGCTGGATTGATCGTGAATAAAATCACAAGGAATAATCGTTGCCGTTGGAAATAAATTTTGAGTATAAGCAACATCACGGACACAGCAAGTAACGTGGTGTCCTGCGGCAATTAAGTCTGTAACAATTTGGGAGGCAATAAATCCTGAGGCACCAGTAACCAATACATTCATCGTTTCTCTCTGGGGACTATAAAAAATTAAGAGTATATACAGCAACGGTTAAGAAATATATCTCTTGGTTTGGTAGCTAACTGATCAGGGATGGTCTATGCTCAGTTATGAATAATTATTAATCAAAGGAGTGATACATCATGAGTTATTCTTTATTGAAGCGCACGGGAATAATCGCTGCTGCAGCTTTATTTTCTTTTTCTGTATTTGCTGAAGATGCTAGTCCTAAAGAAGACTTTGCAAGCATTTGTACTAATGCTTGGATGGAAAAAGCAGATGCTGCGAAAGATAAAGTGGACTTCAAAAATTTTGGTGAAAAATATTGCGCATGCGCTGCAGCACAACCTTTAGGTAGTGATGAAGCAATACAAAAAGCAATTCAAGTATGTATGTCTCGCACTTTATTACATGATGCATTAGATGCAATGGAAGATGATGTGGGTTTAAGTAAAGCGCAAGAAAGCGATTTCCTTCAGTTTTGCCAGGATCGATGGAACCTTATTTATCCTAATCTAAGTGAAGACAATAAAAAGGTAACTATGGCTTATTGCGAATGCGCTAAACCTAAAGTTATGACTCTGATTAAACAAGCGGATAATTTAACTGATAAGCAATATGATGAAGGTGTTAATGATGTTGCGGCAGCATGTTCTGCGGATGCCTTAGCAGAAAAACCAAAAGTATCAGCTTCTGCTCCTGCACCAGCAGAGTCTCCAGCTCCAGCAACTACCCCTGCTCCTGCAGCACCAGCCACTCATTAATCTTTTCTCGAATTCCCGTGGCTTGCCCACGGGAGCCATTGCTCTTACGACAATTTAAGAAATATCTTACACATAAATTAGTGTTTTTGGAGCAGCATTCTAAAAAAAAATAGCTATACTGTATTTGTTTGGCGCGGCTGGAATCTTGGCTGGATATTAACCTGCGAAAGATTGCAGCTGTCGCACAAACACGAATCCAATTTACTCGAAGTATTATACGCCATCTGGTGATGACAATTGCTTCTTGCTGAAGCTCTAACATTGAGCTGTTATAGATGCAGGAAACCGTTAAGCCTACCGCTTACCTTTCAAAATAAAGCCTTTCTCTCCTGGTTCTGAGTAAATGTCTTCATGAGATTGATTTATCATACCAATATCGTTCATTTGAAAGGGAATTAAGTTAAGCCCAATCATACAGGCCGCATTATAATACTGCTAATACGGCCTATATCGATTAACATTGATATGTTGTTCCACTTTGAAGAGGGGGTTGATGGGAAGAATAATCCTCATTAGGAGCAAATAAATTCACGACAAGAGGCTCTTTTTCTGGTGTTGGTGTTATTTGAGGACGAGCCTCCAACAGTTTATGCATTACTGATGGCGAATCACCAGAACCAAGGTCACTTGTATTGTTCTTTTGGGCTACCGTAGCCACAATGTCCTGTTGTTTAAAACGATATAAATTACTTAAAACTACCGTAGTCTCAAGCACCATCAAGGCAATACCGATTGGTGGAGTTATGGTAAGACCTACTGCAATAAATAATCCAGAGGCAACTAAAGTAATAGCCGAATTATAGGTTAAGCTCACAAAATAGTTTTGAATAATATTTTGTTTTCCTTTCTGAGCCAAATCAAATGCTGTTGCTATAGGGAATAATAAACCTTCATGCACCACGATTCCGGCAAATTGTTTGGCGCTGTTATCACCAATCTTTGATTCAACGGCAATACCGATATGAGCACCTGCAATTGCTGCAGCATCATTGGCTGCATCGCCAACCATAGCAACTTTAAATCCTTTATCTATTAATCCTTGAATGTAACTAATTTTAGATACTTCATGGGCTTGAGTGCTTACCCCGACAGCATTGGCGCAAATATTTTTTTCATCAATACCCAATAAGGCTGCATATCGTTTCGCAGTTTCCTGAGACGCTCCAGTACAAATATGCACGGTTTTACCAAGCTGTTTTAATTGCTTGATGGTTGTAATTGCATCCTCTCGTAATGGATCCATTAAGGCGATTTGCCCAATTACAGTATTACCACGAACAATATAAGTAGAACCATTTTTAGGGTCATTATACGGTTCATTAATTTGGGTAATGCCATTTGCTAACAGCATGTCTTCATTGCCTACGATAAACCGTTCGCCGTCGATAACAGCTTTTATACCTGAGTGATGGCTTTTATCGATGTCTGCGATTTCTAATGGCTCATTACTAATATCTTCTTGGCTCTGAATATAATCGGCGATGGTTTTGGCGGCGGGGTGAGTGGCGTTGCGTTCTAATAATGCGATATGGGCTAATAGCTTTCTATCACTAATTTGCAGATTTTGTACCTGCATTTTACCTTGAGTAAGGGTACCGTTTAAATCAAAAACAATCGTATCAATATCCGCTGCTGCTTGTAGCGCTGCTCCGTTACTAAACTGGATCCCTTGTTCAGCGGCTTTGTTCATGCCGATTTTAACTGCCATTGGGGTAACTAAACTTAGGGCACAGGGACATGCACTTACAAGAACGGAGATAACACATTGAATTGCAGGTGCAATACCAAATAATGAACTAATAACGACACCGGATACAGCTGCAGTGATGAGTAAGCCGGGAATAAAATAATCCAATATTTTATTCGCAATTAATTCAATGGGAGCTTTTTCATCATTGGCTTTCTTTATATCTTTGGCGACTAAAGAAAGATAAGAGTTTTTATAGGGTTCGGTAACACGCATTTCTAGCGAAGGAATATGATCGGCTAAGCGCATGCCAGACTTTACTGTATCTCCTGCTTTAAAGCTTTTAAGTTCGGGATAACCATCAATTCGAGTGGTGTAAAGTAGAGCATCTGTAGTCAATACGCCATCAACAGGAATTACATCGCCTTTTTGAATAAGAATCAGATCATCAAGGACTAATTTTTTAACCGAAACTTTTTTATCTTCTTCGCCTCTTAATAAGACTTTCTTAGGAAGGCAATCAAGGATATTTAATTTTTTATTGATTTGATCAATTAGGCTATGTTCAATACCTTCTCCTAAATGCCAAAAACCTAATACTAAGGGAGCGGCCTCAAACATCATCGGCAATCCAGGAATCAGGATGCTGGCAATTGATACAACGAGAATGCTAAGGGTACTAATGGTATATAAGGTCGTCATATCCCATTTGTTGTTACGAAATGAGTTCCAGGCTGTTTGGTAAACGGTGTGTCCCAAGTATAAGGTCATCAGCGAAGTAAGCCCGGTGATGGCATAGTAGGCACCAATGGGAATGCTAAAACCTGCAACAGATAAGACCAGTAAACCCACTCCCCAAAGCAACCCTAAAGTAGCTTTAAGCCAATGGTTTTCATGGTGATGTCCATGATGATCGTGACTATGGCCATGATGGTCATGCTCGTGATGGTGGTGATGTGTTTTATTTTTCTTTTGTTTACTCATATGATCACTTAGTGGGCGGTTAGGGATAAATGAAGTCATATCAACTTTGAAAGTGTTATAGTATAACATTTTGGTGTTGAAGGACAAGGTACATTGAATAATTTTTATATTAAAAGTAATTTTTACAGCAGAATTCGGAACTTAATGAAGTGAAGCACGTCATCCTGAGGAGTTTACGACGAAGGAGCTCCTGAAGGTGGATTGTACTCCATTTAGGAGATCCTTCACTGTGTTCGGGATGACGTAGTAGAGAATAAGGATAGAGGTATTAAATAAAGAAGACCTGGTTGCAAGCAACCAGGTTATATCGATGTGATTATTGTGAAATTAACTTAACTAGATCTGCAACAGCGGTACTTAGAGAAATTTGTTGTGTTTCACCAGTAGCGCGTGATTTATATTCCACACAATTCTGCTCAATGTTTCGATCACTAACCACCAGGCGATGTGGTATACCAATTAAATCATGGTCCGCGAAGAGGGCACCTGCGCGCTCATTTCGATCATCAAGTAATACTTCAATTCCTGCATCGCTAAGTTGTTGGTACAGGGCTTCGGCTTGGTCTTTAACTACTTGAGATTTATGTCCATTCAAAGGAATAATGACGATTTGAAACGGAGCAATATTTTGTGGCCAGATAATTCCTTGTTCATCATGATGTTGCTCGATTGCTGCAGCCACGACACGAGTGATACCTAAACCATAACAACCCATCAACATCGTTTCTAATTGACCTTGCTCATTAATTACAGAAGCATTCATTGCTTTGGCGTATTTATCGCCTAATTGGAATACATGACCCACTTCAATACCACGGCAAGAGTGCAGTGTACCTTGGCCATCTGGGCTTGGATCACCGTCTTTTACATTACGTAAGTCGTATGCTTGGTAAACATCGATATCTTTATCCCAGGCGGCATGTTGATAATGTTTATCCGCTTGATTCGCACCGCAAACAAATTCATCCATAGCAAGCGCATGGTGATCTGCAATTAATGGAATGGATAAGCCAATAGGTCCTAACGAACCAATCGGAGCGTTTAATGTTTTTAGAATGCTTTCTTCATCAATAAATTGTAATGGAGAAGCAATGAGCGGATGTTTTGTTGCTTTTACTTCGTTAAGCTCATCATCACCACGTAAAATCAAAGCAACCATAGGATGTTCTTTACCCCGTACAATTAAGGTCTTGATCATCTCGCTGCTGCTGATATTTAGGAATTTAGACACTTCAGCAATGGTTTTTTGTTTTGGTGTATCAACCAATGCGATTTTTTGAGTCGTAGAATTAGTCGATTTTGCCGGTTTTAGGCTAATGGCTTGTTCTATATTCGCGGCATAGCTACTGGCATCACTATAGAAAATTAAGTCTTCGCCAGAATCAGCCAGTACTTGGAACTCATGAGAGGCAGAACCACCAATAGCACCTGTATCTGCTTCTACTGCACGATATTTTAGGCCCATGCGATCAAAAATACGGCAATAAGCCTGGTACATATCTTGATAGGTTTTTTGTAAGCTTTCGATGCCTAAGTGGAATGAATAAGCATCTTTCATAATAAACTCACGAGCACGCATCACGCCAAAGCGTGGTCTGATCTCATCACGGAACTTAGTTTGAATTTGATAAAAGTTTGCTGGCAATTGTTTATAAGATTGCAGCTCATTACGCATAATGTCTGTAATTACTTCTTCATGAGTTGGGCCGTAGCAATATTCTCTTTGGTTAGAATCTTTCATGGTCAGTAGTTGTCCACCAAAAGTTTCCCAACGTCCTGTTTCTTGCCAAAGTTCTGCGGGTTGTACTGACGGCATGAGTACTTCCACGGCATTGGTGCGATTCATTTCTTCACGAACGATTTGTTCTATTTTACGAAGTACCCTAAGTCCTAGAGGCATCCAAGTATAAAGCCCTGAGCCCAGTTTACGGATCATCCCAGCTCTCAACATCAATTGATGAGAAACGATTTCAGCATCGTTAGGAGTTTCTTTTAGGGTAACTAAAAACCATTGTGACGCGCGCATTTCTGCTCCTGAAAGTAATTTCGTAAATTCAGGCATTATATACCCAAGAAATGCCAAAATACTATTAAAGGAGGGCATAAGGGATGTTGTTTTTCTTGATTTTTAAGGTGAGTTACTGGAGTATTCGTTTTTTTGTATACCGCCTCAATGAAAACCCCGTGCTGAGTTTATTGGGATGCTGCGCTGAAAGGATGTACTATGATAAATTCTTCAATGAGTATTTATTATGCCCCCATTAATTACCAAACCGTAACGCGTGTTGCGGGCAATACCATTGCCAATGATGGTTTGCTGAAAGCCTTAGTTAAATATGGAGCTCGTTCTACATTATCTCCTTATATTGCGCAGGCTCATTTTTTTGATGATTTTAAAAACAATTATGAGCTTGACTCGCCCCTCAAAACCTTTTATCCCATTATGCAGGGTGATGTTCCTGCTTTGAAACAATCAGGTCTTTACATGCAGCCGGATGTTTTGATTAATAAAATGGCATGGTCTAGAGCGTTTATGAGCCCAGATTCATTTAGTATTTGTGGACTGGTACATGCCTTAGCAGGTATGGATACGGCTGAGGAAGTTGCACAATTAGTTCAGGCGCCTTTACATGATTGGGATGCAATAATTTGTACTTCCATTGCATCCAAACGCGTCATGGAGAATTTATTTAGCCAGTGGCATGATTATTTAAAAACGCGTTATAAAGAGCCGGTAAAGTGTACCTTACAATTACCCGTGCTTCCTTTGGGGATTGATCCCGAAGATGTTTCTGCTCCAGAACTCCATGAAATACATCGCAACAATTTTCGTAAGCAATACGGTATTGCTGAACATGATTATGTAGTGCTCTTTGTTGGTCGATTGTTCTTTTATGAAAAAGCACATCCTATTCCTATGTATTTGGTGTTGGAGGCATTGGCACAACGTATCGGTTCTCAAAGTCGAGTTCATTTTGTGCAAGCAGGATGGTTTGATAAGGAAGAACATAAGCCCCATTATCAAAAGGCAGCCCAATTGTTCTGTCCTTCAGTGACGGTACACTTTATTAACGATTTGGATACAGAAGCAAAGAAAAAATCCATCTGGCCTGGAGCGGATGTTTTTATGTCTTTATCAGACAATATCCAGGAAAGTTTTGGGGTAACTCCTTTGGAAGCCATGGCGAATAAACTTCCGGTGATTGTTTCTGATTGGGATGGTTACCGAGATACCGTTCGTCATGAAGTGGATGGTTTTCTCATTCCTACTGTTTTGCCTCCATCGGGTTGTGGTGTGGATTTAAGCCTGGGTTATTTAACTAAAGGGATTAATTGGTTGACCTATGCTGGATTGACTGCACAAATGGCTGCCATTGATGTGGGCGCTTGCGTGAATGCGTTGTGGCAGTTGTATCTTAACCCTGAATTAAGACAACAAATGGGGGCCGCTGGATACCAGCGTATTCAGGAACATTTTCACTGGAATAAAGTCCTACCTCGTTATGATGCTTTGTGGGACGAGCTCTCGGCAAGACGTCGTGCTGCCACGAATGAAGCTAAAACAGCAATCAGAGTTCCTCCTTTGCTTGCCGATCCTTTCGATACGTTTTCCGGTCATGCCAGCTCGTCATTAAAGCCCAATGATTATTTTAAACCGGGCCAGACTCCAATAGCGCAATTAGAGACTTTAATAGCAAACCATTTGGGCGGGATGGGGGCGCAACAGATTGTCCCAGCACTCTATTTACAGCAAATTATTGCTGCTGTTCATCATAAAACAATCAGTACTCAAGAGGTTGTGGGTTTTATTACTAGTCGAGATAGGACTATTTCTTCTGGAGTGGTTGTGCGTAGCTTAACGTATTTAATGAAGTATGATTTTATTAGGATAAATTATGAGACGGCGCTGTTTAACACCTCTTTGTAGCTTGTTTACTTACACTGCTAACGTTTGTATCTTTAAATCTGCAAGTAAAAAGCTCCAGGGCACCGATTTTTTCCATTGTTAGCTGAGAGACGAACTGGGAGCGCTTTCTTCCAATATATTGTTTTCTTTCATCGTTTCTGCAATCAAGTGCCAAATGGGATTAATTCCTGTGTTATTAAAGAAAGAGGAGGAATAGCCCGCTTGGGATGATTGTACAGCAAGTTGATATAATGCCAGTTTGTCTTGTTCTGATAAGTGGGAAGTAATTTCCTTCCAGGCAGGTGATGGAATAATTTCACTAAATACTTCCCTCATTTTGAGGCTTGTATCCGTCATTTTAATGATTTTAAAAAGTTGATCAGGCTCTGCTTTTGCTAACAAAGATAAAGAGGGTAGCGTTTCATACTCCCCATTTGATCGGGTTAAGTGATAAACTCTTCCTTTAGCTAGATCCATCACCGCGCCATAGGTGTTATGGGAAGCACGGGAGTAATAAGAACCCCAACTCTTGCTGTCATCACTTTGTACCTCGTTCTCCTCTTCGTGCTTTTCTTCAACGGCAGGGATAATAGAATAGCAACTTTTTTCTTTGTCCAGAATATTGGCTAAGGCATCTTGCAAAACAGGACTAGACTGTGACAGAGCTAAAAAACCAGATAAATAATCGGGCGTGTGAACACTCAGTTCGTGTAAAACATTTTTAGTCGTGTTAGTAACACGAAGTGCTTTCGCCATAGCAGTGCGCAGTTCATGATGTTGTTTCGCCAGTTCAAAAAGAGTTGGAAGAGTATTATGATAGCCTGGTTCAGTGAGTAGAGCTAATAATCCATTTTGATAGTATGGGGAGTCATAATATTTAGTGTCTGCAAGTTGAACTGGATGACAAAGCGCATGCTCAAGGAATTTTCTCGCTACCGGATTAAAGCGGGCATTACGTATTAGCACTAGCCATTCATTAGTATTGTTCTCACCAAATGCCGCATTAAATAAGCTTGTTGTGAGTAAATGATACAGTACGAGCTTAAACGATTCTTCGTCTTGTGGTAAATTCGGGTCGGGTTGCTCTTCTGTTGGTATAACACTCGATTGCAATAATTTTGCTATTTCCTCATTGGCTAATGCTAGCTCAATAAGCTCAAATAAGGTTCGTGGCTGATGTTGTACCATATCGATATATCTATAAGGGTTTACAGTGAGATCAATAAGGATGTGGTCTCTGCATTCAATACTATGGAATGCTTGCCTTATGAATTGGATAAACACTGATTCGGAATCACACTGTGCAACCAATTGGACAAATGTACCGTTGTTTAATTCTTTTTGCAGTGTTTCCTGTAAATCATTCTGTTTTCTAGCCAATTGAAGGAGGACTGGAATAGTAAATGGCCATTCTTGTATGATGTGTTGCCATGTTGTTCTGCGTTTTTTTAAAGCATCAGATAATTCGGCTAATAACTCTGTTTCTGTTAGTATATAGAAATTGAGTTCGTTAATGTTACCTAATAAATCATCATATTCCTCTGGAGACAGAGATAGAAATCCGTTTTGCTCCAGGCGCTTAAGCAGAAGAACACGAAAACTTGGTATTTTTGCTTTATCTTGAGAAGAGGTCCCTTGGCGGATGCAATAACGGGGTTCATTTAGTGATGGGCGAGAATTAATATACTCCCGAATGGTTTTTAAATTGGTATGATAAGCAATGAGATCATAGTCAATTAATACACGATGTGAATTCGGAGCATAACGAGAGGGTACAATCCGGCATTTGGCAGCGACTATGGAAGATTCTATCTTACTTAATAACGTAAGCGCGTCTTGCTTACTTAACAATTCAGAAACAATTTGAGGGCTCTCGGGTAACTGAGGTTCTGCATCGAATCGCTCTTCAAATTCAAGATCATAATTTTTTTCAAGAAAAAAACAGAAGAGGGCAATACTTGTTAAATAATCCGCAGGATAATAATGTTCAAAAAATACAGGGAATTCGGTAAGGCTTAAATCATCTTTCATACAAATAGGTCAAAGAATAACTTGAGTGCATTTTAATCAATAATTAAACAGTGTGTCAATATTTCGATTAAAGTTAACTGTCATTTTCTAACGGCGTTGAAAAGCTCACAATCTATTTTCCTTTTATTTCTAAACCTCAGGCTAAAGGTAAACACCGAAAACAATTACTTGTGCTCATATCATTTTCGGTGTTTTGAAAAATAAGCAAGCTTGACGCTTATACTTACATTTCGGAATATTAGGGAGCGGTATTACTTGCCGTACCATCAGTTCCATTCTGTCCCACGGCTCCTGGAGCACCTGGTTGTCCGTTTGGCGCTCCGTTACCTGTACCTGCAGTACCTCCTGCACCAGCCGTACCTGCGCTTGCTCCAGATGTTGCTGTAAGCGTTTCCTCAAAGGTTGCATTAATGGTTCCGCTATTAGATTGTATACCGTAAGCATTACCACCATTACCACCATTACCCGCAGCACCACCTGTACCGCCATTTCCACCGGCTGTACCTGAGGTTCGGGCATTACCCCCATCTCCACCAGCACCTCCATTACCACTACTGCCCGCAGCGCCTGCACTATAAGAACCACTTAAAGTGACTCCAGAAGCTGATATCGAAGAGGTATCGGTGATTGAAATACCTACAGCACTACCGCCATCACCACCATTTCCACCATTACCTCCATTTCCGCCAAAACCACTATTAGGAGAGAAGAAGAAAGGTTCATAACCTGCACTGCCTGCACCACCATTGCCACCTGTTCCTGCATTACCCCCAGTAATGGCTCCGCTGATGTTTAACGTGTTGATGGAGATAGAAGAACCGGTATCCAGGGATAATCCACCAGCAGTTCCACCATTTCCACCACTACCTGCACCACCGCCATAACCCGCTGAGGCTACGTCAGTAGATAGACCATTACCACCCGATCCGCCTAAATTACCACTGCCGCCGAGTACGTTAGATATAGCAACCTGGTTTAAAGTAACTAGGCTGCTGTTGTTAATGGCAATAGCCCAAGCGTCACCGCCACTACCGCCATCAGCGCCAAATCCGCCATTAGTAGCATTACCACTATTAGGACCGCCATTACCACCATTACCACCAACTCCACCATTACCGCCATTAATATCATTTACAGTAACATTGTTAATCAGCACATTGGATGAGTTGTTTATGAAGATACCATAGGCAGCAGTACCATTGTTTCCTGATGTTCCATTAGCACCGTCAATACCATAATCACCGTCTATCCCATTCGTTCCATTAGCCCCATTAGGCCCTGTATAACTATAAATGCTAAGGTTACTGAGCGTAATATTCTGTCCTGAAACGATGACTCCGGCGTTTTGAGTGGTTCCTGTTCCAGTAATGTTGAAATTAGTTAATTCATTATTTCCTGGAAGATAGAGGCTACCAACTAAAGTAGGTCGTGCACTTCCGCACAAAGAGGGTACAGTTGTATTATTGTAAGTAAAGCTTCCACCTGAACCAATAAGCTTGGTGTTTGGTCCTATGTTTAATTGCCCACCTAAATCATAAGTGTAGCTGGACGTGTTGCTGCAATTACATACATAAACATAGTTATTGGTGTTTCCGCCCGAATTCGCTGCGGTTATTGCTTCTTGAATTGTGCCATAGGGCGTTTCAAAGGTACCGTTACCCGAAGTTGACTGGCCAGCAACAAAATAAAAGTTTTCTACAGAAGTAAATGGTACGCTGTAGTTACTGGTGTAAGTAAATACATCACGACGTCTTACTGAGTAATCAGTCATGCGTTGTTCAGCAGTTAAAGGCACAGTACCTTCGGGGCTGCCGATACTCATTCTTACTCCAACGGCAAAGAAATTACCTTGTTCCCTATCGTAGGCATTACTTAGAGTAAAGGTAAAATGGTTATTATAGCGGTATTCAAAACGCCCATAACCACCATTAATATTCTTCCGATCATTGCCTATACCATTCCGATAGTATCCCGCAAAACCGCGTAGTTTAGGAATCCACGGAACTACTCGTCCAACTTCGACATCAGCTCCACCTTCGGCATGCTCATAGGTTGTCGTTTGAATACCTAATAATTTGTTTCCTTGAAAACTAAATCCTTCTGAACGGGTGCTCACAAATTTATTTCTTCTGCTTGTGGGCTGATATAAATGAGCCCGTCCTTCCCAAATTGTTCCAAAGAGTTCTGTACCCAAGGTTAATTGAGTAAACATATTATGGTAATTGGTTTGATAGCGTCCCATGAGGGCATAACCACCAATCACATATTCATTGTTGAGTATAATTTGGCGATAACCCAGTCCGAGATCGCCTCCAGTTACATGATGAGTACCTGCGAAAGCCCCATTAATATAAAACATTCTTCCAGCATCGCCAGAAATAGGGAGAAGTGCATCGTAATAATCTTGAAGGCCATGACCACCCTGGATATTTAATGTTTGTCGCGGTTTCCATGGGCCGCCAAAAGCCCATACTGAATTCATTGGAGTTACTGTGGTGGCGAATAGTATGCTGGTTAAAACTAAAGAGGGTACAGGTTGAGATATTTTTCTTCTACGGTACTGCATCGACAATCCTTGTAAAAATCTAAAAAATTCTAATACATGTAATTCAGAGGCAAATTTTATAATGCATTTCCACTGATATTACTAGCTTTTTATAAAAATGTTTTTTATAAATTCTCTTACCTTCCGCGTCGCTCTGTACTATGATAACGCGTTTGTAAAAAAATGTGTGAAGGATACACCGATGAAAAAATGGTTATTTGTATTTTTATTTATCTATCAAGCTGTAGCGTTTTCAGAATCTGCAGGAAAGGTTTTATTTACTAGCAAAGACGTCATCGCCAAACGAAATAATCAGCAACGAACATTAACGCGCGGAGCTGAGTTTTTTGAAGGGGATGTGATTAGTACGAGGGATGGCGCACTTGCTCAACTTCAATACTCCAACGGAACTTTAGTCTCGTTACAACCTAACTCGGATTACTCTGTAGTTGCCTATCATAAAGCAGCAGCGGTTGGTAATTCTGCTTATTTAGCGAAAGGTGGTTTGGAATCGTCAACTGCAACATCTGATGTCAAAAGAAAATCTCTTTTGAGCACCCCTTTAGTAGCTTTAGCGATTGCAGGAACTAAGTATCGGGCAGCAATATTTTGTAATACCGCTAAATGTAAAAAATTTGCAATTCAGGTTACCGATGGATTAGTGATTGTTGATAATCGTTATCCCTTAGGCCCTGGTCAACAACAAAGTAGTGCAATTTATAATGCAAGCACCAAGCAAATTACTTACGGTCCAATTAATTGGTCAGCAAATGGTTGGGTAGATCTCCCATCATCTCAGGCTGGAAATGGCCCAGACTTTATTGACCCTAGCACGTTAACGCAAGTTGTTAATGCAACAATCACTAATTCTGCGACCCATACTGTGACGACTACAATTCTACCTATCGTAGGTTCAGGCGCTTGTCCTTGTTGTTAGTTATCGTATTTTTTAAAAATTAATTGGTAAAGTATTACAGGAATTACGAATGAATGGAGTTATGATGAAAAAGCAGGCGTTATTTATCTCTCTGTTGTTGGCTCAGTCTATTGCCACTGCAAATCAACAGCAAGTACAAGCGCCTAATGTTTCCAGATACAGTGTCAACGGTGTTTATGCTTATAATGATTTTAATTTTAATTCGACTACTCTTACAGGCGGATTTAATCGTTATAAAGGGCATGCAAATTTTTATAGTATTGGCGGCAATAATGTGACGTTGAATAAGTATTTTTCAGCAGGGCTTTTTGCTTATTGGATCAATACGAGCTTGAATTCAAAGTTATTGTTACCCGGGTTTTCTTTTTCTAATACTGATCAGTCCATTACAAATAATAGTGTTTATGGACATGTGCTCACGCATATTAAGCCGTCTTTCTTTTTTGATGTCGCTGGCGGCTATGGACAAAATACGGGTCATTTTCGGACTAGCGTACAGTTTCCAGGTATGAGAACGAATTATGCTACTGGTAGTAATCGAGGCAATAACTGGTTTATCAGTGGGGCGGCTTTATACAGCAAACAATTGAATAATTTCAGTCTTAATGCCAACGTTGGTGTATTACATACGGAAGTAAATCAGCGACCTTATAATCTTGATTTTGAGAATTTCATCGCTACTCAGTTTGTTGATAGACTTCGTACTGATGCAACCTTTATTTTAGAAAATGCTGAGATAGGCTATCAAGCAACGCCAATGATTCAACCATTTGTTAATGGTGGCCTATTACAGGTAGCAAACTTTCGAAATAACCAAAGCGGTGTGCCGGTTGAGTTTGTAGGACCTGTTCCTGGACTTAATTTGGATAAGAATGGGTATAAAGTTGGTGGGGGAGTGAACCTATCTTATAAGCAATATTCGCTTCGTGTTGAACAGCAATATTTTAAACGTGGAAGTATTTATAGCAGTAATCAGACCACGGTTTCGTTGACGGCTAATTTTTCGTAAAACAGAGCTCAGCGAGTTAAGAAAATTACGTCATCCTGAGGAGTTTACGACGAAGGATCTCCTGAATGTGGTACAATACCACAATAGGAGTTCCTTCACTGTGTTCGGGATGACGTACACACCTTTTAATGTTGTACCTTAGCATCTTTTAATACTTGAGCGATTTTAGAAGCTAAATGAGCATTCTTATCACCATCTAATTGTGCAAGTTCTTTTGCATAATCACTATAGTGTACTTCACCGCTTTGAACATTATAAACCGCACCAACAACGGCAAGATCATCTTTTTCAATCATGTCTTGTAGCGTTGGGCTACGTTCATAAATATTTTGCAAAGTATTCGCTACATTAAGCTCGGTAACGTGCTTCACAAAATTGATATTCTGGCCATCGCGATTTGATGTTGTTTTTGTTTCGGCGTTAATCGCGGGCTTTATTTTTGCTAATAATTGCGTGATGTATCCTTGCTCTACTCCATTGCAAGCAGATTGAATCGCGCCGCAACGTGTATGACCTAAAACAACAATTAGTTTAACACCAACCACATTACAGGCGTATTCCATACTCGCCAGGATATCGTCATTAACCACGTTACCAGCAACACGCACACAGAAAATATCACCAAAAGTCATATCAAAAATGGTTTCTACAGGTACCCGTGAGTCAATACAGCCTAATACAATAGCAATTGGATGTTGTTCTTTTGCTGTGTGTTGAACATCAAGATGAGTTAATCGGTGAATGCGCTCATCAGCTAGAAAGCGGCTATTTCCCTCATTTAAAATGTTAAGTACTTGGGCTGGAGACAGGTGAGATTGCACATCATAAGTAGTGACATTAATAAAGTTAATGTAATTATGGATCTTATAATGCTCTTTGAATCCGGTGAAGTTTGTTGATATTTGCTTCAGCGGCGCTTGTTCCTCTTTAAACTCTCTCAATAATTCAGAAATTTCTTTATCGATATACTGGGTATAATGGGCATCGATAATCAACTGAGAACCATTGGGAATAGAGTCAAGTTCTGCAATTAAGGTTGATTTGTTTAAGAACGTCACTTGCTGCGGGAGTATCAGTCGGCTGGTTATTCCATTAGGATAAATCTCTTTAATAATATCAATGCGTGCTTGGCTATTTGATTTCAATATGAAAAACAAACTTACGGCCAGTCCGATTAAAATACCTACCAGAAGATTAAATACAATAATACCAATCACCGTCACAATAAAGGGAATAAAGCGATCGATACCTTGAGCATAGATTGAACGATAAATAGCAGGTTTATTTAATTTATAACCCGTATAAATAAGAATAGCTGCTAATGAGGATAATGGGATTTTGTTAAGTGTTCCCGGAATTAACATCACGGCAAAAAGAATAAATACTCCATGTAAAATGATGGACATTTTAGTTCTTGAACCAGCTTGGATGTTAATAGAAGTTCGTACAATTACAGAGGTAATCGGGATACCACCGAGTAAACCAGCAGTCACGTTTCCTACGCCTTGAGCCACTAATTCACGGTTAGGGGAGGCATGGCGTTTTTGTTTATCTAATCGTTCCCCAGCTTTAATATTAAGTAAGGTTTCAAGGGATGCTACAATGGCGATAATAACACCGTAAAAATAGACTTTTACATTACTCCATGCTGCCCAATTAGGGTGTATCAGTTTACTAATAAAGTCTGAGATACTTTCACTATGAGGGATATTAACCAATTGAGGTGTATCTTGAATCAATTCGGAGTCACCCCACATATAGAGCTCATTTAAGAGCACACCCAGAATTACGACAATAATTGGGGCGGGGATTTCTTTTAGCACTTTATTTTTGGTTTTATCAAAGTAAACTAAAATGCCTAAAGAAAAGAGCGTGATGATCATGGCCCCATTGTTAAGATGATTATAGAGGGCGAGCAGGGGGCTTAAGGTAATAACATCTGTAGTTTCCATTAAGTGGGTTTTAAGCTCATTAAAATCACTTGAGTGAGTAAAGGCTAGCGGTAATTCCTTGATAATTAATAAAATGCCGATTGCACAAAGTAAGCCTTGAACCACATTAGAGGGTACATAATCTGCAACAAAGCCTGCTCGTAGGCTACCGATAATGATTTGCAGCATCCCGGCAAGAAGTAGTGCGAATAGGAATGAATTAAAGTCTCCTAGTTGGGCAACAGCAGTGACTACCACGGCGGCCATTCCGGCTGCAGGACCACTGACACTGACTTGTGAGCCACTTAATGCACCTACAATGATTCCCCCAATTACGCCACTTATGATTCCAGAAAATAGTGGTGCGCCGGACGCGAGAGCGATCCCTAAGCAGAGTGGAATTGCCACGAGAAATACGACTATTCCTGCGACTAGATCAAACTTTAAATAGCGTTTGCCGTAGATTCGAAATTTACGTACATCAAACATCGTTTCTGCTTGCATGAATAGTATCCTATGTTGAAAATTATGTATCAGATTTTACTTTAATCTACTTATTTTATAAGTCCTGTAATTTTAGACTAAAGCGTAAGCGATTAAAACATAAATGTTACAGAAATGTAACATTTATGTAACCGTTTTGTTAAGAACTGGGTTGTCCCTTAATAAACCAAAATGAATTCGCTGCGCTCATGGTTCCCGGTTACACTGCGCTGCATCCAGGTTAGATATTTTAAAATAGTGGTAACTTTGGTGCAGCGCAGTGTAATCAATGTTTTCACTAGCGTTTTTTATCAGATACTGATGAATGTGAGAAGTGAGATTAAATGGAAAACCTGGTTGCAAGCAACCAGGCTACAGTAGAAAAAATGGTGCGGGTATCGCTTATGCTTCTTCAGATGCTTCAAATTCTTCTGCAGAAAAAAGTTCATCTGCTTCGTTTCTATTTTCAGTAATCAATTCATGCTCTAAGTTTTTAAAGTTCCACATGCTTTGATCCATAAGCTGGCTTGGCTTAATACTTTGTAATGCATGCAAAATATTGCTTGGAACTTTGGGATTCTCTTCGGCAAGTTGATCAATTAAACGGGCTACTTTTTTACGCATTAAATTTTCTTGTGAGCCACAAAGATTGCAAGGAATGATAGGAAAAGCCTGTTCATTAGCAAAGGTAATAATATCTTTTTCTTGTACATAACTTAATGGACGTATCACGATATGCTTTTTATTATCACTTAGCAACTTGGGCGGCATAGAGCGAACATCACCATTATAGAAAATGGACATCATCAGCGTGCGGATTAAGTCATCACGATGATGGCCCAAAGCAATTTTATTGTAGCCATTTTCTTCTGCATAACGATAAATAATACCGCGACGTAAGCGTGAGCATAAAGAACAATAGGTTTTCCCCTCGGGAACCTTTTCCTTCACAATACTATAAGTATCACGTGTCAAAATTTCATGCTTAATTGAACGATCAGCCAGCCATTGACGTAGTATTGAATCATCCCAGCCTGGTTGTGCTTGATCCAATGTAAACGAAAAAAGTTCAAATTTATTACCTGAACGACGACGTAGTTGATCAAGAATAGTTAACAGTGTGAAGGAATCCTTGCCTCCTGATAAACAGACCATTACGCGGTCACCGCGTTGGATCATATTAAAATCTGCAATGGCCTTGCCAGTGTAGTGCAGTAGTTTTTTTTCAACTTGAGAAGGATTGGACATGATAAACCTTGTTATTTGCTTGTCTTACTGGCGATATGAGTGTTAACGCGCATCGTTGCCAGCCATGAATTGACGAGTTGCAGATCATTAACATTTAATGAACCGGCCAGGTATTTTAAAGTCAAAACAGAATTAATCAAGTTGTATTGATCATTGGCTAATTGCTGTTGGCCTTCGAATAAACGTTGTTGTGCGTTTACTACGTCAACCATGGTACGTGTACCTACTTCAAATTGAGCTTCGGTACTTTCTAATGAGTTTTGCTGCGAGATAACCGTTTGTCTATCCGCTTTTACTTTGCTAATCCCATCAATGATCGTATTAAATGCAATACGACTATTCACGACCACATTGCGGTAAGCTTGTTCCATTTGCTCGCTAGTACCTTGGAAGTTATGTTGAGCTTGGCGTGTTTGGGAACGAACCAATCCGCCTTGGAAAACAGGGAAGTTTAATGCTAAGGCTACATTCGCTTGTTTCTGGCTTTTTGGAACCAGAGGATTCGTGTCAGAATTAGTAACCTGGTTAAAGGTTTGGGTACTATTTCCCTGAAGCGCAATTGTAGGCCAGTTACCTGCTGAAAGCGCTTTGACATTTTCTCGCGCTACTTCGAGGTTATATTTTGCTGCAAATAATTTGTAATTTTGATTTAAGCCGGTATCCACCCAAACATCAATGTTATTCGGCTCAGGTTTTATCAGTGGGATTTTACCATCACGCAGAGGTGCTAATGCCTCATAAACGTGGTTGGTTAATTTTCTTAAATTTTCATACTGGTTTATTTTATTATTGCGAGAAGCAATAACCGTAGCTATAGACTGATCATAGGCGGCTTTAGCTTCATAAACGGAGGTAATTGCATCAAGGCCAACTTGAAAACGTTGTTGCGCTTGCTCGTATTGACGTTTGTTGGCTCTTTTTTTCGCTTCGGCAAACTCTAAAGTATCTTGTGCATACAGTACATCAAAATAGGCTTTTGCAGTTCTCAAAATTAAGTCTTGGGCTGAATCGTTAAATGTGGCTTGTGCTGCTTTAACATAGGCTTTGGCTTGGCGTACTTTAGCCCATGATTCATAATTGAATAAGGCTTGTGATGCGGTCACTTGCCAAACTGCTGAATTATAATACTGGCTAGTAGCTCCACCAAAGGCAGGAGAATTATATTCAAAATAATTACGATTTCCCTGGCCGGAAAGAGTGAGCTGTGGAAGCAATGCAGCTCGTGCTTGAGGAACTGCCTCTGCATTGGCCATGTACGTATCATAGGCATTCTTGAATATAGGATCATTTGCAAGGGCCTGTTTATAAACATCCATTAAGTCTGTTGCATAAGCAAATGAAGACAGTCCCATGGTTATGAGAGAGCAGAACAGCAGCTTTTTCATTATAAGAATCACCCTAAAAATACAGAGTCCGTCTTCCTGCGGCTTTGTGTTGAATAATTTTTTCTGATCACCCACTGCCATTTAGTTAAGAATTCCTGCCACTCCCACATTGGCAGGAATGGCAGATAACGACTTAATGGCAGAATACTAATTCTTGATTTAGAATGTAAATTCTTTTGGCTTGAGCTTATCAATTAATAAAGGAAGTCCGGTTTCCAAAATCATTGATTTTTGCCAATTTCCTTGGTGATCTAATTGGTGTAACATACCTTTCATTACAGGCATTTTTCCTTCAATTGCAAATAGTTTTCCGCCTGGTAATACTTGCAACATATGGGTTTCAGTTAGCTTTTCTACAGCACCAGTAAAAATAACAATATCGTAAGGAGCTTTTTCTAACCAACCCTGACAGGCATCGCCAGTAATCAATTCTACATTTTCACAATGATGTGCCTTTAATTTGCGGGCTGCATTCGCAGTGAATTCAGAATAGTAATCTACGCTAATTACTTGTTTGCATAATTTGCTCAGTAATGCAGTAAAAAAACCACTACCTGTACCAACTTCAAGAACCGTTTCAGTACCTTTAAGTTCTAAAGACTGAAGAATGATCCCTTCCTCCAATGGAGTAAGCATACGCTGACCATGCCCTAGAGGAATTTGCATATCTGAATAGGCAAACTGAGTATACTGTTCAGGGACGAATTCATGTCTTGGTATTACATCATACAAGCTCAGAATAGACTCTTCTAAAACATCACCAGTTCGTAACTGCTGTTTAACCATGTTCGTGCGTGCGTGTTGATAACTCATTTGCTCTACCGTATTCATTGTGTTTAATGGGTTAAAACTCTGCGACCATCTTAGCAAAAAATTAGCTTATGTGCTAAGAAATAATGTTCGAATCCTTAATTTCGTGGTGACTGTGGTTAAAGTTTGTTATGATCCGTAGATTTATCGTAATTCACTTCGAAAAAGCAAATATATTCTTTGCTTGAGTAGGCGTGATGCAACTGTTGTTTCTAAGTTAATGTATAGGAGAGAACCGTGCTTGACCAATTTAGCGATTTTTTGCAAGGCGAATTAGAACAGCTGAAAAGTGAAGGACTCTACAAATCTGAGCGTATCATTGATAGTCAACAACAGGCTGACGTGACCGTAAATCATAAAGAAGTGATTAACCTTTGTGCGAACAACTATTTAGGTTTAGCAAATGATCCTCAATTAATTGCTGAAGGACAAAAAGCACTCGAGCAATACGGTTATGGTATGGCTTCAGTTCGGTTTATTTGTGGAACTCAAACACCACACAAACAATTGGAACAAAAAATTAGTCAGTTTTTAAGCAAAGAAGATACTATATTATATTCTTCTTGTTTTGATGCGAATGCTGGTCTTTTTGAAACCTTATTGGGTGAGGAAGATGCAATCATTAGTGATGCCTTGAACCACGCCAGTATTATTGATGGCGTGCGCTTATGTAAAGCAGCACGTTATCGTTATGCAAATAATGACATGAAAGCCTTAGAAGAGCAGTTAATTGCAGCCAAAGGCGCGCGTTTTCGTTTGATTGCTACCGATGGCGTGTTTTCTATGGATGGCATTCTTGCCAATTTACCTGCTATTTGTGAATTAGCAGATAAGTATGATGCGATGGTTATGGTGGATGATTCGCATGCCGTTGGTTTTATGGGGAAAACAGGTCGTGGTACTCCTGAGCATTTTGGCGTTAGTGAGCGCATTGATATTATTACTGGTACCTTAGGCAAAGCTTTAGGTGGTGCTTCTGGTGGATATACTTCCGCAAATGCAACGATTGTTGAGTGGTTACGTCAGCGTTCCAGACCTTATTTATTTTCTAATACCCTTGCACCAGTAATTGCGCATACTTCTTGTGTGGTTTTAGATAATTTAATGAACGATAGTCATTTATCAGAAAAATTAAAGCGTAACAGCAAGTACTTCCGTGAAGGAATGTCACAATTAGGCTTTAAGTTAATACCTGGTGAGCATGCAATTATTCCTGTGATGTTAGGGGATGCCAGTTTGGCTGGACGTATGGCCAATCGCTTACTGGAGTTAGGTATTTATGTAGTAGGTTTTTCTTATCCAGTGGTGCCTAAAGGTTTAGCACGTATTCGTACGCAAATGTCTGCTGCACATGAATTACATCATTTAGATAAAGCCATTGCTGCGTTTGAAACAGTAGGTAAAGAGTTTTCCGTAATATAAATAGGGACATAATATTGGAGCGTCTTCGCGCCATAGCGACTGAAGGATAATTCACTATTTTGAGGTAATTAAATGAAATCATTAGTCAAAGCTAAAAGAGAGCCTGGAATTTGGATGGAAGATGTTGCCATTCCTGAGTACGGCGTTAATGATGTTTTAATTAAAATTAATAAAACAGCGATTTGTGGTACTGATATCCATATTTATTCTTGGGATGATTGGGCACAAGCGACTATCCCTGTTCCTATGACTGTAGGGCATGAGTTTGTGGGCGAGATCGTGGCTTTAGGCCAGGAGGTTCAAGGTTTGAGTGTTGGACAACGCGTTTCTGGTGAAGGGCATATTACTTGTGGTTATTGCCGTAATTGCCGTGCAGGAAAACGCCATCTATGCCGCAATACTTTAGGTGTTGGCGTAAATCGCCCGGGATGTTTTGCTGAGTATTTAGCATTGCCTGCATCGAATGTCATCGTTCTTCCTGACAATATTACTGATGATCAAGCGTCAATTTTTGACCCATTTGGCAATGCCGCTCATTGCGCCTTGTCTTTTGATGTGGTGGGAGAGGATGTTTTAATTACTGGAGCGGGTCCTATAGGTATTATGGCTGCTGCAATCGTTCGCCATATTGGTGCTCGTTATGTTGTGATTACCGATGTGAATGATTACCGTCTAGAGTTGGCACGTAAAATGGGTGTTACGCGTGCGGTGAACGTAAAGTATGAAAAGCTTTCTGATGTTGTAGCCGAACTCGGTATGAGTGAAGGTTTTGACGTAGGCTTGGAAATGTCAGGTAACCCATTAGCCTTAAATGAAATGATGAAAGCTATGACCCATGGTGGTCATGTTGCTATGTTGGGTATTCCGCCACAAGAAACCCCAATTGATTGGAACCAGGTAATTTTTAAAGGGTTAGTTATTAAGGGCATTTATGGTCGTGAAATGTTTGAAACCTGGTATAAAATGATCGCCATGTTACAAAGTGGGTTAGATATTTCACCAGTAACCACTCATCATTTTCCAGTAGATGATTACCAAAATGCATTCCAAATTATGGCATCAGGTCAATCTGGAAAGGTTATTTTAGACTGGACCTAAGATTTTATAGAGTAGGGGCTGTAAACTGCCCCTAAAGAAAGCGGAGTTTTTATGTCACAATATATTTTTACCATGAATCGAGTCAGCAAAATTGTTGAAAATCAGCGGTTTATTTTAAAGGATATTTCATTAAGTTTTTTCCCTGGCGCAAAAATTGGTGTGCTGGGGCTGAACGGTTCGGGTAAGTCCACGCTGTTACGTATTATGGCGGGAGTAGATACCCACTTTGAAGGAGAGGCAAGACCTCAACCGGGTATTAAAATTGGTTACCTAGAGCAAGAACCACAGCTAGATTTGGATAAAACGGTGCGTGAAATTGTCGAAGAGGGCGTATCCGAGATGAAGCAGCATTTAGTGCGCTTCGATGAAATCAGCATGCGTTTTGCTGAGCCTATGAGCGACGATGAAATGAACGGATTACTTGCTGAACAAGGCGAGTTACAAAATGTCATTGAATCCGGTGGTGGCTGGGACTTGGATAGAAAGCTCGACATCGCTGCGGATGCACTAAGACTACCCGAGTGGGATGCGATTGTTCGCAATCTGTCTGGGGGAGAGCGTCGTCGTGTTGCATTATGTCGTTTATTACTTTCTAACCCCGATATGTTGCTACTTGATGAGCCAACCAACCATTTGGATGCTGAGTCAGTAGCATGGTTAGAGCATTATTTAGAAGGCTTCCCTGGAACCGTTGTTGCCATTACGCATGATAGATATTTCTTGGATAATGCTGCGGAGTGGATCTTAGAATTAGACCGAGGCGAGGGTTTCCCTTATAAAGGTAATTACACTGCTTGGCTTGAGCAAAAAGAATCTCGTTTAGAGATGGAAAAGAAACAGGAAGATTCGCATCAAAGAACAATTAAGGCGGAGTTAGAGTGGGTACGTACTTCTCCGAAAGGACGCCATGCTAAGAATAAAGCGCGTTTGCAACGTTTTGAAGAAATGAACTCTAAAGAGTTCCAAAAGCGTAATGAAACCAATGAAATTTATATCCCGCCTGGTGAACGTTTAGGCGATTTAGTATTCGAAGCGGAACAAATTACTAAAGCATTCGGTGACCGAATCTTAATTGATAAATTTGACTTTAAATTACCTAAAGGCGGTGTTTTGGGAATCATTGGTCCTAACGGCGCGGGTAAATCAACATTTTTGAAAATGATTACTGGTCAGGAGCAGGCTGATAGCGGTACTATTCGCATTGGTGAGACAGTACAGCTGGCTTATGTGGATCAGCTTCGCGATGAATTAGACGGGAATAAATCCGTTTGGGAAGAAATTTCTGATGGCCACGACATTATGCAGGTGGGCAGTTTCCAAATGCCTTCACGTGCTTATGTTGGACGCTTTAACTTTAAAGGCTCTGATCAGCAAAAGAAAATGTCTCAACTTTCTGGGGGAGAGCGCAACCGCGTACACTTAGCAAAACTGCTAAAGAGGGGTTGTAACGTGTTATTACTTGACGAACCCAGTAACGATTTGGATGTTGAAACCTTACGTGCGCTGGAAGAGGCACTTTTAAACTTCCCTGGTTGTGCTGTGATCATTTCGCATGATAGATGGTTCCTGGATCGAGTTTGCACCCATTTCATGGCGTTTGAAGGTGATTCACAAATTGTCTTTATTGAAGGAAACTACAGTGATTATGAAGCAGATAGAAAACGCCGTTTAGGTGATGCTGCAAATAGACCTTCGCGGATTAAATACAAAAAGTTAGAGTCTTAGAAGCGTTTTGTTGTAGGTTACGTCATCTCGAACGAAGTAAGGGATCTCCTGAATGTGGCATAAATTTTGTGGATTAGTATAATGCCACCTTTCGGAGGCTCTTCGTCGAAAACTCTTCAGGATGACGTGCCTTTTTAAGCTTAATTGATGTAAGTTAATCCTTCCCGGGTAGGGAAGGGGATTTATTTTTTGGAGAAAGTATCTAAATGAAGAAGTTATTTTGGGCAGGTTTACTGTTATGCCTTGGGTTAACATCCTGCGTGGACTATGATGAATCTACTTTAATTACCGATGATGCAGGTTATGTGCACCGAACTATTCATTACACTAAAGACAAACGTGGCCGTAGCTATTTTCCGATGAAAATTAAAGCAACCGGTGAAAAGCGTTTTGTGTTCGATCCTAAAGCTTCAGCCTGGGCTGCTTATGATGAAGAAGGTAACCGCCTATTAACTGGAGCAGGTTCTGCTGGAGTTGATGCCTGTGAAGAAAATTCAAACCAATCATGCAGAACAGTAACTGGTATGTTCCGTGTTTATAATAAGAAAGGTATTAACTGTCGTTCAGGAGAATATCCTGTAGATACACGTGGTGGAGCTAAAATGCCTTACTGCATGTATTTTTATCAAGGATTCACAATTCATGCAGCCTATGAGGTTCCAGAGCGCCCATCAAGTCATGGTTGCGTACGCGTGTTCCCAAGTGCGGCAAAATGGTTAAATGAAAACTTTATGAACGTTGGTACTAAAGTAATCATCTTAGCTTATCCAGACCAGAATGGTGTAAATCGTTCAAAACCTCAGTCATTTTAAATAACTCACATAAAACCCGTATTACGCTTTGCTAATACGGGCCACAAATTTCCGTCATTGCGAACGAAGTGAAGCAACCCAGAGTTCTGTGCTTCGAACTCCAAGATTGCTTCGTCACTACGTTCCTCGCAATTGACGGAATTTACATGTAACGTGAAACCACAATATTATCGTGGATTAAAATGAAAACCCGGTTGCAAGCAACCAGGCTTATTATGTGGATGTGCCTGTATTCGACTCCGTGTACAAATTCTGTATTTATCTCTTTGTTAGTATGAGTCAAGTATACCTAGCAGTAGCCTGGTTTCTTGCAACCAGATTTTCTTTAAATGGCAAGCAAATCAGAGAGCGAAGAATATGAAATTACAAACGAAAACCACCAGAACGTAGCCCGTATTAGACGTAGTCGTAATACGGGATTCAGTGGCACAAGGCTGGCTTAATGAGGCTTGCCTATAACAGGCTGGTTTTGTGGGGCATTAGGCGTGTTATCAGCTGGTGGGCGAGTATCAAGATTAGTATTCTCTGGATTATTTACCAACACTGGTTTTTTCGTAGTAACTGTACCACGTGGAGTCGCAATCATTTGGGTAATTCCTAGATCCCCAGTCGGTTTACGATTGACAGTTAAATCAACACTCAGCAATTGGCTAACTTTTTCTTTCTCATTTTGATAAATCACTACTAAAGGCAATGTGACCTTCCACTGATTGTCTTTGGCATCAGTAATAAATCCTTGTCCATCAACATGACTGCTTACAGTTAAACTTTGTGACTTAATCGCCTCGATATTACCTGATTTTTTCAATGCGGTACTAAAACCAGTCCAACCTTGTTCAGTAAAACAGGTCTGTAATTTTTGCATTTGTGCATCTAAGGTATTTGGATCAAAGCTAAATGATTGGATCACTGCTTTTTCAGACCAAGCTAAAACAACAGATTGTTCTACGCTTTTTACTTGAGCAGGAATTTTATAATTGCAATCAATGACCGCACTAGGTGCTGGGGCAGGTACTACTTGAGCTGCTGGCGCTGCTGGAAGTGTAGTAGGCCCTGGTTGTGGGGTTGTTGGTGGCGTTGGATCAGCAGCATATACTTGAGTGCTAATTAGAGTAGCTAAGGCACTCCAAAGTATGGTTTTCTTCATGAAATAACTCCTTTAAATTGTGTGCAGCAATTCTGCGATAATAAGCGCTGCCAGCCTGGCTGTTTTTTGATCCTGATCCAAAGGTGGCGAAAGCTCTGCAATGTCTAAACTCACTACTTTGCCACTTTGCATGATGTATTTCAAGAGTGGCAATATTTGCCATGGGGTTAACCCCAATGGTTGTGGGGCACTTACCCCGGGGGCAAAACATTCAGCTAAAACATCAAGACAGATGGTCAAATAAATATGGTCCTGATTCAGCATAAAATCATCAAGAAAAGCCAAATGCCAAGCGAGACTTTTCTCATAAATATCTTCTGCCGTTAAATAACGTACATTTAATTCCGCTGCACGACGAAACAACGAAGGAGTATTACCCATCTGCTGTATACCCAGACAGCAATAATCAAATTTACGTCGGTTTTCTTCACACCAAGCGGCAATTTGTGAAAAAGGAGTTCCTGAAGTTCCAAGCTGATCTTTGGGGTAAGGGCGCAGATCAAAGTGTGCATCAAAATTAATAATTCCTAAACGCGTATAGTGAGGCGCTAAACCTTGATAATGTGCCCAAGCAATTTCATGACCTCCACCTAATGCAATGGTTTGGTGTCCCTGTTGATGGCAAAAATTAATCAAACTGGCAAATTGGCTTTGTGCCAATTCCAGTTCATCCTGTTCACAGATGATATTCCCTAAGTCGACATAAACCTTGTTATTGGAGCAGGGGAGCTTTGCCAACTGAGTTTTTATTTGGTCGGGTCCCTGTTTTGCTCCTGGTCTGCCCTGGTTACGTCGCACCCCGGCATCGCTAGCAAAGCCAACAAAAACGGTTTTTTTCTCTTTGCTAATTAAATCGGTTTGTTGTGTGGGAAAGGTTATTTTTTGAAAAAAACGCTCTGCATTGGGAGTATCTTTTCTACCTTGCCATAAAAGCGGGTCGGCATGCCGATAATTGGACAGATTTTCAAACATTAAATTCTCCCTGCATTAGCGATACATCGTGAAAGTTATTGATTCTATAGTACTTGCGATAAAAAAAGAAATTTTGTCTTTACCAGGTTAAAATATGCCAACTTAGTCTAATGTCTGGTATTATCTGTGTACACTTAGATGGAGGATACAGAGGATATTGTGTTTATTATTACTGGCGGTGGAAGTGGTATAGGAAAAGCTTTAGCCTTATCTTTGGATAAACGCGGTAAAAATGTATTAATCATTGGGCGTCGAGAGCAGTTATTGAAGGAAGCAGCAGTTGCCGCTACAAACGTTCAATATTTCTGCGCTGACGTTTCTACTCCTGATGGATTAGCGGCTATAAAAACGCATCTGGATTCAGTATCTCAAATTACGGCGCTGATTAATAATGCAGGTACTTTAAATCCCCTGAGATTATTAAAAGATGTTGAGCCTCAAGAATGGCAAAATGCAATAAATACTAATTTAAATGCCCCACTTTATTTATCACAAATATTATATGCCAAGTTAAATCAAGGTCGTGTGTTAAATATTGGTTCCGGTGCTGCTTATTTTGCAATAAAAGGCTGGGGCGCTTATTGCGTTTCAAAAGCAGCCTTAGCTATGTTGTCTAAGTGCTGGCACCTGGAGTCTGAATCGGTTACTTTTACAAGTGTAATGCCAGGAATTATTGACACGAACATGCAAGTTTTGGCTCGCAGTGACGAAAATCCAGATCATGATAAAGGTAATTTCTACAAACGCCTGAAAGAGAAGGGGCGCTTAGTTGCTCCAGAAACTGTTGCAGAGTTTTTAACTTGGTTATTGTTGGATGTTGACACGCAAACCTATGGTTCTAAAGAATGGGACATTTACGATACCAGCCACCATGCAGCATGGCTTAAACCTCCCCATCAAGTTCTTCATTGGGATTTTTAATGTCTGCCTGCGATAAATTATTAGTTAACGCAACTATTGTTGATGCTCTAGGAAAACAATCAGCACAGCAGGCAATTGCAATTAATAAGGGCATCATTTCTTGGTGTGGGCCTGAAGCAGAATTGCCCCAGCACTTTAAAGATGCGAAAGAACAGATTAATTGCCATGGCCAATTAATTACTCCAGGCTTGATTGATTGCCATACACATTTAGTTTTTGCAGGGAATCGAGCAGCAGAATTTCAGATGAAACTATCTGGAGTAAGTTATGCTGAAATTGCTAAAGCAGGTGGTGGGATTATCTCTACAGTAAAGCAAACTCGTGCAGCCTCTGAGGAGGAGCTAATCCAGCAATCTTTGCCGAGAATTTTAGCTTTAAAAAACGAAGGGGTAACCACGGTAGAAATTAAATCAGGCTACGGTTTGGATTTGCCTACAGAATTAAAAATGCTACGTGTGGCAAAACGTCTGGGAGAAATGACTGGTTTAAGAGTGCGCAAAACCTTTTTGGGTGCGCATGCCGTTGCACCTGAGTTTACAGGAAATAGCCAAGCCTATGTGGATGTACTGTGCCAGGAAATGCTTCCTGCCTTATGTGAGGCGAATTTAATCGATGCAGTAGATGTTTTTTGTGAGTCGATTGCTTTTTCACTGGCGCAAACAAAACAAATTTTTCATGCAGCTCATGCTTTGAATTTACCAATAAAGTGTCATGCAGAGCAATTATCTAATCTGGGTGCAAGTGAGCTGGCTGCTGAATTTGGGGCTTTATCTTGTGACCACCTGGAGTTTTTAGATGAGAAAGGAGCACAGGCTTTGGCTAAGTCCAATACCGTGGCGGTATTACTTCCAGGTGCTTATTATTTTTTACGCGAACAGCATAAGCCACCGGTAGATTTATTACGCCAGGCGGGAGTCGGGATGGCTATTGCTAGCGATTGTAATCCGGGTTCCTCACCAACTGCGTCATTGAGATTGATGATGAGTATGGCATGCCAATTTTTTGCTCTATCTGTTCCTGAGGTGTTGGCTGGAGTGACGAGCCAAGCAGCTAAAGCTTTGGGTTTAGACAAAGAAGTTGGTCAGATTGCTCCTGGTATGGCTGCAGATTTGGTATTATGGTCTGCCACCGAGGGTGCTGCACTTTGTTATTATTTTGCATATCCATTGCCTCACCAAACAATGATTGCTGGTGAATGGGTATCTATGAGAGATCTTTGACTTGGGAACTAAATTATGATGAACCAATTAAAATTCGTTTTATCGGTGTTATTTATTGTTTCTTCTTTTGCTGCTCAGGCAGTTACTCCGGCATCACTTAAGAAAGAAACATCGACCTATATTATCGATGTAAAATACCCACAAGGCTTCAAAGATGCCAATGTGAATACGGTGGTAAAAGATTTCATTGAACAAACGCAAAAAAGTTTTTTTAGTGAATTGTCTGAAGATGAAAATGTTGCTTTAGATGTTTCAGGTAAAAGTGGACTAAATATTACCTACTCTATTCCTTACGAGCAAAATAATGCTTTAAGTGTTCGTTTTAATATTTCTATTTATCATCGCGGTGCGGCTCATCCATTAAATACGACTGCTGTATTGAATTTTGTTAATAATCGCCAAATTGAACTTACTGAGTTATTTGTTGATGGAGCTGATTATTTAAAAACAATTTCTGAAATCAGTAGTAAAGATATTACAGCAAAGAATATTTCTGATGCGAAATGGATCAAGGAAGGGACTAAACCGGTCGCGGAGAATTACCATGTTTGGTCTTTCTCACCAAAAGGACTTGAGATTATTTTTGATAGCTATCAAGTGGCGGCTTATGTTTATGGTCCACAAATAGTTTCAATTCCTTTATCTGCTATTTCAGCGATGTTGAAACCTGAAATACAAAAAACAGTTTGGAAGTCTTGATGAGTGATATACCTTTTATAGCTGCTGATAAAAAAGTAGCTGAATTAACTTTTCGGGTCATTATTTTGGCCATAATATTGACCATATTATTGGCCATGTCAAACGCCTATTTGGCGTTAAAGTTAGGTATTTTAACTTCTGCATCGATTCCTGCCGCCATTATTTCCATGGGAATTTTACGTTTCTTTAAAAACTCGACTGTTTTGGAAAATAATGCCGTGCAAACGGCTGCCTCTGCAGGAGAGGCTGTCGCTGGTGGTATTGTGTATACGATTCCCGCCTTGATCATTATTGGCTATTGGAATCATTTTGATTACCTGACTAACTTTTTTATTGCAGTGAGCGGGGGAATTCTTGGCGTTCTTTTCTCAATTCCTTTGCGCCGTATTTTAGTTAATGATCGTAATTTAAAATTCCCTGAGGGACGAGCTATTGCTGAGGTATTAAAATCCTCAGTAGAAAAAGCCGGAATTAGCGATATATTGATGGGGGGCGCGATTGGTGGCCTAATTGAATTGTTGCAAACTGGTTTTAAACTTATTGCAAACAGCTGGGGATATTGGTTTGTTGTTAAACGTTCCTTATTTGGTTTAGGTGCTGGTTTTTCGGCAACCATGATAGGTGCTGGTTATCTGGTCGGACATGATATGGCGATCAGTATCTTTTTGGGTGCGGTTATTTCTTGGTTAGTTGCTTTACCTATAGTAAGCCGTGTTTATCCTGAATTTTTAACGCATTACAATCCAGAGCAAGCCGCATCATTCTTATGGAATAGTGAGATGCGTTATCTGGGCATTGGAGCCATGTTATTTGCTGGCATGTGGACTTTTCTGAAATTAGTTAAGCCATTGTCCAAGAGTATTCAAACCTCTTTTAGTACCTTTTTATCGAAAAGCCGTATGGATTTACAAGTACCGCGTACAGACAAAGACATTCCACTTCCTTACCTGCTTATGGGGATAGGGGTGATGGCTTCGATTTTATTTTTATTTTTCCAATTAGTGTTGCCTTTAGCACAAGTAGGATTAGATAACGATTATTCGCCTACGTTAGTGTTTCTTGCTGTGCTGTATGTCTTATTTATTGGCTTTATCTTTTCGGTAATTACGGCCTATTTTTCGGGAATGGTTGGGGTTACTGCCAGTCCGGGTAGTTCGGTGGTTATTTCTGGGATGTTATTTGCTGCATGGTTGTTATTAGTTGCTATCGATCATTTCCTGCCGTTGCCATTAAGCCCTCAGCAAATACAAGCAGCAGAAGCAATTACAATTATGATTGGCTCAGTAGTTACTGGAATTGCGGCTATTGCGAATGATAATACTCAGGATTTAAAAGTAGGGCAGTTGGTTGGTGCTACTCCCTGGAAACAACAGCTCATGCTTTTACTCGGGGTTGTGGTTTCTTCGTTGGTAATTCCGCCAGTAATGCAGCTTTTATTTAATGTATATGGTATTGCTGGGATTATGCCTCATCCTGGAATGGATGTGAGCCAATCCTTACCTGCACCAACTGCTGCCTTGATGGCCGCAATAACTGAAGCAGTGTTTCAAAATTCATTGCCTTGGAATATGATGTTTGTTGGTTCTGGTGTCATTTTAATAATCATTTTCCTGAACCATATCTTTAAAATAAGACGCTACCTCAACTTGTCCATCCTTGGGGTTGCTATAGGCATGTATTTACCTCTTTCCTCTTCATTCCCATTATTCATTGGCGGGATGATTGCTTTATTTGTACAAAGGCATTTACGTCGCGTCAAGAAAAGTGAGGAAGAACAGGTTACGAGAAAACAAAAGGGAACTTTGATTGCTTGTGGTTTAGTTGCAGGTTCAGCGATCATTGATGTATTGCTCGCTATTCCCTTCTCCATTGCACAAAATCCTGATGCACTGCAATTGGCTGGCGCAGGTTGGAAAAATACCAGTGTTTATTTAGGTGTCTTTTCCACATTATTATTAGCCTGGTGGATCAATCGCCGGGTCTGTTCTGGAAAAATTTAAGTATGTAGGGGCTTATGGCCTTAATGGCACTTACTTAAGGAAAATTATAGAGTGAGACGTAGGCTGGGCTGAAAAGCCCAGCAAACACAGTTTGTGCCACTTCCAATGCTGGGCTTTTCAGCCCAGCCTACATTAAGCAGACCAACCCAAAGAGTAATCAGTCTTAAGCAAGTACCATTAAGCCATGGGGCCGACCTACTCTTGTTTATAAATTCCTAAGTAAGTGCAAGCACCTGGCTACACTTATTTAAATCGCTTCACTTGCTGATTTAACTCATCAAGTGATTGTTCCGAACTGGTTTTGAAAGAAAATAAACCTAAGCCATATAAGGAGAGCGAAACAGGTAGCGCAGCATAAGCAAACCATTTTCCCCATTCTCGGTAATGACTAAGTACAGTTCTTGCTGTTTCAATTGCATCACTGTAGCGTTGCTTAAATGTATTTATTTTGATATCAAGAGCATCATCATTTTGAAAGAGCCTAATTTTGGCTTTAATGCATTCGATTAAGAGGGTTTTAGTTGCAGCTGCGGCCTCAGTATATTTTGCATTTGCCCGTGATTTTTCTTTCATACTTAGATACTGAGCACCAAATTTTTGTAAATACATATCAAGCTCCATAGTACTTAACATAAGGTTTAACTCTGTAGGATTGTTAGCATCCAGATTAAATGAGCTCAGTGTAATGAGAGTACTAAGTAGCATAGAATCTTCCAGAACAATATCATAGAAAGCATCCGATAGATTAAGTAGATATTCTGTCTGTTCTTCTAGCGGCAATCGTGCAAGCCTCAGTAAAATAGGTTTGATAAACTTAGGTTGATAGGTCATTGCAATCTCAAGAGCGTGCATTTGTTGCATGTTTTTAATAGTAATATTGGCATTTTTTTGGAGTAATTGTTCAACTAAGGCGGTATTTCCGTCTTTGATCGCATGGTGCAAATGGGTATCAAGGTTCGTATCGAGCTGATCAATGTTTATATCGAAATCAATTAATCGGCTTAATTGTTCTGGGGATCCAAACAAAAAAACGTGCATTAATGATGTTTCTCCGCTTAGACTCGGTTGATTGAATAAGGTTTTGACTTGTTGTTTGTCGGAGGAATGTAGGGCTAGGGCTCTATCGATTAATGGTCGAAATAAGGTTGGGTGTTGAGCGATTGTATAGAATAAAACATTGGTATAAGGGCCTTGAGGTACTTGCAAAAAGCATTGTATTTGCTCCTGAGTGGAGAACGTTACCATATCTAGTACAATAGATTTGAAGAGTTCAGGATTGTATTGTGCTGCAAGCTCAAATATTTCTGTCGTATAATGGCTATATCTTGCATCGCGTATAAGTAATTCCATTTTGGTTTTAATTGTTTCTAGGAACAAACGCATAAACTCAGCGTGTGGAATCAGAATATTATCGGGGTTTTGGTAAAAAGCGATAACTTGTTTTAATGCTCCAGGTTTCCATAGAGGTATCTGCTCATTTAATTTTTCGAGATGCCCTCCGGAGATGATAAGCTCATATAATTGCTTGAAGCGTTGTGCATCAGGGTGGTCATTACCAAGTAAAAATTGATAAGCAAAAATAGAACGTTGAAAATCAGTCTCTTTTGCTGTTGTGCCAGTGATTATTGGTGCTCGTGGTACAAGGTTTCCTTGGACAATTTCGTGAACTAAGGTGATACACGTTTCATCCTTAATTTTTTTAGGAGTCTGTTTTTCACGTATAAGTTGAAGCGCACTATGAAAAAATAAATCAGGTTCTTGATTATCACCATAGGTCCTCATTCGTTCAGATAGGTAGCGTACCTTATCCATTAGATTAGGATATTCATGGTATACGTATTCAATTAAGCCTATTTTTTCAGTTATTGGAAGTGTTGATGCACTATGATCACGTATCAGTTCGTTGAACTGTTGATCTGCTTCCTGCTGTGTCTCTCTTTGTACCGCTGCTTGGCTTAATGCTGCAATTCGACATTTTAGAGCAAGCTCATTTAACCCCATAAGCCGCATCAGTTCTGAGGGTAGTGATTGCTTTGCATTCGCTGTATCCGAGTTTAGTCTTTCAAAGATATACGGTACGATACACTCTTCGTGACTACATTCTTTGCGACCACAATCCCCTGGGTTACATTCATATTTGGCTAGAAGAGTTATTAAAACATCCACTTGCTGCTTTTCATCTAGCACAGCTAAGAGCTTAGGGTACTCCAGTAGCTCAGCAAATTGAGGAGTTAGTTCTGCTCGACTCCAGGCTATAGAGCGTAGGTAATTTAAACATTTAGATAATTGTTCATTCTCTGCAGAGGTGAGTTGATTCTGTGTCGCTTTTTGGGCGAGCAGAATTACATGGTGCACTAGCTTTTGTACAATGAGTTTCTGAGTTTCGAAGCTGAATGGCTGAGGGTTGGCAGAAAGTCCGGGTGGTAAAAAAACGGGTATTAAAAGGTGGTGTGTTAATAGTCTATTTAGGTCTAGCTTATGCCAAAAATGCAGCAATTCTTTATCAATTGCAGTTTTTGAGTTGTTTGGGGTAATCCATCTACCAAAATCAGATGCCAGCATTATCCCTAAAACATCTTGCTCAGCGTGAAATTTGGTGATAATGCGAGCGTCTCTTGCATCGAAGAGCACGCGTGCCATTTTTCGTATGTGTTCATTAGTACATGGTTTTATGTGTAGCATCCATATTGATACTAGGGTGGAGGCTAGTAGGGCTCTAAGCAAAGATAGATCCCTATAATGTGGTGACAATACAAAATATAGATGTTGGTCAATATTCGCATCGAATAGACGCTGTATTAGCAGGTGTAATTGCTTATCATCTTCTCGACTTTTTACGGTTTGAAGAACCAAAGAAATAAGCATCATGCGGTTTATCCATGATTTACGTTGCTCTATGGAGTGAGGAGCAATAAACAGGGGTTCTCCGGTTGGAATTAGATTTTCAATATTTTTTTCTATAAGTGGTTGGTAGTGTTTTTTTAGAGCCTCATTGCTACAAGATAAAATAGCATAGAGCTCCGTTGCTGTTTTATCTTGTAGGATGGCTTCTTCCCTATAGATATTTTGTGCGCCTCTATCTACGGTGTTTGGTCTGGAGGAAGACGCTTCAGTACTTGAAATGGAGGTATTGGAAGGACTCGGTGTGGCCTGCAATTCTGGGGACTGCTGCTCTGATGAATTAGAACTACTGGCAAAAAGTCCTACAGTGCCTTTTACTATTTTCGTGGTAATTTTTGCTGTTCCTTTTACTGCTTGCGCGGTACCTTTTACTACCGTGGCAGTGCCTCTTACTACTTTTCCTATGTTCTTCAATGTTCCCATAGAGTAATTACCTGTTTGATTTTTTGGCCTGTATTTGGTCAAATTATAAAATAAAAACACTAATAACGCTATTATTTGTTTAGAATTGCTAGGTGGAGCTAAAGTGAGATAGGAAAAACCACTGTTTTTTCTTAAGAATGTAGGCTAGGCTGTCAAGCCCAGCCTACGGGATTTATAACGATTCGATACGAATCTTATGTTGTAACAGCTTTTCTTTAGCTTGTTGTGCTTGCGCCAGTTTTTCCTGTTCTTTCGCAATAATATCAGCAGGCGCTTTATCCGTAAATTTAGGGTTATCCAATTTACCTGAAGCCAAGCTAATGTCTTTTTCAAGTTTTGCTAATTCCTTCGCTAAGCGAGCTAACTCTGCTTCTTTATCAATTAAATCAGCCATTGGAATTAAAAGCTCCATTTCGCCTAGTACTGCAGTTGCAGAAACAGGAGGTTTTTCGCTAGCTTCCAAGTAGTTAATTTGCGTTAACTTGCTTAACACTTTTAATGTATGCTGATACTTTTCCATACGCTCTTTGAGCTCAGGAGTATAGTTACGAACATACAGTGGGATCAGTTTTCCTGGAGAAATCGACATTTCACTACGAATTGTACGGATTGCTTGGATTGCTGATTTAAGCCATTCCAACTCTTCCTCAATGGTGTCATTGATGAATTCTTCATCCACTTGAGGATAGCTGCTTAGCATGATGCTGACGCTGCCATTTTCGCTGGTGAGTTTTGACGTACGTTGCCAAATTTCTTCGGTAATGAACGGCATTAATGGATGCAATAATTTAAGGATTTGATCCAATACGTGGAACAAAGTTTTACGAGTGCCGCGCTTTAATGGGGCCAGCGCGTGTTCATCTTGGAGGATGGGCTTGGATAATTCCAGGTACCAGTCACAGTATTCATGCCAGACAAATTCATAAACAGTATTGGCTAACAAATCAAAGCGGTAGGTTTCAAAATAATGATGTACCTTGCTAATGGTTCGTTGTAAGCGGGATAAAATCCATTCATCTGCTGGGCTGTATTGGAATGGACCATCTCCGAAATCAACTTGCTCTTCATCGGTATTCAACAATACATATCGGGCAGCATTCCATAATTTATTACAGAAATTACGATAGCCTTCTACACGGCCCACGTCAAAACGGACGTTACGTCCAGTTGAAGCCAATGAACAATAAGTAAAGCGCAGCGCATCCGTTCCATAGGCATTAATGCCTTCAGGAAACTCTTTACGAGTCGCCTTGATAATTTTATCTCGAACGGATTGTAACATCAGATTTGAGGTACGTTTCTCGATCAGAGAATCCAAATCAATGCCATCAATTAGGTCAAGTGGATCCAATACGTTGCCTTTTGATTTAGACATTTTATGACCTTCGCTATCGCGGATTAGGCCAGTAATATATACATCTTTAAAAGGAACTTTTCCAGTAAACTTCAGGCCCATCATAATCATGCGAGCAACCCAGAAGAAGATAATGTCAAAACCAGTGACTAATACCGAAGTAGGGTAGAATTGCTCGAGCTCAGGAGTACGCTCCGGCCAGCCTAAGGTTGAAAAAGGCCAGAGGGCAGAGGAGAACCAGGTATCCAGGACATCTTCATCCTGTTTTAACAAAGTGCCTTCTTTAATTTTGTATTTAAAGCGAACATCATTTTCACTGTAGCCTACATAAACATTGCCGTTGCTGTCGTACCAGGCTGGGATACGATGTCCCCACCATAATTGGCGGCTAATGCACCAATCTTCAATATTTTCCATCCACTGAAAATAAGTTTTGCTCCAGTTTTCTGGAATAAAACGAATGTCCCCATTTTTAACTGCAGCAATAGCAGGTTCTGCTAAGGGCTGGATTTTTACATACCATTGATCGGTTAATAGGGGTTCAATGATTACATTTGATTTTTCACCACGAGGCACTTTGAGTTTATGAGCTTCAGTTTTAACCAGGAAGCCCTCTGCCTCTAAATCTTTAATAATTTGTTCACGCGCAACAAATCGGTCCATACCTTGGTATTTTAAAGGCGCATTTTTGTTAATTGATGCTTTTTTGGTAAAGACATTGATTACGGGTAGCTGATGGCGCTTTCCAACTTCATGGTCATTAAAGTCATGGGCTGGAGTGATTTTAACGCAACCACTAGCGAATTCTTTATCAACATAGTCATCGGCGATGATGGGGATGGTTCGATTGCAAAGAGGTAGTTGCACTTGCTTGCCAATCAAATGCTTAAAGCGCTCATCCTCCGGATTTACTGCAACTGCAGTATCGCCGAGTAAGGTTTCAGGTCGGGTGGTAGCAACAACTAATGACTCATTCGTGCCCTCAACGGGGTAACGAATATGCCATAAAAAGCCATCCTCTTCTTCAGACAACACTTCCAGATCAGATACCGCAGTGCCTAATTTAGGGTCCCAGTTAACCAAGCGAGTTCCACGATAAATTAAGCCTTCATCATGAAGCTGTACGAATACTTTTTGGACCGCAGCTGATAAACCTTCATCCATGGTGAAGCGTTCTCTAGTCCAATCAACTGAAGCACCTAAACGTCGCATTTGTTTGGTTATGGTATTACCTGATTCTTCTTTCCATTGCCATACGCGTTCCAGGAATTCTTCACGGCTTAAATCTTTTCTATAAATACCATTAGCTTCTAATCGGCGTTCAACAACCAATTGCGTTGAAATACCTGCGTGGTCAGTACCAGGTTGCCATAAGGTTTTGTCACCTAACATACGGTGATAACGTGTTAAGGCATCCATAATAGTATGTTGAAAACCATGCCCCATGTGCAGGCTTCCGGTCACATTCGGAGGAGGGAGCATAATACAGTATTTTTTGCCGTCGCCTTGGGGTTGGAAGTAGTGATGGCTTTCCCATGTTTTATAACATGCGCTTTCAATCGCTTCGGGGGAGTAGATTTTATCCATGATATAAACCTGTACTGATAAAATCAGAGATAGTACCACAGGTTAGGGGGGATTTTACATGGTTCAAGGCATTTTGTGATGGAGGGATTTATTGAGTACGTCATCCTGATCGAAATGAAGGATGACGTAGTTTATGACGTGGTTTTAAGTACCTTCAGGCACTAAAGTATCTTCCTTTTTAGTACGATGATCTTCAGCAATATAAGTGTACATAGTAGGCACTACAAATAAGGTGAAGCAGGTACCAATTAAAAGTCCGGCCGCAATCACCAAGCCTATGTCAAAACGGCTTACCGCACCGGCTCCACTAGCAATTAATAGCGGCAATACCCCAAAAACCATGGCTGCAGTAGTCATAAGAATAGGTCTTAATCGAATTCCGGCGGCTTCTTCTACTGCTGCACGGCGGTCTAGATTTTTTTCTCTTTGCAATTGGTTTGCAAAGTCTACAATCAGAATACCATGTTTGGAAATTAATCCAATTAGGGTAATTAAACCCACCTGAGTGTATATATTAATGCTTGCCAAACCTAGGTTTAACGGAATTAACGCGCCGCAAATTGACATAGGTACGCTAATCAAAACGATTAATGGATCACGGAAGCTTTCGTACTGAGCCGATAGAACCAGGAAAATGATAATAATTGCGAAGACAAATGCAAATAACAGGGCATTACCTTCTTGCATAAATTGTCTGGACGCACCACCATAATCGGAAGAAAAGCCTTTGGGTAAGATTTCATTTGCTGCTTCTTGTAAGAAATGCAAACCCTCACCTAAGGTTTTTCCTGGCATCATAATTGCCTGGATAGTTGCTGAGTTGAGCTGTTGGAAATGGGAGGCCGCATTCGGAGCGGTTTTTTCCACAGCACTTACTACGGTAGAAAGTGGGACCATCGCACCATTAATGCTTTTTACATAAATACGACCAAGTTGCTCAGGTGACATGCGGAAGGAGCGATCTAGTTGTGGGATAACCTGATAGCTACGCCCCTGCAAATTGAAGTAATTTACGTAATTACCTGAAAGAGCACTGGTTAAACTGCTTCCTACCGCTTGCATGTCTAATCCCATTTCGGATGCTTTAGAACGATTAATCTTTAACTCGATTTGCGGTTGGTTGAATTTCAGCGAGTTATCAACATAAATAAACATACCGCTATGTCTTGCTTTCTCTGCAAGTTGATTAGATATTTCAAATAGACTTTGGAAGTCATTTGTCGTTTTAATCACAAATTGCACAGGGGTACCACTACCCCCCCCGGGAAGGGGAGGGGGGATAATAGCGAAGGTATTCAAGCCGGCCACTTGCGATAATTTATCTTGTAATGACTGCTTTAACTCAAATTGACTTTTCTTTCGTTCATTCCAGGGCTTAAGCACCATTCCAGAAACCGGTTGGCTGCTATTTACCGTAAAGTAGTTTCCAGTTTCTGGGAAGCTTTTATATATTTCATCAAATGGTTTCGTAAACGCTTCAATGTAATTGATTGTTGCAAATTGCGGCGCTGTTCCGATGACAAAGAAGAAGCCTTGGTCTTCTTCAGGGGCAGTTTCTGCGGCACTATGCGTATAAAGATAAGGGAGCATTAAAATCACTACGGCGGCAAATGGCAGCATAATGATTCGGGTATCTAAGAGGCTGTGGAGAATGCGTTGGTATTTTCCTTTTAACTTATTAAAGAAGGTGTCAAGGAAATGGACGAATTTGCCACTACCAATATCCGCTGTCAGCACTTTAGAGCACATCATTGGCGACAAGGTTAATGCAATAACTCCGGAAATAATTACCGCACAAGCTAGAGTAAATGCGAATTCTTTAAATAAAGCTCCGGTTAATCCCCCCATAAAGCCAATCGGCGCATAAACCGCAGCCAGAGTGATGGTCATTGCAATAACCGGGGTGGCGATTTCTCGGGCGCCAATAATTGCTGCGTCAAAAGGTGTTTTCCCTTCTTCAATGTGACGGTGGATATTCTCCACGACCACAATCGCATCGTCGACTACCAAGCCAATTGCGAGTACAAAGGCGAGTAGGGTAAGCAGGTTAATACTGTAACCTAACATAAGCATTAGGGTGCAAACGCCAACGAGCGATAGAGGAATCGTTACAATAGGAATAAATACGGAACGTATCGAACCCAAGAACAAATAGATGACTACAATAACAATGGCTGCTGCTTCAATAATGGTATGGATTACTTCATCCAATGAGGCACGAATAAAGTCTGTTGCGTCATAAACGATAGTGCCGGTTAATGAGGGCGGAAATTCCTTGGTAATTGAAGGCATGAGCGCGCGTACATCACTGATTACAGTTAATGGATTTGCTGTCGGGGTTGGCGTAATTGAAATGAATACGGCTTTTTTGCTATTAAAGGTTACGGATGAGTCATAGCTTTGCGAACCCAGTTCAATTTTAGCGATATCGCGTAAACGCACAATAGAGCCTTTATCGCTTTTAACAATGAGGCTGCTAAATTGCGAGGCATCATTCAGGTCGGTTTTTGCGGTGATGCTCAGCGCTACGTATTCACCTTTAGTATTTCCTGCTGCGGTTAAGAAGTTATTTTTTGCAAGAGCCGCGGAAACATCGGAGGGAGCCACATTTAAAGCAGCCATTTTTACAGGGTTGAGGAATATTCTCATGGAGTAGGTAGAGCCCCCAAGAATTTCTGCTTTAGCTACGCCATCAACGGTTTGCAATTGGGGCTGTACCACACGAGTTGCGTAGTCGGTAATTTGTTGGGGTGTCATTTCCGTACTGTCTAAACTGATGTACATCAAGGCGGTTGATGAGTCCGATGCTTTTAAAATGACGGGCTGCTGTGCTTCTTTAGGAAGCTGGTTAATGGTTTGCTGCACCTTACTCATCACATCAGTAAAGGCAATTTGTGGATCAAAATTTAATTTGATGTTTAGGGTAATGGTGCTCATGCCTTGGGTGCTGGATGAGGTCATGTAATCAATCCCTTCAGCACTGGCAACAGCATTTTCTAGTGGTGAGGTGATGAACCCGGCGATCAGATCGGCGTCTGCTCCTGGGTAGCCGGTCATAATGGTAATAACAGTGTTATCCATACGTGGGTATTGGCGAATTTGCATGTCATGCATGGCATTGAGGCCAAACAGGAAAATGAGCAAGCTAATTACCATGGCAAGTACAGGCCGTTTGATAAAAAGATCGGTAAATTTCATAAATTATCCTGAAAAAAAGTAATCATTTCTGGGTTAGAAGTTAACTCCTAACCCAAGTATTAAGGGGTTTTATTGACCCAGTAGATTGCGATTACTGGTATCATTGAGTTTGACTTCATTATTGATTGCAACAGGAGTACCGTTTTGTAGTTTGATCTCTCCGGCACTAACAACTTGTTGTCCTGCGTTTACCCCTTTTTTAATTACGGTGTAATTTCCACGTTGTTCACCAATGGTGACAAAAACACGATTTACAGTAAGGACATCGGAACCATCCTTATTTTTCTTGCCTTCTTTATCTTTTTCGATGATGTAAACCGAGTTACCATAGAGGCTGTAGGAAATTGCCGTTGATGGCACTACAACTGTATGGGGTTTTGCTGCTTGTTCAATTTCAATTGCGGCAAACATCCCAGGAACAAAAGCATATTTTTGTACTTTATTTTGGGCATTGGCTTCAGTATTACAAGAGACAATTAGTTTACTGTTATTTGCTTCCTGATGTGTTTTCACCAGTGGCGAACTTGCTGGATTTTTAATTGCGCTCGCAGGACAGTTCGCGAGAATACCTTGCACTAGAACGTTATGTGTATTGAGATCTACCCTAGAGTTAATTGCTGAAACCTTTGCCTCAAAAAGAAGCTCAGGGAATTGTTCTAGAGAAAAGGTAATGGTTTGATTGGGATGGACCTTTTTATAAAGTTGCTCTGGAAGATAAAAGTCTAAATATAAAGGATCTAATGATTGCAATGAAACAATTGTCGTTTGTCCTGGATTCACAAATTGACCCACATTAACTTGGCGAATGCCTAAACGACCAGCAAATGGAGCGGTAATATGTTTTTGATTAATTTGCGCTTGTGTTTGATCAACCTTCGCTTGGGCTTGATCAAGCATTGCTTTGGCTTCATCCACATTGGAAATAGGTGTTGCTCCGCGCTTAAACAAATCTGATTGACGTTTGTAGCTGAGTGCTTTCAGTGCTAGATCGGATTGGTTAAATTTTAGGACGGCTTGATCAATTGAATCATCCAAAGTAACTAAGGGGGCGCCTTTCGCGACATACTGTCCTGATTCAAAGTCAATTTTAACCACATTTCCTGAGGCTTGGGAGCCAAGATCCACTCCATTTAATGCGACGAAGTTGCCAACAGCATTTAGCGTGGGAACCCAATTGATTTCTTTGGCAACAGCAGACGCAACGGCAACTGCTGGGGGTTGGTAGCTGGCAAAAAACCGTTTAATCATAAATGCCTTAATGAAATTAAAAGCAATAATTCCACCGAAAACAACCAATAGGGCGATGCCCATGATAATCAAACGTTTTTTCATTAGGTGCCCCTACAAAGTTAAAGCGGGGCTAAATATACCACGAAAGGGGGACTTAATTCTCTCAATTATATTAATTTTATTTAATGTGTTGACAATAGATTGCGTTGGCCATGATACTTTGTTCTTCTTTGTGACGAACAATGTTCTTTACTGCAGTGGTCAAAGTTTAAGGTATCTTTACTTCAGTTTGCACCATGTTAGTAAGGGTGAACGTGGTTACAAAAAAAACCTATTGACTAAATACAATACTTTGCTACTATGCCGCTTTCATAACGAAAAAGGGGAAAACCATGAAGTTGAAGTCCTTGTTGTTTGTAATTTGTTTAGGCTTTTTTAGCAATCTTTTTGCAGTGACTGCGCATATGCATCCAAAGGCAGATGCCGCTGATAAAAAGTCTATCGCTAAAGAAACTATGTTTCCTGGCTATTGCCAAATCGAAATTATAAACGACAGTTTCACTGACGTTTATGTGTATGGTACTTTTGATGATGGCAGCACAATTGATTTCAGTATCTATCGTTACGAAGCGCCTCATTACATTAACTTATTCTACTATTTCTACTGCCATAGTGGTATGTACCTGACAATTCAATCTCCATACGGAGTTGTTTATTCTGGTTGGACTAACGTAGACAGTACTATTCACGTGGTTCCTTTCCTGAAAAATGGTGTTAAAGCTGAAATATCGCGCAGATAATTTTTAATAAGAATTAAATTAATAGGGAAGTTGCATTTAGGTGTAACTTCCTTTTTTTTTGTATTTGTGGAGTCATCCAATGAAACGTTTAATACCTTGTATGTTGTTCTTACCTTTTCTGTCTTCCTGTGTTCCTGACGGGACATATTACGAGCCAGGCTATTATCCACCACCACCTCCTCCTCATGTTGAAATACATCGTTATGAAGAACACCGTCATTATGATCATGCTCCTCGTCATCATCGTCACGGTTACCGACCAGCTCCTCAAGCACGGGTATATCAAGCCCCAGCGAATGTTCATGGTAATGGCAATGCTCATACTCATGGTGCTACAGGTGGTGGACAAGCGGTAGTTATTAATCCTCGCCAGCCACAAGTACGTCCACAACCCCAGGCGCAGGTACGCCCACAACCGCAGGTTCAGGTGCGTCCACAAGGGCAAGCACATAACCCACGCCCAGCGAATCAACCTACATCTTCTGGTGCTCAAGTAATTGTTCATCCCAGTACTGTAGAGCAGCAAAATTAAAAAGTCGTAGCCCGTATTAGCGCAGTTAATACGGGTCATGTCACGATAAGGCATGTCATCCCGAACAGTGAGGAAGCCCCCGAAAGAGGCATAGTCGTCATAAGATTACCCAATGCCATATTAAGGTGTCTTTCGTTGTAAACTCCTCAGGATGACGTATTGCATTGCATTCGTATCCGATGAAATTTTGTGGTAGTCTTAGCTGCGTTTTTTTATTTGAGGAATTCCAGTGATGCGTAACCTATTTAAAATCCTCCATCTGGGCTTTTTATCTTTAATTTTGGCTGCTTGTGTTGCTTCGCCCGGTAGTGAAAGCACAGGGGAGTTTCTAGATAGCTCCACTACAACCACCAAAGTAAAAGCTACCTTAGTGAATGATTTAGGATCGACTGGACTTTCAATACAAGTTAAAACTTTTAAAGATCAGGTACAACTAAGTGGTTTCGTTCCTAGCGAGCGTTTAAAACAAAGAGCTGGCGCTATTGCTGCAGGTGTAGATGGTGTAAGCAGCGTTATTAACGATATCGTTGTTAAACCTTGATGTAATTATTTCCAGGCTAAGGAACTTACTTATGTTTGATGGAAGCTATACCATAGAAAATTTTGATAAAGAAATCTTCCAGGCAATTGCCGAGGAAGAACGTCGGCAAGAAGATCATATTGAACTTATTGCATCGGAAAATTATGTCAGCCCACGTGTGCTAGAGGCCCAAGGTTCTGTGCTGACGAACAAATATGCTGAAGGCTATCCCGGCAAACGTTATTATGGCGGTTGCGAGTATGTTGACGTAGCGGAATCCCTGGCAATTGAACGTGCGAAAAAGCTGTTTGGGGCTGATTATGCCAATGTACAACCACACTCAGGCTCCCAGGCTAATGCTGAAGTAATGATGGCTTTATTATCTCCAGGTGATGTTATTTTAGGTATGGCATTACCTCACGGTGGTCATTTAACACACGGTTCTAAGGTCAATTTTTCTGGAAAATTGTATCAGGCAGTTCCTTATGGTGTGGATGAAGAAACTGGATTAATTGACTACGATGAATTAGAGCGCTTAGCTCTGGAGCATAAACCTAAGTTAATCATTGCAGGTTTTTCAGCTTATTCACGGGTTCTTGATTGGCCACGTTTTCGAGCGATTGCAGATAAAGTAGGCGCCTACTTGATGGCGGATGTGGCCCATGTTGCTGGCTTGATTGCTGTCGGCTTATATCCTTCACCTATTCCTTATGCTGATGTAGTAACCACAACAACTCATAAGACCTTAAGAGGCCCACGGGGTGGTCTGATTTTATGTCGTGCCAATGAGGAAATTGAGAAAAAATTAAATTCGGCTGTATTTCCAGGCATGCAAGGCGGGCCATTAATGCATGTTATTGCAGCTAAGGCAGTTGCCTTTGCGGAAGCCTTATTACCCGAATTTAAAGTCTATCAAGAGCAAGTTTTGCTGAATGCAAAAACGATGAGCTCGGTTTTAATCAGTCGGGGATATAATATTGTTTCTGGCGGCACTGATAATCATTTACTGTTAGTTGATTTAATTAATAAAGATATTACTGGTAAAGACGCTGACGCTGCTTTAGGCCGCGCCAATATTACAGTAAACAAAAATTCAGTACCTAATGATCCACGTTCGCCGTTTGTTACCAGTGGTTTAAGGTTGGGGACTCCTGCGGTTACGACCCGAGGATTTAGGGAAAAAGAAATTACTCTTCTATCAAATTGGGTAGCAGATATTCTTGATGATATTAACAATGAAGCGGCTATAGCGCGGGTTAAAGAAGATGTATTGCGTTTGTGTCGTGAGTTTCCGGTTTATAGGTAATCATGTATTGTCCATTTTGTCATGCAGAAGAAACCAAGGTTGTCGATTCGCGTTTAGTGGCTGATGGTGCTCAAGTACGTAGAAGGCGTGAATGCCTCGAATGCCATGAACGTTTCACGACGTTTGAAACGGCAGAGTTAATTATGCCTTTAATTATTAAGCGCGATGGTCGACGTGAGGCGTTTAGTATCGATAACTTGCGTTCAGGAATGTTACGGGCGCTGGAAAAAAGACCGGTTAGCGTTGATTCTTTAGAGGAGGCGATCATCGCCATTACTCAAGAAATTCGCCGTAGAGGCGAGCGCGAAATTGACTCCCGACTCGTTGGTGAGTTAGTTATGAAGGCTTTGTACAGTCTGGATCATGTTGCCTATGTGCGTTTCGCTTCAGTGTATAAGCGTTTTAAAGATGTCAGTGATTTTAGACAAACGATTGATCAGATGAAAAAAGATTAGGGTTTGTAGACAGCAAATGTAAACAGACTTACGGTAAAAAAGGATTTTGATGGGAACTAGCCTAAAAGTAGTAGACTTTTAAGGTATAAGCAAACACAAAGTATGTGTTCACGGGAGAGGTAATTTGCCGTCATTGCGAGCCTTGGCGAAGCCCGCAATGACGGCAGTTTTTTTATTTTAAAGCCTGTTCCTGTGAACATGTACAACAAAATTCATGAGGTTATAGTGGAAAAGCAGTCTATAAGTGGAAAACGAAAAGCTCGAAAATTAGCACTTCAGGCACTCTATCAGTGGTTAATGTCTGGTGCTGATTTATATGAAATTGAAGCACAATTCCGAGTGGCAAATAATATGGAAAAAGTTGATGCCGATTATTTTTGCCGCCTATTATATGGCATTCCCGAGAATGTGCAGCAGCTCGAAGAGCGCTTTACTCCATTTTTGGATAGAGAAATCACCGGATTAAATCCTATTGAGTTGACTGTGTTACGCATAGGATCGTTTGAATTAATTAACTGCCCAGAACTTCCTTATAAAGTAGTTTTAGATGAAGCCGTATCATTGACTAAAGAGTTTGGTGCACAAGACGGATATCGTTACGTCAATGGAGTATTGAATAATCTGGCTCAACAAGTTCGTTCAGTTGAAATCAGCCTAGATAATGGTAATGGATGAGTTTTCTCTAATAGATAAGTTTTTCAAGCCATTAGGCCTAAAACGCGACGATGTTTTATTGGGTATTGGGGACGATGCTGCTTGCTTGCATGTTCCCGAGGGCATGAACTTATTAGTTAGTACGGATACTTTGGTTGCCAAAATACATTTCCTTCCTGACTGGGATGCATACGATATTGCTTATCGCTCGGTCATGGTTAGTGTTAGTGATTTGGCAGCCATGGCGGCCCAGCCCTGTTGGGCTACTTTGGCATTGACTTTACCTCAAATGGAACCGGCTTGGCTTGAGTCTTTTGCTCGTGGCCTAAGTGACTCGTTAAAGCAATATAATATTGCTTTAATTGGTGGGGACACTACTCGTGGCCCACTTTCAATTACGTTAACCGTTTTTGGTCAAGCGCCTTTTTGCCAGGAAGTGCGTCGTAGCGGTGCTAAACCGGGTGATATTATTCTTGTATCAGGAAACTTAGGAGCTGCTGCGTTGGCGGTTAAATTTCTTGATGATCAAGAGATATCCTCATCGGATAAAGCTACATTAATGCATAAATTATTGCACCCCCAGCCACGCATTGATTTAATCGACTTTTTACGTCTTTATGCCACTGCAGCCATAGATCTCTCTGATGGGCTTAGCGCGGATCTTAATCATATTTGTACCTCCAGTAGGGTTGGAGCCTGTCTTAATCCAGATGCTATTCCTATAGATCCTCTGGTGAAGCATTATTATCGCGATAAATCAGTTGACTTAGCTCTTACAGGCGGTGATGATTATGAGTTATGCTTTACGGTACCTGAGCGGAAATTTGATTCATTGATGCGTGCATTAACGCAAGCTGGGATGGTTTGTTACCCAATTGGTGTGATTGAAAAAGAGACTGGGTTAAGAATTAAAACGACTGATAATCTGTATCATGAAATAGTCCCACGAGGCTATTCGCATTTTTAAATCTGAAGAGTGTGTTAACTTAAGAATCTGCGTCATCCCGAACAAAGTGAGGGATCTCCTGAATGTGCCATGGGGGCTCTAGGTGAGTGTAATACCACCTTCAGGAGGTCCTTCGTCGTAAACTCCTCAGGATGACGTACATGACTTAAATTGATGCCATTAGTGAACAGTTTGCAACTGTAGTGAGAATAATAATGAAGCAAATCAATTTAGCAAATCGCGTGTGGCAAGACCCTGTGTATTTTATCGCATTTGGTTTTGGTTCTGGTTTGATGCCTAAGGCCCCAGGAACTTGGGGGACCGTAGCTGCTGTGCCGGTCTATTTATTACTGATGCATTGCAATCCAATCGTTTACCTTATTTTAACTGCATTGGCATTTATTTTAGGGGTGTGGGTCTCTGATAAAGTAAGTAATGAGTTAGGTGTACATGATTACAAAGGGATCGTTTGGGATGAGGTTGTTGGTTATTTATTAACGATGTTTATGGCACCACAAGGATTGAAATGGATGCTATGCGGTTTTATTTTGTTTCGTATTTTTGATATTTGGAAACCCCAACCTATAGGGTACATTGATGAAAAAGTTAAAGGTGGGATGGGGATTATGTTGGATGATGTAATAGCCGCGATACCTGCTTGGATCATAATGCAGTTGTTAGCTTGGAGTTTTGCATGATGAATGAGAATCATAAGGAGCTAATTAGTATTGGATTAACTGTAGGTATTGTTGCCCTTACTTTATTTATTATCCATCGCTTTATCCCCTCGATGATTTGGGCGGCAATCATTGTGATTGCTACTTATCCTTTATATAAAAAATGGCGGCACCTGTTTGGTAATAAAGACAATCTTGCAGCCTTTCTTTTTACCACTCTAATTGGTTTACTTTTTCTCCTTCCCTTAAGCTGGTTGGTGCGAATCTTGATTACTGAAGTCCAGTATTTCATTAATTTTTTACAAAATTTGAATCAGCAGGGTGGTGCTGCCCCTGAGTATTTGAAAAACTTTCCATTTATTGGTAATGAATTGGTAACCTATTGGGATGACAATATTGGCCAACCAGGTAAGATCCGAGATTTCCTCTCCAATGTGCATTTATCATTAGCTCCGACCAGTTATTATGTCAAACAGATAGGGACGAGTTTAGCTCATCGTAGTATCCAGGTTGGTTTTACTTTATTGACCTTATTCTTTTTCTACCGTGATGGGGATCAATTATTGATCCAGATCTATCAAATAGGGGAATATTGCTTAGGGGAAAGATGGTTTCGCTACGCTGATAGATTACCTAAAGCATTGAGCGCGACTGTTAATGGCACCATCGTTGTCGGGCTTGGAGTAGGGATATTAATGGGCATTTGTTATGGCTTGGTAGGTTTTCCCGCACCTACGTTGACCGGATTTATTACTGCCTTAGCTGCCATGATTCCTTTTGTTGTTCCCATTGTTTTTGTGACTGTTGCGATGATTTTATTTGCAGCAGGAAGTATGATTGGCGCGATCATTGTTTTGGTTTGGGGAACCTTAGTGATGTTCATTGCGGATCACTTCGTCAAACCTGTGCTTATTGGGGGCGCGATTGAGCTACCCTTTTTAGCAGTGCTGTTTGGTATCTTAGGTGGGGTTGAGACTTTAGGTTTATTGGGCTTATTTATAGGACCTGTGGTTATGGTGCTCTTTGTTACTTTATGGCAGGAACCTCAAGCAATGCCTCATATTAAAAGTAAAAGGTCTATTCATTATTAAGCTACGCAGTCTGGTTGCTCTCAACCAGATTTTTGTATTGACGTCATTGCGAACGAAGTGAAGCAACCCAGGGTTCCGTGCTTCGAACACCTGGGTTGCTTCATCACTACCTTTTCTTGCAATGACGGAATTTACATTCGAGTGAGCAGTTACTATTTATAGCTGCAAGAATCAAATCGATAGATTACCCCGATACTACCCATTTGTACCTGGAATGATCTTCCAAAAGTATTAATGCTGGTGGTGGACATATAGCGATATGCCGCGTTGAGCGCATAATTTTCTGAGAAGTTATAGGTTAAACCCACAGTTCCTTGATAGGTAAACACATTTTTGTTGGCACTAAACGAAATCGAATCAAATGGGCCTGATGCATTTAAATCAAGGGTTAAGAAAGAGTAACCAATACCGCCACCAATAAAGGGAGATAGTGTTTCCAAAAATTCTGGGAAATCAAAATAGAGATTAGCCATAAGCACATTAGCGGAGGTTCTGCCACCAAAGGATGTTAGATCAAAGCTTGTAACATGGAAACGATCGGGATTGGCAGAGATGTAGGTATATTCAAACTCATAACGAACAGGATTATATTGATAACCTAGACGGCCTCCTGCATTATACCCATTGCTGTAGCTTACGTTAGACAGCTGTACACCTAAAATATTCGTATTTACGTTAGAAGATAAATGACTATAGCCTCCAAAAGCACTGATATACCAGCCATCGACAGCACTCGATGCTGATGCGATGCTTGATGCTAATAAAGCAGTAGAAAATAGTACAGATCTCATGACTTCCCTTTATTATTATTTTTGTGGAGTCATGTTATCGTGTTGCCCTAAATTTGCAAGTCCTTAAATTCAAAAAATTTTAACAAATAGTTAAAGGGACTCAGTGATTGCCGCCTGTCTTTTGTGTTCATTATTTCATCATGGAAACAAAAAAATAGATTTGAAAAGCAAATAATTTTTATCACTACTATAATGAATTGGGCATATTGATTTTACTGTATCAAAATGGTCTTCCTTTGCTCATGTTATTCGCTATTGAGAAATATACTGTCTGTGTGAATCGTCTACTTGTTTCAAATTAACATTGGTGCAATGATAAATTTTTTACATATTGAAATGGAGTTTCATAATGACTAATAATAAAAAAAAACCGCTAATGGAAATACCCGCTCCTGTTATTGAAAAGCTTGTGGATCTTATTTCTGATACGACTGAGGAAGGTCGCCAGAAAATAGTCGATCTTGCTGAGCAGGCCAAGGTAAAATACAAATACTGGCTTTATTATTTTACGCGCACCCGTGATATCAACAGCTTTATTACTGACTTGAAAGATACTAAAGATTCTTATTTTCGCTGGGAAGCAGTTAAAAAGCTTTTAAGCGTAGGGGAATGGAACAATGGTTCTTATAATTTCTACTTTCTTTTAGAGCTGGCCAGTGCCATTGAAGGATATGAATCTTTGGAGGAGCAGGAAAGACACTCTTTTGTGCTTAAACTAAAAGAACCCATTATGAATCGATTAAATTATTTAATTGCTGATCATAAGAAAGCATTAGAGGAAGCAAAACGCCGCAGTGAGGAGCTAGTCCTAGCAGGCTTAGCGAAACAACGCCTATTAGATTCAGCGCTTGTTGAACCGAATCTTGAGACTGCTAAAAATAAAGCAGCAACAGAAGGAGATAAAGTTGTTTTTTGTCTTGTAAAAGATACCCATAGTCAATGGAAGCTTTCTTTAGTTAATGCAGCGGGAGCAGTATGTGCGTTAAATCTAACCCTAGAGCTTAAATTATTTCTTTCGAGTAAGAAAATTACCGATGTGACAAAATTAAGCTCTGATCAGTTGGAACATATAATAACCGAGTGTCAGAAGGCAAAAACGCAACTGCTTGAAGGGTTACAACTAGTAATCAATCCAGTGCAAAGTAATACGGATATGGTGAACAAAGGTATTAATTCAGCCTTCGTTTTACGTACTGATCCACCTAAAGCCAATCTTTGGTGGGTAAACAGTTTAGGTGCCCTTAACTTTATTGAACTCAAAGATTATCCTTCGCTTCATGAATGTTTAACTAACAATCTTGGGCTGTTGCACAATAACGAGCTTAATGAAGCCAGCAAAAAAGAAATTGAGAGCTCAATAAAAATTCATTTATTGGGAGTAAAAACGGCCAAAGCCTTAAATACCGCAACTGTTTCTCAGATGAATCGGGAGTTAGGTGGTATTTTTAAAAGACAAATGGGAGAGCCAAATCTTGAGGAGGTAAAACTTAATGCTCACGAGCGCGCCCTTAGTTTACTTCAATACAAGATCAACCCCGAACAAAGAAATAGAGAATTGCAGCGTACGCATATTACCTCAACCTTTATTTTACGTCATACAGATAAGGACCATTCTCTTTGGTGGGCAAATAGTTTAGGTAATATCAATCAAATTAGGTTAAAGAATTATCCTGAACTTCTGAGTTGGCTAGGGACTCATCCTGCTCCATTTAATGCAGAAGATGACTTGGCATTTAAGAACCATTTGTTAAACGTTAACCCAATTCATGAATTGGACAAGAAGAGTTTTCAAAATATTAAGGACATGCTTGAGAATAAGTTGAAGGTACATGGTGAAGTGCAGGTAGAGCAGGCTCCTGAAGCGGTGCAAACAGCTCCTAAGGTTGATGCATCTTTTCACGCGGATGCTCAGAAGGTTGCTCCTCAGCCTTTAAGCAAAGATAGGTATATTGCGATTAGTCAATTGCCTAATATTTGGCAGGAAAAGAGGATAATAAAAGAAGCTGTAGAGAATGCGGAAGAGTTATCACGTACGCTTAATACGATATAGAGGATAACATACGTCATCCCGAATGAGGGATCTCCTGAATGAGGCATAAGTACCATGGGTGAGCGTAATGCCATATTCAGGAGATCCTTCGTTGTAAGCGCCTCAGGATGACGTAGATTTAAACCCATTTGTTATTGGATAACGCCAATCTTTACCAAAGGCCACCGCACTCACTTTGATTCCAGGAGCTGCCTGGCGCCGTTTATATTCATTACGTTTAATCATCTGGATTACTTTAGTAACCACTTCAGGTTTAAATCCTTGCTGAATTATTTCTGCAGGGCTTAAATTCTTTTCCATGTACGCAACGATAATCGCATCTAAAATTTCATAGTCAGGCAAACTGTCTTGATCGGTTTGATTATCTCGTAATTCAGCAGAAGGAGGGCGAGTAATTACACGTTCAGGGATTACTTGAGACAAGGTATTCCGATAATGAGCTAGCGCATAGACCTGGGTTTTGAGCACGTCTTTTAAAACTCCAAAGCCACCACACATGTCTCCGTACAAGGTTGCATATCCTACTGCAGATTCACTTTTATTGGAGGTGGTTAGTACCATTTTCCCAGTTTTATTCGACATGGCCATTAACAATAAACCGCGAACTCGAGCTTGGATGTTTTCCTCGGTAAGATCAGCGGGGCGACCATGAAACTCTGGTTTCAAGGTAGTCATTAAGGCTTCAAATGCGGGTTCAATAGATAACATAGAATGAGTGACAGCTAGAGCTTGTAGTTCGAGCATGGCATCCACAACGCTCATTTCTGCCGTATAGCGTGAAGGCATAAGCACAGCATGCACTCGTTCTGCTCCCAGTGCATCTACAGCGACTGCTAAGGTGAGTGCTGAATCAATGCCACCAGATAGGCCTAATAGAACTCCTGGAAATTGATTTTTATTAACATAATCACGGGTTCCACAAATTAACGCCTCGTAGAGCAATGCTTCTTTTGTTGGCAGGGGCGCTATAGGACCAGAAAGCTGTTTGTCTTGCAATTCAATGGTGCATAACTCTTCTTTAAACGCTGAGGCACGAGCACAGACAGTGCCTTGTTGGTCTAAAGCAAATGAATGCCCATCAAATAATAATTCGTCTTGCCCGCCAATTTGATTTACATACGCAATCGCAACACCTTGCTTCGCATAGGATTTTAATAATGCTTCACGTTTTTGATATTTTTGCTCATCAAATGGGGAAGCATTGGGGATGAGTATTATCGAAACACCGTATTCAATTAAGTCTTCGATCGGACCGGGCTGCCATGCATCTTCACAAATGCAAATACCCACCTGGTAATTCTTTATTTTGAGAATACAGGGCGTTCTTGCACCTGCAGTGAAATAGCGTTCTTCATCAAAAATCTCATAATTAGGTAGTTTCTGTTTGTGATATTCCGTAATTATTTGCCCTTGATGTAAAATACTCACACTGTTGTAGCAGTTTTTTTGATCTATACTTGGATGACCAACGAGAACATAACAGTCTTTGGTTACTTCTTGAATTTGTTTTAAATGCTCCATTACCGAAAGATGAAACTCATTGCGAAAAAGTAAATCCTCAGGAGGATAGCCTGTTAAGGCTAATTCAGGAAAAACAATGACATCATGGTCATCCTGCTTGTTTTTTATGATTTCAATAATTTTGTCCCGATTGAGCGCTAATGCACCAACAGTGGGATTGATTTGAGCCATAAGAATTCGAAGCGTGTTTTGCATGATATTAAGCGCATTTTGAGAATAATGGGCAGTAAATTATTACAAAGTATACCTAAATGAAAGATATAAGTGTTAATTAGACTAAAAATTGCATAAAATAGGCGCTTTTGCCTGGCACATCCCAAATATTATGTTAAATGAAGCACTATCAAAAATGCCTGAAGCGTTTGAGGCCAAAATATTATTGCGAGGGCAAGAATATTTTGAGAATGGCCATGTGCTGAATATTCGTTTCAGTGAGGGGCTTTTAAAAGGGCGTGTTAAAGGCAGTTCCAGCCAAATTTATGATGTGCATATGGATTTAAAAGCTTGGCCTGGAAAGCGTGCGAGTTGCACCTGCCCCTCTCAAAACAACTGCAAGCATGCTGCGGCCTGTTTATTTGCCTTACGCGACCAAACGAACATGGTGTCACAGCCTGCTAATAAGCTAGATAAGCGCTTAGACAGTTGGTTAAAAAATCTGCGTGCTCAAGAAGCTGCGGTGGTTAAGACCCATGAGCCCACTCACCATTTAACCTATTTAATTGAACTTAGACTTGATGGTTATGAGCATAAAGTAATCGTTAAATTGGCCATAGCTAAATTATTAAAACGGGGTGGTTATGGAAAGATGATCACCTTTAACAGTCTTGCTGAATCTAAAAAACAACACTTTATTGGCGATGATAATGAATTGGTCGCCCAATTACTGTTTAAATGTGGCGTTACTGGCTGGTTTGATTCATTAAGTATTCGTAATAGCGAATTATTAGCACGAATTCTTGCTACGGGCAGGGCCTTTTTTGCTCATGATCAAGAACTTGCTATTCACATGGGTGAAACCTATGACGGCACATGCCAGTGGATTTTGGCACAAAATGGCAGCCAAAATTTAATGTTGATGCATGATGATGAAGCCGTTAAGCCTTTATTATTAGATGAGAGTTGGTATTTTGATTATGACGAAGGAGTCATGGGGTATTTAAAAACTCCTTATCCAATAAAACAGCTCGGACATTTATTAGAAGCACCTCCTATTTCTATTGAGCAAGCGCCATTACTGGCGAAAAAAATGGAACAAACTTGCCCTGAGTTTCCGGTACCACAAGTGTTTACCATTCAAGAAACGCGTCAGGTTACTCCTACTCCCATGCTGGTTCTTGATGCAGTAAGTGAGAATCATGAAGGACCATCCTGGTTTTATGATGATGAGGAATTGAATGCATTATTTATTGCGCGTGTTTTTTTCAATTATAACCAATTAAGAATCGCGCTTAACGAAGACTGTGATACGGTAGTGACTCAAGAAAATGGCATTTTAATTCATTACCAACGCGATAAAAATTTTGAAGCGGAAAAGTTAAACGAATTACATCAGATTCTTAAATTGAGAGCGCCTAAAGGTTGGGAAAAGGCGGAGTGGGATAAAACAAGGCAAGCTGATTTCATATTAGAAAATATTACCCAAGCTTCAGATTTTGAGTTTCTTTACAACCAAGTGGTACCTTTATTAAACCATCGGGGTTGGCAGGTAGACATGATAAGCTCATTATATCAGCAAGTAGTTAGTGCTGATGACGTGGAATGGTTTTCTGATTTACATGAAGGAAGTGGCACTGACTTCTTTTCCTATCAATTAGGTATCTTAGTAGAAGGCAAGCCGGTCAGTATCGTTCCTTTGGTTGCTGATTTAATTCAGCATTACAAAGGAGGGGAGTTGGATGGCTTGCCGGATGAGCAATTAGTTAAATTACCTTTAGATGATGGGCGCGCTTTACAGTTGGAAATGGGACGTATTAAACCATTAGTACGTTTACTTTTACAATTTGGCTTGCGTCATATAGATGAAAATCAACATCTGCAAATTAACAAATACCAACTGATCTTAATGCAGGAAGCTGAATTAGCGCTTGCGGCTACTAAGTCACGGTGGCAAGGTGCTGAAATGTTACGCAGTGAGTTAAAGCGCCTGGTTAAGTTAACTGACATTCCGGAAATTCCGATTCCCCAAGGGCTGCAAGCGCAATTAAGAGACTATCAACGACAAGGATTAAGTTGGATACAGTTTCTGCGCACGAGTAGTTTCAGCGGTATTTTAGCTGATGATATGGGTTTAGGAAAAACCATTCAAACCTTGACTCATTTGCTTTATGAAAAAGAGCAGGGGCGTACACGAACAGCTACATTAATTATTGCGCCCACCAGTTTAGTTGGCAATTGGGAGGCAGAGGCTCGGCGTTTTACTCCTGCATTAAAAGTCTTGGTTTATCATGGCAGTGAGCGACATCAGGATAACTTTGACGATTATGATTTGGTTATTTCCACCTATGGGCTCATTCATCGTGATAAAGAAAAATTTGTGAGTTATCCCTTTTATTATCTCATTTTGGATGAGGCACAATTTATTAAAAATGCACGCACTAAAACAACGCAGATTATCCAGCAACTGCATGCGGCGCATCGTTTATGCCTCACGGGTACTCCCTTAGAAAATCATCTGGGGGAATTATGGTCATTATTTCAATTTTTAATGCCAGGTTTATTAGGTGATACCAAACAATTCAGGCTTTGGTTTAGAAATCCTATCGAGAAACATGCCGATGTGCATCGACGTGAAGTTTTAGTTAACCGAGTAAAACCCTTTATTTTAAGAAGAACAAAAAACCAAGTTGCTCGTGAATTGCCGCCGAAAACGGAAATGACCCGTACTATTGAAATTGTTGGGCCACAACGCGATCTTTATGAAGCGATTCGCATGAGTATGGAGAAAAAGGTTCGTGATGCCATTGTGAAGCAAGGCTTAGGTAAAAGTCATATTATTATTCTTGATGCTTTATTGAAGCTGCGCCAGATTTGCTGTGATCCACGTTTATTATCATTACCTGAAGCAACTATCGCCCATGGAACTTCGGCTAAGCTCGAAACCTTAATGGAGCTGCTTGATAATTTAGTGGAAGAGGGCAGACGGGTACTCGTTTTTTCTCAATTTACGTCCATGCTGCAATTAATTGAAGATGAGTTGCATGCGCGTAATTATGATTATTTAAAGCTTACCGGACAAACACAAAACAGACAGGCCTTAGTTGAGAGGTTTCAGGAAGGAAAGACCCCAGTGTTTTTAATTAGTTTAAAAGCAGGAGGAACTGGGTTGAACTTAACGCGTGCGGATACCGTAATTCATTATGATCCCTGGTGGAATCCAGCGGTAGAGGATCAGGCTACGGATAGGACCCATCGTATTGGTCAGGTAAATCCGGTGTTCGTTTATAAGTTGATTACTTCAGGTACGGTTGAGGAAGCCATTTTAGGCATGCAAGAGCGTAAACGTTTGTTGGTGGATGGGATTTTATCTGCTGATCCTGCTAAAGCAATGAGTTTAAGTGAAGAAGATATTGAACAGTTTTTCGCACCGTTGTAGTTAGCTAGCCTCGCTCTCACGGAGACGTCCCCCCGAACGTAGTGAGGGATCTCCGATGCCAGCACTGAGCCAGTTTCTGGAGATCCCTCACTACGTTCGGGATGACGTGTAACCTAGTAGCTGTAAGGTGGGAAGAGCGTTTTTGATGGATTTTAAAACAACCCATCATTCAAAAAAACATAAAAATAATGCTTTTTCATTGAAAAACTGGCATAGTCGCGAATCATGTCATAAGCTATATATGATTGTAATCATGGAGAAAACTATGAAATTATGGAAAGCGATTTGTGGTTTAGTTTTTGCTGTATCATTTATTCCTAGCGCCATCGCTGCATCAGGTTCGCCTGTTGGCCAATGGACAACAATTGATGATAAAACTGGTGCCAAAAGAGCTGTTGTTATTATTTCTGAATCTGGCGGCGTTATAAGTGGTGTGATTCAAAAAGTATACCCACAACCAGGCGATACTGGAATTTGTGAAAAATGCCCAGGCTCGTTCAAAGGTAAAAAAATTGCGGGCATACGTTTCTTATGGGGTTTGAAAAGTGATGGTAACAATGAGTGGAGTGGTGGCTCTATTCTAGACCCTAAATCAGGTAAAGTTTATAAAGCAAAAATGACTCTTGAAGGAAATAAACTTCATGTTAGAGGATATTTAGGCGTTTCCTTATTAGGTCGCACTCAAACATGGGTTAGATAATTCCCGTAACCTGGTTGCTTGCAACCAGGTTTTCTTTTAGAAATCCTAGTGTCAATCAAGTCACAGCCCTTTTACCAGATGACATCCTAGCAAAAGATCATTACAATAGCCGTTGTTCCAACTCACATTGCCTACGTAACTATGCTTGATCTAAAAAAATCTCAAAAGACCGTTGATCCATTAAGACGCCCCCCTCATTCAGTCGAAGCAGAGCAATCGATTATTGGTGGATTGATGCTGGATAACCAGGTTTGGGATAAAATTAGCACTAAACTGTGTGAGGCAGATTTTTACCGTACGGAACATCGTATTTTATTTCGGGCAATTTCCGGATTATCCAAAAAAGACCAACCCTTTGATGTAGTCACTCTTCTTGATACTTTAAAGTCTCATAATGAGCTGGATGATGCTGGCGGTGAAGCTTATTTGTTTGAATTAGCAAATAACACACCCAGCGTGGCGAACGTCAACGCATATGCTGATATTGTGCGAGAAAAATCCGTACAAAGACAATTGATTGGGGTGGCTACGGAAATTGCTGATGCAGCCTATAACCCTGAAGGCAGAGAAGTGCCTGAGTTATTAGATATGGCCGAAACCAAGGTCTTTGCAATCGGGGAGCAAACTGGGGGCGATGGTGGTCCTGAGAATATTAAATCCATTTTAGTCCGTACCGTTGAGAAGATTGATGCCTTATACCACAATGGTGATGCGCTCACAGGGCTTGCTACAGGATTGAGTGACTTAGACGAAATGACCTCGGGCTTACAACCCTCTGATTTGATTATCGTTGCGGGTCGTCCTTCTATGGGTAAAACCACCTTAGTAATGAACATGGCAGAGCATGTCGCGATTAAATCTGGAAAGCCAGTAATCGTATTCTCAATGGAGATGCCCTCAGACTCATTAGCCATGAGGATGATGTCTTCTTTAGGACGTATTGATCAGCACAAGATCAGAACCGGGAAGCTTGATGATGATGATTGGCCACGGGTGACCTCTGCAGTGCATATGTTGTCTGAAGCGTCTTTATTTATTGATGATACCCCAGCGTTAAGCCCCTCGGAAATGCGGGCGCGCTCGCGCCGTATAGCCAAAGAACATGGTTCTGTTGGCTTAATTGTGGTGGATTATCTGCAGCTCATGAAAGTACCTGGCTTTAACGCCGAAAACAGAACTGCGGAAATCTCGGAAATTTCGCGCAGTTTGAAGTCGCTTGCTAAAGAATTGCAAACGCCAGTGATTGCTTTATCGCAGTTAAACCGAAGTTTGGAGCAACGTGCTGATAAGCGTCCCGTAATGTCTGACTTAAGGGAATCGGGTGCGATTGAGCAGGACGCGGACTTAATCTGCTTTATTTACCGGGATGAGGTGTATAACGAAGACAGCCCTGCTAAAGGAACCGCTGAAATCATTATTGCGAAGCAAAGAAATGGCCCTATTGGAAAGGTACATGTAGCCTTTATTGGTAAATATACTCGATTTGAAGATTTGGCATTTAATGGTTATCAAGGGGTATTAGAATAGTGTCAAGACCGACCCACTTGGTTGTTGATCCCAGTGCTTTACTGCATAACTTGGCGCAAATAAGACGATTTGCTCCAGGCAAAAAAATAATTACTATGGTCAAAGCCAACGCTTATGGCTGTGGCATCCATGCTGTGGTGCCTGTGCTAGAAGGGCATGTTGATGCTTTTGGTGTGGCTTGTATTGAAGAGGCCATGGTTATTCGTCGCCTGGGAAGTCGTACCCACTGTATTCTGTTCCAAGGGGTGTTTAGCCCGGATGAATTTAAACTGGTTGCAGAATATCACTTAGGTTGTGTCATGCATCAGCCGCACCAAGTACAGTGGTTATTAAATACCCCATTGGATAAGCCGATTAAATTATGGGTGAAAGTAAATACAGGTATGCATCGCCTGGGTTTTAAGCCTCATGAATTGCAAGAAGTGATGAGTGCGTTACAAGCTTGTCCTTGGGTGGATAAAGACATCGGTTTAATGACTCATTTAGCCTGTGCTGATGAGCCTGAGCGTGTGGAAAATTATCAGCAGATTTCTCTTTTTGAAAATATTTCCGTAGCAGGTTTTAGCCAGCGTAGCATGGCCAATTCAGCAGCAATTATTTCTTTCCCGCAAACGCATGCGGATGTAGTTAGACCAGGCATCATGCTGTATGGGGTGTCACCCTTTGCTGATAAGACAGCAACCGAACTGGGATTAGTACCTGTAATGCGTTTTGTATCCGCGATTAGTGCTGTTTATGATAATCCACCTTTTGCACAAGTAGGGTATAGTGGGGTCTGGAGTAGCTCCAAACCTTCACGGATTGGTATTGTTGCTGCAGGCTATGGCGATGGTTATCCGCGCCATATTGCTGCGAATACGCCAGTTTGGGTACAAGATAGGGAAGTTCCGATTGCAGGTCGTATTTCTATGGATATGTTAGCTGTTGATTTAACGGAACATCCTGATATCAAACCCGGAGCTCCGGTAGAATTGTGGGGTACTCATATTTTAGTAGAGCGTATTGCCCAAGCTGCAGGTACTTCTGGCTATGAGTTGTTATGTCAAATTTCAGAGCGCGTGCGCCATTCGTAGATTGGGCCATTCGCTGTTGAGACGATGTTTGGCAATAAGGGCGAGAGAGAGGGCCTTGTTAAAAGGATATGGACCATAATCACTCAGGGTGCTAGAATGGTGTCGATTTTTTAACCCTTAAATCTGGTGACAATCATGAAAAAGTTAACTGTTGCATCCTTATCTTTGTCTTTCTTACTCGTCGGTTGTGCCGGGGTGAATAATGAAGGCATAGGCGCCCTTTCTGGTGGTGTCGTGGGTGGATTGCTCGGTAGCCAGTTTGGTAGCGGCGGTGGTAAAGTTGCTGCAGCAGCTGGTGGTGCTCTTATTGGCGCTGTTTTAGGCGGCCAAATTGGGAGAAGCATGGATAAAGTAGACCAAATGCAAATGCAAAGGGCATTAGAAACTGCGCCAACAGGTAGAGCAGTTAATTGGTCAAACCCAGATACTGGATATCGTTATACCGTTCAACCTACTCGAACTTACTATCATGAGCGCCATCATGAGCGCTTGCCTTGCCGTGAATATACTACGAAAGCATGGATTGATGGACGAACCCAGCTTCTCCGTGGTAGTGCTTGCCGTCAACCTGATGGAAGTTGGCACGTAGTGAACTAGCAGTTAGCGAAAATATAAAAGTCGCGAAAATCAACAACAAAATCATCGTCATTGCGGACGCAGTGAGGTAACCCAGTATCGAGCATTAACGAGGCATCGTTCTGGGTTGCTTCGCCAAGGCTCGCAATGACGAAATCCGCAATAGGCTATTAAGCTGCTGGTTTATCTTTCACGCCTTTATCACAACAAGCACAGCCGCAATTACTAAACTTATTGTATAACCATGCAATAATAAAACCCATAATGAAGGCATCAATAAACGCAATAATCGCCCCAAAAATACTTCCTTTAATGGATGGAGTATATCCAGGATATAAATTTCCCATTGATATAACAAAATCATGTCCATAAGCATAATAAGTAGCAATTAAGCCTAGAAATAATATGCTTATGCCCCAAAGCACACCAAAAGCTAGACCCAATCCTACGGGGCTTAATCTGCAACCACTCATAATTATCTCCATATAAAAAGACCTCGTGTAGAAAAGAGGCTGTGTTGGTTTACGGGTGGTTCACAAGTAAATGTGTTGCTGGCCAGCCCAAGAGGTATTAAAATACCTCTTGTAGGAGTATAGCTCTACTTCGCGTCAAGTAGTAGTTTTTGACAAATTGAAAAATATTGTGTCTCTAATTGATGCAGATCGATTAAAGAAACACATTCGTTGACTTGATGGATGGTGGCATTAACAGGTCCTAATTCAATAACTTCTACACCATAAGGGGCAATAAAACGGCCGTCAGAAGTACCACCACTGGTTGACAATTCAGGAGTAAAGCCTGATTGCTCCAGAATTGCTTGTTGCGTACTTTCTAATAGAGCACCTTGAGAGGTTAAAAAAGGTTCTCCACTTAAACGCCAGTTGATACTAGGACTAAGACCAAACTCATTAAAGGTTGCTATGACTTGTTCTTTTAAGGTCTCTTGAGTTTGCTCTGTAGAATAGCGGAAATTCAAGTGCATATTAAGCTCACCGGGAATGATGTTTGGAGCCTGACCACCCGAGCTAATGGAGGTTATTTGCATGGATGTTGGTGGGAAATAAGCATTACCCTCATCCCAATGAATGGCGGCCAATTTAGCTAACGCAGGGCTTATTTTATGAATGGGATTTTCTGCTAAATGAGGATAGGCTACGTGTCCTTGTTTGCCATGCAGACATATTTTTGCGCTTAACGAACCTCGTCTGCCAATTTTAAGTACGTCCCCAACATGAGCGGTACTGGAAGGCTCACCAACAATACAATAATCAATATGAAGGCCCTGTTTTTGCAATTGCTCCATAACATAAGGCGTTCCTAAATCATAATCATCACCTTCTTCACCGCTGGTAATGAGGAAGCCTAATTGTCCGGGAAAAGCAGGGTAGGCCTCGACGAAACGTTTTGCCATGAGTAGCATGCAAGCAAGGCTGCCTTTCATATCCGCAACGCCACGGCCATAAAGCATGCTGTCTTTGTCTACCAATACAAAGGGATCCGTATGCCATTTTGACTCATCACCGATGGGCACTACATCAGTATGACCTGCAAATACTAATAAAGGGCCGCTGTCTCCATAAAGGGCAAAAAAATTGGATACAGGACCATTATTCATCCGTTCACAACTAAATCCTGCATTCTGCAAGAATTGAATCATAAATTCCTGACATCCTGCATCATCTGGAGTAATCGATGGGAAATTAATGAGTTCAGCTAAGAGTTCCTTTATTTTACTCATAATTTAGTTAGCTCTTAGTAATTCATTAATGCTCACTTTCGCCCGGGTTTTTTCATCCACCTGTTTTACAATCACTGCGCAATACAGGCTATGGCTTTTATCTTCGCTGGGTAGGCTTCCGGCAACAACTACGGAACCTTCAGGAATGCGGCCATAGGTAATTTCCCCTGTCAGGCGATTGTAGATTTTTGTACTTTGTCCTAGATATACACCCATGGATAGTACGGAATTGCGCTCTACAATGACTCCTTCAACCACTTCGGAACGCGCACCGATAAAGCAGTTATCTTCAATAATGGTTGGATTTGCCTGTAATGGTTCTAATACGCCACCAATCCCAACACCTCCGGAAAGATGTACATTTTTACCAATTTGCGCACAGGAACCAACGGTAGCCCAAGTATCAACCATTACACCCTCGTCAATATAGGCGCCAACATTAACATAGGAGGGCATTAAGATACTGTTTTTAGCAATATAAGCGCCTTTGCGCACCATGGCATGAGGTACAACACGGACACCAGTCTGTTGAAATTGCGCTTCGCTATAACCTTGATACTTTAGTGGGACTTTGTCATAAAACTGACAAAATCCGGCATCGATAATTTGATTAGGGAATAATTTGAAGGATAAAAGGACGGCTTTTTTAATCCATTGATGCACAACCCAGTCATCATTTATTTTTTCTGCAACACGGTACTGGCCACTATCCAGGCAAGAAAGTACTTCATTCACTGCCGCAATGAGCTCAGGAGTTGCAGTGCTCATGGATAACGTTTGGCGTTGCTCAAAGGCTTGTTCAATAATGGTTTGTAACATATGCATATGTTTTTCCTATAAAGATAAGATGTTTCCCCCTACACGTCATCCTGAGGAGTTTACGACGAAGGATGACGTGTACGCTTTTGATGGCATAGGTGTTACTTAAGTTAAGGCGTTTTGTAAATCAGCTTGTAAATCTTCTACGTGCTCAATACCTACAGAAAGGCGAATAAAGCCATCTTCAATACCTAAGATTTTGCGTTGCTCTGGTGGAATAGAGGCATGCGTCATAATCGCTGGATGTTCGATTAAGCTTTCAACTCCACCCAGACTCTCAGCAAGGGTGAATAATTCACAACGGGATAAAAATCGTTTAGCTTCTTCGATACCACCGTCGATTACCATGGAAATCATGCCGCCAAAACTTTGCATTTGCTCTTTAGCTAATTGGTGTTGGGGATGACTAGTAAGACCTGGATAGATTACTTTCCTTACTTTAGGATGAGCGCTTAGCCAGTTTGCTAGATGTTCCGCATTTTCACAATGTCTTTGCATACGTAAGGACAGGGTTTTTAGGCTTCTGAGCACTAAAAAACTATCAAATGGGCCGGCAATGCCTCCACAGGAATTTTGTAAGAATGCAACACGATCGGCGAGTTCTGCATTATCGCCAACAACAACGACACCACTAATTACATCGGAATGACCATTTAAGTATTTCGTTGCTGAATGCAGCACTATATCAAATCCCAATTCAATTGGACGTTGAATCCAGGGGGTTGCAAAGGTGTTGTCAGCTACTGTAATTAGGTTATGGCGTTTTGCAATTGCTGCGATTTCACGCAAATTAGCCAGCTTTAGCATGGGATTGGAAGGGGTTTCTACCCAGATTAAACGCGTTTTAGGCGTAATTGCGGCTTCAATGTTGCGCGCGTCAGTCATATCTACAAAAGAAAAAGATAAGTTGGAGGTGCGTGTTTTCACTTTATCGAATAAACGAAAAGAACCACCATAAAGGTCGTCTGTAGCAATCACGTGGTCTCCTGCATCGAGCAAGTCGATCACAGTATTTATTGCCGCCATTCCCGAGCCAAAAGCAAAACCACGCTGACCTGATTCCAAGCTCGCAATACAGCCTTCATAAGCTGCACGTGTAGGATTTTGCGTGCGAGAATACTCATATCCCTGATGCACTCCAGGCGCACTTTGTCGGTAAGTAGATGTTGCATAAATAGGAGTCATGACTGCGCCGGTACTTGGGCATGGCTCTTGGCCCGCATGAATAGCTCGTGTATCGAAGTGATTCTTTTTCATTCAATATATTCCTTATAGATGATGGTCTGTATTCTAGTGGGGTAATTTCCTCTAAGCAAGGTATCAATTGATGCTAAATTTCGAATGAATGGAAGTCTTTACCCTTAAATCCATGGCTTTTGAGGCATTTTTGCCTCAATAATTTTGATTTCTTTCGATTTTATGCGATTCTTATCTTGAAACCGCGTTTAATCCAAGGCTTAGGAAACTATGAAGGTTGATTTTCATTATTTATGGTCAGGCAAATATGCACAATGGATTGCCATTGCTTTAATCGCTTTTTTTTCTTTATTGATTATTCTCGAATTTTTTTCACTAAAATTTTCGCCAATTAAAGCACAAATAGTACCTGAAGTGGGGAATAGATCGATCCCAATTGCTCAGAAAGATGATTCATTTAATGCCATTATCAAGGCATCCCTTTTTGGTGTTTATGTTTCCAATGATTTAAGTGATGGTAGCGTCAAAAAATCCATGTTAAATGTTACTTTGGTAGGAATCCTATTTGCTGGTAATATGGATAACTCACAAGTGATCATTCGTGCTGCAAATGGGGAAGAGAAGACCTATAAAATAGGTGATACCATCCCTGGTGATGCAGTAATTAAACGAATTACGGCCAATGGGGTACTTGTTGAGCGTCAGGGTGCTTTGGAAAGTTTGAGTTTACCCAAAAATGAATTAACCTTTGAGCCGGTAGTTAAGCCTTTAAAAGGGGAATAGATTAGATGAGACATGCCTTAAAATTATTAATTGTTGTACTGTTTATTCCTGCATTAGCTGCATGTCTGACAAGCACCACCAATTTACGCGAGGGTATTACTAATTTTCGTGTTGAGAATTATCGTACAGCATTTATACGTTTGAAACCAGAAGCTAAAAAAGGTCAGCGTGATGCGCAATATGCTGTTGGTTATATGTATTATTATGGCAAGGGTGTGGTTGAGGATCGTAAAAAAGCATGGTTTTGGATCACGGCTGCGGCAAATGCAGGGCAGCCTGATGCAATAGTAGCGGCGAAAATTCTGGATGGGAATATGAATACCCCAGTGGTAAATCCGAAGGTTTATTAACAGAGGGGAAAACGATCTGTGCTTCTTTATGTAGGCTGGGCTGCTGCAAGGCCAACATTGGGAGTGGTGCGGACCGGATTTGCTGGGCTTTAACAGCCCAGCCTACGTATTAGATTTATTATTAATCTAATAAAGACAAAATCTTGCTCGTCGGCGTAGCTAATCCCAACGAACTTAAATGTTCTTTTGCAAACCACTGACCTTTAGGCTCAGCCAACTTCGTTCCTAATGCTTTAGTTTTAATCCGCAGCGCATTTATTTCCAAAAGAAAATGACTAAAACGATGTTTAAATGCAATTAAATGCTGAGGTGATTCACCGTTTAAATCATATTCCATCTGGATAAAATCAAGGGGGCACTTGCCTTCATCTAAACTAGGTAAACACCATAAACCACCCCATAGCCCTGTGGGCGGTCTTTTTTCCAAATAGATTTTATTTTCGTGGTTGCATAAAACCAATAACTGTTGTTGCTGCACAGGCACAGGTTTTTTTACTTTTTTGGTAGGGTATAAATGCTGTTCTCTATATTTTAATGCCAAGCAATGATCTTGTACGGGGCAATGCTGGCAATCAGGATTTTTAGTGGTGCAACAGGTAGCTCCTAGATCCATAATCGCTTGAGTGTAATCCGCGCACTGTTCTTGAGGCATGCATGCATCGGCAAGTTGCCATAATTGCTTTTTAATTGCAGCTTGTTCAGGATGGCCCTTAATGGCAAAAAAACGCGTTAAAACTCGTTTAACATTCCCATCTAAAATTGCCGTAGGTTGATTAAATGCTTGCGATAAAATGGCTGCTGCTGTTGAGGCACCAATTCCTGGCAATGCATGAACCAGTTCAAGTTGATCAGGAAAAATTCCTTGATACTCCGAAGCAATAATTTGAGCGGTACGGTGAAGATTACGTGCTCGACTGTAATAACCTAATCCCGACCATAGGGACAGGACCTCATCTTCATGAGCCTGAGCTAAATCGTTAATACTTGGAAAACGTGCCATAAATCGTTCGAAATAGGGGATAACTGTTTGTACCTGCGTTTGTTGCAGCATAATTTCAGAAATCCACACTCGATAAGGGCTACGTGGTAATTGCCAGGGCAGGTTTTTACGCCCATGGCTAGCAAACCATTCAAGCAAAGGTTTGCTAAATTGCTCAGGTAAATTATTCACTTAAATCATGGTCTAGTTAATCAGCCAAGATAATATCTTAATTTTAATATGATTAATACCTGAACACGATGCGGAAAAAATTTTAAAATTTATTCGCGAACTCTCGGTCCATGGTCTATCGTTTTATTAAGGCCTGTTTACATTTCTACTATCAGGAAATGTCAACAAACCCTAGGACCCAGCTAAATACTATTAAAAGTCCCCTCATCTGTGGATAAAAATTCATCGCAGAAAGGGGGCTTTTTTTGTGATTTATGTAGAAAGATACAAAATAAGGAGATAATTATGCGCCAAAAATCATATGAAATAATAGTCTTAAAGCCTACGGCTGTTTTTTTATCATTTCTGGCGTCACAACTACCAGAGATCAAATTACCCGATCTGCGTTTATTGCAAATCGACAATACAGCCTACACTATTCCAAAACAAGCCTCTGATGATGCGCTTCTTAATGAAATAGAAAAACGCTTCCCTGAAATGTTTCGTCATGAAATTTCTCGTTGGTTAGGGGACAGTGTTCATTCTGAGATTGAAACTAACTTTTTAGATTTTCTTTGTTGTTTCCGATTTGAATTGCACAACCATATTATTTTGATGGAACCTTCCATCGAAGAAGGGAAACAATTACTGCTCTTCAAACCCCGGGCGGCATTACTTGATTGGTTAAAATCAACCGCTGAAGGCCAAAATGAGCTGATTGAAGTAATTGAACGAGTGCACTTATCTAATTTAGAAGAAAATGCAACGGTGATGGTGAAGAACTTTTCCAATTTAACGGAAATTAAGCCCTTTATTAAAAGTCATTATCAGCCGATATTTTCAACTGCGATGACTCGCATTAGTAATCAATCTGAGCAATGGCCCTTGATTGATTCGTTTCATCAGTTTAATGAGTATTTTGCAGTTGAAATACATACTCAATTGATTCATTTGTATCAGTAAGGGAGTGGATTATGGATCCGATGGTTATGGGGCTTATTTGTGCAGCAGTATTTGGGACAGTGATGGTTGCATCTGCGTTCATCAGACAATTATTATTAAGTCGAGATAAAAAATTAAATGATGAGGCACAAAGTAGGGCATTAGCACAGGAAGCCAGTGAGTTAGAGAAAATCCGAATACAAATGCAAAATGAAAAACGTTTTACGGCACACTATCAAATGCTTGGTGAAAACAAGGATGCGATTAAGTATTTGGATAATCAAATCGAAGAGCTTTTAAATAAAAAAACTGAGCTCATCGAGCGTTATGCGCAAGCCACTCTTAAAGAGTCTGGGGTTATCATTTCTAGTGGGGAGGTTTCTCCAGAACGTAAATTGATGTGTGATAAATTAAGAGATGAAGTTGATAAAAAAATCGCATTTTATGACAATGAATTGCTATTGTTACAAAAGCGAAGGGCTATATTATGGGATACACATGCCGATTTTGAGAGGTATCTGTTAAACCAGGAAAAAGCGAGTAACGTCAATTTGGATAATATTTACAAGCAACATTCTGCTTTATTAGAGAAAGTTTATTTACGTCATATTGATAATACCGAAGTGGTTGCCGTGAAGCTTATTGATGCAGGTACCATGTCGTTTAAAGACATGCTGATGGCGCCCATACAGTTTTTAATGCAATTTTTTGGGGCTGGGGCCGCCTTACCTAGTATTGCTGTGGTGCAAACCCGAGTGGAACATAGTGCCAGACAAGAGGTAGAGCGTACAGAAAATGAGATTAACAATCCTGAAGAGCACTCTAATCTGCATCGTCAGGCACTTGATGAACAACATGGCCAGGGAAGCGAGGTTAAAAATACGTCCATTTCTTTTGCCATATAATCGAGGATTAAGTTGCGCTTTTAAGCCAAATGGTGACATTTTGCCCAATGTATAATACAATCTCTCGTTGCATTAAAGGGATGCATACAATTTTATAATTGCTGTGGAGTATTACAACAATGAGGCAACATCGCTTAGGATTTATTTTAGGTGCTATTTTGGCTGTTCCTGCGTACAGCGTGAATGTCAATGCACTTCTTCCAGATGAACAAAATACGGTACAAGTATTTCAACAAGCATCACCCAAAGTGGTCTATGTTCATCGTTTGGCAACTGTGACTAATCATTATTCTTTCAAGAAAATGCAGGTTCCTGATGGTTCTGGTTCAGGAATCATTTGGGATGACAAAGGTCATATCGTTACTAATTATCATGTAATTAAAGGTGCGGATAAACTGGCTATTACTTTGGGTAATATGACAGTTCCGGCACGAGTAGTTGGTTCTGAGCCACGTAAAGATATTGCGGTATTACAAGTTAAATCACCGAATGCTTTATCGACGCTAAAATCATTTAAACCTTTTGAAATTGTGCATCTTGTCGATCTGATTGTTGGACAAAAGGCCATTGCAATCGGTAATCCTTATGGTTTAGATCACAGTTTATCTAAAGGGGTTATCTCGGCATTAGGTAGACAAGTTCCAGGTATTGGTGGCGTGACTATTCGTAATATGATCCAAACGGATACGCCAATTAATCCAGGTAATTCTGGTGGCCCATTATTAAATAGTGCTGGACAATTAATCGGTTTGAATACCATGATTTATTCTCGCACAGGGGCTTCGGCAGGAATTGGATTTGCTGTACCTGCGGATGATATTCAACGCATTGTGTCGCAAATTATCAGGCATGGACGTGTTGTATTATCTGGAATTGGTATTCACAGTGTTGCACCTAATGTTGCGCATCGTTTAGGTGTACGCAAAGGCATATTGGTGGCAGAGGTCCTTCCGCGTACACCGGCATCACAAGCGCATTTGCAAGGCACACATCGTGACTCATGGGGGCGCACGGTAATAGGTGATGTGATTGTTGCTCTTAATGGTCACTCAGTTAATAATTATGATGAGCTCTATAATTTGTTGACTGATATTAAGGTTGGTGAAAAAATTACTGTCTCAGTACAGCGTGGAAATAAGCAAATGGATGTGGCTATGAAAACTATTGATATTGCTGGAGCATAATATAGTTTTTCCCCTGCCAGCTTAACGCACGTTATTCTGAGTAATTTACGACTGAAGCTCTCCTGCGTGTGGCACAATAAGTAAGGTGCCGCATACAGGAGGTCCCTCACTGCGTTCGGGATGACGGACCAATTATTTTGGGGACGTGCTAATTATTTAAGGAGATAGGGATGTTACTTAATAAAGAAGAGTCATTGTTATTATTAATCGATGTTCAAGAAAAACTTACCCCTGCTGTAATCAACAGTGAGGCTCTCATTTCTCAATGTGAGTGGCTTTTAAAACTAGCCCACAAACTGTCAGTTCCAATTTTAGTCAGTGAACAATATCCCAAAGGTCTTGGTGCAACGGTTGCTCCACTTAAGGAGTATTTCGATTCGCAAGAATGCATTGATAAAGTTCATTTTTCTTGCATGAGTGATGCAAATTATGCACAACGACTTAAAAAATTTAATAAAAAACAATTAGTTCTAATCGGAATGGAAGCGCATGTGTGTGTGCTGCAAACTGCTTTGGAAATGAAAGAGCATGGTTTTGATGTTTTTGTTGTTGTTGATGCGGTCAGTGCTCGAGGAGCGCAAAATATAAAATATGGCTTGAAACGTATGCAGCAAGCAGGTGTTCAATTAATTACTTCAGAAATGGTATTTTTTGAGTGGATAAGAAAGGCAGGAACCCCTGAGTTTAAAGAGTTAAGTAAAGAGTTTTTGTCTTAGGTTTTCATTGAGTGCTTAATACGTTCAGGGTATGTTATTTTAAAAGTAAATAAAATGCCGTCATTGCGAATGCAGTGAAGCATATATGGACCCTACGGTTTTGCAAGGAAAAGTTCACTATTTTTTAGCAAAATTGGTTGAGATGCAGGCATATATTCGGTCTCTTGTTGAGTGGTATTTCACTCGGACCCTGAAAGTATCTGCGCTCTTTCTC